>CAXTPR010000048.1:0-24865 GCA_964246235.1 uncultured Acidobacteriaceae bacterium
GCAGGAAAATCCTGGAGCGTATGTGCGGCGAAACCGGTGGCCATGTGTTCGAGGTCTCGAAGAAGAACACTCTTGACGTGATCTACGCGCAGATCGGCGATGAACTCCGTCAGGGCTACCGCCTGGGCTTTACCCCCTCAGCTTCCAATGCCGAGGAAGGTTACCATCGCATCGAACTGGAGCTTGCCGGCTCGCACGCCAAAGACAAGCTGACTGTGCAGACACGCGACGGCTACTACACGGGATCCAAATAACGCACCGGCCGATCAACAGCCTTCGTCGAAGGGCCCGGCAGCGTCGCTCCGCTCAAGCCGTCCGGTCATCCCAGTTGAGTGCTCAACGAAGCCGGCAGCACCAGCCGGGAGGTGTTCATCCTTGTGAACGCGTGAGGCAGAAGCCGCTTCCCGTCGAAGCCGACGATTGCCAGCGCGATTAAGGCAATCAGGAGAATGGCCGCGGCGGAAAGGAGCGCGACGCGAAGAAAATTCGGTTTATTGGGCCTTGTTTGCTCGATGTTCATAAGCCTTTGGATGCTGATCGCGAGACAGCAAGAGTCTCCTTGGGGGAGGAAACCGGGAGCGCGGCGCTTTGAGAGCGGAAAGTCGCCGCCTGCAACTGATCCTGCAGGGCGCGGCGCAAGCAGGCTCCGGAGGCAAGTTTCTTCACGCCGATGAGCATATGCATCCGGCTCCTGCATCGAATACCCGAGCCTCTTCCATCACAGCAGCGCGTTTGTGGAAGGGTGGTCCAAGGAGTTTCCTTCCATGAAATCGCTCGTCTTCGCCCCTGCGCGTCCTTTCGTCCAGCCAGCCTCTTCTTCCGTTCGCAGCCTTGCCCTCTCCGTGGCGGCTTTTCTGCTGCTCGCACCGGTCGGCTGCAAACACAATGCCGCATCCCCCGAAGCCGTCCCCGACACCGTGGCGGCTCGCAAGGCGGCCAAGCAGCCCTACACCGCGCCACCTGCTGCCGATATGGGCCTCTACCCGCCGATTGGGGATGCAAACGCCGATGTGGCCGCCGGTCTGCAGAAGGCGCGCGCGGACGGCAAGCGCGTCATTCTCGACTTCGGCGGCGATTGGTGCGGGGACTGCAAAGTGCTTGACATCTATCTGCGTCAGCAACCCAACGCAGACCTTATGGCGAAGTACTTCGTGAAGGTCAACGTGAATATCGGGCACAAGGACGCCAACCTCGACCTGGCTCACAAGTACGGTGTCCCCGTGGAAGGTGTGCCCGCCCTGGCGGTCCTGGATTCCGATGGCAAAGTGCTGTACAAGCAGAACAAGGAGTTCTCCGACATGCGCTACGACAAGCCGCAGACGGTCACGGATTTCCTGAACAAGTGGAAGTCCTAGAACATTCCGGTGTGGTGAAACTGGGAGTACGACTTAGCCCATGCGACGCAGGCTCCATTCCCTGATCCGCCGCGGTACCCTGTTCGCGCCGGCGCGTGCCGCAGGTCACGTCTTCGTGCTTCTGCGTCAGGCGGTACTTGCCGCGATCGACCACGACTTTTTGACCGTCGCCCAAGCCACGGCCTACTCGGCCATTGTGGCCCTGTTTCCTTCGCTGATCGTGGCGGCGGCGGTGGTCGCGCTCCTGCCGGATGCCGCGCCGTTTCGCCTGCAGATGTCGTTCTTGTTCGACCGTGTGCTGCCTTCCAACGTTACGCCGCTGCTGGACGCATACTTCGGGGCCGAAGGAAAGAGCCCGCAGACCGCGCGTGCTCTGCTCGGGTCGGTGGTAGTTAGCCTCTCCGGCGCATCCAGCGTGGTCGCCACGCTCATGGAGGGCTTCCGCAGGGCTCACCGGCTTCCGGAGGAATCCGCGGGCTTTTGGCGGCGCCGTGGACGGGCGCTGGCTCTTGTTCCGCTGTCCCTGGTACCCATGGCCCTGGCCAGCGTACTCGTGGTCTTCGGTCATCAGCTCGCGCTGTGGGTCGCGGGTCAGGTCGCGCCGAGCTTTCAAACCTCCGTTTATGTCGCTGCCTTCCTGTTGCGCTGGACCATTGCTTTGGCCGGCAGTGTCGGCATTCTCGCGGTGATTTATCACCTCGGCACGGACCTCAGCCAGCACATGCGCGAGCAGCTGGAGCCGTGGGTGCGCGAGCCTTGGCTGGTCCTGCGCAGCGACTGGAGCTGGCGCGGGAGTCTGCCTGGCGCCGCTCTCGCAACCATTCTCTGGTTCGTCGCCACCCTGCTGTTCGGCTTCTACGTCACGCGCTTCGCCAACTACAGCCATGTGTACGGCTCGCTGGGCGCGGCCATCGCTCTGCTGTTCTGGCTTTACCTCATTGCTGCGAGTGTCCTCATCGGATCGGAGTTCAACGCGCAGAGAGGCTTTGCGCAGCGCAAGGCCGCTGCGGAGCAAGCGAGCGTGGAATCCGGGAAACTGTAAGAGCCTGCCTTTTCGCGCAAGCCGATCGGGAATGCAAGGGCTTTCGCGCGCAGCGGTTAGAATGGCTTTCGGCCGACAGGCTTGCATGGGCAGCGCGCCAGGAGGCATTCAGGGTGGGGAGCAACACAACGCAGGCGGACCTATTATCGCTGAATTCGGATGTTCCACGGCGAGCCAAGATCGTCGCCACCCTGGGGCCCGCATCCAGCTCGGATGCTACCTTCCGTCAGCTCGTTCGCGCGGGCCTCGACGTTGCACGTCTCAATTTCTCGCATGGATCGCATGAGCAGAAGGCCGAGCTCATCGCCATGGTGCGCCGCATCGCGAAAGAAGAAGGCAAGCCGGTCTGCATTCTGGCCGACCTCCAAGGGCCCAAGATACGCACCGGCACGCTGGTGGAGGGCAGGCCGGTGCTGCTGCAGGCCGGTAAGCAGCTCACCATCACACCTGAGCAGGTTCCCGGCACCCCCGGGCGCATCTCCACCGTGTTCCCTACGCTCGCGGAAAACCTCAGGCCCGGCGATCAGGTCCTGCTCTCCGACGGCCTCATCGAGCTGCGTGTGCTGCGCATCGAAGGCGCGGATGTCGTGACCGAGATCATCAATGGCGGCATGCTCGGCGAGAAGAAGGGCATCAACCTGCCCGGCGTGCTGATGAAGGTGCCGTCGCTCACGGAAAAGGACGAAGCTGATCTCGAGTTTTGCCTGAAGGCCGGCGCGGACACCGTTGCGGTCTCGTTCGTGCAGACCGCCGATGACGTGCGCTACGTGAAGTCGCGCGTGGCTGCGCTGGGGTCGGATGCGTGGGTCATCGCGAAGCTTGAGAAGCCGCAGGCGGTTGACCATCTCGATTCCATTCTGGAAGTGGCCGACGGCATCATGGTCGCGCGCGGCGACCTGGGCGTGGAGGTGCCGCCGGAAAAGGTGCCCGCCATTCAGAAGCACCTGATCCGCCGCGCCGCCGAGTACCGCAAGCCGGTCATCACGGCGACCCAGATGCTGGAGTCCATGATCGAGAACCCGCGCCCCACCCGCGCCGAAGCCTCCGACGTGGCCAACGCCATCTACGACGGCACCGACTCGGTCATGCTGTCGGCGGAAAGCGCCGCGGGCAAGTACCCCGTGGAAGCGGTGGCGATGATGAGTAAAATCGTCTCCGAAACCGAAGCCCAGATGCGCAACGAGCCGCGCGTCTTCAGCACCGGCAAGCGCCGCTCGCTCACCATTCCGGAAACCATCTGCGAGTGCATGGCGCACTCCGCGCAGGATCTCGATCTCGCCGCGATCGCCATCTTTACCGAATCCGGCAACACGGCGCGCCTGCTCTCGAAGTACCGTCCCGATGCCCCGATCTACGCTCTCTCGCCTGATGAGGCCGTGGTGCATCGCGCCATGCTGCTGTGGGGCACATTTCCCATTCAGTGCGCCCGCTTCACCGGCACCGACAAGCTCGTGAATATGGCTGAGGAGATGCTGGAAGGCGGTGGATTCGTGAAGCCAAAGCAGGTGGTGGGCATCGTTGCCGGCACAGCCACCAAGACGGGAGCCACGAATTTCATGCGCCTGCACCTGATCGGCGACCGGTAAGGGCGAGAGAACAGAGATGAGAGATCAGATCTTGCCGTTCGTTCCGTGATCTGATCGTCTGGCAAAGAGCAATGCAATTGTGCGTTGCTGTTTATGACTTCTCACGAGACTATCCGCGGGAAGAGCTTTATGGTCTGACAAGTCAACTACGGCGCGCCGCAGTATCAGTTTCCAGCAACATTGCGGAAGGCTACGGACGCGGCTCAACAGCTCAGCTTCTGCATTTTCTCAGCATCGCACGAGGCTCCACGTTCGAGGTTCAATGACAACTCCTGCTTGCCAGGCAGCTTGGCTTCGGCAGCGCAGACAGCTCCACTCGTTGCGATGCGCTGTGCTACGAAGTTAGCCGAATGCTGTACGCCACCTTGTCCACTCTCAAAGCCAAGCAGCAAGCCGCCAAACCAACAATTTCCCAATAGACGCTCATCTCTCATTTCTGTTCTCTCATCTCTCACTCTCTCCATGGGCCGCATCCACATCCTTTCCGACCAGGTCGCCAACCAGATCGCCGCCGGCGAGGTTGTAGAGCGCCCTGCCTCGGTCGTCAAAGAGCTTCTCGAAAACTCTCTCGATGCCGGCGCCACGCGCATCCGCATCGAGGTCGAAGCCGGCGGCCGCAAGCTGATCCGCATCGTCGATAATGGCCACGGCATGGGCCGCGACGACGCCTTGCTTGCTTTCGAGCGCCACGCCACCTCCAAGCTCCGCAGCTCCGACGACCTGCTCTCCATCGCCACCCTCGGCTTTCGCGGTGAAGCCCTCCCCTCCATCGCCTCGGTAGCGCGCCTCACTCTGGAGACCCGCGCCCTCGAGGACGAAGCGGGCACCTCCATCGAGATCGCCGGCGGCAAGCTGCTGCGCGTTGAGGAGACCGGCCTGCCGCAGGGCACCACCATTGCGGTGCGCGATCTCTTCTTCAACACGCCCGCGCGCCGCAAGTTCATGCGCTCCGAGCAGACCGAACTCGGCCACGTCGCCGGCCTGGTCACCAACTACGCGCTCGCGCATCCGGGCAAGCACTTCGAGCTGCACTCCTCTACGCAGGCGCTGGTCATCGCGCCTGCCGTCGCCAACGCCGGCGAGCGTCTCTATCAGATCTTCGGCCGGGAGACTTTCGAGCAGCTCATTCCCATGACGGCCGAAACAGACTTCACCCGCACCGGCATCCCGGAGCCGCCGCCGTGGCAGCGCGCGGAAGACTACGAGCCGCCCGAGCCCGGCTTCCTGCGCCTCTCCGGCTTTGCCTCCAAACCCGAGCTGCAAAAGCTCAACCGCAACTCTGTGTACGTGTTCGTCAACGGCCGCCTGATTCGCGACCGCCTCATTCTCCATGCGCTCACGGAGGCGTACCGCAACATTATTCCGCCCACGTCTTTCCCGGTCGTGCTGCTCTTTCTTGAAATGCCACCGGGGGAAGTCGATGTCAACGTGCATCCTGCCAAGACCGAAGTCCGCTTCCGTCAGAGTGCCTTCACGCACGACTTCGTTCGTGATGCCGTGCGCACTGCGCTGATCCATGCGCGGCCCACGACCAGCTTCTTCACCGCGCTGCACTCCGCCCCCACGGCGGGCTCCTCGCTCCTGGTGGATGTCAGTCCCGTGTCCGAACTTGACCGGCCCCTGCACGGGCCCCGCACCCTCGCCCTCGAAAGCGAGCCGCCGATCGATCCCGCGGACGCCGAGCCCTTTGCGCTGCAGCAGCCGATCGTCCCACCCGTCCCTGGCCGTCTCGCCTTCGAGGGCGCCGGGCTTCCCGTTGGCTACGAGGAGTCCGCCGCGGCCGAGCAGGACAACGCCGCGAACTCGCAGGAGCGGCAGCCCACCCTCAATTCGCTCGCCACGCTCAAGCCCCTCGGCCAGCTGCGCGACAGTTTCATCCTCGCTACCAATGAGGAGGGCCTCTGGATCGTCGACCAGCACGTCGCCCACGAGCGCGTCCTGTTCGAAAAGATCCTGCGCGAGCGAGAAACCGAGCGCGTCCAGCGCCAGCGGCTCCTCCTGCCCGTTCTCCTCGAGCTGCTTCCCGAGCAGATGGTCACCTTCGCGCAGATCGCCGAGGAGCTGGAGCGCAACGGCTTCGAGGCCGAACCGTTCGGCCCGCGTACCCTCGCTGTCAAGGCCACGCCGGTCGGCCTGGAGGGCCGCGAGCTGGAACGCATGCTGGAAGAAGTCCTCGCCGTCACCGCGCGCGAGCAGCAGGCGGAAAACACGGAGGTCCGGGGCACCCGCATTGCCGCCTCCATCGCCTGCCATGCGGCCATTAAGATCAACACGCCGCTCGAGCCCGCCAAAATAGACTGGCTCCTCGCCGAGCTCGCGAAAACCGAGCACCCCACCAGCTGTCCACACGGCCGGCCTATTGCATTGCGGTATTCTCTAAAAGACATCCAGCGGGCCTTCGGACGCATTTAGCCGGTTTCCGGCGCGCGAGGCTCCGCTTCAACACCTCAACCACACAGCAACCGCATCGTATGCAGAGTGGCCTCCCGCCACGTCTCGTCTCGTGCGTGAACGTGCCTGCTGGCAGGACCCACGAACATCAAGAAGGGCTCACTCACTTTGGCATCCCAGGAACCTATCTCCGCTGCGCAGCTCCAGTTGGCACGCTCCGCTTCATGGCGCCAGGCCGGCGAGCCCATTCTCACACTGGAAGCTGCCCGCGACTGGCTTGCGCCGTTGGGCCTCGTGCTGTTTGCCCCACGCGCCCAGCAGCTGGGCGCTCCGGCGCCGTCGTTTGTCGAAGCCACCCTGGGCGAGGCCAATGAAGCCGCTTCGCTCGCACAGAGCGAAACCGCTCGCGGTCTGGTGGCGCGTCTGGTGGCGGAAGGCCATGCCGTGCCGCTCAACCTGCTCGGCGGCCCCGGCGACCTGCCCGACTTTATCGCCTCCGCGCAGGTCTTCTCCTTTCTCTACACGCTGCGCGGCGACAAGCTCTGGAAGCAGCCGCCCGCGACGTCCGGCACGAACAAGGTCACTCCCCTCGCCCTCGCGGTCTACGATCTTCTCGCCGAGCGCGGCGAGCTATCCGCCGCCGAGCTCGCCGCCGAGCTCGGTCGTGAGCTGACGGAATCGGCCATCCTCCGCGCCCTCAGCGAACTCTGGCAGCACCTGCGCGTCCTTCCGCTGCTGCAACTGGGCGGCCCGGACGCGCCGGGCGCAACCCGTTGGGAGCTCACCACCCGCCGCTTCACCAAGTCCATCAAGGCCGGTACGAACGCCGGTCAGCCGACGGCTCTTTCCGCGCTGGTGTCGCTGTATCTCGCGCAGGCACTCCTGGCCAGCGAAGAGGAAGTGGCCGCATTCCTTTCGCCGGTGGCTCCGCGCTCCCGCATTCGTGAAGTCCTGCACGCGCTGGTCGGCGCCCGCGAGTTGAATGAGCTTGTAATTGACGGCAAGACGCTGATCCACATTCCCGGCGCTCTGCCGAACTTTCCTGAAATCGAGCTGCCACAAGCGCTCGCACCGGAGACCGCAACGGCGAAGCCGGAATTAAGCGAAGCGGAATCATCCCCAATCGTGGAGAGCGGCGAGGCTCCCGCCAACGAAAGGATCAGGCGCTTCGCCCCACGCCGCGAACCCGACGCCGCCAACTTCCGCGGTAAGCGCATCGCGGCGGGCGGCGCCCGTTCCCGACCTGCGGGCGGAAGCTTTCGTACCTCTGCAAGCTCTGGTGGCAGCGGCCGCCCTCCCTCCCGTGCTCCTCGCCGCGAAGAACGCTCACCCAGCGATCGCGAGCGCCGCCCCTTCCAGCGCACTGAAGGGACCGTTGCCCGCCCCGAACGCAGCCAGTACGCAAAGCCCTGGAACGAGGATCGCAAGCCGCGCCCCGGAGCGCCGGAAGGAGGCGAAGGCCGTGCTTCTCGCCCGCCAGCCCGCGCCGGCGATCGTCCCTACCGCGTCAAGCCGTTTGGGGACCGCAAACCATCTGGCGACCGGCCGGAGCGCAGGCCGTTTCCCCAGGCCGGTCAAGACCGGCAAGGTGGCGAAGATCGTCCCCGCCGCAATGTTTCCGCACCGTCCGATCGGCCCTCGCGCGCGCCGCGCCGTGAAGGCTTCGGACGTGACCGCTCTGCAGGACCGGAGCCGTTCCGTCCCCGCACCGGTCCCAAAGGCGGCGACCGCCCCTTCCGTCCACGTCCCTCCCGCGAGGGCGAGGACCGGCCCCGCCCTTCCGGTGCCCGTCCAGAGCGCGGCGCGGGCTTCAGCCGCGGACCCGCGGATGGCAGCAGTCGAGGAGCTTCTCGCGAAGGTGGCTTCCGTCCCAGGCGCCGCGAAGACGCGAGCGCCAAAGAGGGCCAGGATCGTCCCGCGCGTCCGGCGTTCCGCCGCCGCGAGGAAGGTGAGACGGATCGCCCGCGCGGCGAAGGCAGGCCTCCGTTTCGCGCAGGAGCTTCGCGCTCCACGCCATCGGGCGAGCGCAAACCTTTTGGCGAGCGCAAACCCTTCGGAGGCAACACAGACCGCAAGCCGTTTCCCCGCGCACCACGCTCCGGCAATGGAGACAGTGCCGAGCGTCCGCGCCGCAGCTTCAGCGGTGATGAAGGCTTTGCACGCCCGCGCCCGTCCGGGGATCGAGCACCATTGGGCGACCGGAAAGGTCCGCCGCGCGTGGACAAACCGTTTGCCCGCCCAGGATTTGCGGGCCGAGACGGTGCGGGTCGACCCGATCGCCCCGGTCGAGGTGGCGCATTCGGCATACCGGCCGGCAAGCGCCCCTCCCGCAAGGGTCCCAGTAAAGGCGCCGGCACTCGCCCCAGCGGACCGCCTCGTGGCGACCGCCCCGCGCGTCGTCCCAGGGAGGACGAGTAGGATACGGGTGGCATGAGCACGACTCCACAGAACGAAGTAGCGGTTCCCTCGACGGGGGCTGGCACGAAGCGCACCCAGCCTGTCATCGCCATTGACGGGCCGGCGGGCGCGGGCAAGAGCACACTGGCGGCGCATCTTGCGCGGCGCTTCGGCTTCCTCAACCTGGAAACCGGCGCCATGTACCGCGCGCTCGCGCTGAAGGCCATCCAACGCGATCTTGGCTTTGACGATGAGGACGCGCTCGTCGCCGAAGCAGCGTACACCCGCATCGTTCTGGAGCCGCAGCGCGAAGGCAATCGCGTTCTTCTCGATGGCGTCGACGTAAGCCGCCGGGTGCGCGATACCGATGTGACCGCCGCTGCGTCGCAGGTCTCCGTACACCCTCGCGTGCGTGCCTGGATGGTTGCGCAGCAAAGGCTGCTCGGCGCCAAGGGGGGCGTGGTCATGGAAGGCCGTGATATCGGCACTGCCGTCTTCCCCGATGCGGAGGTCAAGATCTTCCTTGACGCCGCGCCGGAGGTTCGTGGCAGTCGCCGCTACCGTCAGGCTGCTCCGGCAGAATCGCGAATCACCGAACAGGCCGTCATCCAGGAGTTGAAGGCCCGTGACGAGCGCGACCGCAATCGCGCGGAGTCTCCTTTGCGTCCGGCGGAAGACGCCGTGGTGCTCGACTCCACGTCCATGACGCTTGAAGAAGTGCTTGCAGAAGCAGAAAGCATCGTGCGCGCGCACCTCGACACCATCGGTTTGCACTAACGGCGGTGCAGACGTTACCGCCGGCCATTTTTTCCTTGGAAAAGTTGCCCATCGTGCTAACATTTGCACATCGTTTGAAACAGATTGGTTTTCTGCAAGACTGCACTGCCGAAGCCCCGTTTGATTCAGCGCCAGATCGATCAAACAAGGATTTTGCGAGACATGGAACAGGGAACAGTGAAGTGGTTCAACGACGCCAAGGGCTTTGGATTCATCAGCCGTCAGAACGGTGAGGATGTGTTCGTGCATTACTCGGCCATCAACACCAATGGCTTCAAAAGCCTTCAGGAAGGCCAGGCCGTTCAGTTCAACGTAGTTAAAGGTCCCAAGGGCTGGCAGGCGTCCGACGTTCAGCCTCTCTAGTCGCCCTTCCAGGGCGCAAAGGGGCGCGGATCGTCACGCATAGAACAGGCCGTACGGAAAATTGACAAACGATACGTACCAGACATCAGGGGCGGCCGTAGCCGCCCTTTGCTGTCTTCGTCTTGCAGTCGTCTCCGCTGTGGTGATGTTCTCCGCTTTGGCGTGCCACTGCTATGGTACCGCCGGAGGGGTTGGCTTTGCAGGCGCTTCCGGCTCGACCACCAGGTTCGGAATCGGCTTGCCGTCCTCGCCGATCACCTGCGAGCCGGGCAGGATGGTCACGCTGGTCTTCATCTTGCGGTAGTCGCTGAAGGTGATGTTGGCATCGCCGTCAAAGCCTTTGAAAAGCAGGAAGCGCCCATCCGCGTGCGCCTGCATGTGCTGCAGGAACCAGATTTCTCCATTCACCCGGCCGGTCTTCAGGTCGAAGAAGCTGCCTGCTTTTACGTTGACCAGCAGCCCGCCGGCGACATGGAAGTTTTCGCTGAGCTTGCCCTGCAGACGCGCAATGGCCGCGTCATCCTCATCGATCCAGAGCTCACCAGTCAGCCTCTTCATGACCTGCTGACCCATGTCTGCCGCCTTCGCATCCGGGTCACCCCTGTAGTCGAACTGGATGGTGGGCCGGCCATCCACCATTACGCGCCGCTCGTTAGAAAATGTCGCCACCTTTAGCAGGTTGGTCACGCCAATCGTGACGTTGCGCCCCGGCTTCTTGTAGCTGCCGTCCTTGATGGCCGCGATCTCCTTGTCGACGCGCGCCTGCTCCTTCTGCGCCTGATCCGGTGGCAAAGGCTTGCCGTCGTGCGCCAGGTGCTGGCGCAGGCTGACGTCCTTCACCATCCACTCCTGAAACTCGTCGGTGTGCGTGCCTTTCTTGTTGCCGTGCGAATCGAACTCGTCGGCCACCACCGTCTGCTTGTAGGTGTAGCTCTTGCGCAGCTCCTCCGACGCGGTCTGGTGCGCCTTGACGCGCGCGATCAGGTCTTCCATTTTCGGAAGCGGCTTCTCGGAAGCGTCGGCCGACCGTGCCTCCGCAGCCTCCGCCCTTGCGTTCGGCTTCTCTGGCGAGATCGGCGCTCCATCTTGCCCCCACACAGCCGGGCCGCAGAACGCAAATGCAAACACGGAGGACGCAAGGAAGAATCGCAGGTTTCCCATCTTCGTGATGATACGTGGCGCTCTGTCGGCGAGTTCCGGTGCCTGGTGTGGCTTTGCCTCCTTGCATCCAAGCTCTCGTGGGCCTCACCGCACAAACGGACTCGACCGATCTGGCCCCAGGGGGCCAACCGCCGTCGGCGGCTCCTCCCTCGCCCACCAACCCAGGTGCCTTCACGCCGCTGCGCATTCCGCTGTTCCGCGATCGCTGGATCGCATCCACGGTTTCCTCCGTAGGCACATGGATGCAGGACACCGCCGGCACCTGGCTGATGACGGTGCTCACCACGTCGCCGCTGCTGATCGCACTGATGCAGACCGCCGCAAGCCTGCCGGTACTTCTGCTCGGCCTGCTCGCCGGCGCCACTGCGGACATCTATGAGCGCCGCCGTCTGTTGCTCTTCTGGCAGACATGGATGCTGGCGTGCGTAGCGGTTCTTGCCGTGCTCACTTTTCTTGGTGTGGTCTCACCATGGTCGCTGCTTTTCTTTACGTTCATGCTGAACGTCGGCTCGGCGATGAACAACCCGGCCTGGCAGGCCATCGTTCCGGAGCTGGTGCCGCGCGAAGAGATCCCCAACGCGGTCACCCTGAACGCCGCTTCCAACAACATCGCGCGCGCTGTTGGTCCCGCGCTGGGCGGCCTGCTGGTAGCGGCGTTCGTGCATGCCGACACGGGTGCAAGCTGGGTGTTTGCGCTGAACTCCGCATCCTTTGTTGCCGTCATATGGATCCTTTGGCGCTGGCATCGCACGCCCATCTACAAGAGCGCTCTCCCGGCCGAGCGCATCTTCGGCTCCATGCGCTCCGGACTGCGCTATCTGCGCTACGCGCCCACGCTGCAGGGACCGCTTATTCGCGCGTTCACCTTCACCTTTTTCGTCAGTGCTGTATGGTCGCTGCTGGCGCTGGTCGCCCGGCGCGATATGCACCAGGGCGCCATGGGCTACGGCATCCTGAATGGCTCGCTGGGCGTCGGTGCCGTGATCGGGGCGTCGCTGCTGGCGCGCATTCGCCGTAAAGTCGATGCCGATACCCTGCTCACGTGCACCACGCTGTACTACGTGGCAACCCTGCTGGTGCTCGCCTTCGTGCATTCTCCCTGGATCGTCATCCTTACCCTCGTGGGCGCGGGCTTCTCCTGGACATCCACCATGTCCACGCTCAATGTCAGTGTGCAACTCTCAGTCCCTGCATGGGTGTATGCCCGCGCGCTGGGCGCCTACCTCATGACCTTCCAGGGAGGCCTCGCGCTCGGCTCTGTAGTCTGGGGAGCCGTAGCCCAGCGCTCTTCGACGACCGTGGCCATGTGCTGCTCGGCAATCGGTCTTGCGCTGACCTACCCTCTCGTCATTCGCATCCACATCCTCAAGGGCAAGCTGCCCGATCTGACTCCTTATCAGGCCCGGCGTCCCGCGCCTGAGGTGGCCGATCCGCATGAAGGGCCAGTCCGCATCTCTATCGACTACCGCATCTCCGCAGCGAACTATGCGGAGTTCTCGCACCGCATTCACCATCTCGAGGGCGTGCGTCTGCGTGGCGGTGCGGTGCGCTGGGGCATCTATCGTGACGCCGCCGACCCCGAGCACCTGAACGAGACTTTCATCATGGAAAGCTGGCTGGACTATCTCCGCTCCCGCGAACGCATGACTGCCGCCGACCAGAGCATCCGGGAGTGTGTCTGGGCCCTGCACGCCGGCAGCGAGCCACCGCACATTACTCATCAGATCTGGGCCAGCGAAGTCCGGCCAGAGGCTCCCCTGGTTGCCCTTTCCGAGGAGAGTCTGCGCTCCTGACGACGCAGCGACGCTGCGCAGGGTGTCGCCCTACGGCCGGACATACTCCCCATGGCCGAGCACGTGGCGGCGCAGTGCCTGTGCTGCGCGAGTGAGCTTGTTAAGAAGCTGCAGCAAACGGTGGACAGTGTTGGCCAAGGGCAGCGGCAGTTCGGCAACGGGATAGATGAACAGCCAGTAGCGCCAGTTGCGCGCGAACACGTGTCGGATGTCCTGCGCGAAATTCTCGGTATTCATTTCGGCGTGCCGGCCGCGTCGCATTTCCATGATCGCGTCGGAGAGCCAGTAGCGCAGCACGCCGTTCATCAGCGCACGGCTGAGTGCAGGATCGGCTGCGAAGTAGGCGCGGGCGAGGCGCTCCAGGCGCACACCGAAGACTTCGCAGATACCCCACCCGCCGGAGTTATACGAACGGTAGGCCAGCAGGCGCTGCCAGCAGTACAGCACACGCATGCGGCGATGAACCAGCGGAAAGATCCAGCCCATCTGCAGCAGGTTGGAGTTGTGCAGCTCGTCAAGCGGGCGGTGCGGAGTGGCGAAGAGGCGATTGCGGTTGATCAGCACGACGCTGATCAGCCCCAGGAGCGCGTTGACCTTCTCCAGAAAGTAGCGCCCGTCAGTGACCACCTCGGCGTAGCGGCCCAGCTTGTCGGCAGTCTGAACGGCATCGAGATTCAGCGTTCCGCTGAAGGCGATGCTGGAGAGGTAGACCATGTCATAGCTGCCGGTCTGCTCGCCTTGCGCCAGCAGGGACAGCAGGCCGTCGACGGCACCTGGGAGCGGAAGGTCATCATCACCCAGTACCCAGCAGTATTGCCCGCGCGCGGAACGCAGGCAGCTCAGGAAGTTCCCGTCGGCGCCGATATTCTCCGGCTGGCGAACATAGCTGCAGGGGAGTCCGCGCGCGTGAAAACTCTGTACGATCTCGCGGGTGTTGTCGTCCGACGCATTGTCGGAGACAACCAGCTCGGCCACATCTGCTGCGACCCTCGCGAACTGCGGGAGCAGTGCTTCCAGCAACTCGGCGAGAAAGGGTGCGCGGTTGAAGGTGGGGATCATCAACGACAAAATCGGCTGGTCCGGCTGCCGCGCTCCTGAGCCGCCCATTGTCGGGTCTGCGCTCACGCGGCCACCTCCGCTGCGGTTGGCTGCGCGGGGCCGGAGTGCCAGATGCGTCGCCACTTGAGGAACGTGTACGTGCCGAAGCCCAGGCCGATCACCAGCGAGCCGAATGCGTATCCCGCGGCGATGCCCAGGCCCCCGTAGCGGTGGCCGAGAATCCATGCCATCGGCGCGCAGTACAGCGCGCCCACGATCGAGTTGACCATGAACTTCTCCTGCTTGTGAGCGCGGAGATAGTTCGCCATGGAGGAAACCACCGTATTGGCGATGAATCCGAACAGCATAAAGGCAAGACCCAGCGGCGAAAGGAAGCGTCCAGCATAGCGGCTGCTGTGGTGCATCACGATCTGCGCCAGCACCCAGACCGACACTGCGCCGCAGGTTCCCAGCGCAGTGGACTGGACCAGCGCGCGGAAGAAGCGCTTGTCGAGCTCCGCGAACTCGCGCAAGGCGACGAGCCGACCGAAGGGCGCGGCCTTGGTGTTCATCCACGCCATCGCAACGTCGCCGATCTTGGCGGCCACGCTGAGCGAAACGCCCATGCGGCCTGCCTCGACCAGCCCCCACGCACCCATGTGCGCCAGCAGCGGCGCAAACAGCGGGATGGTGAGATATCCCGAGACCCATGAAACGGCCATCCGCCACTGCAGCGGCCACACATCGGTGCGGAACGAAGTCTGGTGAATGCCGGGCTTGTGCCGCAGCACGTTACCCAACAGACGGCGTTGACTGCGAATGGCCCAGCCACCCGCAAGGGCTTGCCCCAGAAGCATCGCGCCGGGAGCATACAGCCCGCGGTGCAGGACCAGCGCGAGGATCGAAAGCAGCGAGCCGCTGATGAACTGCGTAAGCCGGGCGCGGGCCACCTGCGGGACAAAGCCGCAGCCTTCCAGGAAGGAGAAGACCGGATCGATCTGGAAGGTGAAGGTGGCGGCAACCGCTGCCAGCGTCCAGGGACCGGCCCAGTGCACCGCCTGCTGGTGAGGATGGGAGCTGACCTGCTGGAAGAAAAGGCGGCCCCCCGCGAGCAGAACCACCAGCAAGCCCAGCGCCGCGCATGTGTACCAGCGTAACGCCTTCTGCAGGATGGACGAGAGCCGTCCACGCTCGCGGTCAGGCCCGGTGACCGTGCCGTCTGGAGCGATGTGCAGATGGGCGCTTTCGTGCGAGGCGGTTTGCAGGATGACGAAGCTGAAGCCGAGCTCAAAGATGATCTGAACGCTGACCAAGGGGTTGATGACGGAGTAGAAGCCCTGCTCGACGGGTGTCAGATATTTCAGGATGAGCCCGATGGTGATCGCCGCAGCCATGGCCGACCAGCCGCGAGCCAGCACCGTGAAAACAATGGCTCGGTCCAGGCCGATCAGGTGGCCGGCCCGCGCGAGCCATCCGTCCGCCGCTGCAGTGCCGTTCGGGGGCTGTACCTCGGGAGTGGCATCGGGAGCGTAGTCCAGCGGAACGGGCGTGGGTTCGCCGGCGGGAGATGTCAGGGTTCCGTTTGTATCGGCAAGTTCGGGGGAGGAAGGCGTCGGCATCCAGCGGGGAGAGCGCATCGAGCAGGGCCGGTCAGGCGCGCGCGTCTGACCGTTAGTTTACCAGCGAGGCGTACTGCGAGGGTGAGTGTCTCCGGAGGCGAGCGCTTCTGAGTCACGATCGGGCGGAGCTGGAAACGAGCAAGTCCGGGCCTGCGGCCCGGACCTTCTCAGACCTGCTGGAGCGCCGGTCAGCGGCCGCGGCCACCGCTACGCCGCCCACCCGCGCTGCGTCCGCCCGTGGACGAAGCGCTGTTGGAGCGGCCCCCGGCGGAGCGCTGACCGGAGTGAGAACGGCCGTGGCCTTCTGCCGCGCCGCGGGTATGGTGCGGTGCCTGCTGGTGCCCATGGGGAGTGCTGTCGGAGTCGCCCGTCTTCCAGGAACGCGTTTCCATGGCCAGCAGCGCGCCCAGATCGTCGCCGGGCTTGGCGCTGATCTCCACCGGCTTGTTGCGCTCTTCCTTGGCGAGGTTCTTGTCGGCCACGCGCCAGTCGAACTGGATCTTGAGCTCGCGCTCCATCTTCTTGGCGTCACCCTTTTCGAGCGGCGTGATGAAGGTGGTGGCGACACCGGTTTTGCCCGCGCGGCCGGTGCGGCCGATGCGGTGCACGAAGTCGTCCGAGCCATTGGGAAGGTCGAAGTTCACCACATGCGCGATGTGCTGGATGTCGATGCCCCGCGCGGCGACATCAGTGGCTACCAGAACGCGGGCCTTTCCATCGGCGAACTTTTTGAGCGCCGCCGTGCGCTGATTCTGCGAGCGGTCGCCGTGGATGGTCTCGACTTTGTGGCCGAGCTTCTCCAGCTTGCGGCCGATGCGGTCCGCCCCGTGCTTGGTGCGCGAGAAGACGAGGTACGAGCCCTCGTCCTCGGTCAGCATCTTGTCCAGCTGCGCGAGCTTCTGGTCCTGCATGATCACGTAGACACGCAGCTCCACGCGATCGCTCGGCTTGGAGGTCTGGCCGATCTCCACCCGCACGGGCTTGTGCACGTAGTCCTTGACGATCTCACGGATGTTCGCGTCGAGCGTCGCCGAGTAGCACAGCGTCTGCCGGTCCTTGGGCAGAGCCGCAACGATGCGCCGGATCGCGGGCAGGAAGCCCATGTCCAGCATGCGGTCCACTTCGTCCAGCACCAGCATGTCCACGTCTTTCAGGGAGATGGCTTTGCGGCGCAGGTAATCCTCCAGCCGGCCGGGCGTGGCCACGACCAGGCGCGGACCGCGACGCAGTTCATCGAGCTGGTTGTTCTCGCTCATGCCGCCGCATACCAGCACGGCATCGTTCTTCAGTGCCGGGCAGATCTTGTGGTAGTGCTCCAGCACCTGCATGGCAAGCTCGCGCGTGGGCAGCAGGATCAACGCGAGGATGGGCTGCTTCTTGGCCTTGCTGGAGGGCTGGGAGATGGCTTCCAGCCGGTCGATCATGGGCACCAGGAAGCTGAGCGTCTTGCCGGTGCCGGTGGAGGCGGTGGCGAGGATGTCGTCACCATCCAGCGCGGGCGGAATCGCGCCGGCCTGCACGGGCGTAGGCGTGAAAAACTGGGCTGCGGTCAGCCGGTCCTTGAGGGATTGCGAAATGGCGAAGTCGGTGAAGTGGAGGGCCGAAGCGGAGGCGTCGGTTTGGGTGATGGTCCGCGAAGGCGTCAGCGGAGCGGGGTTCAAAATTGAATCGAGAGTCAGGGTGTTGGTAGACAAAAGGGTTCCTTATGGGGCTGAACGGCAAAAGCGAATGCAGGGACGCGCGCCTCGTTGCCGACGGCAGGCGTCATGGATTCCGGTATCAGCGCTGCTTGCGAGTTGTTCCCTGAGGAAGTCTTCGGCATCTAGGCATTGCTGCTGCACGGCGAGGCGATTTCACATCCGGTCCGCATTCTGCGGAGAGGAAGAAACGGCCGTCTAGCCAGAGCAACCAGCCATGAGGCATTGCGTGCCCGTTGCTGGAAGGGATCGGCGCTCACGGTCTCTGGCCAGACTCGAATCCATTCGGAGTCATCTGCCCGCGGCGCTCTGCGCAAATCCTGCGCAAAAACAGGATAGCACGTTGAAGGAAGCCGGCGCCCGGCGGAAACGATTTGCAGCCTGAACTCCTGGCTGCATCACGTAGCTCCCGGAGGGAATGGACGAAATGCTTTCGCGAAGCCGAGTCGGAAAAGCATGCAAATGCCGGCTTATGCGAACGGGCGTTCTCCCCTCGGCTCAGCGATGGTGACTGCCATCGGAGGTCTCCTTCTTGGGTTGAACATCATTGGATTGAAACACCGTGGATGCGGTGGTGCTCGGCAAGCCTGATAAGCAGTTTGCGAAAAACAACCTTCTCCTTGCACTCAGGCAGTCGAAGTAAGCTGAATCGTTACGGTCAGCGATCTGGGCCAGAACAGGCAGGCTGCGGCGTCCAGCGCGCGTGATGGAAAGAAGCCGGTAACGGCTGTCACCCTCCTTCGCATTCATCTGCACCCAGTCTTTCGCTTCCAACTTGTCGATGATCTTGGACACGGCTCCACGGGTCAGTCCCAGGAATTCGGCCAGTTCACCCGGAGCAGCTCTTCCACGATCGTGAAGCTCACGCAGCAGCACCCACTCGGCGACGGAAGTCTGCTCTTCCTGTAAAGCACGGGCGAAGTCTCCCGAGACCGCGTTCGAAACGCATCTGAGCCAATACCCAACATGGGTTTCCAACTCAGGCACGCGGCGATCGCTCGTTGAATCAGTTTCCATGGAAACTATACGGTTTCTTTGGAAACTTTCTGTCAAGAATTCTCTGGCGGAGGTACCCGTCAGCGCATGGCATCTGCAGGTATCCTGGGAACTGCTCTGGCAGATTGCTGACGAGAAGCCGACATATCGGTACCAATCCGGCCCGGTGAGCGCATTGGCGATCTTAGCGTGGTCTGTGCCCAGACGATGCGCGGGAAACACGGTTTCCCGCTGTCCGCTTGGGCTGCCACCAGGACGCTGCATAGGTCTTCAGGCTGGATGGCAGCGTGATCGCTGCAAGGCAGACGGAGCAGGCGAGCAGTCGGACTCATCTTTGATTCCCTCTTTGGCCTACTCCGGAAGCGATTTCAGGGTCACGGTGCGTCCCGTGGCGGCAGAGATGCGAGCGGCGTCGAGAATCTGCATGACCACCATGTTCGTGTCGAGCGAGGACAGGTCGTTTTCCGGCTTGATCTCGCCGTGAAGTACCGCGGCTAAATACGCAAGCGAATTCGCACGGCTTTTTGGCAGCGGCGGAGCATTCGCCGAAGCTTCCTCTGTCTCACCGCGGAACCGCGTTCGTATGCCGTTGGGGCCTACGGTAGTGGCTGTACCCCCTGTGCCGTACACCTCCATATCCTTGCGCGCGAAGCTCCAATCCCATGAAGGCATAAGCACGGCCTGTGCTTTGGGATAGCGGAGGATTACGGTGCTGTCGTCTTCCACGTGCGGGTAGATGTCCGGCTTGTCGGTCTGCGAAACGGCGGTGACGCTCACCGGGGCACGACCATGCATCATAATCGTGAGTAGGTCGGCACCGTAGCAGCCGAAGTCGAACAGCGCTCCGGCGCCGTTGCGGACGGGGTCGGTAAGCCAAGGCAGCCACTCGGGGCCGACGCCGATCTCCTTGGGACCTTCATGCCCATCGTGAACCACCACTTTGCGTATTTCGCCTAGCTTGCCTGAGCCCGCGAGTTGCAGAGCCTCGGCATTGGAGGCATACCACGTCGTCTCATAGTTGACCAGCACGTTTACGTGATGATCCTGCGCTGTCTTGCGGATGGCGATCGCGTCTTCCATGGTGGTGCACAGTGGCTTTTCCACCATGGATGAGACGCCGTGCCTGGCAGCCTGCTCGATGACGCGGCGGTGGTCCTGGATTGTGGTATACACCAGCACAGCATCGGGCTTCTGCTTCATTAGGACATCTTCTAGGTCACCGTGAAAGAGCGAAGCACCAAGGTTGTAGTCCTTCGCGTACTGGGCAGCGAGTACTTTGTCCGGTTCAACGATGGCTACGAGCTCCGCGCTCGGGTTCTTTGGGAGAGCGTGCAGGAAGCCCTGGACATGGCCGTGAACAAGACCGACGATCGCCACGCGAATGGGTTTGTCTTCGGCGTGGCTTTGCAGACGTCCTATCGCGCAGAGGACCAGCAGCAGAAGTCGCGACATTTTCATAGACAGCTCCGATCTAGTCAGCCGAACTTGAGAAGGCGATGCCCGTCGCCCGGAAGCCAAAAGCGGCATCTTCCACGGACGCTTTACACGTCTGCACGGAATCGAATGCCTTCGCGAGTCTCCGGACCATTCTATGCACCCTTACTTAGGGGCGCCCACCTTTATATATCGGGCGAACGTTGCTCTACAAAAACCGTTGCAGGTAGGCGTAGCTCACCTTCGCCGATTCTAGTTGAGGCCGTGTATAAGGCTCCTCTTGCTCAGCGAAGACATGCACGATCCCGGCATTGCGTGCCGCCTTGAAGATCGATTGATAGCCGATGAATCCATGACCGAGCTCAGTGCCCTTGGGACGATCGGGGCCGACCAAGTCGGTCGTAGGCGCTGTATGCTGAAAATCCTTGATATGCAACATGCGGAACCTGCCAGGAAAATGCTGGAAGTAGTCCACCGGCTTCGCGCCGGCAACAACCATCCAGCCGCAATCCACTTCAAATTTCACCAAATCCGGGTCCGTTTCCCGTAGAAGAAGCGAATAGCCCGTGTCTCCATTCGGCAGCCTCTCGAATTCGAAATTGTGATTGTGATAGGCGTACTTAAAACCCTCCGCCTTGGCGCGCTGCCCGATTTCGTTCATCCGAGCCGCCATGCGCTGAAATCCCTCAAGGCCCATCGGCGGCAAGGCTGCCTGCCGCAGCGAGCTGTTGCCTAAACTCGTCCGGCCGGGGTCGACCAGCGGCCGCAGGAAGGAGCTGACCGCCCATTCCACTTGGAGCTTCTTCGCGTATGCGAACACCGGACCGAGATCGTTGGTCATGCTAAGCGACAGATGAGCGCTCGGCATCCGCAAACCAGCATCAGAGACCATCTCGCGAAGCAGTTCCGGTTTGTAGGCAACATCTGAGTACGTTTCGACTTCTTGAAAGCCAATGCCGCGCAGCGTCTTCAACGTTCCTATGCCATCGGCCGTAAGAGGCTGACGTACCGCATACAACTGGATGCCAGCTGGCAGGTGGGCCTGCTGAGCCACTGACTGTTTCGAAAGCAGGACTGTTGCGGCAGTAAGCGGCAGGAATTCTCTTCGCGTCCAACGATTCATCGTCTTCTTTCCCTTTACGTTCCCATGGCTTGCGCTTGGCTGAAGCACAGCGGTATCTAAGGGAAGGCGGTCCTATGCACTCACGCTGCAGCCGGAGGCCTCTTTCGGGCAACCGACCAATTGGTCTAATGATTTCACGAGAAACGTTGAAGGTACTGCGCGTCTGTCTTCAGCGCCTCTTGATAGGGCCGATCAAACTCTTCCTGCTCCACGAACACATGCTGGATGTGCTGAGAGTGCTTCGCTTCCGCGAAGATCGGCATGTAATCGATCACGCCAAGGCCAAGCTCTGCAGACGCATGTCCATCCTCCGCCGCTGCCAACAACTTGAAGTCCTTAACGTGCAGCATGGAAAACCTGCCTGGGTGACCCCTCATAAGCTCTACTGGGTTCCCGCCGCCGACGAGCACCCAGCCGCAATCCATTTCCATGGTCACGTTCGCCGGATCAGTCCGGTGCAGTAACTCCAGGTATGGCACGACTCCGTCGATGGCTGCGAACTCCGCCACATGATTGTGGTAGCCAAATTGAATTTGCCGTTTCTTGCAGGCTTCTCCCATGCGGTTGAACTGCTCGGCGTTCCACCGCCAATCCTCGAGAGTCAGCTTGCCTGTGGCGCCCGGCGTTTTATGCCCCGGACTTGAGCAGATCAAGTATCGGACACCGACGCCTTCCGCGTAATCAAGAATTTCCGCGAAGCGTGGTCCGAGATCCGCGTAGGGTGAGTGGGAACTTACACACTGCAGCCCTGTCTTCGACATTGCCGCGCGGAAATCCGCAGCACTCTTTCCGTAAAAACCTGCGGCTTCTACTTCGCGATAACCCAATTGCCCCAATGTCTGCAACGTTCCGTTGAAGTCCTGCTGCAGCTGTTGCCGAACCGAGTAAAGCTGCAAACCCAGCGGCAAGCCGAAAGGTTCGGCGAAACTCCGGGAGGGACTCAGGACGGATGCGCCACCCAACACAAAGCTCCCGCTTACAGCGGCGGACACTCCAAGGAAGGATCGTCTGCTCGTTTTAGAACTCATGGTCTGCCCTTTCAGGTTCCGCAGAGTTTAGTACACGCAGCCGTCAATCTTGCTTTCCGGCGAAGACAAAAGTCAGCTTCCCGTTATACCCTTTCGGCGGAGCACAGTCGAAGCGGCATCGGGAGGAAACGCGTTTCGCATGAACCGTCGCGAGTTCATCTACAGTTTGGGCGCGAGCGGCGCCCTCTCCTCGCTGCCCGCCCTGCGGGCTTCCGCTTCGCGTGTTGCCCCTTCTGACAAACTGACCATCGGCTGCATTGGGACCGGTTCGCAGGGTCTGCGTGTCTTGCTCGATCTGCTGCGCATGCCCGAGGTTAGGGTTGTAGCCGTGTGCGATGTCAATCGTTTCAGCAGCGACTATCTCGATTGGGGACCAAACGAGCTGCGCAACAAAGTCCGAACCGTCCTGGGCGATTCGAGCTGGGGCTCCGCATTCCCCGGACCGACTGCAGGCCGCGAGGCTGCGCAAGCCGTCGTGAACAGCTACTACAGCACACAGGCAGGGAAAACCTCCACAGACTGCACCGCGTACGAGGATTTCCGCGAGCTTCTGACCAAGGAGAAAGACCTCGACGCCGTGGTGGTCAGCACACCCGACCACTGGCACGCAATCATTGCCATAGCGGCCATGCGAGCGGGGAAGCACGTTTACAGCCAGAAACCTATGGCGCACAACGTTTGGGAGTGCCGCGAGATGGCCAGGGTGGCGGCCGAGACCAAGCGCGCCACGCAGGTTTCTATCTTCAACTCCTGTCTGCCGCCCGCCCAGCAGATCCACGGACTGCTTGCCGCCGACGCAATCGGAACAGTCCGCTCCATCGACATCTGGACAAAGCGTGCTTCCCGCTTCTGGATCCAGGGCTTAGCCACGCCGACACAGCCCGATCCAGTCCCCGCAGGGCTCAACTGGGACATGTGGCTCGGTCCGGCGCCATTACGGCCCTTCAACCGCGCGTATCTCCCTTTTGTCTGGCGCGCCTGGTATGACTTTGGCTGCGGAGCCTTCGGCGACATGGGAGAATACGGCTTTGACACGATCACCCGGGCTATTGGCCTTGGTGTGGTGTCTCGCATCGAAGCGAGCACTACGGACAGGTTCCCCGATTGTTATCCGGTAGCGTCGTCCGTGCACATGGACTTCGAGACCGACGGAACGCGGCCAGCACTCCGGATCAACTGGTTCGATGGCGGACTGGAGCCATCCCGACCGCGCGAACTCCCGTACGCGGAAACCATCGGAGAAGGCGGAGAAGGCGTCATCTACCATGGCGATCACGGCAAGCTCCTGACGGCCTACATGGGACAGAACCCGCGAATCCTGTCCGCAAGCGGCAAGATCAACGTTCCGTTCCCTGCGAGTGCGGCTACCAGGACGCCCTTTTCAGCCGAGAATCCAGAGCTCGGCGAAAGCGCCAGCGGCGCCAATGCCGATCACTACCTGGAATGGATTAATGCCTGCCGCGGGGGCGCTCCGGCTCGCGCGAACTACGCCTTCCAGGCACCTATTGTCGAGACCCTGCTGCTGGGCTGCATTGCAGTGCGCACGCATGAGCCGCTGGTATGGAACGCCAGGGACTTTACCCTTCCCCAAGCCTCTGGAGAGGCTACCGCGCTGCTTCACCCGGCCTACCGAGCTCCGTGGAGGCTTTCATGAAGTGCGGTCTTCACGTCGCCTTAATTCTGGCTGGCCTCCATCCACTGGGCGTGGCTCAGGGGCCTGTCCGCCCGCCCATCACTGCTCTCGATCACGTCACTTTGTATGCTCAAGACCCCGAAAAGTCGGAGGCGTTCTATGTGAACACGTTGCACGCGCGCAGAATCGTCGATCTTGCACATCCGGGGGCAGCGCGCTACTACTTCAACTCCTTGCAATACGTCGAGATAGTGCCGTTACCACCCTCAGCCGGCGACTCGCGTCTCGCCTCGGTAGGTTTCGCTACGTCCGACGCAGAAGCGCTTCGCGCCTTTCTAGCTGCCCACGGCAGAATTGGCACGGCAATAACGAGAGGCAGTTACACGCTTCGCGATCCGGAAGAGAACGCGATCGTTTTTTCGCAGGTGCAAAGCGGCTCACCTGTCGAGTGTTTCTCGGATGTTTCATGCCACATGATTCATGCGGGATTCCTGGTAAGAAACCGCGCGATGGAGGACCACTTCTATAAAGACGTTTTGGGCTTTCGGCCATACTGGCAAGGAGCGATGGCCGCCGGAAAAGTCGATTGGGTCTCACAACAAGTCACAAATGGCTCCGAGTGGCTCGAGTACATGATGACTGGGCCAACCTCGGATCACCCGTCTCCTGCGGTCACGCGTGCTGAGCTCGGCGGCATGGATCACGTTTCACTGGTTGTGGAAAATATGGAAGCGACGGTTACCAAGCTGCTCAAAGAGCATCGTCTTGACGGCAAGTATGCCGGACCGCAGATGGGCCGGGATGGCAAGTGGCAGACCAACCTTTACGATCCTGACGGAACTCGCATTGAACTGATGGAAGCCACACCGTCCATGGAGCCGTGCTGTTCTCCCTACCAAGCCGCTCACCCGGGGCGTCGCCCGATAAGCGACTGAGAGCACGCCACAGGCCGTGAAGCGCAGCGCCGGCTTTGGAGCAGGCCAGCTCGGAAGTTCTTCAAAGGCGAACAATGACAGTTTCGCCGTTTATGACTGGTCGTGGGACTCGCCGGAGGACCTAACACATTCCTGATTCATGATGTGTCCGACGAGATTGCATTGCCGATGGCTGAGCACAAGCACCCAGCAGATTCCGAAAACGGCTTCAGAGAAGAATGTGCGGGCAAAGTTCGACGGTTGATCGATCACTACTACGTCTGCACTATCTAAAAAATAAGTCCTGAGAAACGCGCTTGTGGTCATCAACGCCCGCCCGAAAACCTGCCACAGCCGGACCGTTCCTCGAGCGATCCGCTCATTATTCTGTAGATCTTCGGTTGCGGTGACTATACCCGGCGCCCAAACGCCGCCCGGATGCGGTCTGAGCGGTCTTCGGCCGGTGCGCTGGGCGCCTCCTGCAGGAGAGCGATGGACTGCAACCCCTCGATCTCGAA
>CAXTPR010000049.1:0-23801 GCA_964246235.1 uncultured Acidobacteriaceae bacterium
CGGGCCCTCTGCCATTCTGTTCAGGTGAACGGGTATCCTGAGAGGGCCCGCTAATCACAATGTTTGAAGCGGTCGAGAGCGAGCGAATGTCGATTGAAACCAGGTTCGATATTCCCCTGATCGCCTCCATGGCCCTCAAGGAAAAGCAAATCCAGCAGAACTATCGGCCGATCATCGCCGTACATAAGTGGTTTGCCCGCCGCCCGGGGACGCTGTTTCGCGGCTTGGTGCTCTCGGAGTTCAGCCGGGATCCATTGGCCAAGAGTTTTTTCGAGGCTCACGACTTTGCAGGCCGCGTGATCGCCGATCCGTTCATGGGAGGTGGCACGCCGCTCCTGGAAGCAAACCGGGTGGGGTGCGATGTCCAAGGTTTCGACATCAATCCGATGGCGGCCTGGATCGTCAGGGAAGAGATCGAGCACTTGGACCTGAAGGCCTACAAGCGGGCGTCCGATGCGTTGGTCAGAGCGCTGGAAAAGGATATCGGGGCCGCTTACCGGACCGATTGCCCGCACTATGGCGACAAGAACGTTCCCGTCAAATACTTCTTGTGGGTGAAGGTGCTTGACTGCGACGCTTGCAAAAGCGAGTTCGATTTATTCCCTGGCTATCTCATCGCCGATGACACCAGGCACCCAGCGAATGTAATGGTTTGCTGGCAATGCGGGGAGCTGAACGAAGTCGCAGATGCGAAGCGGCCGGATAAATGTTCGAGCTGCGCCAGCACACTGACCGAGACCGGGCCCGCCAAACGCAATCGCTGCGCCTGTCCACACTGCAAGCATGTGAACAGCTATCCGAGGAAGGCATCGGGCCCTCTGCGCCATCGCATGTTCGCGATCGAGTATTACAACCCGCATCGCAAGGACGGGCACGCCGGCCGCTTTTTCAAAAAGCCCGATGCGAAGGATTTAGCCCGAGCTAAAAAGGCCGCAACCCGCTGGAAAGCAGTGCAACCCGGTCTCGTTCCGCAGCAGGAAATTTTGCCTGGCGACGAGACCGATCGTCTTCATCGCTGGGGATATCGCTACTATCGCGACCTCTTCAACGACCGGCAGCTGCTCGGCCTTGAAGCCAGTTGCCGCCTCATCCTTGCTCAGCCAGACCAGCGAGTGCGGCACGCGCTGGCGACTAATCTTTCTGACCTGTTGCGCTACCAGAACATGCTTTGCCGATACGACACCATGGCGTTGAAGTCCCTGGACATCTTCTCAATCCACGGCTTTCCGATCGGTCTGGTTCAGTGCGAGTCAAACCTGCTCGGTAGCGTTAATGGAAAGGGCATCAACGTAGGTTCAGGTGGGTGGGTCAACATCATCGACAAGTACGCCAAAGCCAAACGCTATTGCTATGCTCCTTTTGAAGTCCGCCACAGCGCCGGCCGCAAAGTCACCGTGCCGATCGACGGGGAATGGATCGGCGAGCATCGAGACGGGGCTAGGACGCGAAACGTTACAATCCGATGCCTCAGTGCAACGGCTTTGAATATCGCCCCCGCCAGTCTCGATGCCGTGTTCACCGATCCACCGTATTTCGGAAACGTGCAGTACGGCGAGCTGATGGATTTCTGCTATGTATGGCTTCGGCAGCTGGTCGGAACCGACGCCGAGGGGTTCAGTCTGGCATCCAGTCGTTCCACCGCCGAGTTGACCGGCAATCAGACCGAGGAGCGCGGCTTTGCCGAGTTTGCGGAAGGCCTCGGTACTGTTTATGGGGCTATGGCGAAGGCCCTCAAGCCTGGCGCACCATTGGCCTTCACTTTCCATCACAACCGTCTCGAAGCGTATGAGACGGTTGGCGTGGCGATCCTCGATGCGGGGCTGACATGCTCTGCTTCCCTTCCCTGTCCTGCGGAGATGGGCAGCTCGATCCATATCCACGGCTCCGGGTCATCCATTGTGGACACGGTGTTTGTCTGTCGAGCGAAGGGGCAAACCCACCAGGACCAGCTTTTCAGCACTCCAAAGGAGCTAGCGGTCCTGGTCAGGCGCGAGCTGGAACAGCTCCGCTCTGCTGGCATGAAGCCGACAGCCGGCGACATTCGGTGCATAGTGTATGGGCACCTCACGCGCATGGCTGTATGGGAGCTTCGCAAAGGCTGGAGTAGCACACTGCCGACCGTCAAGCGGTTAAGTCTCTTTCGGGCCGAAATCGATGCTTTTGGAGAGGCGCAGGCAATCATAGACGGCTTGGTGAAATCGCAACATGCCGCTCCGGATGCAGTGATCTCCATTCCAGTGTTCAGTCAGGAGATTCGCGATGCCATTTCCTTTTGAGGTGCCGTTCGATGATGTTCGAGCGAATCTCGATACCTACGTGGATGAGATTTTTGGGGCACTTCAATCCGAATTTCTGACCCTGCCAAAAGGAGATGGCTTTCTCGAATATCCAGTGTTCGAGCAGGGTTATGAGGCACTGAAGAGGACGACAAAAGACTTCCGTGATCTATCGATCGAGCCAGTCCTAGGGACGGTATACAGACTCCCTGTGACTCTAGTGGTACTGCGTTCCATACTTGGGTTCACGCCTCCGGAGTGGGCCAGTGTCGCAGAGCAGCGCACCGGAATAGCCATTCCCCAGGGTGCAGCACGAACGTTAGACCGGACGGTCCGTCTGACGCCGACCAAGCCCCTTCCGGCTACAACCGGGGTAACAGGACAGCGGATTCGGGCACTTGTGACGGCCGCGTGTGAATTGCTGGTCGAGGGGGCTCCCGCTGCCGAACGGACAACGGAATTCATCCACCGTCTCGATAAAGCTGACACACGCGAGGGTTTAAGAAGCATCCAGCCTCTTGCCGATCTAGGCGTTCCTTATTCCATGCTGCTATACGAGCGCTTCCTTGGCCGTCCGTTCGCCGGCCACCGTGATTCAGTTAGTGAGTTGGTGGGCGACGTGCTCGAGAGCGCGATCGAGAGCGTCCTTACGCACGCGGGAATCAGCTTTCGCAAGACAAAACGGGCGGAGCGTGTCACCGGCTTCGACCAGGCGCCTGACTTCATCATTCCCAATGAGTTCAATCCGCAGCTGGTGATCGAAGCAAAAATCACTCAAGATGACGGAACGGCGCGGGACAAGGTGACGAGGGTCCAGCATCTCGGAACCCTCAGTACGCAAGGACTGCCGCGTGATGCGCCGCCCCGATTCGAAGTCATAGCCTGCATTGCAGGCCGAGGCTTTGGCGTTCGGCGTGAAGATATGAAGCGGCTAATTCTTTCAACACGGGGCAAAGTCTTTACCCTCCAGACGATCGCCCAGCTAGTGGAATGTACTCGTTTAAAGGAGTACAGAACAAAGTAGGCTCGGCTACTTCTCTTTTAGAAGCTCACTCAGATCCGCTGCGCCTTCGCGGTTGAGAACGGTTCCCAGCTGAGCGTCACTGCGGTATCCCTTAGCAAAATCATCACCGTAAGTGCCGCGTAGCGTACCCACGAGCGTATCGCTCCGCTTCCGCCGAATCTCGCCGTCTTCATTGCGTGAACGACCATCGAGCCCTGGATGTTTCGGTGTGTTGGACATGAATGAATCCTTTCTTGGTTGATTGGTTCGACTACGCCGCCGGCCGAAACTCCGCCAGATGCAGACGGAGCCGGAAAACCTGAGCGCGCGCCGCGCCGGCGCTGATGTTGTGTTCCGCGGCAATGTCCGAGTAATCATGATCGCTGCCCAAGGCCAGGAAGATCGCCCACTGGCGCTCCGTCACCTTCGCCATGATGCGCTGGAGCGCATCACGTGCAACGAGCTGAGGGCCCGGGCTAACCGGTTCGGTGAAGTGCTCGGAATAGTACTGCTGGAGCTGCTGAAGCCGTGACCGCTCACATCTCGCGGCTGAGCTACTGATGTGCTCTAACCGGCAGGTTTCAGCCGCGCTTTGCGGGACAGGCTTTTCAAGCAGGCTATTCAACCTTGCTTCAAGTCCCCAGCTGTAACCATCGACGGTGGTGTTGCGATCAGCGCGGGCCTGAATACGGGCGTATTCGTCCCAAAAAGACGTAAGGTCTTCCTGCATATATCAGTCCTCTTTCTGTGCAAAACCGCTATGGCTTGCGGACATCGGGAACGGCGAATCTGCTTCTAGGAGGCCGGGGATCTCCGGTCAGGACGCTGTGCCTGACCGGAGCAGTCCGGTGCCTTTTAGCCGACGTTGTAAGTAGAACGCTGAAGAGGTAGCAAGTAAAGAGAATTCGGCTTAGCTCATTACTCGGTAGGCGTCAGACCATTCCCTTCTCAGGGTATCGATCAGCTTGTGCGCGTCTTCGTTGGTTCTGGAAACCCGGCTCTGAGTACGCGCCAGCGACAATAAAAGCAGGTCCAGAGCCACCGTCAGGCCGTGTTGCTCGGTGGTCGTAGCCGGCAGCTCGTCCTCATCATCGGAGGGAGCCGGAGAGTTCAGTTTGCTCAGTGGTTCGTACAGATTGGTGTAGAAGGCATGGGCTGTGTTGATGGTCAGAATGACCCGGTCGAATTGGTGCGTCACGTCATAGAAAGGCCAGTAAACATCATGCTTGAAGTTAATGATGTACTTGGATTCCTTGATGCGTTCGAACGCCTGTTCCTCCGTTTCATCATCCCGCTTTAGCGTCACAGCCAAGCCCCGAAGATTAGCGTCGATCTGCTCCTGCTCATCCGGGGCCAGAGTCGGCATCGAGTTCGCCTGGAACGCGTCCGCTTCGCCTGCCTTCAACTCGCTAGTGCTTGGCTTGGCAGGTGTGCGCCGCGCGTTCTGGGCCGCCTGAAAGCGTCGCACTTCATCGTTGATCGTTGTGATGTCGTCCCCGATCGCGTTCTTGATCGCTTCCTCGACATACCCTTTCAGGCGTACACCCTGCTTGTTGGAAGCGACTCCGAATGCTTCATCCAGCTTGCCGGGAAAATCTATCTGCACTCGGTACCAGTTCGTGACGCTGTGCCGTGTGGTGATCTTCGGCAGCCCGCCTGCGAAGACCTCGCGATCATTCCGTAGCATCGAGACGGTTAGGCCGTCAAAAACTCGGAGATCGTTCTTGAGAGTCTTGCGGGGTAGCGAAGACCACTCCTCGATCGGCAGCTTGTAGATCTTGATCAGAATTTGCGCGGTGTCGTTCGGGTACTTCTCATTGATGGGGATCGAAACGGGCTTGCTGATCGCCAGCCTGCTTTGCTTTGGTTCATCGCCCAGGAAGCGAACGTGCCGAGCGCTAGGCATCGAGTAGGTAGGATCAAAGGCTTCGACCAGTCGGTTGTTGACGTAGAGATGGAGGCCGGCTGCAATCTGACGGCGATACACCCGCGACATCTCTTTCACTGCGTGATCTGCCAAGGTTTTCGCCTTGGCATAGGTGAGGCGATCGCAAGCTGGCATATAAACGAGCGTGCCGGAAGGCCCAAGCGCCTCGTACAAACGACCGTCAGGTGCGAGAAGTTCCTGTTCCCCGTGGTCTGTCGGATACGACATCCAGGATGTGAAAAGGTTGGACAGTTCAAAAGGAAATTCACTCAGCAGCGTTGGGTCGGGCAGTTCGACCAGATTGGACTTGTCCCGGCCGATCGCATCGAGATCGAGCGTCATGTTGTAGATCGCGTTCTGTTCCTGCCAGGAATAGAGCTCCATGACGGGGCTCATGCTGAGGGCGGCAGTTTTCATGCCCATGCCAAATCGCCCGATGCCTTCACGGTTGCCGAAGTTCAGTGACCCGCCGAAGGCTGTGGCGGCCTTAAGAACCGCCGGCGCCATGCCGCTTCCATTGTCGTAAACCGCTACGTCAATCGTTCCGCCCTCCTTTTTGGAAGCCTGGCGGAAGAAGACCCGGATTTCGCTGGCCCCCGACTGATAGGCGTTGTCGACGTGCTCACACAGTGCGGAAGTCGTGTGGTTATAACCAACATCCCGTAGGGACTGAATTAGAGTCTGGGCGAAAAAGAGAGGCACAGTCGCACCCTCTTTGATCATGCGGTTCATTACGGCGCGGCCGCCACGCGGAGCGTCAGCGCTCCAGTTGTCCATGGCGTGATCGAGGTCGCGTACGGGTGGTTCAGCTGTCATGGTCATGGTGCATCTCCTGTTTGTTACGCCATCTGTTGGCGTGTGAGATTGGCTCTCGTCTCTTAGGAGCTGGCAGGACCGATTTGTTACGGAGTCAGGCGGATTATTTAGAAGCCCAACAAGTTTTGGGCGATCTGGGCGGGGTCTCTCGGCTAAGACTGTAGCCGCTGCGCTTCCCGCACTGCATTGCGACTTCCCCAGGTGACGATCCTTCACGCTCTTCACCGGCGACCGCTATGGCCATGCCTAGCATCCATCTACTCTTCCACGAAGGGCAGCGATCGGAGGAATTGCGCGAACCGTTCAGCCTCTTTCTCTGTGAAATCGGCCGGCAGCTCGATTGTGATGGACATAGTTGGCCTCAGTTTGAATTGATGGTTGACCATCTCGATGTCGGAGGTCTCAGGTTCGGGGAGAGAGGAGATCGCAGCGACTTCGCCTCGAGCCGCTTTGCCGACCTCAATAGGGTTGGCCGTCCAGATGAAGCGTGACTCGCCGCCTCGCCGGCCAACGACAAATCGGCCGTAGCCCAGTTCTCCAAGTGCTTTGAAAAGCTTCACCACTGCCCATTTGGGCAGCTCGGCCGAGCCTCGAAGGCGGGAAACTATCTGATCCACCCCCGTGATGCTCTGGCGGTTCGTACGGCCGGCGAAATCATCGAGGACAACCTTCGCATAATTTTCTTCGTCTTCGTACAGCGCCTGGAGAGCCTTTAGCTCTCCATTCCGCTTCTCTGCGGGCATACTAGACCTCCTTCCAAACAAATCTGGAGGGGTATCCCCTGCGGCCTATGACGAAGTCGCCAAACCCGTTGGCTTCCAGCTGCTGCAGCACTCTAATCACTCTTCTGCGGGAGGTGCCCTTGCCGCAAACTTTCACTAAATGGGTAACATTTTCTTCTTTACGGTTCCTTTGGCGGGTGGCGAAGTGGTTGATTACGGCTCCGGCGGTAGCGCTAGAGGCGGCGATGACAAAAGCTGATTTCAGAAGTTCAATTGACTGCATAATGAGTAGTTCCTTTGGTCTACTATCTTATATAATCTCATAAATCATTATAAAAGTCAACTAAAAATAACACCATTTAACTGAGGGGTGAAGGGCTGGGCGTGTCCCGGCGTTTCCGGGCCGGGCTCTACTCCCCCGGCTGCGCCGTGGTCGCCGCACTGCGTTGCGGCCCTCCGGTAACGATCCCTCACGCGGGCTAAGGGCTTCGCCCCCGCGCCGGTCAAGGCCATGCGCCTCCGGTTTTGGCTCCCCCATCGCTGCGCGGCGGTCCCCCCAAAAAGCTCCGCTCGCAGACCTTCCGACCGTTGCTACCCCACTCTCGCCGAGGGGCAAGGTTGCATGCGCAACCATACTTCAGCTAAAGGTCCGAGAAGATGCACCACAACCCTGACGATCAACCGCGCCGCGATCACTACCAGGACGTGACCGACAGGATTCTGGAGGCACTGGAGACAGGCGTAAAGCCCTGGATCAGGCCATGGAAACCAGACGAGGCAGCCGGCCCGCAATCCCCCTTCAACCCCACTACGGGCAAGCACTATCGCGGCATCAATGTCCTGTTGCTGGCCATGGACCTTCGCGCGTTCGCATTCGGCGATCCCCGGTGGATGAGCTACCAGCAGGCCAAGGAACAGGGCTGGCAGGTGCGCAAGGGAGAGAAGGCGACGACGATCTTCTTCTACAAGAAGCTGGAGGTCGACGATCCCGAAGCTGAAGACGGAATCCGCTCGATCCCGATGCTCAAGACCTATTCGGTTTTCCATGCTTCACAGGTGGATGGGATACCGCCGTACAAAGTGCCAAACATCGAGGAGGCGCCATGGCAGCGACCCCAAGCCGCAGACGTCATTCTGAAAAACAGCGGTGCAGTAGTCCGCATCGGCGGCGGGCGCGCTTTCTATTCACCGACCACCGATCACATCCAGATGCCACCGGAGAACGCCTTCCATGGGCCGGCGGAATGGGCGGCAACCGGTCTGCACGAGCTAAGCCACTGGACGGGTCATAAAAGCCGTTTGAACCGCGACCTATCGGGCAGATTCGGTTCAGCCACCTACGCCCAGGAAGAACTCAGGGCCGAGCTCGCATCGGTGTTCATCGGCGCAACGCTGGGAATTCCGGCCGATATCCCGCAGCATGCCAGCTACATTGAAAGCTGGATAAAGAAGCTGAAGGACGACAAGCGCGAGATCTTCCGCGCAGCGGCAGACGCTCAGAAAATTGCCGATTTCGCATTGAGCTTCCATCCCGACTACGCCCTGGCCATGAAAGCCGAACGTGAGCCAGGCGCAGGAGCCGCCGGACTCTCACGTCCGGTCGCTTCACCGCAACAAGCCAGCCCAGGCTAGGAGCCGGAATGTTTCAGCAGCAGCGCTTCATCCATCATGGCCTGTCATTCACCATCGAGGCGGAAAACTGGCCGAACAGGGAGGCGGCAGATACCGCCATCACCGACTTGCAGAGCTGGGCGCTCAGACTCGGGCCGGAAGAAACGGCCGCCCTGCATGGCGCTCTCAGGCAGGAGACCGAAGCTCTTGTGCACGACGCCGCTTACGATCGCAACGGCCCTCCCCTGCCCGCAGTGCGAGACGCACAGCGCCGCGCCATACAAGCCGGCCTTCAAGGACAAAAGGCAATCGGCATACAGCCGATTGTTTCGATCGATGCCACGGCGGAATGACGTGAACAGTCGTCCTCAGGTCACTTCTTCCGTTTCGCCGGCGCATGTTTCGGCACGGGAGCCTTGGGGCACGGAAAAGCCTCATCGACGGCGAGGTAGAAGAAGATACCTATATCGCCGGATGTTTGTGTCGGCCGTTTCGCCGCGTAGTCGAGAAACGCCTTGCGCAGCTGCTCAGGCGTCGTCCCTTCCGGAATGCACTTCGGCGGCTTCCCGGTATTGTCTGCAGCGACCAAGTCGGAATCGTAGAGCGACATCAGAGCGGCATAGCAAAAGGCCTGGCTCGTGTTGTCCTTTGCTTCACAGGCCGTCTTCACATCATCGGTTGTCGGGCTTGCGATCTTCTCGTTCCACTTGACGAAGGGCAGCTGCGGCGCAGCAACGGGGGCGGCCCGTTGGGGTGCCAGGACCGGAGCGGACGCCTGTACAGCCGCCGCCGGCTCCGCGAGCGTGAACCGAACAATGGTTCTCTCAGGCAGGAAGACATACGCGCCCGAGGCGGAGTCCTTTGGACCTTTACGTCCGAACTCCAGGACTTTCGACACCCTATCCGGCGCAAGGATTGCCGCCGAACTCGCTGCGCGGAGCGGCTGGCCGTTTATGCGGAGCTGGAGCACTCTTGCCGTGAACCCGCCGCTTCCGGCGTCGACGGCGATCCCGACCACTGCCGTGCTGTTCACGGGGATGGCAGGATTGGTCGACGCGGTGACGTTCCCTTGCGAAATCCCTCTCGGGTTCGCCGCAGAGTTCAGCCCTTGCACCATCTGCACGGTGACCTCCCCGGATGAAAGGTTCGGAGCCTGAGCCAGGAGAGTTGCCGGCCCCGCGAGGGAGGTGGCAAGTACGAGGAGCTTGCGCTGTAGACCGTTCATGATTCACTCCTCACGGCTCTGTAGAGCCGCTGCTAGGGGGAACCCACCTTGCGTCACCGCCGCTAATTGGAACCGGCAATGCCGAACTCGAAAAACTGCTGGCCGGCCTGGAAGGCGTACTCGCCTGCAGGAAGCGGCGTGGTGAACGTGATCTTCTGTACGCCCGGCTTCACGTCGGAAGTTGTGAAGCCTTCGCGGTGCTTGTCGTCGACGCCTGTGTGAGATCCCCACATGCTGGCCGAAGAGACGTTCAGGGTGCGGGTATCGCCTTTCACATCCAGCTTGGCGACGATTAGCTCCTTGGCGTCCGTGCGAGCACCGCCGAAAGAGCTCCTGGACATGAGGGTGTAAACGAAAAACGTAGGCGTGGTTTCCGGCGTTTCGAAACCAGCATGAGCGCCGTCAAATACGTCCGTCCGGTGCTCCTTAACGATGCCAAGCGTGTGCGAGGAAGCCAGGAAGCCGCCGCTCTTGCGATCCTTGACCGGGGCGCGTTGCAGCATGGTGAGGTGCGCCTGGCCGTCCGTGCCCTTGGCGAGGATGTAAATGCCGGGAGAATGAGCGCTCATGGGATCGTCGGGGTTCGACGGTTGAACCGGCGCGGCCGCAACGGCCGGTGCGGGAACAGCAGCGGGCGCGGCCGTCGGATCGATCATGAATGCTATGACGTTGGCTGAAACGTTTGCGGCCTTGAGGGATTGGAGCCCCGCAACGGACGTGTCGAACGCGGTGGACGACGCGGCCTTGATCTTGGCAATGACGACCTGGTCGTTCAGGCCCGCGCCGACGATGGCGATCACATCGTCATTGGTCATACCGGCCGGTTTTACGGCCGCCGCAGGTTTCGCGGGGCGCTGTGCGGGGAGCCCTGGGCAGAGTAAAGCAAGAACGAGAGCCGAAAGAGCGGTGTATCTGAGGAGAAACATGCCGGCCACCTCCTGGGTGGTGGAGAACAGCTTGATGTAACCCGCAGGGCAGATTCGCCCTTGCGGAAGACGGTTTCTGAAGAAAAGCTCGGAGGAAGAAGGGTGTATCGCTGGCCTGCCCCTTACGAGGCAGAGTCAAATGGTATCTAAAGCATGTAGACCTATAGTCTGCAAAAGTCAAGTATCGGCCCTGTGCCCAGGGTCACGAACGCTCATCCTCTCCGGAAAACGCTGGCCGCGAACATGCGTCGTCTGCGGGCAGAGCGTGGCCTTTCGCAGGAAAAGCTGGCGGAGCTCGCCGGTCTCCACCGGACTTATGTCAGCCAGGTCGAACGGTCGGAGAAGAACATCTCGATCGACAACATCGCCAGGCTCGCAGGCGTGTTCAGCATTGCCGCCGGCAAGCTCCTAGAGGAACCAAGCTAGGCCCTGCGGCGAGCTCCAAGTCAACTGAGGACCTCTAGCGAACTGCTTAAAGTTGATGATCTGCTGGACGAAGAAACGTTCAGGGTGCGGGTGTCACCTTTCACATCGAGCTTGGCGACGACCAGCTCCTTGGCGTCCGTGCGAGCCACACGCCTCTACCTGCACCGCGAGGGACGCAGAGAAGTCAACTGCGCAGGAAATGTGCGTTATAGACGCTGGCGCGTGATAACGTCTTGGTTCTGATGCCTACCCACGATTCTGAAGAGCCATCCAAATCGGGGCCGTCTAGAAGCCTGCGTGGTTTCAAAAGATTGAAGCCTGTCGAAATTCAACCAAAGAACTTTTGCAAAAGGGACGACGACGAGGGCTTGTCATTTGAAGGCACTGCGGAAGATGAGAGCAAGTAGCCCGCCGATTTCACCTACGGTGGCAGCGCCTAGCCACAAGAGAAATTTACTGTCTAGAGAGAAGCCCCAGAGATGGAAGCCCTGAAGGAAAATGATCCCCACGGTCGTTACGAGCAAGAAGCCATACGCCCACAACAAAAACGTAATTATCTGCTGTTGAAACTCTACGTGAACCGCTGAGATCCACTGCTTAGGCTGGAGCTGTGCGGGCGGGTTTTTTATTAGCGCCATGCTAGACCATCACGAGCTCACTTTGCTGTTGCCTTGCAACATGCTGGAGGAGCGGTGTCACCAAGACACGGTAGTTCTCTTTTTCCTCATTTACGGCAGCGATCTCATTGCCTCTCGTGGTTTCATCCACCGCCCACTCAAGAATCGAAAGCGCGTTGTTGACGAGGTCTTTCATAGTGGCTGCGCCGGTTTTCTGTTGGAGCAGCTTAAGGGAGGCCATATGTTCGTTGGTTAGTTCCAAATTCAGTCGCATCGGATCCTTCTTTTATGGAGGTATGGTTTCTTGGGCTGCCACGCAGCACAATAGCACCAGCTCATTGAGGCTGGTGCTGAAGGCTCAGCATTGCTTACAACACGAACCGCCTGTCCATTGAGAAACACTACGAAACTGCGCTAAGGGGTTGGTAACGCAGTGTGCGAAATGAAGAGAAAGGGACAGTATCGCCATGACAAACCTCCTTCGCCGCTCTGTGAACAATATCTACTCAAAAACTACTCATGTCAAGAGAAAGTTTGTGCATGATAATGTCTTTTATCATGCGTAAGAAGTGAGGCATGATTAGACATGGAAGGCGAGTGGTCGCGAGCGGATGTGATCGGCGCATGGACGCTCGGCGTAACGGTCGCCGGTGCATTCGCGGCGTGGCTAGCAGTTCCTGGGCTTCGGGAATGGATAGCTGGACTCTGGAATCGATCCGACCCGATCGGGATGGGTGATCTGTCTGATGCTGCTCCTCAACATACGGACGACCCACTTCTGCCCGGAGTGGTGCGCGCGGACAAGAAAACGCTCAAGGCCCTGCTGGATGCAACCGAAAGTGTGGATTGGAAATGGTTGCGAGCGCAAGATTTTAGCGAGCCCTTCTCAAAATCGTTAGCCGATAAGGTCGATGAGTACTCTTATCAGCACACTCATCCTCAAAACGAATTTTTAGACGCTGAATTAGAGAAGCTACGTTCTGCGTTTAATGCCGCTGCCACCAATTTCACAGCTCTGGCGCAACGATCCTCACCCGTCTTTCCACCCAAAAATGACTTGTTTGAAATTTATGTTCACATCACGCCACACATGCCGCCATGGGAATGGCAGCAGGCCCGCTCTGAAAGGGCGAGACAGCTTAATGTCGCTGCAAAGGTGGCGTTGGACACATATGAGGTTCTAGTTCGCCGTGCGAGGGTGAAGCTGGCAATGGGCGCATCTCCGCCTGAGAAGGCGGTTTGATGGAGCTCATAACCACCACTGAAAAAGTCTTTCTGCCCTCTGTGTTCACCACACGCGCGGATGCCCGCGCATGCATGCGCGATTTCTTCACCTCGCATATCCGCAATCCCAACACCCGCCGCGCCTACATGGAGGCCGTGCGCCAGTTCTCCGGCTTCTGTGCCGGGATCAGCATTGCGGACCTCGCCCAGGTGGAGCCGGTGCACGTGGCGGCGTTCGTGGAGGCACAGCTGCGTCTCCACTCCAAACCCACCGTCAAGCAGCGCTTGGCGGCCTTGCGCATGCTGTTCGATTGGATGGTGGTGGGTCAGGTGATATCCACCAACCCCGCTCACGCCGTGCGCGGCCCCAAGCACACTCAGCGTCGGGGGAAAACTCCCGTGCTGCAGGCCGACGAGGCGCGCGTACTTCTGGATTCAATCGACACCGCTTCCCTGCCCGGACTGCGCGATCGCGCACTAATTGCCCTCATGGTCTACACGTTCTCACGCGTAGGCGCAGCCGTATCCATGCGGGTCGAGGACTTCTATGTGCAGGGCCGGCGCGGCTGGGTTCGACTTCACGAGAAAGGCGGTAAAGAGCACGAAATGCCCACTCACCACAATCTAGACCGCTACCTGGAGGAGTACATCGCCGCTGCCGGCATTGCTAATGATCGCAAGGGACCGCTGTTCCGTACGACGCGCGGCCGCTCCGGGGAGCTGACCAGTAGTCCGCTAGTCCAGTCGGACGTGTGGCGCATGATCCGCCGGCGAGCCGCCGCAGCGGGTATCGAGACCGAGATCGGCTGTCACACCTTCCGCGCAACCGGCATCACCGCCTATTTAAAGAATGGTGGCCGCTTGGAAGTCGCGCAACAGATGGCTGCACATGAATCCTCTCGCACAACCGGCCTCTACGATCGGCGTAGCGATGAAATCTCGCTTGATGAGGTCGAGAGGATTGGGATTTGACGCTGCAGAAGCTACACTCAGCCGATCCAAGCAGAGGACAGTATGAAGCAGCCTAAAGATCGGTCGCAAAGTCAGTTCGAAAGCGTTGGCTCACTCCTGCCCGCCACCCTGCAGAAAACGCTTCGCGTCGCCATCGAACCGCAAGAGACACCAGGTGCAAGCCAGCTTTCTCCGCCCACGGATGATCACTTCCAGAATATCCAGCTAAACCTCTTCCAGACCTTCCTCGCGAACACCGACGAGCAGCGTGACGGGCTCTCCAACGCGATCGATCTCTGGGACAGCGTGCCGCGCTACTCCGTGAGCCGCCAGGCCATGACCAAGGCCCGGATAAACGGACGTTTCCTGGAGAAGCACGAGACAACGTTCATGCATCGCGGCCGCACCTACTCGCGCGTGATCTCGCCGGCCCGCATCAAGGACGAGGACGGCGTAGACCGCGACTACTATCCCAGCGCCACAGAGGAGCTAATCGAAGATGCGCTGCGCAAGATCGCGACCGAACAGAAGTCAGGTTATTTCGATAAACCGAGCCAAAAGAGCGGTGTGATGTTCACGCTTTACGAGCTGCGTGAGGAGCTGAGCAGGCGAGGCCACGCCCGCTCGTATCAGGAGATCGTGCAGGCATTGAATGTTCTTGCCCACTGCGTGATCGAAATTAAGCCGATCGATTCCGAGGTGGACGCCACTTTCATTGCCCCCTGCTTCCCTTCCCTGGCGGCTGTCTCTCGCGCCAAGCTCCGCGCCGATCCCAAGGCCCGATGGGTCGTTCAATTCCATCCGCTGGTGACCGGCAGCATCGACCAAGTGACGTACCGCCAGTACAACTACCACCTGATGATGGGTCACAGCACACAGCTGGCGCGATGGCTGCACAAGCACCTGGTCCTCAAATACACGTTTGCCGATCACCTCAAGCCATTCGAAATGCGCTTCTCCACCATCCTCAGAGACAGCGGCCTGCTTGATGGCTACTCACGTACTCGCGACGCCATCAACGCCCTTGAGGAAGCCTATGCAGAGCTGAAAGAGCGGCATGTAGTAGCCGACTTCAAGCGCGAGGACGTGACCGGACCGCGCCGCAAGCTGCTCGACGTGGTGTTTGTCATACGGCCACACTCCGACTTTATCCGTGAGACCAAGGCCGCCAACAAACGCCAGGGCGATGCCGGCAGAGCGGTAGGTTTAGGTCGCGAGTCGTCGGGTGGATCAGTAGGTATAGGTCGCGGGTCAACGCTGAATGCGGTAGGTATAGGTCGCGGAACCCGGTAGGTTTAGGTCGCGGAGGGTGTTTGATCCACAGCCACTTCGGTAGGTTTAGGTCGCGGCTCACGCCAAACCCGGTAGGGATAGGTCGCAGGTCGACGTTTATCCACAGCCGCAATCCGCTGAAACCAGTAGGTTTAGGTCGCGAGTCGCGTCAATTTCGGTAGGTTTAGGTCGCGGCAAAGGCCTTGCTGGTAGGTATAGGTCGCGGGTCGAGGCAATAAACCTTTTATTTTCAAAGGTTTCCAGCTCTTTAGCCTTTTATCCTTGTTCTACCCTTCTTATATAGCCGTAGCATTTGCGACACGATCGACCGTTCAGGAAGCACTCAGAGAAACCGCAAAGTACAGCAGCAACAGCAAAAGCAACAACAGCCACGCCCGAAAATCCCGTCAAGGCCGCTTCGCGCCGCTAACGCGGGAGCCTATAAAACCGGCTCACCCTGACCGGATTTTACGAACGCGGCAGAGGCGAAGACGCCAGTTTTTCTTTCGAAAAACATGGGTTTTTCAAGATAGGGACAACAGCAACGGCAACAACAAAAGCTGCCTGGTTAGGTGGGGGTGGTTCGAGCGTCGTTCAATCAATCGAATTGCTTGGCGATGTGGAGATGTTGGGCGGACGGCAGCAGGCCACTTCCCTGCCCCGTTGCATGACCAACGGAGGGCCGAAGCCCTCCGCCAGCACGGACCTCCGGAACGCGCTCGGGTCGCATCCCTGCGTTGCCCTATCCTCGCTCCGGCCCAACATGAATCTACCCCCGCACGAAGCGGCCGGTCGAGTCAAAACGGCACGTCACCATCCCTGATTGTGCCGTCTTCCGACGGGTGTTTCCTGTGCCAGGCGCGATTGTTCTGAAATGCTCTTTCGGCTTGTTCCGCCGTTATGCCGAGCGCCTTTTCGAGCCGCCGGAGTTTGTTGGCCGCGTCCCTGATTTGATTCACGACCTTATACACATCGGAACTAAGAGGGCGAGCTTTCAGATCAAGCGCCATGGCCTTTGCACCTCACGCCAGCATGGACACCAAAGCGATAATCCCGGAGGGGTTTGGGGAGGTTGGCCTCCCCAAAGGATCATTTGCCGCCGAGCTTTTTGTTGAGCCAACCGCTGGCCAGGTTTTTGAGTTCGTCGACGGCCGCGCCCACATTAGGCGCAGACGGCGGCAGAGTGTTGGCGTTCGCCGGCGGCCGGTATGGAGCCTGAACAGGCGGCGGCACATACGCCTGTTGTGGCGGTGGTGCGGGCGCCTGCTCGGCAACGAAGGCACCGAACCGCGGATTGGGCCTCGCCCATTTCGAAAGCACGGGATCGGAGTAATAGACGTAGCGTTTCAGCTGGACGTTATGCCAACCGGGCACGATGATGATGGACGTATCCTGCTCGGCATCGACGACCTCCCACGGAAATCTGACCGGCCGTGCGGCGAGCTGCTCATCATCGGTCCACTCGGTGTAGCCGGTCCTATCGTACCCTCGATCTTTCATATTCCGTATCGCTCTTTCGATCCCGGCTAAGGCCTTCTGCCTGGCTTCATCGTTATAGTCTTTGGTAATGTCCCTGGAGCCATTTCGAATAGCCAGGACCAAATCGCGAGCGCGACCTTCATTGCTGCCGTGCTCAACGAGGCTTGATATAGTCCATTCCGCTACCATGCGGTCATACTCTTGGTCGTTTTTATAAGGCTTCGTCTTAAGGGATCGACTGCCGGTCTTAGCGTTGACCGTGGCAGTACCGAGATAGTTGGAAAAGTACGTTGCGGTGGTGGAATCGGCGACGTTCAGCAGCTGGATTATCGACGAGTTGGAGATGAAGGTTTCCCAAGATGCCGGATAGTCGCGCTTGAGCTGCGGGAGATCCTGCAAAAACGCCCAGATGCGAATGCCGAGGCCGGCCATCAGGCCGTAGCTTTGCTCGATCATGGAAAGACCGCTGCCGGGAGAAATCGTGCCCAGCTCATCGAGCAAAAAGGTTACTGGAAATTCCGGAGGTTCGGGCTGGTCCGCGATCGCGCTGATCGCCAGCGTCAGGATGGTGCGAAGCCAGCGGCCGTGGCTGCGCAAACGCTTCACTGGAAGCACCAGGTAAAGCGTCACCCTTCCCGTTGCCAGCTCCGACAGGTTGAAAGGCGGATTGTTGGTTTCCATGGACGTGACGAGCGCGGCGCTATCGAGGAAGGCAGTCTGCGTTCGTGCGGTGGACCGGATCGAGCTGATTTCCTTGTCATTGGTGGCTGACACACCTTCCTCTTTTTCAACGAAAGCCGCGAGCTTCCCTGCCGCCAGGCTATCGGGAAAGTTTTCGACGATTTCATTCACGGCATCTCGCAAAATCGCCATTGGGGCGCGTAGGAGCTTGCGAACCGACCGCATCGACGCTTTGCCAGGATTGTTCTGCACTTCCGCTGCAATCAGGCCGGCCACCAGCTCGCGGGCGCTGTCGGTCCAATGTGGATCGTTCCCCGTCTGCAAAATGAATGCTTCCGCGATCGCGGTCACGTCGTCTGCAAAATCGTCATCATCCGGATCGAGCGCCGAAAGCGGATTGAACTGCGTGATCTGTTCGGTGACGCCTGCCTTTGAGCCATACCGGAAATTGACTTCGTTCCAGGGGTCGAGAATGACCACGCGCTGGCCAAGCTGACGCCGGCGTTCTGCGGTGATCCAGGCATTCTCCCCTTTCGGGTCTATAACCACCATCGAACCTTTGTAGGTGAGCAGCGCCGGAATGATGGACGAGACTCCCTTGCCGCCGCGCGTCCTGCCGAAAGTGATGGCGTGACCCTTGCTGCCACCTCCCGGCCCTACATTGAAGGCGACTCCTTTGTTGTGGTTATCGGCGTTGTGGCCGAGAGGCATGCTGGAGCTGCCGTCTTCTGCATACAAAGAAGAAATATCTACCGGAGTTGCGGTCCTGATATTTGCGGAGCCATAAATGTCGCTGCGGGATTCAAAGGAGGTCTCTGCGGCAGCCATCAAGTGTCCTGAAATGCTGAATTGGGAGCTAGCCAACCATTCAAACACACTGATATGTGTTTATGTGTTTGTGATACTGTGTGTATATCTAACCATGTGTCTATGTGTTTAGTATGCTATGAGACTGGGCACTGGGAGGTCGCTTTGATTGTTACGGTAGCCAGTTACAAGGGTGGCGTCGGGAAGACGAACACAGCAATCCACGTTGCAGCGTTTCTGCAAACGATCGGGCCGACGTTGCTTGTGGACGGCGACGCTATTCGCGCGTCGCTGAAATGGAGCCGCCGAGGCAACGGCGTCGGCCTGCCCTTCAAAGTCGTCGACGATCGCAGCCAGGCGATGGCCATGCGCGAGACGGTCTACAAATTTACGGTTTTCGACACCGAGGGTAATCCCAGCCCGGAAGCGTTGCAGGCGATGGCCAATGGCTGCGATGTGCTGATCATCCCCGCCGTGCCGCAAACGGCCGCGTCCGACGGTCTGTTTTTCACTCTGGAAGAACTGAAGAAGCTGGGCATTCAGAAGCACAAAGTCTTGCTGAACATGGTGAAGCACAACCGCAAAGGCGAAGCGGACGAGCTGCGGGAAGCTCTGGATTTGCAGAAGACGCCAAGGTTTCAGACCGAGATACCGGAGCTGGCTGCCTTCGACAAAGCAAATGCGAACGGCGTTCCGGTTTACGCCGTGGATGACAAACAGGCGGATCGAGCCTGGAAGCTGTTCCAGTCCGTCGGTAAGGAGATCATGAATGGCAAAGCCTGAGAAGCCGAATAAATACGCAATGATGGCCGAGGTCGCCAAGGAGCACATGGAGGGCGGCACCGGAGAAACTCCGTTGGCGCCGACCGGTAGTGAAGTACGGGTTTCCGAACCAGGGCGCCAGATAGGGAAAAGCCGAAATCCCGACTACGAGCGGCTGACAGTCCTGTTGCGCAAGGAAACCAAGAAAGCGGCCACCCGCCTTTGGCAAGACATTGAACCCGACAAGGATTTGTCCGATCTAGTGCAGGAGCTGCTAAGTTCCTTTGTGACCAAACAGTCAGTCATATAAACACATAGACACATATCATCCTAAACACATAACACATGGGAGCAGAGGCGCATGGCTCGGCAGTACGGAGCGATGAAGGGACGCGGGGCAGGGAACAACCGGAGACGGCGAATGCCACCAGCCGAAACCCAGGAGCTTTATGTTTCAGCATTGACCTTCGGAAAGTCCGTTCAGGCGGCTGCCGAGTTTGAAATGACTGTGGACGAACTGGCGGAGGAAGCGATGCTCGCCCATCTCAGAGTGAAAGCAGCCGAGCTGTTCGAGCGGGAGTTTTACGCCGCCAAAATGGAAGCCGACCAGGGACCCATCAGCCTCAAGCGTTATGAATTCGAACGGACCTACCGCAGGCCGGCGTGGGACAAGGATTCAGGCCCCCGGCCACCAGACCGATCGCCGGAATGACCGTCAAAAATAGACGGTAGACCGGGCGACCAATATCACTCGGCGGTGTCTAAGCCGGGATGGGCATCCTGGACACAGTCAAACAGACGATCGACCGGCTGACGGGCGAGGAAGCAAGGCGGCAGGAGCGGGAGCTTAAGGCGCAACAGCAACGCGAGGACGAGCACCGGAAAGCGAAGGCCGCCGCCGCCCAGCGTGTAGCAGCCGAGCTCGCGGCAGAAAAAGCCCAACAGCAGCAGCTCGCAGCAGCACGAGACCAGGCCAAGGAAAATCGTGAGCAGACAGCTGGCCCGATGGCTCGCCTTTGGGGAGGTGAATTGCCGCCGCCGCTTCCCGAGCCGCAAAAGGCGATAGTACCTACGCGACTAGAGCACACTCGTATTTCCCAGCCAGGCCCGACCATGGGAGGGCAGGGACGGCCGGTAAGGAACGATCGTGTCCAGGAACCTCAAGTTGCACAGCCGGTCCAGGAGGACATCTACGACCGGACCATGAGGAGGCGGTTGGACGTCGTCAAGATCGAAGAAAGCCGACGAGCACAGCTGACTCCGAAAGAGCGCCAGGCCGAAGACCAGGCCAACGAGCTGCTCAAAGAGCTGGAAAGGGCAAAGCGGGGAACGGTTGTTCTTGCCTATGAAACGGGCCTGAGCATGACCCGCGTACGCGAATAGGTCCGTTCACTCAGGGATTACGGGCAAGGGCTTTCCCAGGCAGTCAACAGCGATTGCTGTTTCCAGACGGGATGGCGGCAGCATGGGCAGAGCGCCGGCGCGGGCCTGAATCAGCAGATGCCGGAACGCCAGTTGGCCAAGTGCGGAGGCCGAGGTAGAGGAGCGGCGGGCCAGCTCCTGTATTTCGAGATACTCGTCCTGGGTGACGCCGACGGAAATGCGGGGTGACTCCTTCGACATTCGAGCGAAGCGGTTGCCCGTCAGCGTCTGTAGCTTCTGTCGCGCTTCCTCAATTTGGAGGTCAAGAGACAGCTCATCGAGTTCCGGAGTCTTCACCATAACAGCCTCAATCAGTGCAGCAGAGTGCAGCAACCTACAGCATTGGTGGTCCCAAGGCAACGTCGTCCGATCGGCAGAGGTGGCCCGGAGCCTTTCTTCCAGCCCTAGCGGTAGCCAAATCCTAGCCGCCACAAAATCTTGTAGCCGGTGAATGAAACCAGCGGTAGAGTCGGACTAACTGCAGCGGCAAGCCATGCGTGTGGCCACCGCGCAGAATGCCCTTGCGGGGCAATTCTGGCGTGGTCCAGCACGCTGCTTGCAAAGGGGGGCTCCGCTCCCCCGTTTGATCCCCCTAGGCACAGGAGCCCTAAGCGCATGAGCAGCGGCAGCGAGACCCGCAAACGGCAGCAGATCGTGAAGGTGCGATGCACCCTTGACGAAGCCGCGCAGCTCGCGGCCTTGGCCCGCCGCCAGGGCAAGACCGTCAGCTCATGTGTTCGCGACGCCCTCATCATCAGCGGCATACCTGCACCGCGGCCACGCCGCAGAGTGCCTGCGGCGGACGAACGGGATCTCGCCCGCATTCTCGGACAGCTCGGGAAGTGGGGATCGAACCTCAACCAGCTCGCTCACCAGGCCAACACGGACGAGCCGGTAAAGCCCTATCAATTCGAAGAGCTGGCAGACCATGTACGCACGGCGTCGCGGGCTGTTCTGGAGGCGCTCGGACGTGGTCATCAAGGGTAGCGCCAGGGCAGCTCCCGGCGAGCTCGCCTACCACCTCCTGCGGGAGGATACGAACGAAGCGGTACGGGTGAGGGGTTTTTCAGGCGTGGCGTCTCTCGACCTGCGCGAGGCGTTGGCTGAGCTTGACGGCATGGGGGCAGGGAGCCGGAGCAGCCGGACCCTCTACCATGCATCGATCAATACGCCTGTCTCGGAGCAACTGACCGATGAGCAGCAGCGCCAGGCAAGGCAACGGCTCGCCGCTCACCTGGGGTTTGCCGGCCAGCCTTTCGCCATGGTCGAGCACGTCAAGCACGGCCGCCAGCACACCCATATCGTATGGAGCCGGATCGACATCGATACCGGCAAGGCAATCCCCGACTCCCATAACTACCGCAAGCATGAAGAAGTCGCCCGCGAACTCGAACGGGAGTTCGGCCACGAGCGTGTTCCCGGAGCCCATGTGCGGGACAAGGAAGCTGAACCCCGCCCCGAACGCGGACCGAGCTGGGGAGAACAGCGCCAGGCCGAGCGGTCGGGATTGACGCCGGCAGCGGCAAAGTCTCTCGTGACCGGCCTGTGGCACCAGACAGCAACAGGCCGGGAGTTCCGGGACAGGATGGAAGGCGAAGGCTTCATCCTTGCCAGAGGCGATCGACGCGACTTCGTGCTGATCGATCCGTCCGGTGAGATTCATGGGCTGACCAGGCGCATCGAAGGCGCGAAAGCTGCCCAGGTTCGGGCACGTATGGCGGACCTGGACGCTGAGCAGCTGCCCGATGTCGCCGAAGCCAGGCAGCAGCTACGGCAACGCCGGCAAACTCAGGAGAGGGTGGCCGCACCCGCGTTCACGAGCGCGGTGGAGCGGCTGAAGGGTGAGGAAGCAAAGCGAGAAACGGAAGCCGTGAAAGGCACCCGCCCGTCCTTGCGAAACAGTGACCAGGAGGCCGCAGACGCTATATGGCAACTCGGAAAGACGATGCGCGGGCAGATCGACGCCACCGTCGCCGGCGGGCGGCTGGACTTGCAGCGTGAGCTTGCCGGACAGCTGGACGTTGACACCACACGCGTTATCGCGGGGAGCAGGGACGCGGCACTCGCGATCGATGTACACGAAGCTTTGCCGGCGGAGCCGGAAAGGCGCCCGCTGCTGAAGCGCATCGCCGGCTGGATTCGAGGCAAAGGCCCTAATGCGGTGCCATCGCCTGCAACGGCAGAAGGGCCGGAACGGCAGAAAGAGGCAGGCAGGGTAGTAGCCGCACCATCGCCGGAAGGCTCTCAGCAGCCCTCTGTGGAGGCCGAAAATAGGGAAGGGGAGCGGAATCGGCCTTCCGCCTACCTTTTCATCCGCGTTTTCGGTTATCTGGTTGATGCCTACCAGCTGGCCATGGATCGACGCACGGCCGAGCTTGAGCGCCAGGTGACCAGTCGCAAGCCGGTGCAGGAAGATCTGGTCGATTACATCGTCAGACAACGGGCGGCCAGAACCGACGAACAGAAGGAAGCCGCTCGCGCGGCCGCGCTGCTGCGTGAGCAGGAAAGCCGCAGACAGGATTGGGGCAGGGAGCGTAAGCCGGGAGATTAGGGTCTATTCGGTGGCGGTTCCGGACAGCGGTCCGGAAAGTAGGCTCCGCACCGGTCATAGATCGAGACCTCCCGCCGTTTGGGGCAATCGCTGGAGATGATCTCCCTGAGTTGCGGCAGACCCATAGCGGCTGTGTACTGGTCGATCAGCCTGGTGACACGGTAGCGTCCCTTGCGAGGGCAGTGCCGGCAGGCGATGTTCAGCATGACCATGCCTGACGAGCACACAAGCCCCAGGTTGACGCTGTTCTGGTAAATCTTCGCCCGCTCCATTGCCTCACGCGCCTCCCGCCGCTTCATGGTTCCCATGCGCGCAGCGTAGTAGAACAAAAAGCGAACATCAAGTGCATATCTTGATAGTCCGGCAGGCGTAAAATCCGCCCATGCGCGAGCTGTATACGGACGAGGTTCTTAATCTAGAGGCGTTTCTGGACCTGTTCCTGCACCCGTCGAAATACGGCTGCCGCTTCGATCCCGGCGACCTTTCGACCTATCAGGACCGGGCGGGCCACATCGTCGACGACGCCCGGAAATGCATCGAGGAGTTGCGAGACCGGAGGTGGTTCCATCGACCCTGCGGCGGCAAGGACATCAATTGATGGTTTCCAGTGGCGCGATCCAACTTGGTGGCACGGGCAATTCGGCCGGCATTTTGGCATCCCCGCACCACATGCAGACGTAGCAGACTCGTTTGCGCGGCTGGCCGTCAGGCGTCAGCGGGAACGGATGCGGTGGCGGGTACTCCCAGCCGCACCAGCAGCAATGCGAGGCGTACCAGAGGGTTTTTCGACCGACGTTTGTCACAGAGGCAGTACCCCATCCACCAAGACGTAACCGGCAGCCCGCGCGGCTCCCGGATGCCGCCGCAACCAGCCCCTGGGCACCGCTCCCAATTGCGCCAGGCGCACCGGTAGCCGGTCTCGCGAAAACCAGGAGTATCCGGAGTAGCCACGTCCTCATAAAGACAGCGTACGGGAGCTGCTGTCTCGATGGATCGAATGGCAGTTGTGAGATCGCCCCCTTCCGCTTACCCTTCAAATTTGCGCCACCGGGCCCTCTGCCATTCTGTTCAGGTGAACGGGTATCCTGAGAGGGCCCGCTAAT
>CAXTPR010000050.1:0-23318 GCA_964246235.1 uncultured Acidobacteriaceae bacterium
CTCTCCTGTCCAATGTGTCTCTTATCCATTGGCACATTGCAAGCCGGGCACTCCATCCAGGCCGGGAACTAACTTCTGCATCAGAGTCCACTTGGGCTCTTCGAATACGGGAGCCGCCACGACTGGAGGTTCTGGTACTGGCTCACCTACCCACTTTGCCGGTTCCGTGGGCTGCTTCAGTGGAACCGGGGCTGCTGGTACAGGGTCGCGAAAGGGCTCCGTGTCTTTTAGCGATTCCCATGTGCATGGACGCTCATTGCAGCCGTTCACTAAGAGGTTGTCGAGGTCAGCAATGGCAGCGCGCGCTTGCTCGGTCAAACTGACAGCTTCTTGGCGACCGTGAACTATCAGATTCAGTCTGCTTTCTCGTGAGTTCTTCAGGAGTTCGGAGGCCTGCATTCGCTTCCAGCGTGCCTCCCATAGGGCTCGTTGCGCTGCGGCCTTCGCTTCGGCATCTTGGCGGAATTGACCTTTGATAACCCGGTAGGCGGGAATGCGGTCATCTTTGATCCGAATCTCGTACATACGACTCCCCTCTTCGAACTTACAACTTGTGCAGCTGCTCTCGCCTTATCGATGCCTTCATGGTGTAGCTTTCGGGTATACGCTAATTGTACGTACGGGCTCATTTTGCGAGAGAAAGGGCCAACTATTGACCGTGCTTTGAAGTTCTCACAAACCCCGGTTAAGGAGAGGAACCATGGCAGGATTTGCTGAGGAACTCTAATAAAGCTCTCACCTTCGGAGATGCGGCGAGCCGCGAAGGGTGCAAAGCGTATAGATCGATCGGCTCTGGCTCCCAATCCGGCAGCACTCGCACTAATCTGCGCTCGCTTTGATCTTTTACCACCTCATCTTGGCCGAGCATCGCGACGCCCACGCCCGCCAAAGCGAGTTGATGATGCACGGTGGGATCGGGCACGGCTACCCGTGCGACCACCTGAACCTCGCGCACTTCACGTTCGCGTTGCAGGCGCCACATTCCATAGCCATCAGGTTCTCCCAGCGGGCTGCAGTTCGACACGATGCAAGGGTATTGCTGTAGATCCGAGGGCGACTTCAGCGCTCCGTGTTGTTTGGTTAGCGCGGGACTTGCGTACAAGCCGAACCGCACTTGCATAAGAGGCTTGACCAGCCAGCCAGAATCTTCGAGCGGCCCGGCACGAACAACCAGATCGAGCTCATCCTCGCTTCGCCGCTCTTTCGTCTGCAGCAGCTCGATGTGGACGTTTACCTCTGGGTACTTGATCAAGAACTCGTTCAACAGCGGTTGCAGAACGAAGCGCGCAAATCCTATGTGTGTACCGATATGAAGAGTGCCTTTCGGAGTGGCCATCATTGCGCCGATCGCAATCTCTCCCAGTTCGGCTTCCTCGATCGCTCTTTGGCAATGAGCAAGGTAAAGCTTGCCCGCTTCAGTGAGCCGGACGCTCCGGGTCGTGCGTTGGATGAGCTGAACATCAAGACGCTGTTCCAACCGGCTGATGGCACGGCTGACTGAAGACTTGGGAAGCTTGAGACGCTCGGCTGCCAACGTAAAACTCCTCGTCTGCGCTACCAGGGAGAAGTATTGAAGCTCATTGAGATTCGTCATCATTGCTCTACTCTGTTCCACGAGCGCAACAGTGAATTGCACAGAAGTAGATTGTTGCATCGATGGCCTTTTGAGGCGAGTCGAATTCGGCAAGTAGATTCCCCACTACGTAGCGGGATCACTTGGGAGAAGCGAGAGCTATGAATAGGTTATCTAGGAAGATCGCTTTGATTACGGGCGGTACAAGTGGGATGGGTGCCGCAACGGCAAAGCTGTTCCAAGCTGAAGGCGCAACGGTGATCGTTACCGGAAGCAGCAAGGACGGAGTGGAATCGGCACGTCAAGCGATGCCGGAGCTCGAGGTCATACAATCGAACGCCGGCGATCCAGCAGCGGCAAAAGCGCTTGTCCAACAGGTGAACGACAAGCATGGGCGGATTGACGTGCTTTTTGTGAATGCCGGTATCGGACGACTGGCTGCCCTCGAACAGGTCGAAGAATCGCTTTTCGATGAGATCTTCAACATCAATTTTCGCGGGCCATACTTCCTCCTGAAGCATGCCGCGCCTGTTCTCTCCGATAGCGCATCCGTCATCCTCACTTCCTCCACGGCGGCGGTCCTCGGCATGTCCGGTGCCAGTGCTTACGGGGCGAGTAAGGCGGCTTTGCGGTCGCTTGGAATCAACCTGGCTGTAGAGCTTGCTCCACGTCGCATCCGCGTGAACACGATCACGCCTGGACCGATCAATACCCCGATCGGGAGCAAAATGGGCCTCACCGCTGAACAGATGGCCGGCTTTGGACAGATGATCGCAAAGCTGCCACTACAGCGTATAGGAGAACCTGAGGAAATAGCGGCAGCAGCTCTTTACTTTGCTTCAAACGATTCTCGTTTCACCACCGGAACCGAGTTGCGTATTGAAGGCGGCATGTCGCTGGTTTAGCTAAGGAACCTGTCATGTCGACCTGCGTGGGAGCATGACAGGTGGATTTAAGGTGAGGAACGCTTATTCCATGAAACTACCCCTATCAACACTCTCCCTGGACCAGCTGTTTCGGACGGCCCGAACCCCGAACGCATGGTCTGACACTCCCGTAGAGGAGGTTCTGGTGCATCAACTCTACGATCTGCTCAAGTGGGGGCCGACTGCCTCCAATACTTGTCCGGCCCGATTCGTATGGGTGCGTAGCTCCGAGGGCAAAGCTCAGCTCTCTTCTCTCGCCATGCCTCCGAATAGGCCCAAGATCCTCAACGCACCTCTCACCGTCATCATCGGGAATGATCTTGGGTTTGTTGATACCTTGCCAAAGCTGGTCACTCCCGAGCGTGTGCCCGTGGTGTTGGGAATACTGGAAGCACACGAAGGCATGACCGAGAGCTTGGCCATGCGGAATGGAAGTTTGCAAGGCGCGTATCTGATCCTTGCTGCCCGCGCCCTCGGTCTTGATTGCTGGCCGATGTCGGGCTTTGACAATGCGGGTGTCGATCGGGAGTTCTTCGCCGGGACGCGCATTCAATCGAACTTCCTTTGCAGCCTTGGCTATGCCAACCCGGAAGCAGTTCATCCGCGTGGCCCCCGATTGACATTCGGGGAAGCCGGGCGCTTCGCTTAGCCTTGCGCGAAAGAAAGTATATCGGCGATGACCAACTGCTATCGGTAAATGAGCAGCTACCTGCTTCTCGCAAACGAAGGATAACGAGAGCGCTTGCAATCGAGAACGCGAATCGCGTTCTCGATGCAATCTGCATTCTCGAAACTTGTTCTCAAATGCTAAGCTCGATGCGTGGTCGCAAAGACGAGTTCCGAGAAGAAAACACCTGCGAAGAAGTCGCCGGTGCAAACCGGATCAAAAGACAAGGGCTTATTGATCGGGTATGCGCGGGTATCAACGCAGGATCAGAACCTTGAGTTGCAGACGGAGGCGCTTCAGAAGATTGGCTGCAAGAAAATCTTCGAAGACCGGGCGAGCGGGAGCCAAGCTGAACGCCTTGGTCTCGCTCAAGCTCGAGAGAACCTTCGAGCTGGCGACACCCTCGTGGTTTGGAAACTTGACCGGCTCGGCCGTAGTGTTAAACATCTGGTTGATCTTGTCGGTGAGCTTCAGCAGCAGGGTGTGCAGTTTAGAAGCCTCACTGATTCGATTGATACCGGCACGGCTTCCGGCCGGTTCTTCTTCCACGTCATGGCGAGCTTGGCTGAGATGGAAAGGGAACTGATCGTCGAACGCACACGCGCCGGGTTGGAGGTCGCACGCCAACTCGGCCGCACAGGCGGGCGCAAGCGGCGGATGACAGACAGCAAGATCAAAGCTGCAAAGAAACTACTCTCCAGCGGCGTTTCCGCGCGAGACGTGGCCAGTAATCTTGGCGTCTCTGTGCCTACCTTATATAGATGGCTCCCAGCCTCCAGCCACTCCTAGGCGAATCGGCCCAGTTAACCCGTCCGGGAGATGAGGAACTGCGAGTATGGATGACTCCGGCGACTTCGACCTCAACCATTTTGAGGGTAGGAATCTAGGGAAGTGGGATCGTCCCTTCAGATCACCCCTTCCATAGCGTAGACGGCCTCTTTGAAGGTGCTTTCGCATCTGCACTACTTCAGCCCTTTGACGCAGCTTGCAAGGATCTATCGCTTAGATGAATAAGTGAGAGGGCGATCCCGGGGGTTCGCCCTGTAGATTCAGTTACGCTGCACTGTGAGGTCTCAGCAGATCTTCCATACCGATACGTCGGAATAGCTCAGCCCGGACCCGATCGCCCATCATGTTGATGACCTCCGCTCCGGCGTCGGCCGGATCGATGGTAACGCGGAAGGGACGCTGACCGTAGGGAGTATCGATTACGTTTGCGATAGCACGGGCGACATCCGCGACATCCGACCCGGCCGGTGCCATGACATCGTGCCCTTTGTGGACGAGTTCCGGCATGTCTTTGTACGGGCCATTAGCATACTCAGCCGCACGCACTTCATCGCCAGGGTGGTCTGCGGTGGGAAAGTGGTTCGTGCCTGTTGTGTAAACGCCTGGCACAACGATGGTGGTCTCGATGCCCCAGCGCGTCAGCTCTCCCGCGTAGCTGACCGCGAGAGAATCCATCGCAGCCTTTGCGGCAAAGTAAGGACCAAGGTAGGGCGGTGTGCCGCCACGGGTGCTGGAGCTGCCCACCCAGACCACGAGTCCGTTCCCCTGCTTGCGAAGGATTGGAAGCGCCGCGCGGTTTACTCGCTGCGTACTGAGGACGTTAACGTCATAAAGTTCTGCCAATTGCTCTACGGTAAACGCCTCTGCCGGACCGAAGCTCATGTGCCCCGCATTGTGGATCAGAACGTCAAGGCACCCGGTCTCGGCTACGATCTGCTGAATTGCGGCGTCCACCGACTCCTGCGACTGGACGTCCATCTCGACAGAACGGAGGTCCACCTTCTCGTCGCGTGCGAACTGCCTCACGGCTTCCACTTCTTTCGCGTTTTCTCCGTCGGTCCACCGCATGCCGGCATAGACAGTGTGACCTGCCCTGCTGATAGCCCGGGCAGACAGAGCCCCGAAGCCCGAAGATGCTCCCGTGATTACGACCACATACTTGGACATGCTTCCTCTCGTTCTCTCGTACAGAAATCCTTAGCTAAGGGGTCTGAGCCGCCGAGTTCAACGTACGCGGCTCAGACCCGGACGTTTGCGGTCTTTTCCCGTCAGGCGAACCCGCCGTTCACGCGAAGGACCTGACCGTTGACCCACCCGCCTTCGGGACCCAGCAGGAACGAAACAATCCCGACAATGTCCGCCACCTCGCCGATCCGGCCGAGCGGTGCCAACTTGCCGATGCCGGCGATCTGTTCCTCACTCTTGCCCTTCAGGAACAGCTCGGTGGCTACAGGTCCCGGGGCTACAGCATTGACGGTGATTTTGCGTTGACCGAGTTCATTGGCCAGGACTTTGGTCAGGCCTTCGACCCCAGCTTTGGAAGCGATGTACGCGCCATATCCCGGAAAGTTCTTTCCAAGTACGCTGCTTGAGAACGTGATAATGCGGCCTCCATCAGCGACGTGGTTGGCCGCCTCGCTCATCACCAAGAAGCTGCCGCGTAGATTGGTAGCGATCACCTTGTCAAAGGCGTCCAGGTCGCCTTTCTGAATGGGTGCCAGTGGCATGATTCCCGCAGTGTTGACCACCGCCGTGACCTCGCCAAAGCTGGATCGTGCGGTCTCGAAGATCTGCCTCACCTCGTCCGCCTTGGAGATGTCTGCGGCAACGGTGATCCCTTTTCCGCCTGAAACCTTAATGCTCTTAAGCGCTTCCTCTGCTTTTGTCGCATTGCCGGAGTAGGTGAGGACCACTGAAAATCCATCTATCGCCAGACGTTCCGCGATGCCCCTACCGATGCCACCGGACGCCCCGGTCACAATAGCCGTTCCTGTCATAGTTCCTCCTTGTGTGTTCTACGCAGATGGGACGAGCGAGCCGCAAGGTAAGAATCATGCATAATATGCAGAGTGACTATGCGCCTCACGCAACTTCGTCAGGCAGACCTGAACCTGCTCGTTTACTTCATCGCGCTGGTCGAGGAGAAGACGGTCTCCCGCGCTGCGAAGCGGTTGCGGTTGAGTCAGCCAGCCGTAAGCCGGTCTGTGCAGCGCTTGCGAGAGCTGTTCCAAGACGACCTTCTCGTTCGAAGAGCAAGGCAATATGAACCCACGCCGCGAGGGCAGGCACTGCTTCAGGAGTTGACGGTCATACTTCCGCAGCTGGAACGGTTGATCTCAGGAAAGGAGTTCGACGCTTCTACAGAGCAGGCTACCTTCCGGCTCGCTGCGAGTGACAGCCTCGCGCAACTGTATGGATCTGCTCTGGCGAAACAACATATGGAGCGCCGCAATCTTGAGTTCCTGTTCCAGAGCTATACCGACGACCGGTTCAGTGATCTGGAGGTGAACCGCTTTGACCTGTTGCTCGACGCAGAATTCCGAGCGCTACCTCCAACGTTGAAGAGTGAGGTGCTATTCGAAGAAGAACTGGTTTGTGCCGTAGCAAAAGAAAGCGCATACAGGAAGAAGCTATCGCTGGCTCAGTATTTGGCTGCGGAGCATGTTTGCATCAGCGTCTTGGAAAATCAGCAGACCGTACCCGACATCGCTTTGAGCAGAGTCGGGGCGACGAGGCGATGCGCCTTCACCCTTCCATACTTTAGCGTCGGTCTGCACATGGTGGCGGGAACTTCTCTCATTGCAACCCTGCCTCGGAGGTTGGCAGAAAACCTGTCCAACCCGGCGCGAACACGATTGGTGTCGCCCCCAGATGAGCTTACGGGCTTCCGCTATCTCATGATCTGGCATTCGCGCCAACAACTTGATGTTCGCCATCTCTGGTTGCGACAAGCAATGCGCGATGCAACCACCTGGGTGTAGAGGTCTTCGAAAGGCCTCGGTCAGTTTTCCTGGATACTACCTCGAAGCAGGGATGAATAGGCCGAAAGCAAGCATTGGTGTGCGGGTATACCCCAACGCAACGTAGCGCCTAAGGTTAAGAGCGCGTTGCACAAGAGTCTGTTTTGCCATTATGCTACAGGTCATGGTGAAAGCCGAAGAACCTAATGCAACACAAAGGCTTCGTCACCCGCCGAAAGGGCAGCTCATCGGCTATGTGCGGGTGAGCACCTTCGACCAGAATGAGAACCGGCAGCTTGAGGGTGTTCGCACGGACCGCGTGTTCCTGGACAAAGCTTCGGGCAAGGATATTGACCGGCCGCAGCTCGCACTAATGTTGAGTTTTGTCCGCGAAGGAGATACGGTGATCTGCCACTCCATGGACCGGCTAGGCCGCAACCTGGACGATCTGCGCAAGATGGTCCTTGGGCTAACGGCTCGTGGCGTTCACGTTCAGTTTGTAAAAGAGTGCCTGACCTTCACCGGCGAAGACTCTCCGATGGCGAACCTGCTGCTGAGCGTGATGGGAGCGTTTGCCCAGTTCGAACGTGAGCTTATCCGAGAGCGGCAGCGAGAGGGAATCGAGCTGGCGAAGAGAGCCGGCGCCTACCGCGGGCGGAAACATTCGCTGTCGATCGAACGAGCTGTCGAGCTGAGGAAACGGCTTGGCAAGGGGGAGAACAAATCGTCCCTCGCGCGGGAGTTCGGAGTGGACCGTACAACGGTTTATCGTTATGCGAAGCGGGAGAATGGAGGGCAGGCATGACTCATCCTAGGTTGGCTTCACTGAAGCATTGGGACAGAGAAGAGTATGCGGCCGGCTACCGTGCCCGGTTCTCCGGCATCCCAGGCTCCGAGTCGGCGCATCATTGCTGGCGTGCTGGATGGGATGACGCTGATACCGAAGCACTGGAATCCGTGCAGCACAAGAAGACTCTTGCTGAGGGTAAGGAAGATCACTTCGAGGACACCTGGGGCAATCTGTTCGACTCCGGAGAAGAGGCGAGAGCTAACGGCATCCCGTTCGACCCCGAAAGAACTGAACCTTGGAAAGAGGGTTGGGTGGTTGTCGACATTAGGCTCGGAATGCTTGCGGAGCAGGAGCCCGTTTGAGCAAGGGAACTCAGCGCGTTATGCATTGTCCTTGTGGCCGGGAGAACGTCCTGGCTCAGGGCCTTTGCGCGACCTGCTACACGCTGAAGAGACAGGACGCCGAATACTTCGGCGGCAACAGGGAAATAGTGCTCGCCCGCGACGGCTATCGTTGCACGGTGCCTGGCTGCACGACTATTAAGCGTGGGAAACGCTCGATCGCAGTTCACCATCGGGTGCCTGGCAATCACGATCCGAAGCTTATGCTCACGCTCTGTCTTGCCTGCCACGCGAAGGTCACTCGGACGCAGCTCGTCCAAGATGACTGGCCACCGTTTCTTCGCCTCTTATGGCGGGAGCAGCATCCTGATGGACACGAGCAGACGAGATTGGATTTTGGGAAGAAGAGTCCCGCAGCTAAATCCGTGCCACTATTTGCCGAGGTGACCGTTTCTTGAAACGACCCGACCTGTTCGGCGGCGTTTAGTTACAGGGACAGGCCTTGGCTGGCAACGTCAGCGAGGATCGCTCTAGCTTGCTCATACCGACTTGTCACGCTGAGCCAGTCGGCAGTTGCAGGCGAAACCCAAGAAACGCATTCCAGCAGCGCGTGTAGGGCAATCTTGGGATGGCCGAGTTGCCCTGTATAAACCTCGTTGGTGCTGCTTAGAATCGGCTCGTGGTGCGCGATACGGTTGCGAAGCCTCTGTATCGTCTCCAAGCGTGTATGCACAAAGGAGCGCGGCACGTGAGCATGAGGAAAAGCTTTGTGAGAGCTGGTTGACCAGAGGTTGTGATACTGGCCCGATATGAGGAAGGGCCAGAAGCCGAACGTCAGCTCTGCAACCAATTTTCCAACGGGTGCTGAAGGGCCAGCACTGCGGCGTGCCTTGTCGAGCATGTTGCGCATGGGGGCGGTGAAGGTCAGTTGGGGGACCGCTGGAAACGGAAGTGACAACCCGTTCTGGTACCAGTCTTCCACGCCGATATCGGTACTGAGCGCGTGATGAAGGCTGTTGCGTACGGAAACTTCAACGCCGTGAAGGATTCCGAAGAGCGCTTCGGAAACCGCCATATTCTTCTCATAGAGCTGCAATGCCTCGTCGAGATTTCTGCCCGTTGCGGTCAGATAACGAGAAAGTCGACCCCGCGTGAGAGTTCGATCAAGGTCGGCCAGGAACTCGATACTGTAGGGCATATATCGAATGTAGCGATATTGACGTGTCCGTCAACAACGAGTAATCTCAATGAGAACGCTGCCGAAGCCATCCCTGCCGCAAGGTAAATGATCGGGGCAACGAGACTGAAGGGGAGCCGCGAGGCTCCCCTTCTTTCGTTCTGTTCGCGCTCAGTAGAAATGACAGGGTATTGCGCCCGATAGAAATGTCAGTATAAGGGCCGTCGTCGTGCGGTGGCAATGTGTGAAATCGCCGTTCTTTGGCGATTTCCATCATTTCCACCGCGGCGGGCCGCGCTCAATTTGCGTCCTTCGGGATGTGGAACGTGTGAAGCGTGCTCAATCAGTCCTGAGGACGACATCGTGTTCGAGGCCGGGGCAGTTTACGAAGAGAGCTTTACGATCTGGGCTCCACTGCTCGGTTATCCGTTCGAAAGCACACTGATCATCTTGGAATCGTTGCTGCCAAACACGCCTTTCCATGAAGGGAAGCCACCAGTAGGTGCGGTACAGGGAGACGTAAGCACCGTTGTGCTTCGACCATGCTCCTCCGAACCACTCTGCGCTAAACCGGTATCCAGCGCTCATCCGTGTGTTGCCGTGCTCTCTGTAGTCTTCTAGGAACGTGATCGGAAATGCGCAGGCAAGGAGGCTCATGACAACAAGCGCTAGGCCGAGTACCGTATAGCGTACTCCCTTCCTGAAGGGCCAACGGCTAGCAGCAGTTGCAAGCGCAACAAACCCGCCATACGCGACCACACTGACCATCCAGTTCGGAACGCCTCGAACGGACCAGTTCGTTGCAGCGCAGATGACTCCCAAAATGACGAGCCCGAGAGCCGTTACTACGATCCAAAGTCGCTTCCTTGGTGGCGTTCGACCGATCTTGAAGAGATCCGTTGCACAAACAACCGGGGAGAGTACAAGAACGCCCTCGCAGATAAGAAATGCAAAGTCGGCTAGCATGTCACACCAGCGTACGGCATCCCTGCAAGTGTGGAACTCACTTCAGGTTGCCCTTGAAGCTTCCTGCCGCGCTTCTTGTAGCCGGTCTTCTCGCTGTTGGTCATGACCTTAGTTGCAAGCCGGAGGTCCTGCTGGGCCTTCACGATGGCGAAGGCACGGCCGAGGCGCTTGTTCTCGACGATGGCAGTGTGGCTGACGCGCTGGTCCTTGCTGAAGACGCGGTAGGGAAGAACGTGTCCTCTCCAACGCACTTCGAGCGGCCTGTCCCAGTAGTCGAACAGGTCGACGTACTGGCCTTCCAAGCCCTTCGCTAGGTCGTTCTGCTCCAGGATGATCTGCTTGCGGTCGTAGTGGAAGGTGAGCTGTGCGCCGACATAGCGCTGCTCACGGTGGCACAGGATGTCGTTCAGCCGGTGAGTGGTGGTCCGCAACGGTCGGTGGAGGTCCTGCGTTCTTGCTGCCGGTACGCCGAAGCGCTCGTTGTAGCGCTCCATGAACGCAGGCAGGAAAGCGTTGCTGGCTTCCATGCTGCTGATGCCGGCGAGCCGCAGCTCCTTCACAAGCCGGTCCTGCAGCGTGCGGTTGGCGCGTTCGACTCGTCCCTTCGCCTGACTGGAGTTCGCGCAAAGGATCTCGATGTTGAGTTCCGACAGCGCGCGGCCGAACTGCGTCATGCCCTGGCCGCCCTTGGTGTCCTGACGCACGACCCTGAACACAGAGTGCTTGTCGGAGTAGAAGGCAGTAGGCAGCCATGCTCATGCAGATAACCACGCAACGCTGCGAAGTAGCTCTCCGTGCTCTCGCTGGGCACGAACCGCAGCTGCATCAGCTTGCTTGTTGCATCGTCCACAAAGACCAGTAAGGTGCAGGGCTCGGCACGATCCTCGAACCAACGGTGTTCCGAGCCATCGATCTGCACCAACTCACCGTAGGACTCGCGCCGGAGCCGCGGCTGGTGGAAGGTCTTGCGCTGCATGCGCGAGAGCCATATGCCGTCGGCCATCATCCAGCGTCGCAACGTCTCGCGACCTACGTGGATCGCATGCCGCTCGGCGAGAGCTTCCGTCGCCAGCGTTGGCCCGAAGTCGGCGTAGTGGGTCTTGACCAGCTCGACGGCGTACTTCCGGACGCCTGGGTTATGGCTCCGGTTCGACGGGCGGCCGCGTGCCTTGTGCACCAGACCGAACCCGCCGTTCTCCTGATACCGGGCCAGCAGCCGGTAAGCCTGACGGTCACTGATGCCCAACACCAAAGCCGCTGCCGCCACCGTCCGCCTGCCGGACTGCACCTCGTTCAGAACTTCAACACGCCGAACTTCGCGCTCGCTCATCCTCGTCCACGCCATCCTTAGAACCTGACAGTTCTAATGGGCGGGGACCTGACACTTCTAACGAGCGCCTACACGTTCACTATACGGAAGTTCCATTATCGGACGTGCAGCTTGCAGAGAATCGAACGCTAAGCGCGGTTAGCCAAACCTTGATATTTTTCGCATATCAAGGCCAAGGAATGAAGTATTGGACTGAAGCAATTGCGAACGCGTACAAAGGGCAGTCTCAGATTGCTCGGCCCGCCGACGATGCGATGGGATGCTCAGGAGTGTGCTGTCGGCCGCCAATACAGCCCCTACACAATGATCAACGTCGCGATCGCTCTACTGGCTTTAGCTGTCATCGTCTTCGGTGCGTACCGGGGTCACAGTGTGATCCTCCTTGCACCTTTTGCGGCGATGCTTGCAGTTCTTCTCACGCGGCCGGCCGCCGTGCCAGTGATGTTCGCGGGCGTTTTTATGGACAAGTTCGCCGGGTTCATGCGCGCCTACTTTCCTGTCTTTTTGCTGGGTGCCATTTTTGGCAAACTGATCGATACTTCGGGCCTCTCCGTTGTGCTGGTACGAACGATCTCTGAGCGCCTCGGCTCGAAGCACGCTATAGCAGCAGTCGTAGCCATATGCGCTCTGCTGACATACGGAGGTGTATCCCTCTTCGTTGTCGTCTTTGCTGTCTATCCTTTCGGGGCTGCTCTGTTTCGTCAGGCTCAGATTCCCAAACGTCTGCTGCCCGCTACGATAGCGCTCGGCGCATTCAGCTTCACAATGGACAGCCTGCCTGGTACGCCGCAGATCCAGAACATCATTCCAACTACATTCTTCGGCACGACCACCTGGGCTGCGCCGATCCTTGGCACCGCAGGCGCGATCTTCGTTCTCGTAGCCGGGCTACTTTATCTCGACTTCTCGCGGAGACGCGCAATCGCCAACTCTGAAGGATATGGCGTACAGCATTCGAATGAACCGGTACCAAACATCGTAGACACGCGCGGGCCCGCATTTCTCGCTCTGCTTCCGTTACTTACTGTCGAAGTCGTAAATTTTGCACTCAGCCGGATCATCCCGAAGTTCGGATCTGCGATGCTCAACGTCCAGTTCTCAGGCTTGGCACACCCAATCGTAGTGGACATAGGCTCCTCGGCTGCTGTTTGGGCCGTCGAGGGTGCACTTCTGTCTGGAATCGTAGTAGTTGTGCTGCTTGGGTTTCGGAACATTCGAGGGCAGATCTCCGACGCTTCAAAAGCAGCGACCGCGGGCGCCATGCTCGCGGCTGTCAACACCGCTTCTGAATATGGGTTTGGAGGCGTAATCGCGGCTCTTCCGGGCTTTGTTGTCATGGAACGTGCTTTGGCGTCCATCGGCGGTCCGCTTGTGAACGAAGCGATCTCGGTCACAAGCTTGGCAGGAATGACCGGCTCGGCATCCGGAGGCCTCAGTCTGGCTCTCGGGGCCATGGCGCCTAGATTTAAGGACGCCGGTTTTGCCGCCCATATTCCTCCTGATGTGCTGCACCGGGTTGCATCGATGGCGAGCGGCGGGCTCGATACGCTACCGCACAATGGAGCAGTCATCACGCTGCTCGCGGTGACGGGCCTCACACATCGGCAGGCCTACAAAGACATCTTCGCAATCACCTGCATCAAGACAGCTGCCGTTGCCGTCGTTATTGCGTTATATCGACTCACCGGCCTGGTCTAAGGCTTGTTTCCTCGAAGAACAAAATGGATCGAAGGAGTTCCCAATGGCGAAAAAGAGTCGATGTGTGTTGCTCCCGTCCGCTGTGATCGTGATGACGGCTTTTGCGGTGAATGCGTTTTGCTGTTGTGCACAGGACAGCGGATCTTCCAAGGCTTGTACCGCGGTCGATGGAAAGCGCGTACCTGCCCAGGAAATCGGTTTGCCCACTACGGGGGCTGTCGTTCTTCGAGCAATCTTCGTTCCAGCCTCTGGCTCCGGTGCGAAGGGCATTCCTGAGCATTGCACGGTGCGAGGGGCGATCCACCCTGTCGACTCAACGGCACCGGACATCAACTTCGAAATGGTGCTGCCCACTCAATGGAATGGCAAGATGCTGATGTTAGGGGGTGGTGGGTACGACGGAATCGTTCCGGATGTCACAGGAAACATCCCCGCAGGACCAGTCGACGGAGCAACTCCCATACAAAGGGGCTATGTTGTGGTCGCGAGTGACTCCGGGCACCAAGCCGGACCCATGAAGGTTGCCGACGGCTCTTTTGGTACAAACGACGAGGCTGTTCTGAACTTTACAGGAGATGCGATTAAGAAGACGCGTGACGTTGCATATCATCTAGTTCTCAGCTATTACCGCAGGTCCATCGCGCGCACGTACTTCGTGGGTGGCTCCTCAGGCGGACGTGAAGCCCTTGAGGCCGCCCAGCGATGGCCGAAGGATTGGGACGGTGTCATTGCGCTCTATCCTGCATGGAATTCAGCAAGTCTTGATCTGCAATTCGGGCGGATTGCCCGAACTCTTGCCAAACCAGATGCATACCTCAACCCCGCAAAACGCGCCTTGCTTCTGAACGCTGTTCTGAACGTGTGCGATGCACTTGACGGGGTAGCCGACGGGATCGTAAGCGACGTCGTGAAGTGCAACGAGTTGTTTGATCCTGCTACTGCGCTCACAAGCGGCGGTCAACCCCTGCGCTGTTCAGGCGGCTCAGAAAACGGAGACGCGTGTCTGTCGGACCCGCAGATCGCCGCACTCAAAATCTACGCCAGCTCCATTTCGTTCTCTTACCCTTTGCAGAGTGGCGAGAAACAGTACCCAGGCTTCAACGTGTATGGGGCCGATCTTGGCTTGTCGAACACCGCTAGCCTCCAGCCTGTCGTCAATCAACTTGCTCTAAACCAAGCACCGCCGTCTACACCGATGCCGATCACGGCCCCGTTCTCCAGTACATTCTGGGATCAGTGGGTGCGCTTTTTCGTCTCTCGCAATCCAGGCACTGATTCGCTGAAGGTGGACCCGGAACATCCCGGCGCTCTTCAGGCGCGTATAAGTACTCTTTCGAAGCTTCAGGATGTGAACAAGACTGACCTTTCGGTTTTCGCGGCACGCGGCGGGAAAATTCTGATGGCGCATGGCACTGCCGATGTGCTTGTAAGCACACGAGCTAGCGAGGATTACTACAGACGGCTTCAATCTACGATGGGAACCGCAGCAGTGAAGAGCTTCGTACGCTACTATGAGATCGCCGGCTATGGCCACGCCATCAGTACGCGATTCAACGCCTCTTGGGACTCGCTTTCCGTACTCGAGGATTGGGTTGAACATAGCGTCTCACCGAGACCGCAAACCGTCACCGATTCGATCGGAGTTCCGGGGCGTACTCGTCCTCTGTGCGAGTGGCCGGGATTCCCTGGGTACTCTGGGCAGGGCGATGTGAACGTCGCATCGAGTTTCAGATGTCAAGAGCCATGATGCGTTAGGCTCCATGCGATGTGCATTCGGAGGAGAGCACGCCGACACTGGCACGAACAGAAGGGTTCCGAGCAGGATTCACCCAACAAAGCAGGCGCCATAGATCTCTTTGGAAAACTAGTCTAGAGCTCAGGGTTAATCCCTCTTGCGAGCTGCTTCACCATAGCGAATAAAATCTGCATCTGCGGTCCGCTCTTCTGCGCATAGTCACGATCATTCAGGTAGCCCCACCAATCCCAGCAGCCTTGCGGATTGCTGCCGGTAGCTGATGTCGCGATCGCCTGCGGGTAAAGGACAAGCAGGCGGTTGGTGTCGGCCCATTGATTCACGCCGGCTGTATTGATGAACCTAGAGCCGACCGATGTATACGACTGGTTGCAGCCGTGCAGCACGAGCAGGAGCCCACACTTGGCGCCGGCGGCGCAATCCCGTGGCACATACACGTACCCGAGAGGACCCATGCTGATGGCTGCGGCTGAGCCCCCAGGCGCGAAGGTGTCCTGGTTGAACGGCAGCAGCTGACCGGTAAGCGTCCCGGTGTTGGCGGGTTTCAAGCGGCCGAGCCAGCGCGTTAGCCACACCTGCTCAGAGTCATACGGCGTGCTGCCTGCCGGATCGCCGGATACGGAGTCGTTGCCCGCCGTGCAGAGAAGAACATAGGGAGTGTTGGCTTTGGCACAGGGCTCGGTGCCGACAAACGATTCCCAGCCATGCGCCGCGAGGAAGCTGTTGTCGTATTTGAACACGTCCGTGCCCAGAGCTTTATAGAAGCTTTGCAGCGCATCCATTACAGGCTGGCGCACGAGGGCATCGAGCTTGCCGGACCACAGGTAGACAGGCTGCCGTTTCAGGTGCTTCACGGGGTCCACAAGACCCTGTTGCGCCCAGTTTTGCACGTTAGCAACTAGCGCAGCGGTGTTGATGTTCGTACCAACAGCCATACAAGTCGACAGCGCAGTGACAAGATCATCCTGCGCGCAATAATACGGGCCGCCGGCGTAAATGGCTGCTCCTTTGAAAGTGGATGAGTAGGCGATATGCATCTGCACGGCCATGAACGCGCCGGAGGAGATGCCGGCCACGAAGACTTTGTTCCGGGCAACGTTGTAAGAGGGCAACGCTTGCGCGGAGACGGCTGTGATGCAGCCGAACATGAGCAATGATAAAGCGAGCGTTTTGCGGAAGCGCATGGGTCATCTCCTGGTTGCGGTTCGATGAAGAATGATTGCTCCCGAGCGGAGCGGCTAGACGGCAGGTAGGGCGTCCCGCGCGCTGAGGAGCTGTCATGAAGATCTCCGGTGAACGAATGGCTTGACAAGCATCGTCAGGCGAATCTTAGTGAAGCGGCGCCTACTCCACGAGCCGCTGATTAGCGGTGACGCACTCGCACGAGTGCATCCTGCTAGGCAGCCGGTTCCAGAGCTTGCAAGAAGCTATCAATCGCAGCCAGCGCCTCAGGCTCGTCCAGCATAGGTACGTGCCCGCGTTGGGGTATCTCTACTGCTTGCGTCTTCGGGTGGCGCTCTACCATTGCGGCGAGTAGTTCCCTGGTGAGGAGATCCGAAACTTCGCCGCGGATGGCGAGGATGGGAATCTCCGCCAAGGCCGGCCACAGCGGCCATAGGTCCGGCAGCTCTTTCGTGAAGTCTAAGGAGTTCAGAGTCTCAATCAGGACGGGATCATAGGCGGCGACAGGCACACCTTCCGCGCTTTCAAGATAGGTGCGGCGTGCGAACAGTTCCCAATCCGCATCGGTATACGTGGGAAGAGCGATCTCATTGATGCGCTTCGCCTGACTGGCCGCTTCCGCCCACGACATAACCGGAGGAAGCTTTGTAAGAGAAATGCCGATCCGCTTCAACGCGCACATCGGCAGCTCCGGACCTACGTCGTTCAGGATGATGCCGGCGATGCGCTTCGGCTGCATCGCTCCCATCATCATCGCCATGAGGCCGCCATTGGAGGTCCCAACCAGCACGACGCGCTGTATGTCGAGTTTGTCGAGCAACGCGAACATATCGCCTGCCTGGACCGCAGGCGTGTAGTTCGCGGTGTCCGGGTCCCATTGCGATCGCCCTCGACCACGCTGATCGGCTGCAATCACGCGATAGCGCGACAGGTGCGTTGCCAAGTCGTGGAAGTCAAGAGAGTTGCGGGTCAAGCCGCCCATGCACAGCAGGGTGAGCGGTCCATCTGCGGGGCCCTGATCGCGGCCATACAGCCGCAAGCGTCCATCCGCGCTCATAAAGTCCAGTTCTTTCACTTCGTTTGCCATGAGGCTCATCCGTTGTTCTGTGTTGGTTGAAGGTTCAACGCTCAACCCTTCCCGGCGTGCGAACGGCCTGATTAGATGCATGCGAGCGGGACAAAGCTTGTCACGGCTTCTCTGGATAGGGCGTTTCCAACGCCTGGTACACGAGCTGCCGCGCCCTCTGCCAGTACAAGCCCTTGATATCGTCTTGCGACTGCGCCATGAGCGAGACCGCAACGAGCTTTTGCGCGGGATCGACCCAGAAGTAAACTCCGGTGATGCCTGCCCAGTAGAAGTCTCCGACAGAGCCCGGCAGTGGGTTATGTCCCGGCATGGTGCGCACCGCGAACCCAAGCCCGAAGCCCTGACCCATCTCCGGCGAAGGAGCGATGATCCCGAGAAACGTTTTCATCTCCTGCGGAACGACCGCAGTCCCGCTCAGATGATCGCTGGTCATGAGCATGACCGACTTGGGCGAGAGGATGCGAACGCCGTCCAGCTCACCGCCGTTCAGCAGCATCTGCGCGAAGCGGAGGTAGTCTCCCGCAGTGGCGAACAGGCCGCCCCCACCGGAAAGTCCGGGAGGATCAGCGTGAATCCGGGCTTCGAGGGCCGCCCGTAGCGGATTGGCGGCAACACTCTGCGCGGCGGAACCGCGCGGCGGTCCCGACAACTTTGGATCCCAGGCAAACGGCTGTCCGGCATCGACGTGAAACAGAAGCGACCGAAGATGGAGCGGGCCGGCCACATGCTCAGCGATGAACTGGTTGAGCGGCTTGCCCGAGACCACTTCAATCACGCGCCCCAGCACGTCCGTAGAGATGGAGTACTCGAAGGTGGTCCCTGGCTGGTGTGCGAGCGACTGTTTGGAAAGTCGAGTGATCATCTCCGAGAGCGGAATGCTTAGGTCGCCGCTCCAGACGTCTACCTTCATGTAGGCCTTGTGCACCGGACCGTTCCCGAACTGCCCATAGACAAAGCCGCTGGTGTGCCGCATCAAGTCCTGGATGGTCGGCTCACGTTGCGCGGGCACCAGCGCGTAGCTCACATTTCCGGAAGCGTCCCTCTGTTCCTGCAGCACCTGGAGTCCTTTGAGCTCCGGCAGATAACGTGAGACAGGCTCATCCAGGGAAAGAAGACCCTCTTCCACCAGGATCATGGCAGCCACCGAGGTCACCGGTTTGCTCATCGAAGCCAGCGCGAACACGGTGTCTTCTGTCATCGGCGTACCGGCGCCCTGGTCCGCATAGCCGAAGGCATTGTCGTACACAAGTTTTCCATTCCGGGCGATCATCACAACAGCGCCCGGTATCTCGCCTTTAGCCACACCGTCCGCAAAGCGACGATCGAGCGTGCCGAGCCGCACAGGAGAGAAGCCCTGGTTCTGTGGTGTATCGCGCGGGAGTTGACCGGCAGCTCTGCCGAGGCATGCCGCAAACAGACATGAAGAAAGCGCTACCCTGCTGATAATCATCTGCCCTGGCCTCCACCGGATTCCACAACGAGGCGAGCGTCTTCAAGACGAAAGGTCACCGGCGCATCCGTCTGTTGCTCCACCTGCTCTTTGGTCACAGCCGGAGCGAGTTCCACGACCTCGAAGCCCGCAGGGGACAGATCGATAACACAAAGGTTCGTGATTACGCGATCAACCACCCGCTTGCCGGTGAGCGGAAGCGTGCACGCGCGCAGCAGTTTGGGACTGCCGTCCGGAGTGGTGTGCTCCATCATCACAATCACACGGCGAACGCCGGCCACCAGGTCCATGGCGCCACCCATCCCCTTCACCCGTTTGCCGGGAATTGTCCAATTGGCGAGATCGCCTTCGGCAGACACCTGCATGCCGCCCAGGATCGTGAGGTCGATGTGGCCGCCGCGAATCATGGCAAAGGAGTCGGCGCTGGAGAAGATGGAAGCGCCCGGCTTGAACGTCACGGTCTCCTTGCCAGCGTTGATTAAGTCCGCGTCCAACTCCTCCTCCAATGGAAATGGCCCCATGCCCAGCAGCCCGTTCTCCGACTGGAACGTGACCTCCAAGCCGGGGGGCAGATGGTTTGCCACAAGCGTCGGGATGCCGATGCCGAGATTGACGTAGAAGCCGTCCTTCAGCTCCGCCGCGCCGCGCCCTGCCATTTCACTGCGGGTCCAAGGCATGGCTACTCCTTCCGTGTGGTGCGGCGTTCAATGCGCCGTTCCGGTGTGGGGTTGTGAACGATCCGCTGCACAAAGATGCCGGGCGTGTGAATTTCATCCGGGTCCAGCTCTCCCGGCTCGACAAGTATCTCCGCTTCCGCCACTGTTATCTGGCCGCAGGTCGCGGCCATGGGGTTGAAGTTGCGTGCAGTGCGGCGATACATCAAGTTGCCGTGCCGGTCGGCTTTCCACGCCTTCACCAGGCTCACATCCGTGCGCAGGCCCAGCTCAAGAAGGTAGGAAACGCCCTTGAACTCCCGTTGCTCTTTGCCTTCAGCGACGATCGTACCCACGCCCGTGCGCGTGTAAAATCCAGGCACGCCGGCGCCGCCTGCCCGCATGCGCTCGGCCAGTGTGCCTTGTGGAACGAACTCCACCTCGATTTCTCCCTGTAGGCACTGCCGTTCGAACTCGGCGTTCTCGCCCACATAGCTGGAGATCATCTTCCGGACCTGGTGCGTTCCAAGCAGGATGCCGATGCCGTAGTTGTCGATCCCTGCATTGTTGCTGGCGATCGTGAGGGCGCGCACGCCCGTGTTCCGCAGCGCAGTGATCAGCATCTCCGGTATCCCGCACAACCCGAAACCTCCGATGGCGAGTGACATGCCGTCCCTTACGATGCCGTCCAGTGCCGTCGCTGCGTCCGGCCAAACCTTGTTCATGATGTTCCTCCTTCCTTGTGCTCGACGTGTTCCGGTGAGCGGTCTGTTCTGAACTTGCGAACGAACAGTTCGCCTATTGCGCCGTCCAGCCGCCGTCCACCGGCAGCGCCGCGCCGGTCAGATTGGCGGCTGCGTCCGAGCAGAGGAACGCGGCAAGTGCACCGATCTCCTCCACACGGGCGAATCTACCGGAAGGCTGTTTCTCGCTCAGGAGAATCTCTTCGGCTTTTGCTCGATCCACGGTGCCGGCGTGCATACGTTCGACGATTTGGGCCTCCAGGATCGGTGTGGCCACGAAACCCGGGCAAATCGCGTTGCACGTGATGCCCGTCCCGGCCGTTTCAAGCGCGATCACCTTGGTCAAACCCACCAACCCATGCTTCGCCGCCACATACGCCACCTTGCCCTTCGAGCCGACCAGGCCATGCACGGACGCGATGTTCACAATGCGACCGAACCGCTTCTCTTTCATGCCGGGCAGGAGAACCGCAGAAAGATGGAACGCCGCAGACAGGTTCGTCGCCAGCACCTGGTCCCACTTCGCGGCGGGGGTGTCTTCAGTCGCCGCCACATGCTGAATGCCGGCGTTGTTCACCAGGATGTCGACGCTCCCCCACTGGACAAGCGCGAAGTCCGCCATGGCCCGGCACTCCGCGGGCTTCGACACGTCCGCGCCGAAATACAGGGCAGCGGCGCTACCTTCGCGCCTGAAGCCGGACTGCAGCTCCGCGATCTCGGTCTCCGTGCCGAAGCCGTTGAGCAGGATGTCGCAGCCGGCCCGGGCCAGCGCTCTTGCAATGCCGAGTCCGATCCCGCTGGTGGACCCGGTGACCAACGCTCGCTTTCTTGAAAGCTCCATCATTCACTCCAGAACTGCTTTTGCGCAGTGCGGTTTAACAGCGTTGTCATGGCTCCATGCGGGCGGGCGCACTACACAAGCTTTCCGTGCGCGACCTTGTTTTCGAAGATGAAGATGTCCGTACGCGCACTCTGCTCACGGGCCCGCCGATGCGCAACGTACCGGGTGTCCTGCATAAAGTGGTGAATGGCGTCAAGGCTCGGAAAAGACAGCACGGCCATGCGGCCTGGTGGTGGCGTGGTGCCTTCGATGCTTGCGACCTCGAGCCCTCCGGCAACGGAAACGCCTCCGTACTCCGAAAAGATCTGCGGCACGTCTGCGAAATAAGCGGGCACCCACGACGGGTCGGTGATGTCCATGTACACCACCATGAAGGCTGCCATTCGGTTAGCCTTTCACCGCTTCGAGAATGGAAGCATAGGTGGCCACGGCGCCACCGCCCATGTTGACGACCATAGCCAGGGACGCGTTCGGCAGCTGCATATCGCCGGCGATGCCAAGCAATTGCTTGGCGCACAACACGTGCATGGAAATACCCGTCGCTCCCACCGGGTGCCCTTTCGCCTTGAGACCTCCGGATAAATTGATCGGCAGGCGTCCTTCACGGCTTGTTTCACCCGCGATGATGGCGTCCCGCCCTCCACCGCGCGGTGTGAGGCCGAGCGCTTCCACCATGAGCAGCTCTGCGATGGTGAAGCAATCGTGGACTTCCGCGAGGCTAAGGTCGTCTACCGTCACGCGCGCCTGTGTGTAGGCCTGCTCGATGGCGCGCTGCGGTCCTTCGAACGCGGTCAGGTCTTTCGCGGAAAGCGGCAGAACATCGTTCACATGCTGGTAGGCCTTGATGGCGACGGCCTTTGGGAAATTTGCGGCGTCTTCCTTTCCCACTAGAACGACCGCGGCCGCTCCGTCTGTTATCAGCGAACAGTCGGTCACCTTCAGGGGCGCGGCGATGACCGGGTTTTTCTCCGAAGGCTCCATGCAGAAATCTAGGTCGAGCAGGCGATGCATTTGCGCCAACGGATTGCTCATGGCGTTTTTGTGGTTCTTTACCGCGATATGCGCCATCGCGGGCACCGGGTCACCGTATCTCTCGCCGTACGCGCGCGCATACCGGGCAAAGATCTCCGGGAAGGAGGCACCCGCCTCTTCCTCTTGGTAGCTTGCGCCGCTCAGCGAGCGCGTGACACCCAGTGTGTCGAGATGCGTCATCTTCTCCGCGCCGACTACGAGCGCAATGCGAACGCGTCCGCTGCGGACCGCATCGATCGCGCTATACAGCGCGGCGGCCCCGGACGCACACGCGTTTTCGCAGCGAACGGCCGGCTTGAAGCGAAGCGCGGGATCGATGCCCAACGGCATGGAGGAGCAGAAGCCATCGGGCACCAGGCCGGAGTTGAAGTGGCCGAGCCAGACAGCATCGACATCAGCTGCATCCACGCCCGCAGACTCGAGCGCTTCCCGTCCGGCGTCATGGATCAGCTCTTCCAGGCTTGTGCCCTCGAGCCTGCCGAACTTCGTGTGTCCCCATCCCACGATCATTGGTGTCATCTGCGAGTCCTTCTTTGCGTCTGGAGCGGTTTGCCTGTGAACGAAGCGGGTTTCAAGGTGTCACGATCGGCGTTCCACTCACGGCGTGAGCCTTCACGGGCTTCTCTTTATACAACTCGATCTCTTCGCTCGCAGCACGCGCCTGCGGAGCGTACGCTTCGTCCAAAGCCTGGTAGACCAACTGGCGGACAAGCTGTCGATACAGCACCTTGGTCGCGAACTCAGCCTGCGCAGTCATGGAGGTCACCACGAGCTGCTGTTCCGGGTCGGCCCAGAAATACACGCCGCTGGCGCCGCCCCAGTAGAAGTCGCCCACCGAGCCCGGAGCCGGGTTGCGGCCTTCCGCTGTGCGCACCGCAAACCCGAGCCCGAAGCCCTGACCCATGTCCGGCGTAGGCGCGATCAAGCGCAGCAGCGCGCGGATGTTGCCGGGCACCTCGACGTCCGCGCTCAGGTGATTGCTGGTCATCCACCGGACGGTCTTGGCCGATAGCACGCGAACGCCATCGAGTTCACCGCCATTCAGCAGCATCTGCGCGAAACGCAGGTAGTCGCCCGCAGTGGCATACATTCCGGCGCCGCCCGAAAAGCTTGCCGGACGCCGGCGCATGCGGGCCTCCAGCGCCGCGCGCTCTGCCGGTGTGGAGCAGCCCGGGTCGAACGCAAAGGGAGCGCCCGGATCGACATGGAACTGAAAGCTCCCGAGCCCCAGCGGCCCGGCGACCCGCTCCTGAATGAACTCATCCAGCGGCTTGCCGGATACCGTCTCCACCAGGTACCCGAGCACGTCGGTCGCGACCGAGTACTCGAACGTGGTGCCGGGCTGGCTGGCGAGCGGCTG
>CAXTPR010000051.1:0-22858 GCA_964246235.1 uncultured Acidobacteriaceae bacterium
GCTTCCCACGCCATCCCTTGCGCGTGAAGGTGCCGGAAAGCTGGTGGCGTAAGAAGAGAGCTCGTCACCGGCAGCAGGGAGTGCTCGACACTCCGTTGGTTCCACAGCGCCGTTACGGCTGGCTGACGAGTACTCGGACACCCAGTCCCTGCAGCGACACGTGCGTATCCACGGTATCCGTGTCTGTCCGAAGGACGGTCAGAAAGCGGCTGTCGGATGACGTGACATACACCTTGCCAGTCGGGTTTCCGGTTGTTGCCGCGATCGTGGTCGGGTGCCCGAACACATCGCCCGCTACGGTTCCGGTAGAGTCCGCCGGGATCGTTGCCGTGACCAGCCCACTGGTCAGGCTTACTACGCTGATGGACCCTTGCGTCGTAGCATTTCCCGCGTTGGCCACGTAGGCCCGTGTGCCGTCTTGCAAGATCGAGACCATCACCGGATTGATCCCGACCGTCGTCGTCGCGAAGATGGTTCCAAAGCCGGTCGCATCCACCGGGTTCGCACTGTTGCAGTTCGGGTTGGTCGACTGCGCGCTCTGGTTGCAAAGCGGGATGTTGATGATGCTCAGCGTTCCGGGCCGCACGCCGTCGCCCTGGTTCAGCACCACCAGTTGATTGTTGCCCACCGTTCCGCCGATGCGGGGCGAGAGGTCCGCCCACACGGGATTCGGCGCGCTTCCGCTCGGCGTATTGGGCAGGGTGACCGTAGGGTTCGCGTTGTCCAACGCATTGTTCACCACATTGATCACGCTTACCGTTCCCGATCCCTTGTTAAGGATGAACGCCCGCCGCGTGTCCGGCGTCATCACGCCGTAAACAGGGGTGTTCCCGGTATGGATGTTCGCGGAGATCGAAATCGGCGAGCCTTCGATTGCGGCGACCCCGCCATTGCCCTGTGTGATCGCGTAAACCCGCTCTGCGCCGTCCGCCCCCGCCACGTACACCGGGTTCGACCCCGCGCCGGTGCTCAGCGACTGCACTAGCGAAGGACTGCCCGGATTGGTCAGAACCGCCACCTGCGAAAGGCCGGGCTCCGGAACAAAGATATCCGAGGAGCCTGCCACGCTGTAGGCGCTGATGCTCACCGGGGCTGCCGAAGCCGCGAGCTGCGTCTGGATGATATCGCTGGTAATCAGCGATGTCGGATTGTTGATCGCGAAGTTTGCCAGCACGCCGGCGGAGTTGATTGTGTATCCGTACACCCCGCTGAAGTCGAGCCCAAAGTAATTCGGGTTGGTCACGATGGACGGCGTAGACAGGATAGTATCGCCCGAAAAATCGACGAAGGTGACCAGGCCCGGATTCGTGGCCGAAGGACTGCTGACCGCCACCGCGAACTTGGTCGGCTGCGCCGCCGGTCCTACCGGGTTGATCGCGCTCACCACCGGCCGGTACGTATTGCCGCAGCCCGCCAGACTAACCGCAGCGGCCAGCGCGCTGCCGCCCAGGCCGGCGAAACCCGCCCAGCGGATGACCCTGTTCTTGCCTCTGCCCCTCGGTAACGCTGACAGCAAACGCTCTTCCCTCAACCTTGCCAATCCGGCTCCAGACGCCTGAGCCGTGCGGGCTCGCGACACCATCTGATTGTAACTGAGGTGAAAGACGCATGAATGAGCCCGAGGTGATACGCGCCATGCTCGGCGCTCCCGGGCCGGGCTGCGCGAAGGGTTCCCCACACTCCGCTCGGACGCTTGCCGTCGTCGGCCTTTCCGATAACCCCGCGAAGGCCAGCTATTCGGTCTCCGCCTATATGCAGACGCAGGGCTACCGCATTCTGCCGGTCAACCCGACCGTGGCCCGCAGCGGCATCCGTGTTCTCGGCGAACCCGTTTGGAGCTCGCTTGCCGACCTTCCGGTCAAACCTGATGTGGTCAACGTGTTCCGCCTTCCAAAGTTCATTCCCGCTATTGTCGAGGAGATGATCGCGCTGGGCTTTCGCGACCTCTGGGTCCAGCTCGGCATCGTGAATCTCGAAGCCGCCGCAGGCGCCCAGGCAGCGGGTCTCAGGGTCGTGATGGACCGCTGCATCCTTATCGAGCATCGGAACCTTGCCGCCTGAGACCTTCGATAGCATCGAACGGACGGTCGCTACAATGACGCAGATGAATCTTCGCTCCCGACGCGGTCGCCTTCTTTGCCTGCTGCCTACCGTCATCGCCTCGCTTCTGGTGGCAGCCGGCGCGGTGTGTGCCGCGGCGCAAAACGCCGAAGTCGGTGACGGAGGTCCGGGCCCGTACAAGGCTTTGCACCTGAGCGTGGAGCTCACCAGCCTCGGCCGGCAGGTCGCACCCGGCGGCCAGTTGCAGGCGGGTCTGCTTTTCACCGTGGAAGAACACTGGCACGTCTATTGGGTCAATGCCGGCGACTCCGGTGAACCACCCGTGATCCACTGGATCCTGCCGGACGGCATCACCGCCGGTCCGCTGCAGTTCCCACCGCCCCAGCGCCTCCCTCTCGGCCCCCTGATGAACTACGGCTATGAGGACCACGTAGCCTATCCCATTACCTTGAGCGCGGCTCCCTCCACCAAGGTGGGGACAGCGCACCTGGACGCGCGCGTAAGCTGGCTTGTTTGCTCCACCGCAACCTGTGTCCCGGGCAAGGCCCATCTCGGGATGGACCTGGATGTCGTCACCGGCCCGGTTGCTGCCTCCCCCGCGATCGGGGCTCTCGGAACCGCGGTCAACAATCTTCCCCAGCCGCTGCCCCGCAGCGCCAACGCAACCGCCGTCTCGGGAGCTCTCAGCAGCGCCGCCTCCGGCCCTGTTCACGCCATCGATCTGACCGTCCACACCGGCAAGCGCCAGATGGACGCCGAGTTCTACCCCTTTGACCCCAACGTGATCCAGAATGCCGCCGATCAGGTGATCGATCCGCTCCCCGATGGCGTCACCCTTCGCCTGCTGGTCGATCCCGCTGCCACCGCCTCGCCGGCAACATTGCACGGCCTTCTCAAGTTCAGCGATACGGAATCCTACGACATTACGATCCCGGTCTCCGCAGGCACACTTCCCGTCACACTCCAGGGTGGCAACCGTAAGCACTCCAGTCTTGATACAGCCAGCAGCATTACCCTGTGGAGCGCGCTGGTCCTGGCGCTACTCGGCGGTCTGCTCCTCAACCTCATGCCCTGCGTCTTTCCGGTGCTGTTCCTCAAAGGCCTCGCCCTGGTTCACTCCTCCGGCGAGGAACGGGAGCGTCAGCGCCTCCACGGGCTGATGTACACGCTGGGCATCATGGTCTCCTTCTGGGCTGTAGTCAGCGTCCTGCTTGGGCTCCGCGCCGGCGGCAGGGAGCTCGGCTGGGGCTTCCAGCTGCAATCACCCGCATTTGTCGCCGTGTTGGCGATGATGATGTTCTTTCTTGCTCTTTCACTCGCCGGACAGTTCGAGCTCGGTCTTTCGCTCACCAGCGCCGGTGGCGGTCTCGCCCGGAAGCAGGGTCTCACCGGCAGCTTCTTCACCGGTGTACTCGCGACCGTGGTCGCCACACCCTGCATGGGGCCGCTCATGGGTGCCGCCGTGGGCTTTGCGCTGGCACAGCCCGCATGGCTTACCTTCCTGGTCTTTACGGCGCTTGGGCTTGGCCTGGCGCTGCCTTACCTCGCGCTCACCATGCAACCCAAGTGGACGCGCATCCTGCCCAAACCCGGCGCGTGGATGGAGATCCTCAAGCAGCTCACCGCCGTCCCGCTCTTTGCCACGGCCATTTGGCTGGTCTGGGTCTTCGGCCATCTGAGCGGCGGCACTGCCGGAGAGGGTGTCGATCGTCTGGTTTGGCTTCTCGCCTCGTTCCTGGTGATCGCCATCGCAGGCTGGGCTCTCGGCAAATGGCCCGCCCGCTGGGAATCGGCCGTGGCAGCAGTCCTTCTGCTCGCGCTCGCCGTCTTCCTTCCGCTGCGCACCTCGAAAGCTGAAACCCTGGCCTGGCAGCCGTGGACTCCACAGACGTTCGCCGCCGCTCGCGCTTCCGGCAAGCCCATCTTCATCGACTTCACCGCAGACTGGTGCCTCAGCTGCAAGTTCAACGAGGCAACCGTCCTCCACTCCCATGATGTCGAGTCGATGCTCGCGCAGGATCAGGTTCAGTTGCTCAAGGCGGACTGGACCCGCTATGACCACGAGATCACGCGTCAACTTTCCAGCATCAATCGCAGCGGCGTGCCTACCTACGTCATCTACCCCGCAGGCCCAGGCTCCAACCCCGACGTCCTCCCGGAGCTCCTCACCAAGGACTTCGTCCTGCGCGCCCTCGATCACGATGCAAAGCCGTAACCGTCTCTACTCCCGCACGTTCGTGGTCAGCTACGCCGAACAGATTATGGCACCAAGCCGCTCTGAGCTTCCAACCTCGAAGCTCTGATCTCGTCCCTACCCTCACGACTGCAATATGCCTTTGGGCTCTGTGAGATCAAAGAGCCGGGCGCGCTCAACGCCATCCTGAAACAGGAAGCCTCAACCTCCATGGGCGATGGGCTACTCTGGCGTTGTTGCCTTTCGAATCGCCACCGGAGGTTCCTGCCATGACTCGCATCCACGCACTGACTGCCACGCTCACCCTTGCCGCCGCCTCGCTGGTACACGCTCAGGTCAAGGTGGGCCAGCTTGCCCCGGACTTCCACGGCACCGACTCCAACAGCAAGGCCCAGACACTCGCCCAATACAAAGGCAAATACATCGTGCTTGAGTGGGCCAACAGGGGCTGCCCCTACGAGCAGAAGCACTACAGCAGCGGCAACATGGAACGGCTTCAGAAGCAGTGGACCGCCAAGGGCGTCGTGTGGCTCTCGGTCATCTCCTCCGCGCCCGGCGAGCAGGGCAACGTCACTCCGGCCGAAGAGAACGCCTACCTGCAGCAGATGCACGCCGCGCCTACCGCTGCCATCCTCGACCCCAGCGGCTCCATCGGCCGCCTTTACGGCGCCAAGACCACGCCACATATGTTCGTTATCGATCCCACCGGCAAGCTCATCTACCAGGGCGCCATCGATGACGCTCCCTCCACCGATCCCTCCACGGTGAACGCAGCTCACAACTACGTCAGCCAGGCCCTCACGGAAGCCATGTCCGGCAAGCCCGTCACCACCGCGCAAACCCGCAGCTACGGCTGTTCCGTGAAATACAGCAGCTGAAGTTTCCCGAGGCGAAGTCCTTCAACACAAGGTTGTCCAGGCTCAGGTTGGCCACCAGACGCTTCCGCGTCGTGTTCTCCTGCTCCAGCGGTTCAGGATCTTGTAGTCCATTCGGCCCATGCCTGAGTCAGCGCAGAAGACTATGTTTATGATCTAGGCGGCACGCTGGAAAACAGGTATGTGTAAAGCTCGCCGTGCGGAGGCATCCTTACCGAGCTCCGAAGAAAGCGCGAACACCATGCATAACTGGACTCGTCGTGCAGTCATCCAAAACGGAACGGCATCATTGGCCGCTCTCGCAGTGAGAACGGCGCGTGGAGCCGCCTCCGAAGTGCGCACAACACCCTTCGAAAAGAGCGCGGACGCCATGCAGCCACTACGCCTCGGAGAAGTGTTGCCCACGGGTTGGCTGCGCCGGCAGCTCACCCTTCAGGCGCAGGGCATGGGCGGACACCTGGACGAGTTCTGGCCCGACGTAGGCAGCAATAGCGGCTGGCTCGGTGGTACGGGCGAGAGCTGGGAGCGTGGTCCCTACTTCGTCGATGGTCTTTTTCCACTTGCCGTGCTTCTCGATGACACCCGGCTGCGCGCGAAAGCGATGCGCTTCATTGAGTGGACACTCGGGAGTCAGCGGCCGGACGGCATGTTCGGCCCAACCAGCAATAACGACTGGTGGCCTCGGATGGTCATGCTGAAGGCTGTCGATCAGTACGGCAACGCCACCGGCGACCCCCGCGCGGATGCGTTCCTGTCACGCTATTTCCATCATCAGCTGGCGGCGCTTCCCGCTCGGCCCCTGAGCAGCTGGGGCAAATACCGCTGGCAGGACGAAGCCATGATTGCTGTGGCGCTGTATCGCCGGACAGGTGATCCAGCGCTGATGGACGTCTACCGCCTGCTGGAGAGACAGGGCTTTGATTGGGTTGGGCTGTTCCGCAACTTTCCCTACACGGAACCGCAAACGCGCGCTCGTCTCCATCTGGACAACGGCATCGATGCTGTTCCGGACGGCATGGCGACCCACGGCGTAAACAACGGGCAAGGCCTGAAGATGGCCGCTGTACGCTTCCAGGCTGCGCATGACGCCGGCGAACGCGCGAACTTTCGGCGGCAGCTCAGCGAACTGGATCGTTTCCACGGCATGCCCAACGGAATGTTTTCCTGCGATGAGCACCTGGCCGGGTTGGACCCGACCCAGGGTACAGAGCTTTGTACGGTAGTGGAGACAATGTTCTCGCTGGAGGTCGCGCTGGCGGCCTTCGGCGAGCCCGAAGACGCCGACCGGCTGGAAAAGATCGCCTATAATGCCCTGCCCGGGACCTTTACGGACGATATGTGGGCGCATCAGTACGATCAGCAACCCAACCAGGTGCGCGTCAGCCGGAACAGCAAACCGTGGACGACCAACGGACCGGACTCGAACCTGTATGGGCTTGAGCCGAACTTCGGCTGCTGTACAGCCAACTTCCATCAGGGCTGGCCCAAGCTGACGCGCCATCTATGGATGCGCAGTACGGACGGCGGTCTGGCCGCCGTGGTGTGGGCGCCGTGCTCGGTGCAGACCACCGTGCGTGGACAAGCTGTAGAACTGGCCGTTGAAACGGAGTATCCCTTCCGGAACACGGTTCGCGTCCACGTGCAGCAGGCCGGTTCCGCGGCCATGCCGCTGCATCTCCGCATTCCCGGCTGGAGCACGAAAACCGATGTGCGGGTGAACGGCCACACCGTCGACACCAATGTACAGCCCGCGACCTTTCTGCGGCTTGATCGTGTGTGGAAAGCGGGCGACATCGTCGAGCTTAGCTTCGAGATGAAACCCACGGTTCGCCGTGGTTTTCACCGTTCAGTCTCGGTCGAGCGTGGACCCCTGGTTTTCAGCTACTCGCCCGGCGGTACGTGGGTCAAGCTCCGGGACCACCCGCCCACTGCAGACTGGCAGGTCTTCCCTGAAAGACCGTGGAATTACGCACTCGCGATCGATGAAGCCACAGTGACCCGGATCAAGGTAACCGAACGTCCTCTGGGTACAACTCCGCCCTTTGCCCTTTCCGATGCGGGAGTCACGCTGCAAGCGCCGGCTCGCCGCCTGCCCAGGTGGGAAGACGTCGATGGCGTGGCACGGACAGTGCCGGAGAGTCCCGTGACGAGCACGACACCGATAGAACAGATCGGTTTGGTTCCGTACGCGGCCGCAAAGCTTCGCATCACCTCCTTTCCGCAGTGTGACCCCAATAGCTGAATGGAATGCCTTTCATCTGCATGGTTTCGTGCGGAGCATTCTGCAGCGTGATGCGGCGAGAATGGGAGAGTGAGGGCGCTTCCTTCCTATCAAAGGTGCGTTCGGCACGTATGAAAAGAAGAACGGCCACTCGCCTTGGAGCCGGCACCGCTTGCGGTTCTGCTCTCCGCGCTTGCGCCGCTCGTAACGGCCGTGACCGGGCGAACGCGAGAAGCCCCTCACTTATGTCATAAGCCGGACCACCCTGACCCATGTAAATGGCCTATCCTTGATCGAACCGCAGAGGCATCCATGAAGAAACCCAAGCGCACCCATCTTCCAAAGCGAATCGATGAAGCCTGCAAGCATGGTGAAGCACTGACCCTGGACCGCCGGCGTTTCCTAACCGGAGTAGCCGGAACGGCAGCGGTCACGAGCCTGGCTCCCGCCCGGCTCCTCGCGGCTCCTGCGGCGCGCCAGGTGAACCTGGCCAGGGTGGCCATTCCTTCCAGCCGGCTGGTCAACAGCGAAAACAGGATCACCGCGCTGAACGACGGCGCGGAGCCCACCAGCTCACGTGACCGCACCCATGGCTTGTATGCGGTGCGCCATGCCTGGGCCGGAGACGACGACAGCTCGCACTGGGTGCAGTACACGTGGAGCGAGCCTGTCTCCGTTGACAAGGTCGACGTATATTGGGCGGTCGATGCGCCACGCCCGAAGGGCTACCCCGGCAGTGAGTACGGCCGTATTGCGGCACCCGATTCCTACAAGATCATGTGGTGGAACGGTACGGATTTCGTCTCTGTGACCGGCGCCTCAGGTCTAGGTGTCGAGGCGGACCGCTACAACACGACAGCTTTCAAGCCGGTGCAGACAGACAGGCTTCGGCTTGAGATCGAACCCGACAGCCAGCACGCCGCAGGCATTCTGGAGTGGCGAGTCTATAACGCGGGGCCGGTTCCGGAGCTCGCGCCGGTGATGGATGCTGGCATCGACCGCTCCGTCGTGATGGGCGGCAAGACCTATCTATCGGGTAAGGCGATCTGGTTGGAGGACAAGCCGGAGAACGTGACACGGTGGAGCAAGGTCTCAGGCCCGGGTACCGTGCGCTTCGCCGATGCCACCGCGGCGGCAACCACTGCAAGCTTTTCTGCTCCAGGGGACTACGTGCTCGCTCTAAGCGGCTCCGGCAGCAAAGGCAATGCCGCACCGGCGGTTCATGTGCGTACAGAGGCGGCGCCGCCTCCTGAACGCCTGAATGTGGTGTACACGCGTCGCTATGCACTGGACAGCCCGCTATGGAATGCGCGCGCAAAGACGCTGATCGTGAACTGGATTCCGCATTGCATCCGCTACTGTGAGCGCACGGATATTCCGGCGAATCATGGTGACGGCGGCATCGATAACTTCATCGAAGCCGCTAAGGCAAACCGCGGCGAACCGCACTCCCCGCACAAAGGCTATGTTTTCTCTAACGCCTGGGTACACCAGACAGTAGAGTCCATGTGCATTGCACTCATGGTCGACCCGCAAGGAGACGCCGAGATCACGGCAGCGCAGACACACATGCGCCACACGCTGGAGCGCTGGATTCCGCTTATCCTGGCCGCGCAGATGTCCGATGGCTATCTGCAAACGGCGTATTCGCTGGCGGAACGCTCCGCGTGGCCGGTGCGCTGGTCGCCCGACCATCGCGGCAATCACGAGGGCTACGTTGCAGGGTATTTCATCGAGTCCGCCATCAACCACTACACGCTTACGGATGGAAAGGACCTGCGGCTTTACGACGGCGCCAAGAAACTGGCCGACTGCTGGGTGGCGAACATCGGTCCCGGCAAGAAAGAGTGGTTTGACGGTCACCAGGAGATGGAGCAGGCCCTTGTGCGCTTCGGCCGTTTCGTGAACGACCAGGAGGGTAACGGCAGGGGTGATGGGTACATCAGGCTGGCCAAGTTCCTGCTCGACTCGCGTCGTGGAGGCTCGGAGTACGACCAGAGCCACCTGCCCCCGGGTCAGCAGTATGAGGCGGTGGGTCACGCCGTGCGTGCCACCTATTTCTACTCCGGCATGGCCGATATCGCGGCCGAAACCAGGGATAGCGATTATCAAAGCGCTGTGCTTTCGCTCTATGACAACATGGTCAATCGCAAGTGGTATCTCACCGGCGGCATCGGCAGCGGTGAGACCTCAGAAGGCTTCGGCCCCAACTACTCGCTGCGCAACAACGCTTATTGCGAATCATGCTCCAGTTGCGGCCTGGTCTTCTTCCTCTACAAGATGAACCTCGCCTACCACGACGCGAAGTATGCCGACCTGTACGAGCAGACCATGTACAACGCGCTGCTGGGCGGCGTGGACTTGAAGGGCGAGAGCTTCTGCTACACCAATCCTCTTGTCAACTCAGAACGCACGCTCTGGCACGTTTGCCCATGCTGCGTGAGCAATATACCGCGCACGCTGCTTATGGTGCCCACATGGGCATACGTCAAGTCAGGACAGGGTGTGTACGTGAACATGTTTGTGGGCAGCCGCGTGCACGTGGGCGACGTAGCAGGCACGGGCGTGGAAATGGTGCAGAAGACGAACTACCCGTGGGATGGAAACGTTCGCGTCACTGTCAATCCCGAGCAGGCCAAGGAGTTTTCCGTGTTCGTGCGGCTGCCTGAGCGCCACACCAGCGCGCTCTACACGGAGACGCCGCACGTGAGCGGTTACATACGTTTTCTGGTAAACGACACGGCGTACACTCCGCGGGTGGAGAAGGGATATGCGGTTGTCACGCGCCGGTGGAATGCAGGCGACCACATTGAGATCGAGCTTCCCATGGCTCCACAACGGGTTGTCGCCGACGAGCGTGTGCGGGCAGATCTTGGCGATGTGGCCCTCAAGTATGGTCCGCTTGTATACAACGTGGAGACCGCGGACCAGCCGAGCATCAGCAAGCATGTCGGCACACAGCCGTTGCAGACGGAATGGCGCCCGGACCTGCTTGGCGGCGTTGTTGTGCTCACCGGGTCGTGGCAAGATGGTTCACCCTTGACAGCCGTGCCCAACTACGCGCGCATGAATCGTGTCGGGCCGCCCAAGGCCTATCTTGGGGATCCTGATATCAACTACGCGCCGGGAGCAACTACCAGCAGCGGTGCGAAAGCGCCGGCCACCGTAGGCAACACGGCGGCTCCGGGCACACCGGTGATCGTGAAGCCAAGCGCCGGCGCTGGAAGCACGGCCCTCGCCACGAATCGCCAACGCTCCAATCAGCCGCCGGAGGTCTCGAAAGTCTGGGTCTAGCCGACATCCGAGACCGCTTTTAAACCCTTGGAGAACCATGGCTTTCCTGTTGAAGCCCCGCCTCGCGTGAAGCGGCGGGACAACGGCGAAGCACACGATTGGGGAGATTCATGAACCGGTGGACCTTTCTGCCTGGGTCCCGCACAAGCCAGAGAGCCAGTTCCAGCCGGACTCATCATAAGGGCTTGAAGGAGCACGCTGGAACGTTCGGCCGATGCACCTGGGACTGGTGAGGGGCGGTCGCGCAGAACTGCTGGGGTAACATCATAGGGAACGTGGAACCATAGGGTGATGTAGCAAGGGTTCGGGAGAAGAGTGGCACGCGGTATCTTTCTGGTCGGGTTCAGCGGTTCCGGCAAATCGACCATTGCGAAAAGACTCGGTGAAAAGCTGCAATGGCCCGCTTGCGACCTCGATGAAATCATTGCCGAGCGGAGCGGCATGTCGATCTCGTTGATTTTTGAGCGGGAAGGAGAGGCGGGGTTTCGGCTACGCGAAGCTGAAGCTCTGCGTGCAATATCCAGCCAGGGCTCGTTTGTTGTCGCCACGGGTGGCGGCACGATCGTCAGCCCGGACAACCGCACCTTCATGGCCGGCAAAGGCTGGCTCATCTGCCTTGAAGCCCGTCCCCAGACCCTGCTCGCGAGAATCCAGCGGCAGTCGGCTGACGCCAAACCGGGTGCACTTCGTCCCCTGCTGGACGCGGTGGACCCGCTTGATCAGATTCGGGCACTGAAGCACGCTCGCCAGTCTGCGTACGCGTATGCCGACTGGACCGTAACAACAGACCGGCTGACAGGGGAGCAGGTTGTCGATGAAGTGATCCGGGCCATCGAGATGCTGGAGAACTCGGAAAAACCACGCGGCGCTGAGGACTCTTCCGGTGCGCCGGTGCGTCGCTCGCTGAATGGAGATTCACCGCCTGCGACTTCAGCAGCGTCTGGACTCTGGCCGTACAAGGCTGCAGAGCAGGGTCTCCCGCTCCCCTCCCAACGCCATGTCCGTGAACAGGACTTGTATGCTGAGGAGATGGAGAAAACTGCGCCGGCAAAGAATGTGGCCGTGTTCTGCGCTGCCGCGGACGGTAGCCGCCCCGAATACCGGCAGGCCGCCGAGCAGACAGGGCGAGCGCTGGCTATGCGCGGGTGGGGCCTGATCTACGGCGGGGCCAAGGTGGGCTGCATGGGCGCGGTCGCGGATGCCGCCATGTCCGCCGGCGGGCATGTCGTCGGCGTGATCCCACACGTGCTGGTCGACTTTGAAGTCGCACACCACGGGGTTACCGAACTGCACGTGGTAGACACCATGCACACGCGTAAACGGCTGATGGGCGAGCGCGCCAGCGCGTTTCTGATTCTACCCGGCGGGTTCGGCACGTTCGAGGAACTGTTCGAGGTGCTCGCCTGGCAGACCTTGAAGCTGCACAACAAGCCGGTGGTGCTGATCAACGTTCAGGGCTTCTACGACACCATGCTTGCGTTCCTCGATGTCTGTGATCGCGAAGGCATGCTGAGAGGCAATCGCCGCCTGCTGCTGGTTGCGCCGACCGTCGAAGACGCCATGAACCTCATCGCGAACGCCTAGCCCGCTGCGGCAAGCAACCCTCCCCTGGAATGTCTCGTCTCAGTATAGCGAACATATGGCGAATATGCCCGGAGATGCAGACAATGGCTGAGCGTGAGTTGGTACTGGACGAACCGGTAATGGAAGAGCAGAGTCAAGCGCTGCAGAATGCAGTCGAGCGCGCCGACCGGGCTGAAGCGGAACTCGCCAAGCTGAAGAGGCAGCCGGCTACCCGGGACGTAACAACTCCTGAAGCTGCCGGGGATGCAACCCGCTCCGCGGCTTCCGGACGGACCGCCGTGCCACAAGCGGATGCCAGCGGGCAACCCCTGGCGGAGCCTGCGTCGATGGACAGGGAAAAGCAGCCCGCCACGCCCGCTCCAGTTGGGCACGCGGCAGGACACCCGGCTGAGCGTGGAGTCGATGCGTTACGCGAAGATTCGATGATGGCCCACCTGCTCGATGCGCTTGATGCCGGCACGGACATCGGTCACTACGGCCGGCTGGTTTTTGCCATGGTGGCTCGCCACTTCATGACCGATGGAGAGGTGGTCGCCGAGTTGACGAAAGATCCTGATTTTTCCCAGGAGCAGGCTGTCCAGATGCTTAAACAGGTGGAAGGCCGCGATTACAACCCCCCTCGCCGTGACCGCATTCTGCAGTGGCAGGCCGAGCAGGCGTTCGTCATCCTTCCCAACCCGGACGATCCGGATTGTGGCAATGTTTATAAATCACTGCGCTTTCCCAAGGAACTCTACGAGCACATCGGCCACTATCAGGAGCAGAAGTCGGGTGCTGCCTAGAGGAGGCGCCAACACTGGGTGAGTGGCCCGTGAACACGATATGCCATTCCATCGGGCTCCCTCGGCTGCTTTCTAGGGGCACGGCCCTGAAGCCTACGCCGTAACCAGCGTACCGAGCTTTTCGCCCTTCACCACACGGCAGATGTTGCCGCTTTCGCGCATGCTGAAGATGATCATGGGCAAGTTGTTGTCCTTGCAAAGCGACACCGCAGTTGTGTCCATGACCTTCAGGCCCCTCTGCAGGATTTCCATATAGGTAATCGTCTCGAACTTGGTAGCGTCCGCCACCTTCTTCGGGTCGGCGGTGTACACCCCATCGACCGAGGTGGCTTTGAGCAGCACTTCCGCACCGATCTCCATGGCACGCAGGCTGGCCGCCGTATCGGTGGAGAAGTACGGATTGCCGGTGCCGGCCGCGAAGATGACCACGCGGCCCTTCTCAAGATGGCGCACCGCGCGGCGCCGGATGTAAGGCTCCGCTACCTCGTGCATCTCAATGGCGCTCATGACGCGGCAGAAGTGGCCGGTCTTCTCGATGGCGTCCTGCAGGGCGATCGCGTTGATGACGGTGGACAGCATGCCCATGTGGTCGGCGGCTACGCGGTCCATGCCGATGGCCTGCTCGGCAACGCCGCGGAAAAAGTTGCCGCCACCCACCACGATGGCCACTTGGCAGCCGGTCTCGCAGATGTCGGCGATCTCTCGCGCGACCTCGTGGATAAAGATGGCGTCCACACCGAAGCCGCGTCCGGCGGCCAGGGCTTCACCAGAAAGCTTGATCAGAACTCGCTTGTACATGGTCTCTGGCAGTGTACCGCGTACAGGTGAGAGCGCCGGCAGGCGCATGGTGTTTGTGCGTTGCAAGACACCCTTCCGCGCGGTTTGCCATGCAATCCTGTGGAGGCATGGCGATGTACTGCCGCTCGTGAATAATGCGCGTAAGGGGTCACCGGCGGCGCCGTATGCGACTCTGAAAGGGCCGTGCGAACGTACCTTTACAAGATCATCTCGGACCGCGGCGGAGCACCCTGCGCTCCACCACCCCTGAGGGGGGAACCGCACCTGCTCACGCTGGCGATCTGCAAGCCCGCGATCCGGCGCACTGCGCAGTCGGGTGACCGCATCGTGGGCATCGCCAGCCGCGCGCTGGAGGCGAAGGAAGGCTATGCACCAGCCTCGGTGATCTATGCAGGCACGGTGGACCAGGCTCTACCGGCCAGCCGCTACTATGCGCCGGATTCGCCCTACAGACGACGCCCCGACTGCATCTATCGCTGGCAGGAGAACGAGGGTACCTTCGTGCACACCGGCGAGAGCGGTCTCCACGCGCACCCCGAACACATGCGCAAAGATCTCGGTGGGCAGTTCAGCGGATATCCGAACGGGCGCATCCTCCTGCTGCGTGACTTCCGCTACTTTGGGCGCGACGCCCGCAGCCTGCCCGAAATTCTTCCGCAGCTGCATCGCATCGTCGCCGCACTCGGCCAGGGCCACCGCGTTTTCGAGCAGGGCAAAGACCCCACCGTAGACGCGGAGTTGAACACACTCTTTCGGAGCTTGCAGCGAAGACGCGGAACGGCTTCACCAGCAGACGTGCATGCCGACACCTATGACCACGTTCTTTCCGCAACTGGCCTACGCGAAGCGCGCCTTATTGCGACCCGCTGCGACCGGTAGCCGGCATCCGCCGGGGAAAGCACGCGGTATTCTGGTAGCGGAAGCGCGAAACTTGCCTTGTCAGTGTTCGCGTTTATGAGACCCCCAGAAGATGCCGCTTTACGAGTATGAGTGCACGGCGTGCCATCGCCGCACCGAAAAGATCCAGAAGTTCTCCGACTCCGAGCTGACCGTGTGTCCCTTCTGCGGCGGTCCGCTGGAGCGCACCCTGACCGCGCCCGCCGTGCACTTCGCCGGAGGCGGCTGGTACAAGGATCTTTACTCCTCAGCGAAACCGCCCGCAGCCGCTGGGAGCGAAGGAAAGGCCGGCACCGCCGACGCGGCGCCCGCTGCGGCCGGCACCTCCGGCGATGGGGCCACTCCGGCGGCACCGGCATCGACAGCAGCGCCTTCGCCTGCGCCGGCGACTTCCTCCTCCGCAGCGGCGCCGGCAAAGTCGGAATCGTAGCGGCTCGCGATGCGGTTTCCACGCTGTTGCAGGCGCTCGCCGACGCCATTCCGTGACATGCGCGGCTCTCCCCCTGAAGTGGTAACCGTCTAGATACACAGCGCTTGGAGTGCTGCGCTATGATGCTTCGCATGACGTTCGCTCGCACCTTTCGCAAGCTCCGCCACCAGGTGGAGGACACCATGGATTACGCCGAGAAAGAAGGCCGCCTCGTGTTGCGGAATATCGGCTGGGTCTCGGCCGGCATTACCGTCCTCGCTGTGAGTGTGGTGGTGGGCCGCGAACTGCGTCAGCGTTACAAATTCAACCGCCGCACACCGTACGACCTCTATGCCCACTCCGGCGACCGCATGCCGGACGTGGAGTTCGGCGTCGGCATCTAGCGGCGGCGCTGGCTCCGCATTTCAGCCGCTTCCTTGCACCGCACGCCGCTCTCGAAGATGATGACGGTATTCCTGCCGTTTCTTCCTTTGAGGTGTTTTCGTATGGCGCGCATTGCCGCTACGCTTTGGACCAGCTTGCTAGCCGCCATGGGCTCTCTGCTTGCCGCCGGGCCGGCGGTTTGGGCACAGGCAACTGCTCCGCCCACCACGGACCAGTCTTTGGAGATGTACGCGGTGTCCGCGCCAGCCATCTCGCCGGATGGCAGCCGTGTGGTGTGGGAGCGCAGCCGTACAGACTGGGACGCCAATGCGTTCGAGACCGACCTCTGGATCGCCTCGATCGCGCGCCCGGAGCCGCATCGCCTCAGCGCACCCTACAAGTCGGCGAACGCCGCAGCCTGGTCCCCTGACGGCCATTTCATTGCATTCCTCTCCAATCGTCCAGGAAGCATTCCCAAGACCCCCACCGACAAGCCGCAGATTTATCTCGTCTCGCCGGACGGCGGCGAAGCGCTGCAGCTCACCCATTTCGAGACCGGTGTCAACGCCTTCCAGTGGGCTCCGGATGGCAAGAGTCTCGTGTTCCTGGCCGCCGACCCTGAAACCAAGGCCGAGAAGGATCGCAAGGAGAGCTTCGGCGACTACCACGTCATCCACGCCAACTACACCATGTCACACCTGTGGGCGGTGGACGTGCCAGCCGACCCGGTGCTCACGCATTCGCAGCCGGTGCGCCTGACCGAAGGCGCGTTCTCGGTCGGGGACTTCAAGATCTCTCCGGATGGAAAGACGATTGCGTTTTCGGCCCAGCGCGATCCCGACCTGATCTCGAGCTTCTCCAGCGACCTATACACGGTCACGCTGGCCGGGCACACGGTGAAGAAGATCGTCGACACCGCCGGGCCTGACCACTCGCCGGTGTGGTCGCCGGACAGCACGCAGATCGCGTTCCTGACGTCCAATGCCGCGCCCAACTTCTTCTTCAGCAACAACCGCATCGCGCGCGTGCCGGCAGATGGGAGCGCCAAGCCGGTCATCCTGAACGACGCCTTCGACGAAGACGCGCAGCTGCAGGCCTGGACCGCGGCAGGCATCTGGTTCAGCGGTTACCAGGGCACGGCCGGCCGCCTGTTCCTGCTCGACCCGGCGACCAGGCGAGTGACGGCGCTCAGCCCGGAGAAACAGCTGCTGGCGCAGCCGTCGCTTTCCCTCGATGGCCGGCACCTGGCGTTTCGCGGCGCGCTGCCCAACACCATGGGCGAAATTTACACGGCCGAGCTGGCCGCACAGCCTGCGGGCGGTAGCTGGGCTCCAGTCAAGATCACCGACATCTCCGCTCAGCTCGCTGCGTTTCCGCACAGCACGCGCGAAGTCGTGAGCTGGAAGTCCGGCGACGGCTCCGCGATCGAGGGCATTCTGCAGAAGCCGGCGGACTTTCAGCCGGGCCGCAAGTACCCGCTGCTGGTGATCATCCACGGCGGGCCGACAGGCATCGATCTGCCCTATGCCGCCGCCGACCGCTACTACCCTGCCGAGCGCTTCCTGGCTCGCGGCGCGCTCGTGCTGCGGCCTAATTACCGCGGCTCAGCGGGGTACGGAGCGAAGTTCCGCGCGCTGAACTTCCGCAACCTCGGCGTAGGCGACTATGCCGATGTAATTTCCGGCGTGGACTCGCTGATCGCGAAAGGCCTGGTGGACCCGGCCAAGGTCGCGGCAATGGGCTGGAGCGAAGGCGGCTACATCTCAGCCTTTATCACAGCGTCCTCAGACCGCTTTCAGGCGGTCTCCGTCGGCGCGGGAATCTCCGACTGGGCGACCTACTACTACAACACCGACATCACGCCCTTTACTCGGCAGTACCTCGGCGGCACCCCCCAGACCGATCCCGAGGTCTACCGCAAGACCTCGCCGATCAGCTACATCAGCCATGCGCACACGCCCACGCTGATCCAGCAGGGCAGCGCAGACAAGCGCGTGCCGGTAGCCGACAGCTTTGAACTGCGCCAGGCGCTGGAAGACCGCGGCGTGCCGGTGAAGATGGTGCTGTACGACGGCTTCGGCCACCCGGTGAACAAGCCCAAGCAGCAGCGCGCCGTGATGGAAGAGAACTGGCTGTGGTTCGGGCATTACCTGTGGGGCGACCCGCTTCCGGATAACCTCACACCGGTGATGAAGGCAAAAGCCGCCAAAGACAGCGACGCCGAAAAGGAAAGCAAGAGCGGCAGTCAGTAGGCTGGGGCGCTCGCCCTTCCTTGGTTGTCATTCCCCAAGGGAATCTGGGTCGTCCGTACGCCGCTACTTGTGCGTCACGCTGAGTACGGCCAGCGTGAGCACTTCAACGCCAGTGCGGATGGAGGGCTCCGGGATCGGCGCGAAGAGGGGCGAGTGGTTCACCGGCACGGGTACGCCCTTCGCCTCGGCCTCCGCCAGAGCCTTGGGATCGGAGCCGCCAATGCCGAAGAACACAGAAGGCACACCGGCTTCGATGAAAGCCGAGTAGTCTTCGCTGGCGGTGCCGCCAGGGTCGCTGGCGGGCGCGAGCGTCACCTTGTTGCCCAGCGCGGCCTGGATCACGGCACCGACGCGCGGTGTGAGTGCCGGGTCGTTCATCACCATGGCGGTGCTGCTCAGGTAGGTAATGGTCGGCTCCGGCGCGCGGGCCATCGCAGCGGTGTCCTTGGCGACGCGCGCCACGCCGTCGTTCAGGACCTTGCGCGTCTCCGGATCGAAAGACCGCAGGCTCAGCTTGAGTACGGCATTGTCTGGAATGATGTTGCCGACCGTGCCCGACTGGAACGCGCCCACCGTGATGACGCCGAAGGCCAGTGGGTTCTTTTCGCGGCTGATGACGGTTTGCACATCCGAGACGAAGTGCGCGCCCATCACGATCGGGTCCAGGCTTCGACTTGGCATGGAGCCGTGCGCGCCGCGGCCGTTGAAGGTGAGCACAACCGAGTCCGAAGCCGAGGTAACGGTGCCCTGCTTGATCGTCACGGTCCCGTACGCAGCGGGACCGACATGCGCAGCAAAGCCGACATCGGGTTTCGGGAAGCGGGTCAGCAGGCCGTCATCAAGCATGGCCTTGGCTCCGGCGGCAACTTCCTCGGCAGGCTGGCCGATGAACATCAGCGTGCCGTGCCATCGATCCCTCATCGCCAGCAGTGTTTCGGCAGTGCCCACCCACCAGGCCATGTGCGAGTCGTGCCCGCAGCTGTGGTCGGTAAAGGTCGGCTTACCGTCCAGGGGCTGCTGCTCACGGCTGGCGTAGGGCAGGCCAGTTTTTTCTTCCATCGGCAGGGCATCCAACTCAGTGCGGACCATCACCGTGGGACCGGGCCCATTCTTGTATAGCGCCACGATGCCGGTCTTTCCGACGTGCTCGGTAACCTCGAAGCCCAGCTTGCGCATCTCGCCCGCCAGCAGAGCGGCGGTGCGGGTCTCCTGGAAGCTGATCTCGGCGTGCTGGTGAATGTCTTTGTAGAGTGCGTCGAGATGTGGATACTCCCTGTCCAGGGCTACGTCGATCTGGCTCCTGGTGGCTGGTACATCGAATGCGGAAGCGGCAAGAGACGTCTGCGCCAAGGCTGACATGGCAGGTGCGGAAAGGGTCGTCGCCATCGCGGCAAGCAGGAGAGAAAGCCTCATCAAGGAACCTCATCTTTCGTCAGGTGGGCTCCGCCCGGACTCTCGGAACGCCTGCATCTGGCTTTTGAGCGAGTATGTCTCCATGCTACCGTGCATCTGTCCCGACGCGAATGCCCCGTCCGGCATTTGCGATTTCGAAGCCGGGCCTTTACTATCCAACCCAGCAGAGACCGGCCTGCAAAGCAGGTAGGGCGATCTACGCTGGTTGAACCAACATTCATTGAACCAGGGGTTCGGCTCGTATATATGGCTCGGTGTGCTATGTCCGCCAGTCCGGAAAGCCTAAAGAGCCACGGCTGATCTCCGAACGTCTTAGGACGGGTTCACCGGCGCTTCGTCTCACGGCCCCGTGGGTCGGTCTTCGCTACTTCTTTCTCGCCACTGTGCGTTTGCTGGCAGCTGGCCACCTCACAACTCTCAGCCGGCTCGACAGCGGCCTTTTAGCCGGCGTGCGCCGCAACGTACGCGTCAGCCGAGTACCCTGGCATATCCTGAAGGCTGTGCTCCTCGCGCTTCAAAGCCTAGCCGTTGTGGTTTCCGGATTTCTCCGGCTCGGCCCTCTGCAACTGCCGGTGTTTGGCCTCGTCGGCACGGGTGGCCTGCTCGCCGCGCTGTGGCTGGGCCAGCGTACTGCACCGCGCGCCGGGGTCGACCGCCATCGCCTGTGGGACGCCGGCGTGGTGGCGATCCTCAGTGCCTTTCTCACCTCGCGCCTCCTTCTCATCGCCGTCAATTTCAGACTCTTCGCAGCCCATCCGTTCCTGATGCTCGCCCAGCCTTCGCTCACGGCCGGCGGTCTGGGTTTGACCGCTGTGGTTGTCTGGCTTTGGCTGCGGCGCAGACACCTGCCGCTGCTGCCTACGCTCGACGCATGGGCCGCGCCTGCCGCGCTGCTGGCCGCGGTGCTCCAGCTTGCCCACTTCGCCGAGGGTAGCGACGCCGGGATGCCGACTACGCTGCCCTGGGGAGTTCATACGTCCGGCGACCTCACGTTCATCCGTGCGCACCCGGTGCAGCTCTATGCCGCAGCCGCAGACTTCGCGCTCTGCCTGTGGCTGCTTCGTCTGCTGGGAAAACACGTCTCTCCAGAAGACGTCAGCTGGTCTTGGCGAGCACTTTCCTGGCGCGCACTTTCTCCCCGTGCCGGTTCCACTGCAGCCCTCGGCCTCTTGATCGGAGGTTGTACCAGTTTCACGCTCAGCTTTTTTCGCCAGCCTTACGACGCACTCGGCACTGCATGGCTCGATCCGGGCCAGTACGCGGCTCTGGCCATCCTGGCCGCTGGCCTCATGCTCTGGATTTCGTTACTCGCAAATCGCATGCAGCCCGTCGCCCCCTTCCTTCACGCTCACCGGGAAGCCAGCTGATGCCTAGCAAAAACATGCTGCCCAAAGGCAAGCGCCGCCACAGTGTGAAGCAGGAGTACCGCGCCCACCGCACGCTGGTGAACGAGCGTGAAGCCGCAGCCCGTGCCGCTGGAGAGTTGGCGGAGCCGATCGCTGCGCCGGAAGGCTTCGACACCGATTCGGCTGCCCAACCACCGCAGGCCTCCGGCCTCATCACGACCGGGGCGCGCGGCTCCAAGGTGGCGGAGGAGGAAGAAGAGGCTCCCCGCTACAGCGACCCCCGCCTGCAGAACGAGACGCCGCAGATCGAGCTTCCCGACGTAGACCTGGAACAGACAGGCGAGAGCCGACGCGCGCTCACCGTGCCGACTCTCGCCTCCGGGTTGCGCCTGGACGCTTTTCTCGCCAGAGTATTGCCGGACATCTCGCGTGCCCGTGTTCAATTGCTCATCGACACCGGGCAAGTGATGCTGAACGGCGGCGCAGTGAAAGCAAAGCGCAAGCTTGAAGGCGGCGAGCGGATCGAAATCGAAGGCGAACCGAAGCCGGAACCGCTGCGCGCTGAGCCGGAGGACATCCCGCTTGCGGTGGTGTACGAGGACGCCGACCTGGCCGTGATCGACAAGCCGACCGGGATGACCGTGCATGCGGGCGCAGGTCCTGCGGAGGCCAACCGCGGCACGCTGGTGAACGCCCTGCTGTTCCACTTCGGCAAACAGCTCTCCTCAACGGGCGGCGCGCTGCGGCCGGGCATCGTGCACCGGCTGGACAAGGAAACCAGCGGGTTAATCGTGGTAGCCAAGAACGATGCGACACACCGAAAGCTGGCTGACCTGTTCGCGGAACGCCGTTTGCGCAAGGTCTATCTGACGTTGGTCCACGGCGCAGTCAAAGGCGAGCAGGGCACGGTCGACCTGCCCATCAGCCGCGACCCGCGCCGCCGCAATCGCATGACCGCTCGCCGCGCCGACACAGCCCCTGCTTTGTCGCTGATCGGCCCCGGCTACCCCGGCTTAGGCGATTCCGGGCCGCAGGACGACTTCGACGACGACCACAGCCGTGCCGCACGAAGCGCGCAGGCGCGGCACGCCATCAGCCATTACCGCGTGCTGGAGCGTTTCAGCACGCCTTTTGGGCCGTTTACCCTGCTCGAAGTCCGTATCGAGACCGGCCGCACGCACCAGATCCGCGTCCATATGCAGGCGCTTGGATACCCGGTCGTCGGTGATACGCTCTATGGCGCTCCTGCGGAGCTTGTCCGCCAGACGGCAAGGCTCGGAAAATCGTCGGGACGCGGCAGAGCCGAGAACTCAGAGCGAGAAAGGACCGTCCAACACCAAGCGAACGCGCTCGCGCTCGGTCGCAACTTTCTCCATGCCGCCGAACTCGATTTTGTCCACCCGCACGCGGGAAAGGAGCTTGCGCTCCGCGCTCCTCTTCCGGACGAGCTGCAGCAATTTCTAGAACGGCTGCGCGAATCCGCGGCGCAGCCAGAGACACGCAGCCCTTGATACCATGACACCCATGAAGTCCCGCAAGTTCGTGCTGGAGACCGCTGCAGCTCTCGCCTTCGTTCTGCCCGCCGTCGCGATCCCGCTAGCAACCAGAGCGCAGTCCACCGCAGCACCGGCACCGCCTGCCACGACGCCCGTGGACCCTGTTCCGGCTACATCCGATCCACAACAGTCTGCTCCAGCCACGCCTTCCACGGCGACGTCGCCCTCAGCCCAGCAGCAGGCCACGCCCGGGCTGCAGGAGCGCCAGGGTCCTCCGGACCCCACCGCCACCATCTACACCGGTACCAACGAAGTCAGCCTGATTTTCACGGTGACCGGGAAGAATGGGCACTTCGTCACCGGTTTGCAGCAGCAGGATTTCGGCTTGCTCGATGACGGCCGGCCGCCGGCGCGGGTCCGTGTTTTCAAGCAGCAAACCAACCTGCCGCTCCGTGTCGGCGTCATGCTCGACACTTCAAGCTCCATTCGCCAGCGCTTTGAGTTTGAGCAGCAGGCCGCCACCGACTTTCTGCTGCAGGTCATGCACCCGATCGACCGCGCCTTCGTCGAGGGCTTCGACGTGAATGTCGATGTCTCGCAGGATTTCACCAATCGCATTGACCTGCTTGATACCGGCATCCGCAAGCTGCGGCCGGGCGGCGGCACCGCGCTGTTCGATTCCCTCTACATCACCTGCCGCGACCAGATGCTGACCCTGCAGTCCAACAATGCCACCCGCAAGGCCCTGGTGCTCGTGTCCGATGGCGATGACGACTACTCGCGTGTGCTCGAGTCTGAAGCCATCAAGATGTGCCAGCGCGCCGAGACCATCGTCTACACCATCTCCACCAA
>CAXTPR010000052.1:0-21873 GCA_964246235.1 uncultured Acidobacteriaceae bacterium
TTGGCGTCCCCGACGGGATTCGAACCCGTGTTACCGCCGTGAAAGGGCGATGTCCTAACCACTGGACGACGGGGACGCAGCACTCGCGGCCTGACTTCAGGCTACCACGTCAGGCTCTCAAGGTTCCCACGCGACCGGTGCGGACCTGGCGCCGGATGTTGGCATAGATCAGCAGAATGTAATTGTCGGTCATGCCTGCGATATAGTCGGCGACGACACGAGCCAGCCCCTCGCTCTCAACCTCGGCGAAGTAGGCTTCAGGAAGCTGCTCAGGCTCGGCGACCCAGAAGTTGAAGAGCTCCGTGACCACTTCGGCAGCCTTGGCGTGCTCGCGATCCAGGTCGGGACACGTATAGAGAGTGTTGTAGAGGTAGAGCTTTTCTTCGCGGCGCTGGTTCTCCGCCTGCGCAGACAAGCCGGCCAGGCGATAGCCGCAGCCCCGTACCTCAGCCAATGTTGCGACGCCGGCCGCGTGCACGGTCTTCGCTGTGGTCTCGATGAGGTCGTGCACCAAGGTTTTCTGCATCGCCTGCAGGGCGTCGTGGAAGACGTATTTCTCCATCGCGGCAGGATGAGATTGCAGAACGCCGGTGTAGCTGCGGCGCAGAATGCCGATGTGCTCGCACATGTGCCGGATGTCGAGCAGACCGGACTCAAGGCCATCGTCGAGGTCGGCGGTGAGGTAGGCAATCTCATCGGCGAGGTCGATGATCTGCGCTTCCAGCGGGGGCTGACAATCAAGAAGGTACTCGGCCAACTCAGGATGATCCGCTGCGGTATAGTCGCGCGAGTGCTTGATGATTCCCTCGCGCGCACCGAGGGTGAGATTCAGGCCCCGGTGCCCGGCGTAGCGTCGCTCGAAGCGCTCTACGATGCGAAGCGCGTGCAAGTTGTGATCGAAGCGGAGACCGTGCTGCTTGAGACACTCGTCAAGGGCTCGCTCACCGGCGTGACCAAAGGGCGGGTGGCCGATATCGTGTACCAGGGCGAGGGTTTCGGCGAGATCCACATTGAGGCCGAGTGCGCCCGCCACCTGCCGCGCTACCTGCGCGACCTCAATCGTGTGGGTTAGTCGGCTGCGAAAATGGTCCGAGGCTCGGCTGGTAAAGACCTGTGTCTTTCCCGCGAGACGGCGAAAGGCGCGTGACTGGACGATTCGGTCGCGGTCCCGCTCGAAAGGGGTACGCTCCCCGCTCTGGGGCGCTGGGAAGACGCGCAGGGAGAGCGCTTCCTCTTCGCCCTCGAAGACTCCGCAGGATTTCAGGTTGAATGGCACTCTTTCAAGTGTAGCTTCGGCCCGGGATCGGCTCCCACGAGCCTACATCGCACCTAGCGTGACCTTGCCAGCCTATTTCGCAGGCGCGGAGTGCGCGAGCTTCACCCGAACGCCCTCCAGCTTGTGCTGAACTTTGGCGACATCAACCGGATCAGCGTCGGCAGGAAGCGACGTGGAGTACTCCTGAACGGAGCGCTGCCACTGGGCCGCAGCAAGCGCCAGCTTGCCGTTCCTTTCGTAAATTTCGGCCAGATGATCGAGAACGGTGGGGTCGGTCGGGGTGCGGTCAGCAGCTTTGCGGGCATACTCCTCCGCGAGCGTGTACTGCCCCTGCTTGAAGTAAGCCCAGGCCAGAGAATCCAGGAAGGCACCGTTCTGAGGATCGGCGGTTACAGCTTTCTTGAGCATGGCCACGGCTTCTTCCAGACGCACTCCACGTTCTGCGAGCAGGTAGCCGTAATCATTTTGAATCTCGGTGTTCTGCGGATCGAGGATCAGCGCCTTCTTATATTGCGCCTCGGCCTCGTCGAACATCTTCCGCTTATCGGCCAGCGTGCCGCGGTACGCATCCAGCGCAATTTTGTCTTCCGGCTTGGTGGACATGGCGTCCGCTTTGTCCAGGGCGGCGCTCGCCTCGGCGAACTTCCTGGAGCGACTGTCAATGTCAGCAATGGTGAAATACACATCGCGGTCGTCGGGCGTGCCTTTGAGTTGAGCGTTAGCGAGCTTGAGCGCATCGTCCTGCTTTCCGGCATCGGCAAGCTGACGCGCATACATAAGCTGCACGTCGCGGTTGGCGGGAAGCGCTTTGGCCGTGTCAGTCGCCACGCGCAACGCGCTCGCGTAGTCATGAGCCTCGCGGTACGTGTCGATAAGGCCGCCGGCGCCACGCACCTGCATGTCACCACCGAGGGATACGATCTGCTGGTAGGCGGTCACTGCCTCCGCGGTATGGCGCTGTTCGCGTTCGACAATACCGAGACGGTCGAGCAAGAGCGCGCGGTTGCCGCGCTCCTCGTCCGTGTACTTACCGTCGGCGTGCACGGTAGAGGCGAGCATTTCCTTCAGGGTTTGCACGGAGTCGTTGTAGCGGCCCAGGGCGTCGTAAACGAGAGCCTCGTTGTACTTGAGCTCCAGGCTGTCCGGAGCCAAGGCGGCCGCCTTCTTGAGCGTGGCGAGCGCCTGCTCATAGCGTCCGTTCTGGCGCTGCAGGTCAGCCGCGCGAATGAGCGACTCGGCGTCATTCGGATCAGCCTGGACAAGATCGTTATAGAGTTTTGCGGCTGCATCGTTCTGACCGGACGCGATCAATGCATTGGCGAGCCCACGCTTGGCAACCGCATTGTCCGGATCTTCTTCAAGCGCGGCTTTATAGGCTTCCGCAGAGAGCTTGAACTTCTTCATCTGGTCGTAAATGCCAGCCAGCGCCAGATCCATGCGGCCGGAACGATCCTCTTTGGGAACGGCCGCTATGGTCTGGGCGGCTTTGTCGAAGTTTCCCTGTTCTGTATACAGCCGCGCCATACTGAGGACGACCTCTTCCGAGGTGCCGTCGATCCGTTGCGCCACCTGGAACTGCTGTTCGGCCCTCACGGTATCGTGATTCAAGCCATACAGCTGCCCGAGCAGCAGGTGGGTTTCCAGATCGTCCGGCTTGAGCCGGACAATGGTTTCGTACTCCGCAATGGCTGCTTTCAGCATGTCCGTGGATTGGGGTCCCTGACCGTCTCCCAGGGAGCGGAGATAGACCCGGCCCAGCAGGATGTGTGCTTCTGCATCTTCAGGATGTTTCGCAACCTGTTCCTGCGCCGCCGAGACAGCTTCACGGATGCGGCCCAGCTTGAAGTAGAGGTTCGCCAGCCCGTTCTGCAACGCCTGTGAGTCGGGGTCGGAGTTCAGAGCCAGTTTGTACTGCTCGATGGCCTGCGTGGCGAGGTCCTGACGGCCGGTCGTCGTCGCCTGGTCTTCGTAGATCTTCGCGAGCCCATAGTGGTAGTACGCGGAGGAGCGGTCCGGAGAGGGCTGGGAACTGGCTGGGCTGTTTGGAGCAGCCGGGAGGGTTCCGGCCTTTTGCGCCCCGCTCACCGCAGTGGGAGCTGTCAGCAAGAATGCGACGGCGATGGCAAAGTGAGCCGACGAGGAGCAGGGCGCAAAGTTCATGAAAGTCCTGTCAATGAAGTTTCCGAGATATCTCACTAGCTTAGACGGCTTTTCCAGATTTTAGATGCTGTCAAGCCCAGAGTTCGCGGAGTCCCGTTCCAATGACCCCGCCGTACCGTTACCCGTGGCGGAAGTGGCGCACGCCTGTCATGACCATCGCCAGGCCCAGCCGGTCCGCGGCTGCGATGACCTCCGCGTCGCGTACCGAGCCACCCGGCTGAATAACAGCCATGGCGCCGGCGGCCGCGATCGTCTCCACCCCATCGGGAAACGGGAAAAAAGCATCCGAAGCAGCCACCGTGCCGAGGAGTGGAAGTGCGGCTTTCATGGCTCCGAAGCGGGCGGCATCCACGCGGCTCATCTGCCCCGCGCCTACACCGACGGTCTGGCCGAAGCCGCCGTCAGAACGCGCGTAAACAACGGCGTTCGATTTGACGTGCTTGCAGACGCGCCACGCGAACAGTAGCGCTTCCATTTCTTCGGGCGTGGGTTGGCGCCGGGTGGCGACTGCGACAGAGGCAGCATCTACCCGAGCGTGATCCTGATCCTGGAGCAGGAACCCTCCGGAAATCTGCTTGACCCCGCGCTCTGGAGCAGAACCTTGCAGGCGAAGCAGCCGCAGGTTTTTCTTGGCTCCGAGCGTTGCGAGGGCCTCCGGGGTGAAGTCCGGGGCAACAATGGCTTCGACGAACAGCTTGGCCATCTCGGCGGCTGCCGGGCCGTCCACAGGCCGGTTCATGCCGATCACGCCGCCAAAGGCAGAGACCGGGTCACCGGCAAGAGCGCGGGCGTAGGCTTCCGCCACCGTAATGCCCTGCCCCACGCCGCACGGGTTGGTGTGCTTGATGATGGCGACCACCGGCGCTTCGAACTCCGAGGCAAGCGCCCAGCAGGCATCGAGGTCGACCAGATTGTTGTAGCTGAGTTCCTTACCGCCCAGTTGCTCGGCGCCGGCGATGCCAGTCCCGCCGGGAGCGGCATAAAGGGCGGCTTTCTGGTGGGGGTTTTCGCCATAGCGCAGCGTCGCCTTGAGTGGTACAGAGAGGCGGAGGACAGAGGGAAATGCGGCGACTGAATCAGCATCATCGACGACCCCGCTTGCTGCGTTCGACGCTTCCAGTTCACGCGCCTCCAAAGCGGTGGCGATGGCTGAGTCATAGGCGGCGGTAGTCGCGAAGGCAGCACGGGCCAGTTGCCAGCGAGTTTCGCGGCACAGGGCTCCAGAACTCTGCTGCAACTCAGCAGCCAGGGCAGAGTAATCGCTGGTGCGGCAGACGACCGCCACGTCTTCGAAGTTTTTGGCGGCGGAGCGGAGCATCGACGGCCCACCGATGTCTATGTTTTCGATCAACTCCTCCAGGCCGACGCCCGGCTTTGCAGCCGTCTTTTCGAAGGCATACAGGTTGACCACGACCATCTCGATGGGCGGAATCCCATGCTCCTCCACGGCCGCAACGTGCTCCGGCACACCGCGCCGGTGGAGAAGACCGCCATGGACGAAGGGGTGCAGCGTCTTGACGCGACCATCCAGCATTTCCGGAAAGCCGGTCAGGTCGGAGATGTCGCGCACTGCCAGGCCTGCATCGCGCAGCGCGCGCGCCGTGCCGCCGGTGGAGACGAGCTCCACTCCAAAGTCCGCCAGCACCTGAGCAAATTCCACGAGGCCGCTCTTGTCGGTGACGGACAGCAGCGCCCGCCGGATACATTTCAGGTCGCTCATCACCCCTGATTTTATGCAGCACGGGACGCCTACCCTCTGGGAAACTCGGCGCGTTCGAAACGGCCACGCTGCATGCGCAAGCTAGAATGGGCTCATGCATGACCTCGCCTTCGTGCGCGCAAATCTGGCGCTCGTGGAAGAAAAGCTGCGTGCCCGCGGCGCCAAGACGGACGTTCTGCGTGATTTTGCACGGCTGGACGCCGAGCGTCGATCGGCTATCACCAAAGCGGAGACGCTGAAATCGCAGCGAAATGCCCTCTCCGAGGAGTTTGTGCGGCTGAAGCGCAGCGGCGGCGACATGGCAGGCGTGGCGCAACAAACGCGCGAGCTCAAAGAAGAAGCGGCCGCGCTAGAAGCTGAAGCGACGGCTGCAGACGACGCGCTTCGGGGCCTGCTGCAAACTCTTCCTAACCTGCCGCAGGACGACGTGCCCGCGGGTTCTTCGACCGACGAGAATGTATGTACGAAAACCGTCGGTCAGGCGGGAAGCTTCGACTTTCCAGCCAAACCTCATTGGGAGCTCGGCGAAGCTCTCGGCATTCTGGATTTCAGCCGGGCCGCCAAGGTTTCAGGATCGCGGTTCGTGGTCCAGTTCGGCGCCGGGGCACGACTTGAGAGGGCGCTGGCGAACTTCATGCTCGACCTGCATACGCGCGAGCACGGTTATGCGGAGGTTTTGCCGCCATTCATGGTGAACTCGCGCTCCCTGTTCGGTACAGGGCAGCTGCCGAAGTTTGCCGAAGAGCTGTTCCACTGCGACGATCGCGGCGCGTACGTTCCGGGAGATCTGGCCGAGAACGACCACTGGCTTATTCCCACGGCAGAGGTACCGGTGACGAACCTGTTCCGCGACGAGACCGTCGACCTGAGCGCGGGGCCGGTGTCTTTCTGCGCGTATACGCCGTGCTTCCGGTCAGAAGCGGGTTCCTATGGAAAGGATGTGCGCGGGATGATCCGGCAGCACCAGTTCCAGAAGGTGGAGCTGGTGAAATTCACGCGGCCGGAGGACTCCGCCGCGGAGCACGAGGCGCTGACCAGGCATGCGGAAGCGGTGCTGGAGCGGCTGGGGCTTCCCTACCGCCGCATGCTGCTGTGCACGGGCGACATGGGCTTCAGCTCGGCGAAGACGTACGACCTGGAAGTCTGGCTGCCCGGGCAGCAGACCTATCGTGAGATCAGCTCGTGCTCGAACTTCGAAGCTTTCCAGGCGCGGCGGGCGAACATCCGCTACAAGCCTGCAGGGGGAGGCAAGGCCGAGTTCGTGCATACCCTCAACGGCAGTGGCCTTGCCGTTGGACGCACCTACCTTGCGGTGCTCGAAAACTACCAGCAGGCTGACGGCTCGGTGCGCGTGCCGGAGGCGCTGGTGCCGTACATGAGGCAGGACATGATCAAACCCGAGAAGCTGGGGCGTGCGCAATGAGCTCTGGGGGAGCCTCGCCGGTGCGTCTGATTCGTAACTACATTTTCTGGGCGTATGAGCGCGGCAGTTTCCATTACGACGTGATGGTGACCGCTATTCTGCTGTTCCTGTTCGTCGGCCCGCGCTACATCAACTTCCATGATCGGCCCGTTCCCACCGTGCCATTGCGCGAGGCCGCCATCGTGGTGAAACCGACCGGCACCATCGGCACCATGCAGCGGTACCTCTACGAGATCCGATCCGAGGATCTGGGCTCGCCGAAGAGCGATGCGGCTCTGGAGGAAGCCGTACGCGACGCCATCGAGCCAATCAGCGGCGCCATCACGATCCAGAAGATCGAGCCCGTGCTGGACGCCAGCCACAAAGTTGTGGCCTATGACGTGACAGCCCTTCGGTAGGTCTCCGGGAGTTCCTCGCCGAACCCAGGCTGCGCGTTTGGCATCCAGTAAAGAGCGGTTCCCAGCCGCCAGGAGTTTGTCTCTTGCGTTCACAAAGAATTACCCGCCTTTTCCCTCTCGCTTTGTTTCTCTCGGGCTGCAGTTTCCTGGGCGTGTTGCCTGTCGCTTCTGCGCAGGGCTCGGTTTTCAGCCAGATGGACGCCGCGAGTGCGCGATTCCGGAATGCGCAAGCGGACGTGAAGTACGACATCTACAGCCGCGCCGGCAAGGAGCACGACCTGTCCTCCGGCTCCATTTACATCGAGCGCTCCGGTTCCAGCGGCAGCATGGGTGCGGTGATCGCCAGTGAAGGTGCCAGCAGCCCGGACAAGGTGGTCGCCTACGGCGGCGGCACCCTGCAGGTCTACACTCCCGGCACGAACCAGGTGGATATTTTCAAGGCGGCTGCCAACCAGGCGAAGTACCAGAGTTTCCTGACGCTTGGCTTCGGCGGCAGCGGGCATGACTTGAACAGCCAATGGACGGTGAACGATCAGGGTGCCGAGACGCTGGACGGCGTGAAGACCGAAAAACTGGACCTGATCAGCAAGGATCCCAGCGTGACAAGCCTGTTCTCCCATGTGACGTTGTGGATCGATCTGGCGCGTGATGTGTCGCTCAAGCAGATGTTCTTTGCGCCGGGCGGTGACATCCGCACGACGACCTATTCGAACATCCGCCTCAACGGAAAGATCGAAAAGGGCCGCTATCAGATCAGCAAGGGCGCGACGAAGATCGTGCACTAGACATCTTCGTGGAGCGCGGCCGTTTTCTCTACAAAAGCAAAGCTGGCGAGCAGCAGCACGACGGGGTAGCACTCGATCGTGTAACGCGGCTCGGAGTTGTCGAGTGTGAGAAGCAGAGCGCAGCGAAGGGTCACGAAGCTCAGGGCCGCGGTAGCTAGTGCGCCGTGTTCAGCCCACTGAAAAGATCTCCAACGCCGCACGCCCGCGACGGCCGTAGCCAGCAGGAGAACGTTCAGCAGACCGTAAGCCGCGGCCAGAGCAGAGCCGGCAGGATGGATGCGCCAGCGCCACCAGTCGAGCGGCAGAGGCATGAATTCTGTTCGTGGACGCAGCCACATATCAGCCAGGCGAGCGCAGGGGAGAAGCACAGCAGAGCGAAAGGGGTGCAAGCGGATGCGTTCGGCTCCGAGCCGGGCAAAGGCGGCCTCGACTGCCGGACTCGACGCGCTATCCCGGTTGTAGCGTGCGAGGATCGCCGCTGTTTCCCGCCTCTGGGCTCGATGGTCGAAGGCTCGCGCGGGCAGGTCCTTCATGCGCAGGGGTTCGCCGTCATAGGGCCAATAGACATCAAGGTTCGACTTGTACTCGACGGCCCAGGTTCGGTACCAACGATAGAACCCGTAGCTCACCGGCTCACCAGGGTCATTGGCGTACTTGGGCGCGAGTGGCTGCACAACGTGGAACACGCGCCAGTTGCGTGCTCCCCACAGCAGCAGCGGAAGCAGGACTGCAGCACAGACAGCCGCGCACGGCACAAGGCGACGATCCACGAAGGAGCCTGTCTGCGTGCGCCGCCCCGCGAAGAGCATGACAGGCAGGACGGCCACCGCCAGCAGCGCCTGGTCAGGCCGCAGCAGGATGGCGAACGACAGCGCGACGGCGAGGCCCAGAAGCCAGGGGTTCCACGGCTTGCCTTCGGCTGACCGGCGCAGCCACGCATCCAGGCTGAGCAGCGCAAGCGTGACGCAGAACATCGACCAAGTTTCGGCAAGACCCAGGGCACAGTAGTTTGCGGTGAACGGACAAAGAGCCGCTATCCCCAGCGCGATCAGGCCAACTCGCTTGCCGAACACACGAGCCGCCAGACAGCCCAGCAGCCAACAGTTCACCAGATCGACCAAGAGCTGCACACGGAGCACAGCGGTGTAATCCTCGACGCCGAAGAGCCAGAAGCAGGCCGCCAGAAACGCTGGATAGCCGGGCAGGCGAATGAGGGTGGAGCGGATGCGCGTGGCTTCCGTGAAGCCATACAGATGATAGCGAAGCATGTTCTGCGCAAGATCGCCGTAGAGCAGGGTATCGCCCGCAAAGCGCGGGTGTTTCCACAGGAAGAAGCCCCTGAGGACTGCACCGCCAGCCAGCAGCAGCGCGGTCCAGAGGCGGAGGCGTCGGCGGTGCATATCTCTGCATCATACTGACGCAACGCCTGCCGCTGAGCCTGGAACCTACCACATTGACTGCCCCTGCACGCTTGCCTACGATGGCTCCTGTACCGGCTGCTGAATGAACAAACCCGTTTTCTACGATCCGCAACGCAAGCGCTGGAAGCGCCTGCGCCGTGTCTTCGACCTGCTGGCGCTATTCGGCGCGGTGCTCTGCGTGGTGTTCATGGTGGGGCTGCTGCGGGTGCGCCCGCTGCAGGGACTCGATCTGCGGTCGGCAACGAAGAGGTACCGGGCGCTCTCGCAGCCGCCCGCGCTCGAAACGCGGCTGCACGAAACACTGAATCATTCGGCGCACCGGCACTCCGACCTGAAACCCTCCGACGTGGTGTTGAACCGGGGGGAGGGACTACGCGCAGCTTTCTACACGGATGTCGATCCGGCCAGCTTCGCGTCGTTCAAACAGCATGTCAAGCAGATCGACATTGTTTTTCCGGAGTGGCTTCATGTCGTCACGCCGGACGGCAACCTGACCGCCTACACCTCGGACAACGTGCCGTTCCATGTAGTCGATGCGGCAGGCGTGCATGGTGTCGACCGCGAGAACAAAATCACAAGGGCCATCGCGGCCGCGAAGCAGGATACGGAAATCTTCCCGCTCGTCAACAACTTCAATCCGACGGATCAGGACTTTGAGGATGTCGGGCCCTTCCTGACCAGCACGACGGCACGAAGCAATTTCCAGCGCCAGATCGACCAGTTTTTCGCCGCGAACACACGCTACCGCGGTCTCACGTTGAACTTGCAGGAGATACCGCCCGGCGCTCAGCTGGGCTATCAGCAGTTGATTGCGTCACTGTACTCGGATTTTCAAGCCAGGAACCTCCGGCTCTACGTGAATGCTCCTGTAGGCGATCCCAGCGTCGACTTCGGCTTTCTCGGCTCGCACGCGGATGGGCTTGTCCTGTTGAATTATGACCAGCACCAGCCGGGTACGGACCCGGGACCGATCGCCGATCAGGACTGGTTCGAGAACAACCTGCGCGCGATCATGAAGGTGGTTCCGCACGAAAAGATCATCTGTTCGATAGGCAGCTACGCCTATGACTGGACCAGCAAACTGCCGCCGCCGCCGGTCACGAAGAAAGGCGGTCGCGTGCAGCGCGCGCCTGTTCCTGCAGCGCCGGAGATCGTTTCGGTAGCCAGCCTTTCCACGCAGGAAGCCTGGCAGGCTGCCTCTGACGCGGGCGCAAAGATTGAACTTGATGACACATCGCTGAACCCTCACTTCGGCTACGACGATGAAGATACGGGGATGCGTCATCAGGTGTGGATGCTCGATGCGGTGACGGTGCTGAACCAGATGCGTGTTGCCCGGGCGCTGGGCCTGCAGACATTTGCGCTCTGGCGCCTGGGCGAAGAGGACGACTCGCTCTGGAAGATCTGGGATGGTCCGCTGGGCACAAACCCCGCGCAGGATCTGGCCCAGGTGTCGCCGGGACAGGACGTCGATACGGAAGGCTCCGGGGACATTCTGCGCATCACGGGCCAGCCACAAAACGGCCATCGAACGCTGGTGATGGACGACGACGCTACGATTCCAAAGCCCTACCTGAGCGTGGTTTCGGAGACCATGGATTCGTACCCGCTGCCCTATACGCTCACGCAGTACGGGTACCATCCCAGGCAGGTTGCGATCAGCTTCGATGACGGCCCGGACCCGACGTGGACGCCTAAGATTCTGGATGTTTTGAAGCGCTACAACGTGAAGGGCACGTTCTTCATGATCGGTGAGGAGGCTGAGGACAACGTCAGCGTGATGCAGCGGGTGTTCCGCGAAGGCCACGAGATCGGCAACCACACCTTCACGCATCCGGACATCAGTGAAATCTCCAACACGCAGGTGGACCTGCAACTCACCATTACGGAACGGCTGTTTGCAGCCAAGCTGGGCGTGCAGCCAATCTACTTCCGGCCGCCGTACTCCATCGATCAGGAGCCGGACACGAACGACCAGGCGCAACCCATTGACCGCATCGAGCATGGACTTGGATACGTGATCGTGGGGGACAAGATCGATACCAACGACTGGGATGAGCATCCTCGCAAGACGCCGCAGGAGATGATCGCCAGCGTCTTTCAGCAGATGGACATGGCGCAGACAAAAACCTGGATGCGCGGGTCCATCATCCTGATGCATGATGGCGGCGGCAACCGCGCCGCCACCGTGGAAGCCTTGCCAAAGCTGATCGAGGCGCTGCGGGCACGCGGCTACCAGATCGTGCCGGTCTCACAGCTGGTGGGAAAGACCCGCGACGAAGTCATGGTGCCCCTCGCACAACAGCAGCGCTATGCCGCGCGGCTGGACTCGATCACGTTCTTCTTCATCGGCTTCTTCAATCACTTCGTGCTGTATGTCTTCTTCGTCGGCGACTTCCTGATGAGCGCACGGCTGATCATCATCGGTGTGTGCGCCGTGATCGATCGCTTTCGCAAGCGCAGGAACTTCGCGGATCCCAGCTACGCGCCTCGTGTGGCCGTGCTCATCCCCGCATATAACGAAGAGACGGTGATCGCGCGCACCATCCGTTCCGTGCTGATGTCGACCTACAAGAACATTCGCGTGATCGTGATCGACGACGGATCCAAGGACACCACCTACAAGGTAGCGACCGAGACCTACAGGAAAGAAATTGAAGACGGACGCCTGACGGTGCTCACGAAGCCGAATGGAGGTAAGGCGGAAGCGCTCAATTTCGCCTTGGAGCAAACCGACGAAGAGATTTACATCGGCATCGACGCCGATGGCGTGATCGCGCACGATGCCATTTCGCGACTGGTGTGCCACTTTGCCGATCCCAAAATCGGGGCTGTAGCCGGAAACGCCAAGGTGGGAAACCGGGTGAACCTGTGGACGCGCTGGCAGGCGCTGGAATACATCACCTCTCAGAATTTCGAGCGTCGGGCGCTGGATCTGTTCAACGTGGTGATGGTGGTTCCGGGCGCCATCGGTGCATGGCGTACAGCAGCGGTTCGCGCGGGCGGGGCCTATCATCCCGACACCGTCGCCGAGGACGCGGATTTGACGATGAATCTGCTGGAGCAGGGGTACTACGTGATTTATGAGGACCAGGCACTGGCCTTCACGGAAGCTCCGGTGAATGCCAACGGATTGGCCCGGCAGCGCTTCCGCTGGTCGTTCGGGATACTGCAGGCGGTCTTCAAGCACCGGGGAGCGATCGCGCGAAGACGGGCCATGGGGCTATTTGCCCTGCCCAATATCGTGATTTTCCAGATACTGCTGCCTCTGGTCTCGCCGCTCATCGACCTCATGTTTGTAGCGGGCGTGGTGCGCTACTTTCTCGACAAGCACTTTCACCCTGAAACAACCAGCGCCAGCGATTTCTACAAGCTGCTGACCTTCTTCCTGGCGTTCCTGCTGATCGACTTTGCCGCGTCCGGTCTGGCGTTCCTGCTCGAACGCAAGCACCCCGCCAGCAAAGGGGATGCGTGGCTGCTCGTTCACATCTGGATTCAGCGATTCACATACCGTCAGCTCTTCTCATGGGTTCTGTTCCGCACTGTCAAACGCGCCGTCGACGGAAAGCCTTTTGCCTGGGACAGTCTGAAGCGGACCGGTCAGATGTCCAAGCAGACCGAGCAAATTGTGGAGTAAGGAGTTGCCCGCGTATGTGAGCGCCATCGATGTGTCCTGCCATCGAGAAAACACATCCTATTTCCTATGCCGATTGACCTCGCTTCCCTGCCTGCCTTTTGCAATGAGCCCTTCACCGATTTTTCCCTCAGCGAGCGCAAACGCGGCATGCTCGATGCCCTTGCGCTCGTGAGGGGCCAGATCGGCAAGCAGCACGAAATGGTGATCGCGGGCCAACGCGTACGTACGTCTGAGACGTTCGCGTCCACAAACCCCGCGCGGCCGGCCGAAGTGATCGGCATTCACTATGCCGCCACAGAAACGGAGGCTGCCCAGGCCGTCCAGGCGGCGATCACCGCTTTTCCAGTCTGGTCGCGGGTGCCGGTGAGCGAGCGCGTTCTGCTGCTTCTGCGTGCAGCCGAGAGCATCCGCAGCCGCCACCTGGAATTCTGCGCCTGGCTAACCCTGGAAGTAGGGAAAAACTGGGCGGAAGCCGATGCGGATGTCGGCGAGTGCATCGACTTCCTGGAGTTCTATGCGCGCGAGGCGTTGCGCCTGGCGGAGGCTACAACGCCCATCCAGCTTCCTGGAGAGCGGAATGCCTTGCGCTACCTCCCTCTCGGGCCTGGCGCTGTCATTCCGCCGTGGAACTTCCCCTTTGCCATTATGGCCGGCATGACGGCGGCCGCCATTGTGTGCGGCAATACAGTCGTGCTGAAGCCCTCGCCCGAGGCGCCGACCATCGCGCTGCGCTTCGTGGAGCTGATGGAAGCAGTTGGTCTGCCGGACGGCGTGATCAACCTAGTCCACGGGGGACCGGAGGTGGGCCGCGCCATCGTGGAGCATGCGGCGATTCGGTTCATCGCCTTCACCGGCTCGAAGAAGGTGGGCCTTGAGATTCATGAGCGCGCCGCCCGCCCGCAGCCGGGTCAGCGGTTTATCAAACGCACAATCCTCGAGCTGGGCGGCAAGGATGCGATTGTGGTCGCGGCGGATGCGGATATCGATGCGGCTGTTGAGGGTGTCACCGCGTCTGCCTTTGGGTTCAGCGGGCAGAAGTGCTCCGCCTGCTCGCGCGCCATCGTGGACACCACGATCTATGACGCATTTTGCGAGCGCCTAACAGACCGCGTGCAGGAGTTGAAGACAGGCGATCCCGCGGAAAACATCTATACGGGGCCTGTGATTAACGAGGCAGCGCGCAAGCGCGTTCTGGACTACATCCGCCTGGGCAAGCAGGAGGGACGGCTGCTGGCGGGGGGCGAAGCCATCGAGCAAGAGGGAGGCTATTATGTGGCACCCACCGTGTTTGCCGACATCCCGCCGGCTTCGCGATTAGCTCAAGAAGAGATTTTCGGACCTGTGCTTTCGGTGATCCGTGCCTCTGACTTCGAGAATGCCCTGCAGATTGCCAACGACACGGAATATGGCCTCACGGGCGCGATCTATTCCGGGTCCAGGGAGCGATTAGATCGCGCCAGCGCGGAGTTCCACGTGGGAAATCTCTATCTGAACCGCAAGTGCACAGGAGCGATGGTAGGAGCTCATCCGTTCGGCGGTTTCAATATGAGCGGCACGGATTCCAAAGCGGGGGGACCGGACTACCTGACGCTCTTCACTCAGGCGAAATCCGTTGCGGAAAAAGTGGGCGTGGCATCAGCGAACGCCGAAAAAGAAGAAGAGCGCATGGGGCTTTGAAAGGACCGTGTTGCAGCGGCCCGCGGAAGAAGCGTTCCTTCCACTTCGTCAGCCAGCCTGCGCTACGCGGTTCATCCCGGCACGGGCACGCTCTGCAGCCTCAGCCAGCGCCCTGTGGTGGACAGTGTAGACGGTCAGCTCCAGTCGATCGCTGACGCCCGTCTTGTCGTAGATACTGCGCAAGTAGTTCTTGACCACCTGCTCCTTCGTGGTAAGCTGCTCCGCGATTTGCTTGTTCTTCCAGCCTTCCGCGACCAGGGAGATGATCTGAATTTCCTTGGGTGTGAGGCGCTCAAGAACGCGCCGCCCCACCCGGTCGACGGGCATGGAGACAATTTGTGCCTTGTGCACGCTGCGCTCTCCCGCGGCGACGCGACGGACGCACTCCACGAGTTGTTCCGCACCGATGGAGCGCAGCACCACGCCGCTGATGCGCTGCACCAGCGACTGCTCCAAGGGCGCTCCATGTTCCAGGATAAGAACCGCACGGCTCCCGGATTTCTCCAGAATATCGAGCATCTCGCTCAAGTCACTGGTCAGGCTAGAAGGAAAGACAACGATCGCGTGCGGCAGGCGATGAACCGCGTCTCGCAGACGCACCGCATCGTCGCACTGCGCGACGATTTCCATATCATGCTGACCACGCAGAACGCGCGCCACACCCGTGCGAAAGATGACCTGGTTATCTCCAAGAATGATGCGCTTCGACATACCTGTCCTCGCGGCTCAAATGCCGTCTCTTTCATGGAACACAGTCAAGCCGCGGCTTCACTATCCCACAAAGGCAAATCCGTATCCCCCAGTGGTCATACCCGCTTCAGGTACGGGAGTCGCTATGAGTTTAGATTTGCGGTCTGCCGGGTCCGTTGACGGCGCTCGACGCCGCCCCCGTGAGCATGCTATGGATAAGAACGGAAGTGCGGGGCGGAGCGATTCCAGACGATCTTGGAGGGAGTCATCATCATGAGCAGCCTGCGTCCCTTTCACATTGCGTTTCCGGTGGATGACCTTGCCGCCGCACGGCACTTCTACGGCACGGTCCTGGGTTGCCCGGAAGGCCGCAGCTCCGACCAGTGGATCGACTTCGACTTCTTCGGACACCAGATTGTGGCACATCATAAGACCGCCACCCCGAAAAACGAAGCAGCGCACAGCAACCCGGTAGACGGCCATGACGTTCCGGTGCCGCACTTCGGCGTTGTGCTCACACCCACCGACTGGAAAGAACTGGCGGACCGGGTTCGCGCGGCCGGTGTGCGGTTCGTGATCGAACCCTACACACGGTTCCAGGGACAGGCTGGCGAACAGTCGACAATGTTCTTTCTCGATCCAGCCGGCAACGCGCTGGAGTTCAAAGCCTTCGCGGACCTTGGCCAGATGTTCGCGAAGTAAGTTCCGATCATAATGCACCGTCAGCCGCCGCTCGCTGGCAAGCCGTTAGCTCATTGCCTTTCCCGGCTGTTCAGAGAGCGCTTCCGTCAGCCATTGAGAAGCTGCGTAGCGGACCTCAGATGGCTCTCCGCAGATGCCCCCGAATTCTTAACGACTCGCCGTTCGGGCTTGGCGGCCCGATCCTGAGCGTCTGCCATGAGAGGTCCATCCTACCGCAAATCTATCCCCAGCCCCTGGAAAGCCCTCAGACTGCCCTCGGCAGGAACGGGCCGAGCCATCACAGAGTTTCACAATCACCGGAGAGGTCCCTGCGGATGGAGGAGCCGTCGTACCGCTTCTGTAGCGGTTTTCCTGAAGGTACAGACGTAGCCGGAATGCAGTTTCCTCCGCTTAGCCGTGGAATAACAAGGGAAAGCGAAGGAGAATCACCCGATCCGTGAAAAGGCCTCCAGGTGCGAGGGAACCGAGGCGCAGCGGTTGCGGCGAGCTTCCATGACCGCCCCGTGCGCAGAGACAAGATGACGCGGCGTGTTCCGGTGCAGTAGCATGCACGTCTGATAGCCGGAACCATTTCCCTTCGCACGCAATGCAGCGAAGGGAAGAACAACTCCGCAAGGGAGCACGTTATGCCGCAGTATCTCGGTGCCATCGATCAGGGCACCACAAGTACCCGCTTCATGGTGTTTGACCGCACCGGACGCGTCGTTGCGCAGGCACAGCGGGAGCACGAACAGATTTACCCCCAACCGGGGTGGGTGGAGCACGATCCGAGAGAGATCGTGCGGCGCACGCTTGAGGTGATCGAGGAAGCGTGTCTGCCGGCCGGGCTTGGACCCATGGACATTGCCACCATCGGCATCACCAACCAGCGAGAAACCACGGTGGTCTGGGACCGGCACAGCGGCGACCCGGTGTACAACGCGCTGGTGTGGCAGGATACGAGAGTCGGCGAGTACATCGCGGAGCTGACGGCGGATGGCGGCAAAGACCGCTTCCGCGAAAGGACCGGCCTGCCGCTGGCCACCTACTTCTCCGGGCTGAAAATTCGTTGGATTCTGGACCATGTAGACGGCGCGCGGGCTCGCGCCGAACGCGGTGACCTGCTGTTCGGAAACATCGATGCGTTCCTGCTCTGGCACCTTACCGGCGGTGCAACAGGTGGAAAGCACCTGACCGATGTGACCAATGCCAGCCGAACGCAGCTGATGAACCTCAGCACGCTCGCATGGGATGAAGAGCTGCTTAAAATCTTCAAAGTGCCGCGCTGCATGATGCCGGAGATCCGTTCCAGCTCCAGCGATTTCGGCACGCTCGAGGTGAGCTGTCTTCGCGGCGTTCCCATCGGCGGGGTGCTCGGCGATCAGCACGCCGCTCTCGTGGGGCAAACTTGCTTTAAGCCTGGACAGGTTAAGAACACTTACGGCACCGGCTGTTTCCTGCTGATGAACACGGGCGAGCAGAAGGTGCTCTCAAGAAACGGGCTGCTCACCACTTTGGCATTTCGCTTCGGCGATGCTCCGGTTCAGTATGCGCTGGAGGGGTCGATCGCCATTACGGGCGCACTGGTGCAGTGGGTTCGCGACAATCTCGGAATGATCGACACTTCCGCCGACATCGAGCGCCTGGCGGCCAGCGTGGAGGACAACGGAGATGTGTACATCGTTCCTGCATTCTCCGGCCTGTACGCGCCCTACTGGCGCGACAACGCTCGCGGCGTGATTGCCGGACTCACCCGTTATGCCAATCGGGGGCACATCGCGCGCGCTGTCCTGGAGTCAACTGCTTTCCAGACGCGGGAAGTGGTGGAGGCGATGGAGGCCGATTCGGGCATACGGCTCGACCAACTGCGGACCGACGGCGGCATGGTGGCCAACGACCTCTTGATGCAGTTTCAGGCGGACCTGCTCGATCGCCAGGTGCTGCGCCCGGCCATGCGCGAGACCACGGCTTTAGGGGCTGCCTACGCCGCCGGGCTTTGCTGCGGCTTCTACCGGGATACCGACGACCTGGTGCAGAACTGGAGTGTGGACAAGACCTGGACTCCACAGCTGGATGAGGCCAGACGCGAGCACCTTTACCGGCAATGGAAAAAGGCAGTGACACGCTCCTTTGACTGGGTGGATTGAGATGGACGCTCAAGCGAGTGAGGGAAAGGCTCGGCACACATGAAGAAAGCACTGGTCGGAGAACTGATTGCGGAAGCTGTCGCGATGTTCCTTATCATCGCGCTTGGAGACTCCGTGGCGGCGATGTATAGCCTTTACGACCCAAGTCCCTATGGGCAGGGGTACTGGGGGGTGTGCATCTCGTGGGGACTGGCCGTGACGCTTGCGATCTACTGCACTGCTTCCATCACCGGATGCCACGCAAACCCGGCGGTTACGCTGGCGCTGGCGTGCTTCCGCAAGTTTTCCTGGGGCAAAGTAGTTCCCTACTGCATCGCCCAGGTTGCCGGGGGCTTCCTGGGAGCCGTCGCGGTGTACATGCTGTTCGGCCCGGTCATCGACCACTTCAACGCGACACACCACCTGCAGCGCGCCGACGGTGGTGCTGCAGGCGTCTTCTTCACGCATCCCGGTCTGGCCATCACTCCCATGCACGCCTTCGGGGACGAGGTGATCCTCACCGCAATTCTTCTGTTTGGCATCTTCGCCATTACGGAGCAGTACAACGAGCAGGCTCCCGGTGCAAATTCCGGCGCCCTGATCATCGGCTTCCTTGTCGCCACGATCGGCGCCGCGGGCGGGTTTCTGGAGGCGTGGGCCATCAATCCTGCACGCGACCTGGGCCCGCGGCTGTTCTGCTTTGTCGCAGGCTGGGGCCACTCCGCCTTCCCGTCGCCCGACAGCTACTGGTGGATAGCAAGCGTGGCGCCCCTGGTCGGCGGAGTGGTCGGGGCGGGCGCGTATCAACTGCTCATTCACCAGTTCCTCCCGGCGCGGATTCGCGCCCGGGTGAGCGACCAGACGGCAACACGGACAACAGCACCCGTGTAACGCACCCGCGCCGGTACTACCCACAATCCTCCCTGAAGGCACGTCAGACGAAGAACTTTCATACATCCCTCCCTAGAGGATCGTCTTGCGTTTCGCCAAGCCTTGTATACCGGTTCTTTGTGTGGCTCTCCTGAGTGCAGCCTGCATCGCGGGTTTGACGGGCTGCTCGCCGGGCAACACGCCGGGCGTCGTTACCGAGCTCACGCCGACTACGCTCACACTGACGGCGTCGGCCATCCTGCTGAACTCCGGATCGACGCTGGTACTCACAGGGACGATCAATCCCAGCGCGGCGCCGGGGTACGTAGCCTTCTTCGACGGCACAACCGGTCTGGGAGTCTCCGCGCTGGCAGCGGGAACGGCGACGCTTGCGATCTCGACGCTTTCCACCGGAACCCACGCCATGGGATATGGGGGTCCTCAGCGTACTACGCCAGCAACTCAGGAACGCTCACCGTGACGGTGATGTAGCACCGCGCATGCCGGGTACTTCGTAATACAAGCGGGCAAGATGGCCGAACGCCTCCACCTGCTCCCGGGCCCATGTTGCCGGTCTGCCAAGTTCTCGCGCCATGATCTCCGCCACAACCGGCGCGGCACGCTGAGCCGCCTTCGCGTCCAGCAGGAGAGCTCGCGTCCGGCGTGACAGAACGTCTTCGACGGTGCGTGCCATCTCCTCACGCACCGCATAGACCACTTCCGCGAGCGTGAACGGCAGTGCCTCATCCAGCACAGCGGCGAGTTCCGGTTCGGCCCCCATGAGAGCCAGCACCGCATCGGCATCCGTACCGTAGCGTGCGAGGTGGCCAGACCGTGAGGCAGATGACGTGGCGCCGCGCAGTGGAATCGTCTTTGTGAGGCAAGACTTCTGGGGCAGCATGCCGCGCTTCGCGGCGAAGTCAAGCGTATCTTCCGCCATCCTCCGGTAAGTCGTCCACTTGCCGCCCGCCACGGTAATCAGGCCACTTTCCGAAGCATCGATATGGTGTTCGCGCGAGAGCTTGGACGTGGTGGAGGCACTGCCAGTGACCAAAGGCCGCAGGCCGGAAAATGTGCTCAAGATATCGGCCTGCGTCAGGGGCCGGGCCAAAAAGGGATTGACGGTTTCCAGCAGGAAGTCGATTTCGGAATCCTCGTGACCCGGCTCCATGGCGACCCGGGGTGCGGGTAGATCCGTCGTGCCGATTACGACTTTGCCCAGCCACGGAATTGCGAAGATGACACGCCCATCCGCAGTCTTGGGAACCATGATGGCAGTTCCCTCCCCCAGGACGCTGGCGTCCACCACGATGTGAGTACCGCGGCTGACGGAGAGAAGGTCCGGCCGGGCGGCGTCGTCCTGCCGGCGGATCGAGTCCACAAAGATCCCGGTCGCATTGATTGTCGTCCTGGCGCGCACCTCGTAGCGCATGCCGGTCTCGGTATCCTCTACGATGGCTCCGGTCAAACGGCCCTCTGCCTTTGTGAATCCGGCGCAGCGAACATAGTTCAAAGCCAGAGCGCCGTGGTCTTCCGCGGTGCGGGCCAGCGCGAGAGAAAGCCGGGCGTCATCGAACTGGCCGTCGTGGTAAAGAACTCCGCCTTTAAGGCCCGCGCGAGCTATGCCTGGGATGCGTTGAGCCGCTCGCTTCGCCCCCAGCACGCGAGTCGGGCCCATGGAGGAGCGGCCGGAAAGAAGATCGTAAAGCTTGAGACCGAACCCATAGTACGGCAGTTCAAACCAGCGGTAGGCAGGCGTGAGAAAGGGCAGCGCGTGCACTAGGTGAGGCGCATTCGTGAGCATCACCTTCCGCTCGTGCAGCGCTTCGTAGACCAGGTGAATTTGGCCGCTGGCAAGATACCGCACGCCGCCGTGGACGAGTTTGGTGGCACGGCTGGAGGTCGCCTGCGCAAAATCTCCGGCCTCCACCAGAAGAGTGCGGAACCCGCGCGTCTGCGCATCCACGGCGATACCTAGGCCGGTGGCGCCGCCGCCGAGGACGAGCACGTCGAACCCTGGCGGCGCGCCCTGCACGGGCAACAACGAGAACAGCTTCTGCTGGCGAGTGACGATGAGTCTTCTCCTTCTGCAATCGCGTGTACCGAAGACATGGTTACACTCGAAGGGCGCTCAGGTCATCCCCGGCTGCCTCGCCAGAGGAATGATCACGAGGGTCTGGATGCAGGCGAGTGTTGATTTGGTAGCGATATCGGGGCTCTAACCCGAACTCTTCGCCTTGAGAGAGGCTTTTTCGGGGTTTGCAAGGAATTGCACCGCGCTGCATCGAGATGTACAAGTGACCTATTTACAGTAATTTGCGAGCAACAGCTAAAGCAGTGCGTTGCACGGGATTGCAGAATTACCGGTACAAAAGTGCCACCAAAGTGCCACCAAGAAAATTATGATGTTTTCGGAGGCACTCCAATGGCGAGACGACCGAAGGAGATTCGAGGCATTAAGTTCCGTCCTGATCGAGGAACGTGGGAGGCTCAGTACAGAGCTGACGGGAGCCGCGTTCGGAAGAACTTCACGGATCGACAAGCGGCGGTTGATTGGTTGGAAACGGCCAAAGGGCTACGCCATAAAGAAGGGGTTGCTTCCCTACCCTCCAGCGCGTTGGAGCCGATCCTAACGGTGGCTGAGAAGAAAGAGCTGCAGAAGTTTCGAACCGATAGCCTGCTGTTCAGCGAACTCTGCGACCAGTACCTCGTCCATATTCAGAACCCGAACAACCCCGAACGTCCGAAGGACCTGGTGAACCCGCTCCAGCGCGTAAGGACCATCAAAGAGGCTCTCGGCCAGCGCCCTGCCGTCTCTGTGGAACCGCATGAGATCAAGGATTGGCTCATCTCGCTCGGCCGTGCGGCCGGGACGCTGAACCGCTACAAGTCCACAGTGTCTGCGATCTACACGTACGCGAAAGAGCGAAAGCTCGTGGAAACAAATCCTTGCCGCGATGTCTCCCATTTTGCCGTAACGCTCGGAGTTCCACGTTGGATGAGTGACGA
>CAXTPR010000053.1:0-17106 GCA_964246235.1 uncultured Acidobacteriaceae bacterium
AGCGCGGTGCGGGAACTTCTGATCGACAAAGGTGGCGGCGAGCAGCGGTGGGGCGGCTACACTCTTGTCGGGCGGGGCTTTTGCAGGGGGAACACGGAAGCCGAAGCCGGGTGGGATGGTCATAGTGGCGGCGGCTTCGGCGGGCCAGCAAAAGGCGGCGAGCACGGCGGAGCTGGCGTTCTCGGGAAGTAGATCTTCAGGTGGCGCGTCTGGAGAGACGCAGCGAAGGAGTTGCCAGGTAGCATCACGAGGCGTGGCGAGGAAGATTGCGTCGACCTTATCAGCGTGCAGTGGCTTCGGAGACCGCGAGTCGATACGGTCCAACTCGTCATAGACCACATGCCAGCGGTTCTCATCAGCAATGTCAACGACCGGCGTGCGCAGGTGCAGGCGCCCAGGTGGCAGGGTGCTGAGAATCGCCTCGACCAGCGAGCCGATACCACGCCGAAGGCTGGTGAAGATGGGCTGCGGCGGCTTGGGGCCGCGCTCTCTCGCGCGGTGCTGGAGGGCGGCTATCAACGAGCCGTGCTCCTGCTCCAGGGCGACAAACGGCGCCATCACGGCGCGGACGCTGAGGGTTTCGACGTCGCCGCCGAAGACGCCGGAGAGCAGCGGGCCGGCAACCTTGGTAAGAACTTCATGGCCAAAGTGGCGGCGAACGAAGGTCGCAACGGATTCGTCATAAGCATTGTCGCTGAAGGGCGACTCGGCTTGAAGTTGAGCCGCGCGCTGAAACTCTTCCGCGTAGGCGCGCTTGGCTTCAGCGGAGAAGAGCGGTGAGTTATCGAGAGTGGCGAGGTCCTCGGGAACCATCATGCGCATGCGGTCAGGCAAGGCCTGCAAGCGGCCGTCGAGATAGATGTAGGTCTTGCGGGTGTCGTCGTTGCTGGAAATCAGCTCAGCCTCAAGGCCGAGCTCGATGGCGAGATCGCGAGCCCAGGGCTTTTCGCTGACCCAGGCATCGGGTCCGCCTTCGAGGATCCACTCGCCTTCGGGGGTGTGCAGGCGGGTGGTTTCGATCATGCCACCAAGCCGGTCCGTCGCTTCGTACAGGTGCCAGTCAATGGCCGCACCGCGCCTGCGGGCAAGCTCGAGCTCGTAGGCGGCGGCGAGACCCGCGATGCCGCCACCGACGATCGCAACGCGCTTCATCCGGCGGTGACGAGCTCGGGCTCGGTGACCGGTTCCGGAAGGGCTGTGGAGACGACCTCCGCGGGCGAGGTTGGCAACGAGCCCAGAGCTTTGGGCTTTGAAGCGGAGAGTGCGCCGTTACCAGGGACTGCGGTTTCGTCCAGCACGTGCTGGAGGGCGCAGATGAGCGTGGGGGAGTCATTGAGGCTTTCGGCGCGGGTGATGTCGAGGCCGAGCGTACGGCCGACCTCGCGGAAGTTGATGTCGATGTCGTAGAGGATCTCGACGTGATCGCAGAGGAAGCCGATGGGCTGCATGACGACAGCAGTGTGGCCCGCCTCGGTGAGGGCCTTGAAGGTGTCCTCGACGGAGGGGCCGAGCCAGGGAGCGCCGGCGATGCCCTGTGACTGAAAGGCAAAGACCCAGTCGGTTTCGGACATGCCGACAGCGGAGAGCAGGTGCGCAATGGCGGCGGCGGTTTGCTTGCACTCGATGGAGTAGGGGTCTCCGGCGGCTGCGGCGCCGTAGTTCTGGATGCCTTCGGCGGGGACAGGGGCGCCGGGGCGGGAAGCCGAGCCGCGCGCGGCGTCCTCCAGAGTGGTGGCGCGGATGGTGCGGCAGGGAACGGAGTGGGCGGTGAAAAGGACGGGAACACGTATGGGCCTGCCGGCGCGGACGGAGGCGCGGGCGCAGGCTTCGGCCCAAGGGGGCCACAGGCGCTCGGCAAAGGCGAGGGCCAGCAGGGGCTCGCCGGCCCAGCCGGCATGCCAGGTGTAGGGGAAGGCTGGGCCCTCCGTCTCGTGCAGGGCAGCATCCAGTGCGCGGCGATAGAGGCCGGTGGACGTGCGGGAGTTCTGCGGGGCCAGGCAGAGGACAGTGGCTTCGGTGATGCCATCCCGCTTCATGCGGGCGACGACATCGGCGATGAAGGGATGCCAGTTGCGCATGCCGACGTAGACAGGCCTCCGGAGAGCTTCCGAGAGACGTTGCCCCTGAATCAGCGTCCAGCGGGTGAGGGGAGGGCCTTCGGGCAGCGATGTGTCGCGGAGGCCGATCTCGGCGTAGCGGTGCTGCAGCTCTTCGATCACGTGCTGCGGCATGGGACGGCCGCCGGTGACGAGGCGGAGGTATTCGGCCATCTGGTCGAGCCGGTCGGGTGTGCCGTGCGCGAGCAGAAGGACGGCGCTGCGGGATTGGCTCATGCTGCCTCCATCGTACCTCTGCCCCGGCGTGGGCAGCCGGTGTGGGGGTCACAGGGCAAGCCCAGACGGCATGGGCTCAGGCGCGGATGGCCCACTCGCTGCGGGACTCGCCAGGAGCGCGCGCCGGGGCGGGCAGGCGGAAGCGCTTGACCCCATTCACAACGGCTAGAACACTTTCCACCGGGGTACCGGGGACGATGCCGTGGCCGAGATTGAAGATGTGGCCGGGGCGGCCGTTGGCGAGGGTGAGAATCTCGTTCACGCGGGATTCGAGAACGTCTTCGGGGGCGAAGAGGGTGATGGGGTCGAGATTGCCCTGGACGGCGCAACCCGGTCCGGCGGCCCGCCAGCCTTCGTCGAGCGGGATTCGCCAGTCGAGGCCGAGGACGTCGGCTCCGGTTTCGCGCATGGCGGGAAGCAGTGTGGCGGTGTCCACGCCGAAGTAGATGACGGGAACGCCGAAGCCGCGGATACGCTGGATGAGCTCGGTGGTGGGGCCGAGGACGTAGGCCCGGTAATCGGTGGGGGAGAGCGCGCCGGCCCAGGAGTCGAAGACCTGGAGGACGTCGGCGCCGGCTTCCACCTGCTGCTGCGCGAAGGCGGCGAGGACCGAGACGAGTTTTTCCATAAGCAGCGGCCAGGCGGGACCGGGGCTGTACATGAGCTTCTTCATCTCGATGTAGTTGCGCGAGCTGCCACCTTCGATCATGTAGCTGGCGAGGGTGAAGGGTGCGCCGCAGAAGCCGATGATGCCGAGCTGATCGCCATCCGCACGTGGCGCCCGGAAGTGGCTGGCGACCTTGCCGATGGCCTCGGCCACATAGCTGAGCTCTTCGGCGCGGTCGACGCGGAGGGCCTGCACGGCCTCCAGGCTGCGGACGGGGGTGTGAACGACGGGGCCCTCGCCGGTGACGAACTCGAAGTCGAGGCCCATGGGCGTGAAGGGCAGGAGGAGGTCGGCGAAGATGATGGCCGCATCGACGCCGAGGCGCTCGGCAGCGGTGATGGTGACCTCGGCGGCGATGGCCGGGGTGCGGCAGATGTCGAGCAGGCTGTGGTGGCGGCGCACGGCCATGTACTCGGGCATGTAGCGGCCCGCCTGGCGGAGGAACCAGACCGGGGTGCGGTCCACCGGTTGACGGAGGCAGGCGCGGACAAAGCGGCTGGTGGATTGCGAATTAGGCGCGGGAGTGAGCAAAGGTTTCAGGGGGCAGGCACAATCTGTGGCAACGGGATGGCTCCCACGATCAGGCTAGCACCGGGTCTGCGTACCAGGGTCTACCTGTAGTGAGGATCGCCCTGGCGCGTGAATGGCCGGAACGGGATGGTGTAGTTCACGCCGGCCGAGAACAGGGCAGGGATGAAGGTCTGATGGATGGTCGGATCGACATCCCAATGCTGGGCCTGGAAGTCGAGCCGGGCGGCCACATTCCTGAACATCTCAATGTCAACGCCGCCGCCTGCTGCGGCGATGGCGGACTTGTCGCCGAAGTAGCCCTCGTCCTCGGCCACTGCCGGGCTGAAGTGAATGTTGCCGAGGCCGACCTGGAACTCGACATAAGGGTGATAACGGCCGAAGCCATAGGCGACACTCGGCCCGAAGGTATAGCTATGGTGGTCCGCGGTGAGGCCGTAGGCCGCGTTGGCACGGACCTCAAGGGACACGGCGAGGGGCACGCGGAGGAAGTGCTGCGTAACGTCGAATCCGGCGGACACGCCGATGGCGGAGTCTGGCCTGTAGCCGATTTCGTTGTAGAGGAAGCTGCCGAAGACGGACACCGACTGCGTCCGGTATTCGGCGGGCGCGCGCTGGGCGGCGGCGGAACACGTGAGGCCGGAGAGCAGGAGGCAAAGTGGGAAAAATCGGCGAGGAGCCGAGAGGATACGCAGCATCAGAGTCTCCCCGGACCGTGCGGCTGAAGGCGGCTGAGATGACCGAGTGAGCTCGGCAAGTTGAATGGGTTGGATGCAGGAAAGCGTCCCGCGAAGGAACTGTAGACTGCAGAGGGGAGTTTCGCAGTCCGAGGCGCATTTGCTGGCTTGTCAGGAGCGATCGGCGAAAGTGCCCAAATCTGAGTCAAGAAGAGATGGTTGGTATGGTGGACTACCTTACGTTGCCGGTCGGCTCGAAGTCGCCGGACATTGTCAATGCGGTGATCGAGATCCCGCGGGACGGCATCACGAAGTACGAGTACGACAAGCAGCTGCACGTGTTCCGGCTGGACCGCAATCTGTACTCGCCGGTGCATTATCCGGGCGACTACGGCTTCATCCCGAGCACGCTGGGCGACGATGGCGACCCGCTGGATGTGCTGGTGCTGGTGGACACGCCCAGCTTCCCGGGGTGCCTGCAAGAGGTGCGGCCGATCGGCGTGCTGGACATGCTGGACCAGGGTCAGGGCGATGAGAAGATCCTGTGCGTGGGCGTGGCGAACCCGCGCTACAAGGATGTAAACGACTACTCGGAGATTTACCCGCACATCCTCAAGGAGATCACGCACTTCTTTTCGATCTACAAGGACTTGGAGCATAAGAACGTGGAAGTGAGGGGATTCCGCGATGCGGGGTACGCTCGCGAGGTGATCCTGAAGGCGCAGCAGAACTTTCTGGACGGGAAGAAGTAGCTCAGGTGCTTCGCGGTGTGACTGCGCGGGCCGCGGCGTAGACCAGGACTCCGGCCAGCGCGATCAGTGCGGCGAATGCCAGGGCGGGCATGCCGAGAACGCTCTCGCCACGCGCCGACCATAATGCGAACAGGATCAGGACCGCAGGGCCGACGCCGATCAGTACCGTGCCCGCGGTTCCTCCAGGTACACGGAAGGGGCGCTGCAGCTCCGGCTCACGGACGCGAAGCACGGTCAGCGCGAGGAACTCGAGCAGGAGCGCGCCGCCGTAGAGCACGAGGTCGATGGAGATGAGTCGCTCGAAGGTGAGGCCCAGGGCCAGCGCCCAGCCGGTGGCACAGGCCAGGACGCTGACCCAGGGGACGCCGCGCTTGTTTTCGCGCTTGAGGACCACAGGGAGAAAGCCGTCGGCAGCCATCGCGGCTGGTAGGCGGGTAAGGGTCAGGGTGAGCGCGGTAAAGGTTCCGAGACCATCCAGTGAACCGGCCAGAACGACGGCGAGTGCGAGCCATCCACCAACGATGAGGGTGGCGGCATCCACCCAGGCGCCGGTGCTGAAGCGCTGCGCGGGTATGCCGGCTGCCCACATGGAAGCCAGCGGGATCATGTAGACGAACGTGACGGTGAGCACCGCCGCGAACATGGCGCGAGGGTAATTGCGCTGCGGGTTTTCCACCTCCTGCGCGATGGTGCTGGCATTGTCCCAGCCCATATAGTTCCAGAGCGCAATGGGGATGGCGCCGCGCAGGTCGTGCGTGGAGAGGCCCTGCGGCGCGAGGTGAAGGCCGCCATGCAGGGCCCGCCACCAGGCGACCACGACGAGCACGACAAAGGGCGAGAGCGAGATGGCCATCATGCGCGAGGAGCCGTGGCCGACAGAGGCCGCGCCGCGCAGGTTCCAGAGTGCGGCGACCGCGACGATGGCGAGCTTGATGGCGAGACCGCGGTGGCCGGCGGTCAGCGCAGGGGCAACACGGCCGAGGTACAGGGTGAAGGTGGTGGGGTAGATCGCCATGTCGAAGACGCTGGCGGCGAGAGAAAGCCAAGCTTCCTGAAAACCCCAGAAGCGGCCCAGGGCGCGTGTGACCCAGATGTAGAAGCCCCCTTCTTCGGGGATGGCGCTGGCGAGCTCGCCGACCATGAGGGCGGTGGGGAGGCTCCAGAACAGGGGGATGACGCCGAGCAGCAGCAGGGCCATGCCGTAGCCGGCCATGCCGATGATGTCTTCCATGCCATAGGGGCCGCCGGACACGATGAAGTAGGTCGCGGCTACCAGGGGGAAGAGGCGCATCTTGCGGCTGGAGGGGTGGGATGGCTGACGGCTGAGTGCGGGGATGGCGGGCTCCTCCAGGGGTGCAGGGTACCATCGGCTGGCCGTTGAACCGCTCGTGTGTTGTGTTCGCGTCCTGGAGAGACTTCTCTGTTTCGTCGGGCTGCATGGAGCGGTGTGGGAGCGCGGGAGGAATACAGGGATCTCTCCGCTCGCTACGCTCGGTCGAGATGACATGCGAGCCGGCGCAGACTTGGGTCAACGATTCTACGGGTTGTCCGTAGTCGCGGTATGCTGTTGCTCATCAGGAGACGCTGCGTGCCGACTCGCTATCTTGCCTCCGTCCCGTTTTCTTTGCTGTTGGCCACAGGTGCGATGCAGGCCCAAGGCTCCGGCCAAACGCCGATGCCGCGTGACTACCGTGGCGTGCAGACGCACATCGATGGATTGTTCGTAACTCCGGTGCCCAATGCCCCGTTCACGGCCGACGTGCAGATCGTGAGCCATAAAAAGCTGCCGGACGGCACGGAGCAGGTAGTGACCACGATCAATCATGTGGCCCGTTCCGCGTCAGGGCGCATCTACAACGAACGCAGGAGACTGGTGCCGGCAAGCTACAAGGGGGAGCCTCGCCTGCTGTCCGCGCATGTGTACGACCCGAACAGCCGGACCAACGTTTACCTCGAACCGCAGACGCATCTGGCGCGGCAGATCATCGCCCGTGCACCGGCTGTGACGCCGCCGATGGCCCAGCCGCCAGCGAAGCAGCCGACGCGGCCCGATGTCACGGAGACCGACCTGGGTATGCAGCGGCTGGATGGGGTGGAGCTGCATGGGACGCGCAAGAGCCGGGTGGTGGCCGCGGAGGTCAGCGGCACGGGTGCGGCGGTGACGGTGGTGGACGACTACTGGTACTCGGCGGAGCTTTCGATTTATATGATTATCCGGCATGACGATCCCCGCACCGGGGAGCAGCTGGTGGCGGTCACCAAGGTGGAGCGCGCGGAGCCGCCGGCGGAGCGCTTCGCGGTGCCGGCGGACTACAAGGTGGTCGATGAGACGCCGCCGCCGCGCACGGCGCGCATACTGGTGCAGAGCCCAGTGGAGAAGGACAATCCGTTTCCGCAGTAGGTACAAAGGGAGTGCATAGCTCCGCTTCGGAAACGGTGGCCGCAGGGATGAACGCGACTCCCTTCGGGAACACAAGGAGGAAGCGGCGCTCGCACGGTACTGACCGCAAGCCTCTACGGAGATCCAGAAATCCAGAGATCCTTCGCTACGCGTCAGGATGACGCGCGACGAAAGGGATGCAGTTCTCTAAGGAACCGTTGTAACCGTGTCCGGGCTGCTGGTAGCCGTTTTCTCAAGCTGCTTAGTAGCCGTTGGCGAGGAGGTACGCGGTGGTGAGCCACTCGGGTGCGGCGGCCTGGTTTCCCTCCCCGCCTGGACGATCGATGCCGACGCTGTTTTGGCGAGCAGCATACTTGGCAAGGACATCGGTTTCGATGTTGACCTCGGCTCCGGCGAGAAGACTGCTGAGATTGGTGGAGCGGTAGGTGTGGGGGATGATGGCTATTTCGACCCGATTGCCTTGGATCGAGGCGACGGTCAGGCTGATGCCGTCCACGGTGATGGAGCCCTGCGGCAGGATGTGTGCCATCAGCGCTTCGGGGAGCTCGAGGCTGAGACGCCAGTCGGTGGTGTCGGGATCAGGCTGAAGCGCGGTGAGACTTTGTAGCCTGGCGACGCCATCCACATGACCCTGTACGACGTGACCGCCGAGGCGGGAGCCGGCGAGTGTGGGGAGCTCCAGGTTGACGACACTGCCTGGGACGAGTCGCGAGAGCGTGGTGCGTCGCAGGGTCTCTTCGGCCAGGTCTGCGGCGAAATGGCCGGCGTTGGGACGGTCTTCCGCGTCCCCGGAGTTCGCAGGCAACGCAGTCAGGCAGACACCGTTAACGGCGATGCTGTCACCGGATTTCCATAGTCCGGCAAGCTCGGGCGCGGAGATCATGAGGCGCGTAGCCGCACGCGAGGGTCCGAACGAACTCAGGGTGCCGGTGGTCTGGATGAGGCCGGTAAACATGCTCCTTAGAGTAGGAGAGACCGGCGGACGTTGCGGGGGATTATGCTAAGCACACCTGGAGGGTGTGATGGCTGCTGTTGCTTTGCTGGTGCCTGTGGAGGAGTACCTGACCACCGACTACTCGCCGGATGTGGACTATGTAGACGGCGAGCTGCAGGAGCGGAACATGGGTGAGGAAGAGCACGCGACGATTCAGAAGTTCTTTATCGGGTTCCTGCTTCTTCGTGAAGAGCCATGGAAGATCCGCGTGATGCAGGAAAACCGGGTGCAGATTTCCGCCACGCGGTACCGCATTCCGGATGTTTGTGTTGTCTCCGAGGAAGCGCCGTTCGGAGGGATTACACGGACACCACCGCTGCTGTGCGTTGAGGTGCTTTCGCCTGAAGACCGGATGTCGCGGATGCAGGACAAGGTAGATGATTACATCCGGCTGGGCGTGCGGTCGGTGTGGATCATCGACCCGTACAAGCGCCGCATCGTTTGCGCCGACCGGTCGGTGGCCCTGCGGCCGGGGGGCGAGATTCTGACGGTCCATGGCACCGAGATCGCTGTTCCGGTGACCGAAATCTTCCGGGAACTGGACCGGCTGCAGGCGCGAGAGCGCTCCAGGGAGGCCGAGTAGCGGCAGTTTTTATTCGGTGCGGCCCGGACGGGACATGAGCTCGCGGATGGCGTCGCGAGGAGTTTTGTCCTGGTGGAGGATGGCGGCCATTTGCTCGGTGATGGGCATCTCGACACCGTAGCGCGCGGCCAGACCGAGGGCCGCCGTGGTGGAGCGGACGCCTTCGGCGACCTTGCCATTGAGGCCGGCTAGAATCTCCGGAAGCTTGCGGCCTTTGCCGAGCTCGACTCCCACGGTGCGATTGCGGGAAAGACCGCCGGTGCAGGTGAGGACGAGGTCGCCGATGCCGGACAGGCCGCTCATGGTGTCGCGGCGGCCGCCGCAGGCCATGGCGAGGCGGGTGATCTCCACGATGCCGCGCGTGATGAGCGCGGCGGTCGCATTGCTGCCGAGCTCGAGCCCGGTGACCACCCCGGCAGCGAGGGCGATCACGTTCTTGAGCGCGCCGCCGAGCTCGGTACCGATCACGTCCTGGTTGCGGTACGCGCGCAGAGCGGTGGAATTGAAATCTTCCTGAAGGCGCTTGCCGATGTCGTCGTCTTCGCAGGCAATGGTGATCGCGGTGGGCAGGAAGGCCGCGACTTCCTGCGCAAAGGAAGGACCTCCCAGCGTGGCGACAGGATTTTCGCCGAACTCGCTCATGATCTGCGACATGCGGAAGAAGGTCTTCTCCTCGATGCCTTTGCTGGCGGAAAGCAGGACCTGTCCGGGCTGGAGCACGGGCGCGATCGCGGTCATGGTTTCACGCAGCGATTGCGAGGGTGTGACGCAGAGGATGACCTCGGCACCCTGAACGATTGAGTGCAGGTCGGCAGAGACCTCGATATCCGCCGGGAGAATGAAGCCGGGAAGATAGCGGGTGTTCTCGCCGGTTTGCGCGAGCTCTTTCGCGTGCGCGGGGGAATGAACCCAGAGGGAAATGCTATGGCCTCCACGCCGCGCCAGCGAGATGGCGAGTGCAGTTCCCCAGGCTCCGGCGCCGAGAACGGCGATGCGGCTCATGCGTCATCCTCGCCGGAGGGTTTGCCTTGGTCTGGTGAAGGCTTCTTCCTGCTGCCGACGCGGCTTTCGGTGCCAGCCTTGAGGCGAGCGATGTTCTCCCGGTGTTTGACGATGATGACCAAAGCAAGGAAGATGCCGCTCGAAACGAAGATGGGGGAGCGCGTCGGCTCGAAGATCATGAGAAAGACGGGCATCGATGCGGACGCGACCATGGAGGCCAGCGACACATAGCGGGTAAAGATGGTGAGCAGGATGAAGATGCTCAGAGCGCTGAGCGCGGCGGGCCATGAAATCGCCAGGAAGACGCCTAACGCGCTGGCAACGCCCTTGCCCCCATGAAAGCCCAGCCACACAGGAAAGATGTGGCCGAGAACGGCGAAGACGGCGGCGAGCGCGGCGAGGTCGGTGTCGCCGGGAGCGACATGCTGCGCAATCTTTACTGCGGCAAAGGCTTTGAGGGTGTCCAGCAGCAGCGTGGCGATGCCAAGGCCCTTGGCGCCGGAGCGGACCACGTTGGTGGCGCCGATATTACCGCTGCCGGTGGCACGGATGTCCTCTTTGCGAAAGAAGCGGACGAGCAGATAGCCGAAAGGAATGGAGCCTAGCAGGTAGGCGAGTACAAGGATGGAGATCCAGAGGGTCATCTGCCGCTCCAGCAGTGTAGCAAGGCGGTTCGTGGGAGAGGTTCGGGCTGGTGCCTGTGCTCTCGCGCGGCGAAATACAACGGCCTCCACTTCGCTACGCTGGAGGCTGAGATGACAAGGCTTTTACGACGCAACAAGGAACTGCCTGTGCAGAGAACTGCCGTGCAGGTGAAGAAGACTCAAAGCAGGCGCCGGCGGAGCATTTCGAGGGCGTGCTGGGTAGCCCAGAGGCGAACGCGCTCGCGGTCGCCGGGAATGTGAAGCTCGCGGACCTGCGTGTCGTGCTCGTCGGCGAGACCCAGGTAGACCAGGCCGATGGGCTTGCCAGTGTCGGGACCTTCGGGCGCGGTAGGGCCCGCGATGCCGGTGATGCTCAGGCCCAGATGGGAGCCGGTGCGGGAGCGAATCCCTTCGGCCAGCTTGCGTGCGACTTCGCCGGAGACCGCGCCCTTTTCTTCGATCAGCTCCCGTGGCACATCGCACAGCTTGACCTTTTGCTCGTCCGTGTAGACGACCGCCCCGCCGTGAAAGCTGCGCGAAGCGCTGGGGATGGCGGTGAGGCGCTCGGAGAGCAGGCCACCGGTGCAGGACTCGGCGACGGAGAGCTTGAGACCGTGCAGGCCCAGAAGGAGCAGGACGACTTCTTCGAGCGATTCGCCGTGCGCGCTGAAGATATCGTCGCCCATCTCCTGCTCGATACGTTCCGTGAGCGCATTGACGCGGGCCTCGGCTTCTTCCTGGGTAGGCTTGGCGCAGGTGAAGTGGAGCTGGATTTCGGCGCGCCCGGCGAGAATGGTCGTCTCGACGTCTTCGAACTGCCGATAGAGGGGTGCGGTGCGGGCATCGACCTGCGACTCCGGGATGAGAGCCATGCGCAGGAGGCGCTTCGCGATATGACGGGAAGGCAGGGCGGCGGCGAGGCGCGGCCGGCATTGCTCGTCGAAGAGCGGCTTGAGTTCCTTGGGCGGCCCGGGAAGCAGGACGACGAGCTTGCGATGCGAGGTGTTGTCAGGCCCGGCGAACTCGGTGTCCAGCCACTGCCCCGGCGCGCTGCCGTTGCGGTTGGGGAGCAGGACGGCGCCTTCCAGGACTTCGGCCTGGCGCTCGTTGTTGGGGGGCATCGCCATGCGGCGCTCGGCGAAGCGCTTGTACAGCGCGGCGATGATATCCGGATCTTTGTGGAGCTCGAGACCCAGGGCTTCGGCGACGCACTCGCGGGTGAGGTCGTCTTCGGTGGGGCCGAGGCCGCCGGAGAGGAGCAGGACGTCCGTGCGAGCCAGCGCGATGCGGATGGCGTCGGTGAGGTGCCGGCGCTTGTCGCCGACGATGGTTTTGAAGGCGACCTCCACGCCGAGGTCGTTGAGGCCATCCGTCAGGTAGAGAGAGTTGGTGTCCTGCCGGTGCGGCGTGAGCATCTCGGAGCCGACGGCGATGATTTCTGCGAACATGCGGGGTTGGATGCCAGCGCAAGCGGAGGACCGGTTCCGGTGTGATCGACTAGGGGACGATTTCCGCGGAGAGGAGCGAAGTGGGATCGAAGGCGGGCTGCTTGCGCTTTCTGCGCTCGAGGTCTAGCTCATAGCGGCGCATGGCCATGCCGATGTTGCCTTTGACGCGGGCGGCCATCTCGGCCAGTAGATCGCGGCCTCCCTGCGCGGCGAGCAGGACCCGTTGCTGCAATCTGGCGAGCTCGGAGTGGGTGAGAGCGTCGATCTCCGCGTCAATGCGGGTGATGTCCCGCTCTACATGGGCCAGCTGCTCGAGGACGCGGGCGAGTTGCTCGGTTGTGCTTTCGATACTGCTTTGGGCCTCGTGGCCGTTGAGCATGCGCTGCAGCATGCCGGCGTCCTGGCGTCGGAAGGCGTCATTGGCCTGGGCCATGAGGCGGGTGCGTTGCTGTGCGTCTGCCTCGCCGCGGGAAAAGTCGGGATGGATGCGCTTGGCGAGCTCGCGGAAGAGGGCTTTCAGGTCGATGGCCGCATCGAGATCGCCGCCGTCTTCCGTCCCCCTGTTTTGTGCGAGGGCCTTGGCTTCGGGCTCCGGCGGATCGGCCCCGCCCGGGAGCAGCAGCGGAGAGTTGAGCTCGCCGATCTTTGTTTCCCACTCGTCAAGCTGGGCGTACAGTTTGCCAACCTGGCGGATGTAGCGGCCTTCAAAGCTGAAAAGCTGAGCGCGCAGATCATCCAGCGAGTGCTCGCGGGTGACGAGCGCGGCGCGCAAGGCGGAGAGTGCAAGCCGGCCGCGGGCGAGCTCGGCTTGCTCCCGGGTTTGCCGGCGCAGGATGGAAGTGGGCATCTTGCGCTACGCGAGCGAGCGGCCCTGAATGCCGAGGTCGACGTGGAACAGGGTTGTGCCAGTAGCGAGGGCGCAGGCACCGTCTTCCAGGAAGCAGAGGCCCACGAGGTCGTTGCCGCTCACGACGAGCTCGGCCTCGCGCGCGTTGGCGGAGATGCGGACGATGCCGCGGCGGCCCCGATAGCTGGCGGCGCAGTAAACGTTGCCCTCGACGTCGAGTGCGAGGCCCTGCGGGCGGCCGAGGCCGCGGAAGAACTCGCGGGTGGTGCCGTCCGGGTCGATGGCCCAGATGGGATGGTTGGAGGTGGTGTTGGGCGCGGTGACGAGCAGGACGCCATCATCGCGAAAGGCTAGATGATAGGCGGCGACGCTGGGCTCCAGGGTGGCGAACACGAAGATCTCGCGCGGGTTGCTGGCATTGTCCGGGCTGATCTTGAAGATGGTGCCGGAGCGGTCGCCGACGTAGAGGTTGCCCTCGCGGTCAAAGGCCAGGCCGGTGGCCGTGCCCATGCCTTCGGTGAAGGTGGAGATGGCGCCGTCGCGGGAGATGCGATAGATCGTGCCTTCGGAGCGGGAGCTGGCGTAGAGATAGCCGCCACGGTCGAAGGCGAGGGCGGAGACGTTCAGCAGGTCGCGTACGAAGGGGCGCACCTGTAGGTCACGGCCGATGCGGAAGATGGAGACGGGGACGCGGTCGCCGCGCGGACCGGAGACCATGGCATAGAGGTTGCCGTCAGCATCGGCGGCGGGATTGGAGATGAGGTGGAGGTCTTCAGCGAGTGGAACCCCGACATTGGCGTGAAGGACGTTGGAGCCAAGGCCATCGCGGCGAAGCGTGAGGCCGCCGGAGAGCGCACCCGCCGGTACGCGGACGACAGCACGAGTGGGCCGGGCGAGATCGAGCGAGGCAGATGCCTCGCCGAAGGCGGCGGTGGGCAAACGCGGAAGCTGGTCTAAACCAGCGACATGAGGGGTGAGCAGATGTGAGCCGGTGAGCTCGAAGGCGCCACCGGGGATCGCGGCCAACGGACTCAGAGTGTGGAGGTGCGGCGCCGGCTGGGATTTTACGAGAGCGCGGGATGCGTGGAGCAGGTTCATCTTTAGGCAGCGTATGCCCTGCGGCGGCGTGGGGGCAAGATGCAGCGGGGCTGGCGTATGTGTTATTTGGAGACTACAAGAGCAAGAGCCTTGACGGAGAGGGCGCGAAGGACGCTACGGGACGCAACGGAAGCTATCGCCAGTGCGGGAAAACGAGGGTGGCGAGCAGACCGAGAGCAGCGGCGAGGAGACCGGCGGCGACGTCGTCGAGCATGATGCCGGCGCCTTCAGGCAGGGTTTCGAGGCGGCGGATGGGCCAGGGCTTGAAGATGTCGAGGACGCGGAACAGGATCAGGGCGAGCAGGGCGTGCTTCCAGTCATGCCGGAGTGGCGCGAGCGCGAAAAGCTGACCTGCTACTTCGTCGATGACGACGAAGCCGGGGTCTTTGCGGCCGGATTCGCGTGCGACGCAGGTGGACGCGGGGATGCCGGTGAGGGTGACGGCGAGCGCGGCGACGAAGGTGAGCGCGGCGCATGCGGGAGCGTCCAGGGAGGAGTTGTGGAAGGCCGCAAGCCAGAGCAGGACGGCGGCTACGGAGCCATAGGTACCGGGACCGGGACGCAGGAAGCCGACGCCGAAGAACGTGGCCCAGAGCCAGGCAGTGCGGGTTCGCTGCAGGTCGGCATGCGGGGTCTGCGGAGGCATCAAGGGAGATTGTATGAGGCGCACGGCTCGTTGCCGGTTTCGGACGAAGAGGGCAGACTGGTGGATGAGGTCTGTGCGATGAGAGGCTGGAGGGCAGTTTTGGCGACGGGGTTGGCTTTGGGTGTTGTGGAGGCGCAGGGGCAGAACACAGGTTCCATGGCGTTTGGACCGGCGAACCCGTTCTATGCGCCGAGCACGCTGCCGTTCCAGGCTCCGCCGTTCGACAGGATTCAGAACGCAGACTACCAGCCGGCCATGGAGGCCGGCATGGTTCAGCAGCGCGAAGAGATCGATGCAATTGCCAACAGTGCGGCCAAGCCGACGTTCGACAACACGATCGCGGCGCTGGAGCGTAGTGGGGAGTTGCTGCAACGCGTGCTGCTGGTGTTCAGCGGCGTGACCCAAGCCAATACCAACCCCGCGCTGCAGAAGGTGCAGGAAGACGAAGCCGCGCCGCTGGCTGCGATCTCCGATTACATGAACCTCAATAGCAAATTGTTTGCGCGGGTCGCGGAGCTGTACCGGAAGCGGAAGACGCTGGCGCTTACGCCGGAGCAGATGCGGCTGCTGGAGTGGGACTATGGGCAGTTCGTGAAGGCAGGGGCGAAGCTGGACGAGGCGGACAAGACCCGGCTGAAGAAGCTGAATGAGGAAGAGTCTGTGCTGAGCACGAAGTTCAACAACCAGTTGCTGGGGGCGGCGAAGGAAGCAGCCTACGTGACTCCCGACAAGAGCAAGCTGGCGGGATTGACAGAGGCGCAGATCACGGCGGCGAGCGACGCGGCCAAGGCCCGCGGCATGGCTGGGTATGTGGTGCCGCTGCAAAATACGACACAGCAGCCGAGCCTGGAGACGATGAGCGATCGCGGTGCGCGGGAGGCGCTGTTCCAGGCGTCGTGGACGCGCGCGGAACGTGGCGGCGAGAACGACACGCGAGCGACGATCGCCCGGCTGGCGCAGATAAGGGCGCAGAAGGCCGCCCTGCTGGGCTTCCCGAACTATGCGAGCTGGGCGCTGGTCGATCAGATGGCGAAGACTCCGCAAGCCGCGCTGCAGTTCATGGATGCCGTGGTGCCGGCATCCGTGGCGAAGGCAAAGGGGGAGGCGGCGGATATTCAGGCTGTGATCGATAAACAGAATGGCTCCGCGGCGCTATCTGGCGGCTTCAAGCTGGAGCCATGGGACTGGGATTTCTACTCGGAGCAGGTACGCAAGGCGAAATATGACCTGAACCTGAGTGAGCTGAAGCCGTACTTCGAGATCGACAAGGTTCTGCGGGAAGGTGTGTTCTATGCGGCAAACCAGATGTACGGGATCACGTTTCAGGAGCGGCATGACATCCCGGTGTACCAACCGGATGTGCGGGTATTTGAAGTGCATGATGTGGATGGCAAGCCGCTGGCCCTGTTCTACTTCGATTACTGGAAGCGGGACAACAAAAACGGCGGAGCGTGGATGTCGAACTTCGTCAACCAGAGCAAGCTGCTCGGCACGCTGCCGGTAATCTACAACGTGGCCAACTTCCAGAAGCCCGAGGCGGGGCAGCCCGCGTTGATCAGCTTCGACGACGTGACGACGATGTTCCATGAGTTTGGGCATGGGCTGCATGGAATGTTCTCCAATGCTGTATATCCGACGCTCTCCGGAACTTCCGTCGCAAGGGACTTCGTAGAGTTTCCGTCACAGTTCAATGAGCACTGGGCGACGTACCCGCAGGTGTTCAAGCACTATGCGGTGCACTACCAGACCGGGCAGGCGATGCCGGATGAGTTGTTCGCAAAGCTGAAGCGTGCTGCGACGTTCAACAAGGGGTACTCCTCGACCGAGGCCCTGGCTGCACAGGAATTGGACATGCAGTGGCACCTGCTGCCGGCGAGCGCACCTTTGCAGGATGTGGATACGTTCGAGAAGGCGGCGCTGCAAAAGACCGGTGTCGCTGTTAAGGAGGTGCCGCCGCGATACCGGTCGAGCTACTTTCTCCATATATGGGCGAACGGATACGCGGCGGGGTACTATGCGTACCTCTGGGCCGAGATGCTGGATGACGACGCCTACCAGTGGTTCGAGGAACATGGCGGATTGACGCGCGCCAACGGCGACCGCTTCCGAAGCATGGTGCTTTCACGTGGGAACACTGAGGACCTGGAGACCATGTACGAAGCGTGGCGCGGCGGCAAGCCGAGCGCGGGGGCGCTGCTGAAGAATCGCGGACTGACGGGCGCGGGCACCGGTCCGAGCGCGGCGACGGGTGGAGCCAACCGGTAGCGGCCGCTCAGCCTGCGCCTTTACGGAAAAGCCCAAGGAAGACGAGCGCAAGAGCCGCTGCGGAGGCTTCCCCAAAAACGGCAAGGGCCGCTTGTGGGCGGCCGCTTCTTTGCTGCGTAGATCGTATGGTCTTTATGCCTGTACGGAGCGCCAGTTGCCGTTAGTGCGGGCGCGCAGGCCGATGAAGGTGGGAACGAAAATCGTGAGAGCGAAGACGGTGA
>CAXTPR010000053.1:17206-21120 GCA_964246235.1 uncultured Acidobacteriaceae bacterium
GCGAAGACGGTGATTTCGAAAGCGAGGTACATGGTGAATCTCCTTTTGTATGTGCGCGCACGGGTGCGGCGCCTGCCCAATAGATTGGGGTTGTAATTGACTCATGCAGCGGGAACGGTTGTGAGATCTTGACTCAGCCGTCTGAATCGCTGGTTCCGGCTTTGCGACTGCCATGCCGGACTTGTCAGCAGGTTGCTACCGCCTGGTTCGTGGCGTCCAAGTCACTGCAGACATGGAGGGATACGGAAGCTCGCGGCGGGCGGTTCCCGAGATTCTACTTTTGTTTATTTTTTTTGAATGGCTGGGACCAGCTCACTTCCAGCGATGCATGGCATGACAACGATGCCCCCGCTTTGCGGGGGCATCGTTGTCTATGTGGAAGCTCTGGTGTGTAACAGGGCTCCATGTATACGTTCGTCCTAGACCCGCGTTTCCCAGTCGTCCTCCGCTGTGATTCCGCCATCCACCCAGGTCCATACAATCTTCTGATACGTGAACGCGATTTCTTCGCGAAGAGGAAGATTCTGCATCGCGGGATTCTGGTTATCGGGCATAGCTTCATGGATGGAAGCGATACTCGCGTTGGTGAGAGTGATCGTATAGGACTGCCTTTCGCTTGCCGCGGCGGATGGAGTGGGTGGTGCAGGCGCCCAGCATTGAAGCGTCCATGACGTGAGGGTTTCATTGTTCACAAGTGCGTTCCATAGCAGAGGAGAGCTCTTGTCCACGTCCTTCGTGATCGCAAACGGCTTGTGCATCCGCTTGCCGGTGGGGAGCCCGGAAGCCGGATCACGCGGACTGATGACTTCGTGGTCAAACGCATGCACCGCGATGCTGTCCTCTCGGCCTTTTTGAGTGACAGATCCTTTGATTAATCCTTGTTTCTGGCCCTTGAGTGTGAGAAAAGCATTCAGCGCCATGGCGATGCTCCTTTCGATTTTGCGGCAAGTCTATCGCACGGAGCTTTCGGCTTCAAACGCCGCAGGAAGAGCGTCTTTTGCCTTACCTCCTTTCGGACTCGGCTTCCTGGCGGTCGCGGAACCCGGCCTGAAGCTGGGAGGCATCCAGCTCTTCGAGGAACTCGGGATCGAGGATGGGCGAGGTCACCCGGTAGTCACCCGAAGCCCAGGCGCCAAGGTCGAGAAGGCGGCAGCGGTCAGAGCAGAAAGGGACGTTATCGCTGGACACGGCGACCGGCTTTTTGCAGATGGGGCAGGGAAGTGTCTTGGTTTCCATCGACTCCAGGATAACTAATTACGTTCCGGTATGCTGCCGGAGAGGCGCGATGAACCGGCCCTCCCCGGCCCCTATGCTTCCGCGAAGGAACCGGAGACGCTGACGACGAGGCGCGGTTTGCCAGGCGCCTTCCACGCTTCTTCGATCGCTGAGAGCGGCATGGTTCGCGTGGCAATCTGGAGCTTCGCCTGTCCCGCAACTGCAAAGACGTGTTGGATCGCTTCGAGAAGCCTGGACAGCGGTACGCTCTTCACGCCGCTGCCCATCAACTGGATCGCAGAGGAGCGCAGCGCGGCACCCGGAAGCGCGATCTCTGCCTCGCCGCTCGCTTCACCGACATGCACGAAGCGCACCGGGGTCGCGTCTTCCACCGTTTTCGCGATGGCGATGATGATGGTCTTTGCACTTTCTCCCCACAGGTAGTCGACAACAACGCCGATGCCGGCGGCGAAGGCCTGTCTGAGCGACTGCTCGTAGTCTTTGGCACCCAGCGGATGCAAGGCACCCAGCGTGAACGGAATCACGGTGTCTGCTCCCAGGGACAAGAGTTCCTGCAGCTCGCTCTCGTCACGACCGGTGGCAATGACCTTGCCCGCGCCCAGGAATTTCGCAAGCTGCACAGCGAGGCGGCCCGCGCTGCCGGTTGCGCCGTTGACCAGGACGACTTCGCCGGGCCGCACGTGCGCGCGCTCCACAAGCGCGGCCCAGGCCGACATACCCGGATTAGCAAGGGCTGCAGCCGTCACGTCGTCCAGGGTGTCCGGAATCTCGATGCATTGCTTTGCAGGAACGAGACACTTTTCAGCCAGCGCGCCGTAGGGCGCCTCCGGCAGGACGAAGTAGACACGACGGCCATCCTCTGTGCGCCCCACTCCGTCAACGCCGGCCACGGCTGGAAATACGGCCTCCGAGCTGTAGTGCGTGCCGAAGAACGTGATTTGCTGAAAGGGCTCAGCGCTGAGGCGCTGACGGTGATGATCTCCGCGCCCTGTGCTGGGGCGGGCTCATTGAACTCACCGAAGACGGGCGGCTTGCCGGCGGCTGTGACGATAGCTGCTTTCACGTTCGAGTCTCCCACTTGTCCGTCCCCGGACCGATCGCAAGATGTGCCATCGGGGCCAGCGCGAAATCAGAACCACCCCAGCAGCAAACCGGCCAGAGGTGACAAATGTCATGGTAGGCCCTGCTGAACGCCTCCTATGATGGCGTTCAAGGACATCACTTAGGCGCAGGACGACGTTCGCGAGACCTTTCTGGGAGGGTTTGCCGGCCAGTTGGTCTCGGGTGTGTTGTGGGGCCTGTCGGCAGCCGCGTGCACGTGGTATTCCCTTCGCCTGGGAGAGGCGGTCCTTGTGCTGGGAGGGATTTTGATCTTTCCCATGACGCAACTCGTGCTGCGCGGCATGGGCCGTGCCTTCGCGCTGCCGAAAGGACACCCGATGAACGCGCTCGGTATCCAGGTGGCCCTCACAGTGCCGCTCACGCTGCCGCTGGTACTCGGCATTGCGGCTCTTCGGCCTGCGTGGTTCTATCCATCGTTCATGATCGTTCTGGGTGCGCATTACCTGCCGTTCGCGTTCCTGTATGGCATGAGGCAGTTTGCGGGCCTGTGCGCAATCCTGATCGCCGGTGGGGTCGCACTCGCGTTGTACCTGCCGAAACCGCTCAGCCTGGGAGCCTGGCTGACGGCAGCGCTCCTGGTCGTGTTCGCCTTTACCGGTCGCCACATCGCCCTGCAGAGCGCCCTGCAGGGAGAGACACGCACGGCGAGTCCGAGAAGATAGGTCTCAGAAGCAGGCTTCTCCGCGACTGCTCGCCAGCTTGGCGCGATTTCTCCAGTTCGCGTGACTCCTCATAGACTTTGCGACGCTCCGCCCGATGCCGCTCCACTGGAGTGTGCATATCGTGCGGAGCGCCGCGATCCGGGTCAGGCGGGAACGCCGGCGGCTTCGACTTCCTTCTCGCGCTCCTTGGCTTCCTTGAGCTCGGCCATCTGCTGGCGCTTGAGCTCGGCGGTGTTCTGGCCGAGCTCGGCGGCGATCTTCTCGGTGGTGAAAGCTTCGATCAGGTCGCCGACGCGTATGTCCTTGAAGCCGGCGAGGTCGATGCCGCACTCCATGCCCTGGCGGACGTCGGCGACGTCGTCCTTGAAGCGCTTGAGCGAGGAGATCCTGCCCTTCCAGACTTCCGCACCGTCGCGCGTGACACGGACCTGGTTATCGCGCCGGATCTGGCCGTCGCGCACCGTGCAGCCGGCAATCTGGCCGACCTTGGTGATCTTGAAGACGTTGAGCACCTCGGCGCGGCCGGCGTAAACCTCGCGGTAGACTGCGTCGAGCATGCCGAACATGGCCTTGGTGATCTCGTCCTGAAGCTCGTAGATGATGGAGTGAAGACGGATTTCGATCTTTTCCTGATCGGCGAGCTCCTGTGACTTGCGCTCGGGGCGAACGTTGAAACCGATGACGACCGCATTGGACGCGGAAGCCAGCAGGATGTCCGACTCGTTGATGGCGCCGACACCGGAGTGCAGCACGCGGACGCGCACCTTTTCGGTGGACATCTTGCCGAGCGAATCGGCCAGCACCTCGACCGAGCCCTGCACGTCGCCCTTGAGGATGAGGTTGAGGTCCTTGACGCCGGCCTGCTTGATCTGCTCGGCGAGACCTTCGAGGGAG
>CAXTPR010000054.1:0-20199 GCA_964246235.1 uncultured Acidobacteriaceae bacterium
GGGGCACATAACCGCTGTGTACAGGAATCTTTGCAGCGGTATCTACAGGCTTGGTCATAGTCCTACTTCTTGGGTGATTGTGAAGTTGGAAGCACGGTCGATTGGTTTGTACGCGGTGGCGGTGGGGGCGCCTTTGGTGGAACGTACCCCTTTTCGAGCTTTTCGTATGGCTGAGAGGGTTGATTTTGCGACTGTTGAACCACGGTGTTTCCTCCTTGATTTAGATTTTCTAGCGCGAAGATCGACCAGGAAGCCAGTCCCAGGAAAAGCATCCCTATGCAGACGTAGTTGCACTTGTCGGTCAGCGCTGACCAATGGTTTGCTGGTCGCTGCGCGTTAGGTTTGCCGAGCGTTGCGGTGGCGGCGTCGACCTCTGACATGCAAGCCTTGTGACTCCAGATAAAAGACATCAGAGCAGCCAAAAGTCCAGCTGAAAACAGTAACCACGCTCCACCTAGCCATTTAAGAGTGAAGGTTTGAGGGTGCGGTGCGACATCTTTGAGGAAAGCAATCGATGCCCCGAAGACTGCTGACCCGAAAGCAAGCACCGCCTGATCAAAGGTCTTAGCACTCTCGCGTGCTGCCTCGATGAGCGTCTTCCGCTCTTCCATGTGGGCGGCGTACTCCTCGGGGGTATACGCCGCACCCATTCCGGAATCCTGCTCTTCCACGTCCGTCATGTTCTGTTCTCGGTCTACCGATTCTTCGCCGCATGCCTTACTGCCCGAACACTAGTCTTGCCGGTTTCTTGGCGCATGGTGCCCAATTTCGCATTGGGAGAGAACTGCGGAATCGGAACCGGGAGGTTCTTGTTGATGGTGTCGCTTCTCTTCTGGCGAATTTCGCCAGCTTTGGGCGGATTTTGATCGCGGTGTCGATTGTCCAAGCCAGGCTGCTTCATATCTCATCCTTTCTGCATGTACACATTACATCTTGTGTAATTGTGTTATACTCCTCACAGGTCAAAGAGACAAGCGTGGAAGTCCGGTTCAAAAGCCAAGAGCTTGATCGCCTGGAGACGGACGGCACGTACGACGCTGGGTACGCGCGGGAAATCGTGCGTGCATATCGAAAATGCATGCAGATCATCCGCCAGGCACCGGACGAGCGGGTCTTTTACAACCTGAAGTCATTGCACTTCGAAAAGCTGAAAGGTGACCGAGCGCACCAGCATTCCATGCGGCTGAACAAGCAATGGCGTCTGGTGATCGAGTTTGAGGGAGTGGCACCCAACAAACTTGTAGCGGTCATCAGCATTGAGGATTACCACTAACAAGCGGTAATCCTTATCGTTGCCTCGCGGGCGACGTGAACATAGACGGATGCAGGGAGGGCGGCCGTGGAGATGATTGAAAGAACACCGGCAGAGGTCTTTTCTCCAGGAGAGTTGATTCGGGACGAAATTGAAGCACGGGGCTGGAGCCAAATCGAGCTCGCTGAAGTGCTTGGCCGTCCTGGTCGGCTCGTGAGTGAGCTGATTGCAGGCAAGCGAGCAATTACGCCTGAAACGGCCAAGGGCCTTGGCGAGGCTTTTGGAACTGGAGCGCAGTTTTGGATGAATATGGAGAGCTCTTACCAGCTCTCCAAGGTGAAGGGGGACAGCAGCAATGCTGTCTCCCGCCGAGCCAAGCTCTACGCGAAAGCTCCTGTAAAGGAGATGACAAAGCGTCTTTGGATTCAGCCGACGGACAACATCGACGTGCTAGAGAAGAGCGTTTGCAGCTTCTTGGGTCTGGCTTCGCTGGAAGCCCCGCTCCCCGCTTTGGCTCACGCTGCTAGGAAGTCTTCTTCCTACGAGGAGGAGCTGTCAGCTCCCGAGGCGGCATGGTTGTGTCGGGTTAAGCAGCTAGCGAAAGCGATGGAGGTCAAGGCGTTTTCTGAGATGGCATTTGCGACGACAGTCAGTCAGCTAAAACACATGCTCCGTGATGCGGAGTCGGTACGGCAAGTGCCAGGACTTTTGGCTGATGCTGGCGTTCGATTCCTAGTGGTAGAGGCGCTTCCTGCAACAAAGATCGACGGCGTATGCATTTGGCTGAACGCGGCTTCGCCTGTCATTGCCCTGTCTCTGCGCTTTGATCGAATTGATGCTTTCTGGCACACCCTCCTTCACGAATGTGCTCACGTGAAACATAAAGATGGTCTCGCCGGGGATGTATTCGTGGATGTAGATCTCGTTGGCGATGACTCCAGCCCTTCCGCACCAAAGCGACCTATAGAGGAGAGGGCTGATGAATTTGCTTCGACCTTCTCGATACCCAAAATCGAGCTCGACAGCTTCATCAGTCGCGTCAGACCCCTATTCTCGAAGACTCGCATTCAGGGTCTTGCGGCAAAGCTAAACATTCACCCCGGCCTTGTCGTCGGCCAGCTTCAATACCGCCGCATGATCCCGTACTCTCACAGTCGCGAGATGCTGGCACGAGTACGGCACATCATTACAGAATCCGCCCTGACGGACGGATTCGGCAGCATACTTTCCAGCGCTCATTAGGAGCCTCAATGTCTTACAACGAACAGCTTCAAGAGCTTTACCGCAAATACGAAAAGGCCGGTCACGTCCAGCCGTTCACCATGCACGAACTTGCTGCCTGGGCGTTCGACAATGGCCTTTGCCAACCGCAACGGTCAACCATGGTGACCCGATTGGCTGAGGATTTCTCGCGTGCCATGCGTGCTGATTTTCATACTGATCCGCAAGGCCGTCGTGTTCGCACGAAGCACATGGCCTCTTACGAGCGAAACGGCAAGCAGTATGCCCTTTGGGCAGATATTCGTGTTGCTTCGAGAGACCACATGGCGCGTTCCTTTCAGCAACGCCGGCAGGGAATCGTCGGGGATTGCCGCCAACTCAAGGCCGATGTGGAAAGCTATAACCAGAACCAAAACACCGGTGAACCGATTCAGTTGGTCCTTGATTTCACGGATGACATGGCAGAATACGAGGCGTTGAAGGCTGTTGCTTAACTTGGTCAATAGAGGGAACCCGTCTGCCTGAACGCGGGTAACGTGAAGGTGCCACCGGGCACTCGTTAGAAAGGAATCGCTTTGTCGCGTCTGACCGATTTGATTGCCCAAGCCAAAGCTAAAGACCACCGCTTGGGAGCTGATCTCGATCAAGAATTCAAAATCTTGTCGTCTCGCCTATCCTTCGGTCTCAATTTTGAGCGGCACAGTCCAGAGACTGTAGAGCTGCCTGCACGGCCTGTTCGTAAAGGAGACAAGGTTCGTGTTCTTCCGCCGCGCGGATCTGTAAAGAAAGCTGACCCGCAGGTATGGCAGGTTCGGGCTGTCAACAAAGCCAGTGAACCGAAGAGCGCTGAACTGGAGGCGCTTGGTACGGAAGAGGCGATCACGCGGTCTGCGCCTCTTGAAGACCTTCTAGTGATTGCCGAGTTCCGTGACATTATCTATCCTGGGCTTATCAGCACTGGCCGAATTAAGAGTGACGGCGCAAAGCCTTTCCAAACGGTCATCAATGGTGAGAACTACCACGTCCTTAAGGCCCTCACTTACACACATCGAGGCAAGGTCGATGCGATCTATGTCGACCCACCCTACAACTCCGGGGCAAGGGATTGGAAATACAACAACGACTACGTTGAAACAGATGACCTGTATCGCCATAGCAAATGGCTAGCTTTCATGGAACGTCGGCTGCGGGTCGCAAGAGACTTGATGAACCCGGATAATTCTGTGTTGATCGTGAGCATAGATGAGAAGGAATACCTGCGGCTTGGTCTGTTACTTGAACAGGTGTTTCCCGACGCATCCATAGAGATGGTCACCACGGTTATAAGCGCAAAAGGCGTTGCGCGAGTGGGTCAGTTTTCCCGCGTCGAAGAATTTCTCTATTTCGTCCGCTTTGGAAGCGCATCGGTGCAGCTAAGCGAACGCAATATGCTTGATGACACTCGATCGGCGACATCGCAGATTGGGAAAGAGATGGAGTGGCTCGGCATGCGCCGTCGTGAACCGACAGCGCGAAGAGGAGCTCGAAAGAACCAGTTCTATCCAGTCTTTGTTGATCAGCGCACCGGGCACATTGCATCAGTCGGCGAGGCAATTCGCGATGACGTTGATCGCGACTCAGTTGTTGCGCCGGAGGCTACGTTTGCGATTTGGCCTCTGCTTCCTAATGGAACCGAAGGACTGTGGGGCATAACGCCAGAGACAGCACGGCGGTACCTTAAGGAAGGCTTCATCCGTTCGAGGAACCACAAGCCGCAGAAGGGAACTGCGGCAATCCACTACCTTCCCAGCGGAACAGTTGCTGCGATACGAGATGGCCGAATTGAGATTACGGGCCGTGACTCCGATGGCGCAGTTCAGGCCGTCCACCTTCAAGCTAAAGGAGTGATTCCCAAACGGGTCTGGAACATGGCCTCACACAATGCCGAGACGGGGGGATCGCTGATCCTTTCTCGGCTTCTAATCGAACGCCGCTTTCCATTTCCAAAGTCTCTGTACGCTGTCGAAGATGCTTTGCGGTTCTTTGTCGGTGACAAGCCGGATGCAATCGTTCTGGACTTCTTCTCAGGTTCTGGCACCACGGCGCACGCTGTGATGCGCCTGAACCGACAGGACAACGGCGCACGTCAGAGCATTTGCGTAACCAACAACGAAGTCGCTGCTGAAGAGCAACAGGCTTTGAGGAAGGCTGGACTGAGGCCGGGTGATGCGGAATGGGAGAAACACGGCATTTGCGATTACATAACGAAGCCCCGCGTCGCCTCAGCAATAACTGGCAAGACACCAGGCGGGGAACCGATTGAGGGCGACTACAAGTTCACGGACGAATTCCCAATGCTGAAAGGTTTCAATGAGAACGCTGAGTTTTTCACTCTCACGTATGAGACCCCAGTCGCTGTGAGTCACAATCTGGCGTTTGCGCGTATCGCACCGCTCTTATGGATGCGCGCAGGAAGCGTTGGCAAGCGAATAGACAGCGTACCGGTCGAAGGCTGGGCCGTCGCTGACTCGTATGGTTTGGTGACCGAAGTTGATCGAGCTACGGCCTTCATAAAAGCGATAGCGAATGCAAAAGAGGTGCGAATGGCGTTCATCGTCACGGATGACGACCGCCGGTTTCAGGCCATTGCGCGACGGCTGCCAGGGCGGGTTGAGCCTGTGCGACTCTACGAGTCATATTTAACGAATTTTAGCTTCGCGAATGGAGAGTAGAAAGTGAAGTTCTCTCTTAAGGACTATCAGGTCGATGCGGTTAGCGAGGCGCTAACGAACCTCAAGAAGGCTCGAAAATACTGGCATGTTGAAAGCGATAAGACCGCTTTCTCTCTTACCGCGGTGACTGGCGCTGGGAAGACGGTGATGGCTGCTGCAGCACTAGAAGCGCTCTTCCACGGCGACGACGAGTTCAACTTCGACGCGGACCCGGGAGCGGTGGTCATTTGGTTCAGTGACGATCCGGCTTTGAACGAACAGACGCGCTTTCGGCTCATGGAAGCCAGCGACCGGATCAACCATACCGACATGGAGGTGATAGAAAACACCTTCAATCGCCCGAAGTTCTCTGCAAAGAAAATCTACTTTCTGAACACCCAGAAGTTGAGCAAGAACAGTCTGCTGGTTCGCGGCCACGATCAAGAGGAGCTCGATACAAGAGCAGCTGCATTCTTGCCAGAATTGCGGCCGGATATGCGTGCCTACACTATTTGGGACACCATACAGAACACCATCGAAGATCCAGAGTTGACACTTTATCTAATGCTGGACGAAGCCCATCGGGGTATGGGGAATCCTTCAGCTGCGATACAGCAGACTAAAACTACCATCGTGCAGCGCTTAATCAATGGCACAAAAACGGTGCCTGGAATACCTGTGGTGTGGGGGATTTCTGCCACTGTTGAACGCTTCAACCGTGCCATAGAAGGAGCTGTAAAGCGTACAAAGCTGCCAGATGTAGTGGTGGATGCAAGCAAAGTACAGGAGTCGGGACTGATTAAGGATACGATCCTGCTCGACGTACCCGATGATATCGGCGACTTCGACACTGTGCTGGTGCGTCGTGCGACGGACAAATTGATGGAGTCTACCAGTGCCTGGAACACCTATATGCAGGAGCAGGGGCAAACTGTAGCCGTTTCGCCTCTCATGGTCCTGCAGGTGCCGAACACGCCTGACCCGAATGAGATTGGCCGAGCGCTCGATACCATCTATGAGCGTTACAGCGAACTTCCTGAAGGCAGCGTGGCTCATGTTTTTGGCGAGCACACGACTCAGCAGTTTGGGAATCGTTACGTGCCGTACATGGAGCCGCAACGCGTTCAGGATACGAAATGGGTGCGGATTCTGATCGCGAAAGATGCCATCAGCACTGGTTGGGACTGCCCGCGTGCAGAAGTTATGGTTTCGTTCCGTTCAGCAAGTGACCGCACGCACATCACTCAATTGCTTGGCCGCCTTGTGCGTTCTCCACTGGCGCGGCGTATCCCCGGTAGTGAACGACTAAACGCCGTTGACTGCCTTCTCCCGAAGTTTGATCGCAAAACGGTTGAGAGCGTAGTGACTGCGCTGATGACGGGTGACGACACGATCTCCCTTTTGCCTGGTCGCGTTCTTGTCAATCCTGTCGAGGTAAAGCCCAATCCTGCGGTGTCGGAGTCTGTCTGGGAAGCGTTCGAAGGGGTGCCTTCTCAGACTCGTCCGCAGAGAGCAGCTAAGCCTGCAAAGCGCCTTACAGCGCTCGCTCAGGAACTAGCAGACGACGATTTGCTTGACCAAGCTGGGAAGAAGGCGCACGAGTCTATGCACCAGTTCCTTGACCAATTAAGGGACACGCACAAGGAGAAAGTTGAAGCTAAGCGCAAAGCCGTGTTGACGGTGGACGGTAAAACTGTGATCGCGAATCTCAAAGGGAAGGCGAAGAGTTTCGATGAGTTCTGGGAGGACGCCGATACGGCCGTCATCGACGACGCCTATAGACGAGCGGCGCGGATCTTCACTCCCGACATTGCTAGAACATACGCTGACCACTTGGCAACTGAGAGCACCGGCAATGACGCCTCGCCTGAGGATTTTCTCGAAGCCCTGAACGAAGCACGGGTCACCATTGCGGGCCTAGGTCTTGTAACTGAAATCCAGGATGCCTTCGACGCGCGAGCTGACCAGCTCGCAACCTCATGGCTGAACACTTACCGCCCACAGATCAGGCTCCTCTCTGACGAGCGCACAGAGTCCTACAGACAGATCGTAGAAATGAGCACGCTACCGCAGGACATCAATCTCGTGAAGCCCGAGGCCAAATTCGAGCCGACCAAAGTGCGCGAGAAGGGGAACGAGACGGATTTGCCGACATGGAAGCATCACGTGCTGTGCGACGCGAACGGCGACTACCCGGCCGAGCTGCGTGCATGGGAGGTAAAGGTACTCGAAGTGGAATCGAAGCGTCCTGGGTTCAGCTTCTGGTATCGCAACCCATCGCAGCCGGGTCAGTCCTCACTAGGCATCGCATATCTCGACAACGATCAATTCAAGATTGTGCGTCCAGACTTCATCTTTTTTGCCATGCAGGATGAATCTATCGTTGCGGATATCGTCGATCCGCATGGCCACTACTTGGCCGACGCTTTGCCTAAGCTGAAAGGTCTTGCCCAGTACGCGGCCACGCACGGCGCGGCCTACCGGCGAATTGAGTCCGTCGTTGAGGTCTCGGGCAAAATGCGCGCGCTCAATCTCACTCGGGGGGACGTGCGCGACGCGATTGCGCAGACAACCAATCTCACGTCTCTTTATAGCGGATCATTAGCTCAGGACTATTCGTTATGAAGAATCAAGGTTTGCGTTTGAGATTGAAATTGACGTTGCCGCAATCACAACGAATCTCTTCAGGGGAAGACCCTCGTTGTGGCAACAGGTAGAGGTAGTTCTCACACGCGCTGCAACGGAACTGAACCAGTAGTTCCTTGAATGCTGCAAGGACCGGACGAAACTCATGTTCTTGCAGGTTGGCCCATTCGTTGTAATGAATAGACGCATTGATCGGCCAACGCTCCGCTTCGGTACGTGCCAGGGCTTCTCCGACCTTTGTCTTTCGACTGGCAATCAGGAGCGTGTTGCCGCTGTTCTGCCAGGACTGAGCAGAGTCGGCGGCTTTCCCAAGAATGGTCCGGAACCTCCCCACGACCGCAGGGAGCAGCTCGCCAAGATCCCATCGCGCATCTCCGCGATAGGGAACGGGCGCTTGTAGTTTGTTCGCGAGTTGGCTGAAGAGATATTCCAGGTAGCGCCGAAGCGTCCCTGAAGCGGTTGCCACACCTTGATTGGCAAGCTCTTTTTCGAGCTCCGCCCAAATTTCGTCACCCTCCCAGACTACCGGGCCATCTTCGACCGACCAACGCTTGAAGTGAACGAATGCTTTGCTGCTGAGTATGCATTCTGTTCGCATATGTTGCAGCCAGATGTCGTCGTGAGTAGTGATTACGAACTGCGTGTCTGGAAAGTGCTGCTTCAACAATGCACAGACCTCCCGACGGTGGCCCGCGTCCACGGACATCAGCACGTCGTCCAGAACCGCGAAGGTGAAGCGTTCTTTCAAGGTGTGCCGCATCAGGGCTAGGTATAGGCAGACTCCCATGGAATCTTGGTGTCCCTCGCTGTGGTACGCCCCAGGGGGGAAGAACCCTCGACCGTAGAAATCCACGTCGAAGCCGAGCTTGCCCAGCGAAGGACTGAGTTTTCCAACGAATTCGTCCTCGTCTTCATGATGGATCACCTTGTAAAAGGAGCTGAAGTCAGCCTCCACAGCGGCATAGATGGAATCAAGCACCTTGTGACGCTTTTGCTGAAGCAGTCCAGAACCGTGGCTGCTTGCTCGGCGTGCTGAGCCGCGCGCTCACTAGAACGACTCGCTCGCCTGTAAGTTTCGAGCCGGTCCTGACAGAGTAGGAGTTGGTCTCGGGCCGATTCCTCAGCTGAAACATCTGGGAGCTGGCTGACGGCTTGGGTAAAGGCTTTCAACTCTAGGTCTACGTCGCGTGGCCGATCCCCGTGGTGGTGGCCGTGTTGCGGATGGAAAGGTCGATGTCTTCCAGAGACGACATTGAGGCACGCCGCTCTCGGAGATCGGCGAGGAACTGGCCTAGCGCATTGCTGCTCAGTGCGGGGGTGATTCCTTGTGCATGGCTCAGAACAGAAACCAATCGCGCTTCTACATCCTTGTAGTGCTCCTCTATGGGTTGGGCTGCCATCAGGAGCTTGCTCCGAAGAGACGACGCTTGTTGGGCATCGTTTAGCTTCTGCTGTATGTGCTCTCGGAGTAAGTCCTGCTCCCATTCGGCATCGCAGAACGGGCATCCCTGCGGGCCGATTAGCCCCATACCACTCCTCAGGAATCCTTCGCGTTTTAAGCTCTGGAGGAGTGAAGGGGAAGAACGAAGTGTTTCAAATACCTGTTTCACTTGGCCGAGGTGGTCCAGAACCAAATGCGGTGCCGGGTTCTCCAGAAGACTGCACAAGCCACTCAAATCGCTTGAGGCCTGTTGCTTTACGATCCGAGGTTTTACACTTCCGGGTGCGGTGACGCCCTCTTTGAGGGACGTGTTTACCTCCAGCTCTGCCAGCGGCTCCAGTGAGAGGATCGCCCGTTTCCTGTTCACGGCTTCAAGAACCGATGATTTTCGTAGGTCCGGTATTCCGAGTGCCTGACGTAAGAGCCTCCCTGCTTCATCAAGTGAGGCCTTGCACGCGGTCGCCTCTCGGGCCGTTGCGTTGCTGATCGAATAGAGACTGGTTCGCACCTTCTCAAGCTCTTCTAGGCGTAGGAGAGCCTGGACGGCCTTCGCTCTGTTATTCGGTGTGGCGAGAATGTACTTGATGATCTCTCGCCTTGTTAGCGCAAATTCAGGGTGAGAGCTGAGCGTTGTAACCGCGTTGGTAATGTCTGCGTCGCTGGGGGTGAGTCGTGGTGCTTTTGGATTGCTGACCGTACGCTCCAAAGTGAAGGTTTTCTTTGCCTCAGGCAGAAACGCCTTTAGGACCACCCGCGCCTTCTGTGGAGCGTTGCGTCGATCCACATGTGGGGCATGGGACTTGACGGTGATGCCCTCGGTTCCTTCCCCCGTCAACCTACTAATGTCACCGGTCAAGGCGAACTCGATGGCATCCACGACGCCGCTCTTGCCGGTTCCGTTTGGGCCACAAATGGCAAAGTTCTTCTTCTGAAAATCAAGGGTGAGCTTTCGGATACCGCGGAAATCCTCGATGAGGAGGCTTTCAATTTGGATCACAGCGCCTCCTCGGTGAACAGAGCGGATTTCAGCCTGTCGGTACTGTATTGCCCTCCAGCCAAACAAGTCTCAATCTCGTTAATTGCTGTCGCGTTGATCTTGGATTCGGCCCGAAGGCGGCTGATGAAGTCTCGAAAAACCTCCTCTACGGCGGAGCTTCTTGTAATCACAACTGGCTTGGCCAAAGCTAGCCTCCCTTACAGGTCTCAAAATCCCTCCCACACCTTGTTTCGGAATCCGTAGTGAAAGGGTATACCCCAGAGTGACGGGCAATTTCGTTACACCGCCTCAATACTCGGATGCAGAGGCAAGTGTTAGGCGGATTTGCTACATCCAAGCCGGTCAAATGCTTAAGAAAACTCGCGGGGGCTCGCTTGACGGCCTTGCTATGACTCGGCGAATCATCACCAAATCAGCAGTGCCGTTTGACATTGTTACATTTGGGGTCTGCTGCTGACCGTGACCTTTTCGACTCTCGCATCCATTTTATTGGTCTGACCTAAAACCGTTCCTGTCAGAGCGTACCCCGGCGAGAAGAGATTAGCTGGGTCGGCTAAGCTGATCTACCTTCGGCAGGTTCTCCAAGCCACCTGTGCTCTGCTCGCTGCCTTGCAAATTCCTATCAACTTGCTGTCTAGGCTAGTAAAAGCGGTCGCTGCTGCGCCGTTTATGACTGGATAGGTTCGTGAACCTGCCTGCGCAGCTTCGACCATTGCACCAATTCCCGCAAGGCGGGACGGAGGGCCTTCCCGAGCTCAGTCAGTTTGTACTCCACTTTCGGCGGAATCTCCTGGTAGATCGTTCTCGTGACGACACCCTTCGCTTCAAGGTCTCTGAGCTGCTGAATGAGCATCTTCTGAGAAGCTAACGGGATTGCGCGCTCCAACTCGGAAAACCGCATTACGTCTTTGTCGAATAAGTGAAAGACGATCATCATCTTCCACCTCCCCTCCAGCAACTTGAAGGCTTCTTCGGCGGCGTCAGCAGACCAGTCCTCGCGCGTATTACCGGGCGTGTTGGGTACCTCACTTTCGGGTGGGTACCTTACTTTTTGGTTTGTTCTTGCCATTATTTCAGCGTACACCCTATGATGAATATGCTTCGACCCTGTTTTGCCGACCGCCGGTGCACGCTCCCGGTCGCGCTCGCAGCAGGTCGTTCGTACGCCCAGCCACGTCAAAGGAATCTTATGCTCCGTTGCATACGCACGCTTTGGCGTCTCACTACGTCTTCACTCGCTACCTAAACGCCCGCTGTCAAGCGTGCTAACCGTCAGCGCAATTTCAAGGTAAAGTAGCCACTACAAGGAGCAACGCCACTATGCCAAATTATCTGATGTATCGGGACGACCTGGAAACGATAGCTCCTGATGAGAGCGAGACCGAGCAGAAAATCATTACGGTGATGACGGACGGAATGGAAATGGCGCGTCAGAAGTATGGCCGCTCGGTACGCATCTCCCATGCGAAAGCACATGCTCTCTTGAAGGGTGAGCTCATTATCCAGGATGGGCTGCCTCAAGAACTGGCGCAGGGTCTCTTCGCCCAGCCAGGACGTTACGAGGTGCTCGTGCGTATGGCGCAGGCGCCGGGCGAGTTGCTGGACGACTCGAAGCTGTCCACGGACCGTGGCATGTCCGTGAAGGTTCTTGGCGCAAAAGGGCCGAAGCTCGATGGACATACAGCCGATACCCAGGACTGGGTATTCGATGTCGGCAAGCAGTTCCTTGCTAGCGGCATGAAAGAGTTCCTGCAGGCCTTCAAACCGAATGCAGAAATTGCACCGAAGCTGTCGGACAGCGTCAAGGGAGCAGTTTCGACGGTAGCCCGTGCAACGAATACGGTTTTGAACGCAGTCGGTGCCAACTCCGAGAAGCTCGGCTTTTATGGTCACCCTGTCGTTCATCCGGCAAGCGAGGAGTATTACTCTCAAGTGGCCTATCGCTATGGCGATTATGTAGCGAAACTGGGCTTTTTCCCTGTATCCGCGGGGCTGGAGGCGCTCAAGGATAAGCCCTTCGATCCTGAAACGCCGGATGCCTTGCGTGATGCCATGAACGCGTTCTTCAAGCAGAATCCCGCTGAGTTTGAGCTTCGCGTTCAACTCAATACGGGACTTGAAGATATGCCCATCGAGGACGCGCAGGCTAAGTGGTCTGAAAGCGAATCGCAGTATCGGACTGTCGCTCGCTTGGTCCTTCCGGTGCAGACGGCATGGGACCCCGCGAAAGACGGATACTTTGAAGATTTGACCTTCTCTCCTGGCCATGGGCTTGCTGCGCATCGTCCGCTCGGCGGGATCAATCGCGCGCGGCTGGTCGTCTACAAAGCGCTTGCAGCTCGAAGGTTTGCAGATAACGGCAAAAAGGCCGAAGTGCCGACAAGCCTGGAACAGGTTCCGGCATAACTTTCGAGGAGGGCGCAGGGTCTTCTCTGCGCTCTCTGCTCGTTTGCCAGTACGTCTGGCTGAAGAGCCAGGACGACTCACCTTCCTTGAGACTCCTGCGTGGGACCCTTACCTCCGATTGTGGGAGTTTGCTGTGAAGTGAATTGAGGGCTTATGAATATCAAGACGATCACAACTTCAGCATTGCATCAGGCTTACGAAGTGAGTGGCCCCAAACAGGGCGAAGCCTTGATGCTGCTTCACGGGTGGCCCGATTCGCCGCGAACCTGGGACAAAGTCATCCCTCACCTTCACGATGCCGGGTACAAGGTAATCGCACCCTATCTGCGCGGCTACGGTCCAAGTCGATTCCGAAATCGCCTTTTGACGAAAGGCCCAAGCCGCACCGGGCAGGCCGTAGCGTACGGGCAGGACATGATCGATCTCGCAGACCGGCTCGGGCTGGAACGCTTTCATTTCATCGGCCACGACTGGGGAGCCAGGGCGGGCTATGCCCTGGCAGCGCTCTTCCCCCATCGCGTGAAGTCACTGGTAGCCATCTCTGTTCCCTTCGAACCCGGCAAAGCCAAGCCACCCGCTTACCCACAGGCACGCGCCTTCTGGTACCAATGGCTGCTCTGCTCCAAGCCGGGCGAAGAACTGTTTCGCGGCGATCCGGTAGCCTACGGTCGAGCGCAATGGGATGCGTGGAGTCCTGCCGGTTGGTATGACGAGCAGGATTTCCAGAAGGCCGCAGACAGCTGGAGCGGTAAGGACTTCCAGGATGTCGTTCTTCATGCCTATCGCTCCCGCTGGGGGCATGCAGCACCGGACCCCAGGTATGCCAACTTGCAGAATCGTTTGGAAGCGACCAAGGTGCTGCACATTCCTACCGTGCTGCTGCATGGCGTGGAGGATGCCTGTGAGCTACTTGAGACCACGGAGGGCGCGGCGCGTCACTTCGATAAGGACTATCGCCGAGTTCTGCTGGAGGGAGTTGGTCACTTCCCCGCTCGTGAAAAGCCGGCTCAGACAGCCGGTGTCATCCTGGAACACCTCCGTCATAACCCGAGCTGACAGGGCCGCCCGCTTCCTGCACCAGTATTGAACATTGCCATCACAGACGAGTACCTCGAGGACTTTATGAGCCGACAACGCTATCCTGCCTTCCGAACCCCTCTTTCACTTGGTCTACTGGCAGCGATTTTTGGCATCTGTGCGCAGACGTCGGCGCAAACGCTTCCGCATGATACGACTGTCGGACGCCTGGAGTCCGTTGCCACTTTCAGCGGACCCATGCCGACCGGCGTCACCGTCTCACGCACTAGCCGCATATTCGTGAACTTTCCGCGTTGGGGCGACGACGTGCCGTTCACGGTGGCCGAGTTGGTGAACGGCAAAGCTGTCGCGTATCCGGACGTCTCCATCAACGACTGGCCTGGCCGCACGTCAGCGGACCCCACGCAGTATAACGATCAATCACAGAATGAGAACCACTTCGTGTCGGTTCAGTCAGTCGTTGTCGATCCTGCGAATCGGCTTTGGGTGCTCGACACGGGCTCTCCCATGCTGAAGAATGCGTTGCCTGGCGGGCCGAAGCTCGTGGCAATCGATCTCGAGACGAACAAGATCGTGAAACGCATTTTGCTGCCCGCCTCAGTTGCTGGACCGACCAGCTATATGAACGATGTGCGCTTCGACCTTCGAGTTGGCAGCGCGGCCGGTGCCGATGGTATCCACGGCATCGCGTACATCACGGACTCATCCGAAAAGGGCCCGACTGGTTTTGTGATCGTCGATTTAGCGACGGGTGTATCGTGGCGGAAGCTGGACGACACAGTCAGCGTCAAGCCCGAACCAGGTTTTCTGATGTTTGCGGAAGGTCGCCCTCTCTACAAAACGGAGCCGGGAAAGCCCACGAAGTCGGGCATCTTCGCAAACGATTCTCTGGCAATCTCGGCAGATGGCAGTAAGCTGTTCTACTGCCCGGTCTCTGCGACGAAGCTCTACAGCATACCGACCGCCGCGCTTCGGGATCGGAGCCTGAGCCCGGAAGCTGTCGGAAACCAGGTGTCTCTGGTTACGGGCAAGGAGAGTTCCGACGGGCTCGAATCGGATGCTGAAGGGAATGTCTATTCCACGGCTCCGGCCTCTGGAAGCATACTGAAGATCAGTCCGAACCCGAGTTTCGCAAACGGCGTAGAGGTCACGACCTTAGTTCACGATCCGCGGCTGCTATGGCCCGATACCATGTCGCTTTCAGAGGATGGGTATCTCTATGTAACTGCAAACCAGCTCTTCAACCAGCCCTCCATGCACAACGGCAAGGATCTGCGGCAAAAGCCTTACTCGCTTTTTCGCGTCAAGATCGGTGCAAAACCCGTGCGTCTAAACTAGCGTCGCCAAGGATATCCAAATGGACCTACTGACAACGACAGCCCAGAAATCATCGTTCGCCGTAAAGACGGCGATAACAGTGAATGGGAGTCTTCACGAGCTTGAAATCGAGCCGTGGACCTCTCTACTCGATCTGTTGCGCGAGCGCCTTCAACTAACCGGAAGCAAAAAAGGTTGTGATCACGGACAATGCGGCGCCTGCACGGTGCTCGTGGACGGCGTGCGCGTGAATAGCTGTCTTTGCCTCGCGGTGATGCACGACGGCGCAGATGTGACGACGATCGAAGGTCTCGGCAGCGAGACGAATCTTTCGCCCATGCAGCAGTCCTTCGTGGACCATGACGCCTACCAGTGCGGCTACTGCACGCCGGGCCAGATCTGCTCGGCGGTGGGTATGCTGCACGAAGGCCACGCGAAAACTGAGGATGACATACGGGAGCAGCTGAGCGGCAACGTGTGCCGCTGCGGTGCTTACCCGAATATCGTTGCGGCGGTAAAGCATTTGATGGCGTCAGGCCAGGAGGGAACGCGATGAACAATTTTGAGTATGTGTATGCTGACGGGCTCGAAAGTGCGGCCACCTTCATGGCCGGACACGCCGAGGCGAAGTTCATCGGCGGGGGCACGAACCTCGTCGACCTGATGAAATACAACGTCGAGAAGCCGACTGCGCTCGTCGATTTGAATCGGCTCAGCCTGCGCGAAGTCGAAGAGATGCCGGATGGCGGTGTCCGCATCGGCGCGCTCGTGACGAACAGCGACGTGGCGTATCACTCGCTGATCTCCGCGCGTTACCCGCTGCTTTCCCGCGCCATTCTGGCGGGTGCCAGTGCGCAGTTGAGGAATAAGGCCACCACCGGCGGAAACCTGCTGCAGCGTACACGCTGCGTTTACTTCTACGACACCGCTGTGCCTTGCAACAAGAGAGAACCTGGTACCGGATGTCCGGCAAAAGAAGGGGTGAACCGTAGCCTTGCGATCCTGGGAACGAGTGTCGCGTGCATTGCGACGCATCCGTCCGATATGTGTGTTGCATTGGCTGCACTCGGTGCCACGGTGCAGGTGACAGGGTCGAAGGGCGACCGCAGCATCCCGTTTGCGGAGTTCCACAGGCTGCCGGGTGACCAACCGGAAATCGATACGACTCTGCAGCACGGTGAAGTCGTAACTTCGGTCGATTTGCCGGCCATTGGGTTCGCCGGGCACTCCGCGTACGTCAAGGTACGTGACCGGCAATCGTATGCTTTTGCGCTGATTTCGGTCGCCGCCGGCCTTGAGCTTACGGACGGTCTGATCACCCAAGCTGGGGTTGCCCTAGGCGGTGTGGCCCACAAGCCTTGGCGCAACGCGCAGTTGGAGCAGGAGTTGTTGATCGGGAAACCGGCCAACCGTGACACTTGGCATATTTTCCAGCAAGCCCTGCTTGCCGGCGCCCACGGCTTCGGCGAAAACGATTTCAAACTGAAGCTCGCCCCGGTCACGGTCGTGCGGGCTCTTGAGCAGGCAGCCCACGAAGGAGCACAGGCATGAATACCCATCTGATTGGCACGGACGTCAACCGTATTGACGGGCCGGCCAAAGTATCAGGCGCGGCGAAGTACGCGGCGGAGTTTTTTGCGCCCGAGATGCTTTACGCAGTCGTCGTTTCCGGAACAATTGCCCACGGGGAGATCTCTTCCATGGACACTAAGAAGGCCATGGAGGTCGCCGGCGCGGTCGAGGTGTTTACGCACAAGAACCGCCCGCACATGGCATGGAGGGACAAGTCGTATCTGGACGAGGATGCCCCGACAGACGGTAAGCCCTTGCGCCCTCTGTATGACGAGAAGATTCTCTACAGCGGACAGCCGATAGCGTTGTGCGTAGCCGAAACTTTTGAGGCGGCACGAGCGATGTCGCGCCTGATTGAAGTTTCCTACAAATCGCTGACGCACCAGACGGATCTTGCGATTGCCGTGCAGGAAGCGAAGAAGATTGAGGGGACAAACCGTACCGGGATTGAGCCGCCACCCAAGCCGCGCGGCAACTCTGCCCAGGCGTTTGCAAACGCCGCGGTCAAGCTGGCCAAGGAGTACCACTCGCCTACCGAGGTCCACAACCCGATGGAGTTGTTCGCAACCACCGTGATCTATAATTCGGACGACATCTTCACGATCTATGACAAGACCCAGAGCGTCACCAACAGTCAGTTGCTTGTCACTAACGTTCTCGGCCTGTCCAAGGACGACGTGCGGGTGGAGTCACCCTTTGTCGGCGGTGCGTTCGGTTCGGCGCTGCGGCCGCAGTATCAGCTCATTCTGGCAACGATGGCGGCCAAGACGCTCAAGCAATCTGTGCGGCTCACCCTGACGCGTGACCAGATGTTCACGTTGAGCCATCGGCCGGAAACGCTTCAGGAAATCCGTTTAGGTGCGAGCACGGAAGGCAAACTGGAGGCGCTGCACAATGAGTCCATGCAGGCGACCTCGCGGTACGAAAACTACTTTGAGGTAATCGCTAACTGGAGCGGCCTGAGCTATTCCTGTGACAACGTGACGATGGAAGAGAAAACAGTCGCCATGGACATCTCGACTCCTGGCGATATGCGGGCACCGGGTGCGGCACAGGGCGTATGGGCCATAGAAACCGCGATGGATGAGCTTGCCGTCGCGACCGGACGCGACCCCGTGCAACTGCGTATCGACAACTACGCGGAAAAAGACCAGAACCACGACAAGAAGTATTCGAGCAAGGAACTAAAAGCATGCTACGAGCAGGCCGCCACGGCGTTCCGCTGGAACGAACGCAGACCGACGCCACGCAGCGAACGTCGCGGAACGGCGCTGGTCGGTAGAGGGATGGCCGGCGGCATTTGGGAATCACCCCAAATGCCTGCAGCTGCAAAAGCGACGCTTACCCCTGATGGAACGCTGACTGTAGCAAGCGGCACATCTGACATCGGCACCGGAACGTATACCATGATGGCGATTCTGGCTGGGGAGGCACTCGGCCTGCCGTTGAATCGCGTCGTCGTGAAGCTTGGAGATTCCGAGCTGCCCGTCGCTCCGCTCGAAGGCGGTTCCTGGACCGTAGCCTCGGTGGGCACGGCCGTTGCAGAGGCTTGCGGCGCCGTGGCTGAAAAGGTGTTCAAGCTGGCTAAGGGTCTGGACGAATCCCCGCTCAAGCACGCTTCGTTCAAGGAAGTCGAATTTGTGAATGAGCGGATCGTGCTGCGAAGCGACGTATCGAAGTTCGTCACGTTGCAAGCTGCACTGGATGCCGGCGACGGCGAGCCGATTGCCGAAAAGACGAAGACCGGCCCCAACATGCTGAAGCAGCATGGCTACAAGAGCTACACGCATTCGGCAATCTTCGTCGAGGTGGAAGTGGATGAGGACTTTGGCACTGTTTCTGTGCGCCGCATCGTGAGTGCCATCGCAGGCGGGCGGATCATCAATCATGAAGCGGCACGGAATCAGATTATGGGAGGCATGGTGTGGGGCATCGGAATGGCGCTCCAAGAACAGGCCGAGATCGATCACCAGTTCGGGCGCGTGATGAACCACAACTTTGCTGAATACCACGTCCCGGTGAATGCAGACGTTCACGACGTCGAGGTGATCTTTGTGAAGGAAGAGGACAACATCGTGAACCCCATCGGGGCCAAGGGCTTGGGTGAGATCGGTCTTGTCGGTGTTGCGGCCGCCATTGGAAACGCAATCTATAACGCAACGGGCAAACGCGTCCGCGATCTCCCAATCACTCTGGAGAAACTGATCTAACAGTCTGCTTGACGCTACGAAGAACTGCTCCTGCGATTCTGCAAGAGCAGTTCTGTTTGAAATCTCGTTCGGTATCTGCGACAACTCAGTCGCTTCTCTCCCGATTTTGCTGTTTTTCGCTGAGCCGGCGAGCGCCTTGTAAACGGCTAGACGGGTGCAAGCCGACACGAGCTAATGGAAATACTTGCCTTCGCTCTAAGTCGGCTTCTCGTCAGCAATCCCGTCTCGACGGGTGACAACAGGTCAGTGAACTCATCAAGCACACGCTGCTCCACCACATCTAAGGGGGCGTAGCGGCCAAGGTATACGCTAATGGGACGTAACATAGCGCTTTTTCTTGGAGAACCGTTGGTTCTCCGACTATCCTCGATGGTCTCACAAACCCACGTTTGTGATGACGAGCACAATGCGGAAGGCCCTGTCCGCCTACTCAATTGCCAAGATACCCCCACACAGCACCTTCTACCCTGTTCGTGAGCTGGATCGTTTCACCTTCTCCCCGTTCTCCTGCCGCGTCCACAAGGCTTCGAGTGAGAGCAAGCAGGTCGGCACTTGCGATGGCTTTGTCAGGGAGGGCTGGAGCATCTGGAAGTGTGAGGATGCGTTCGATTGCCAGTTGCAGGCGGTCCGCCGTTCCCACCACCTGGCTGCCGAACATCTCGCGCTTCTCTGCTATATCGATTAACCGGGCAAGCTGAGGCCGGCGCATCTGATGCCGGACGGCCGCACCGATGTAGCACTTAATCGCGGCTTTACAACTTGCTATGCCGGAAAGCTGCTCTTCGAGCTTAAGGAGATCCGATGTCTCACGTTCGATGAGGCAGCTGAGTAGAGCGTGTTTGCTTGGAAAATATTGATACAGCGAGCCGATGCTGACACCGGCTTTGTCCGCGACTGCGTTTGTGTTGAAACCCTCAAAGCCCTTCAACTCCAGAATGCGAGCAGCCGCTTCCACAATGACGGCCACGGTATCTTCAGCTCGCTTCTGTCGTGGCGCTTTCCTTGCGTTAACGGCGTTGGTCTTCTTATGCGTTGGGCTCATGGGTATGCGAGTACCAAAGGTGAGCTTTTGCTCGTAGCCTTATAGCTAAGGAGAACACAGATGAGCGCAGATGAACAGAAGCAGCAAAGTGGCCAAGACGACATCACCGTCTTCATGTTGGTAAAGACGATGCCGGAGTGACTGGAGATGAGCATCGACAAGCGCTTTGAGGTATTCAACGGAGTGCTTGGGCCACTGCTCAAGAAGCATGGAGACGAGATTAAGTTCCGGTTCTTCGACACGGAGTTCTACTCGGCACGGGTCACCGACGTCTGGGTGTGGGAAGCGAAAACTCGTTACGCTTACGAGATGGTGATCGAAGCGCTGCGGGAGTCGCCGCTCTGGGATCGCTTGTTCTCCATCGTGG
>CAXTPR010000055.1:0-19902 GCA_964246235.1 uncultured Acidobacteriaceae bacterium
CTCCGAAACGATCACGCTCGATCTCGCCAACGACGCGGACGGCACCGTAAACTCGGCGGAGCGTCAACTCGCGCTCCCCACCGAGCCCTCTGCCCGCGCCCGCGCCCTGCTCGACCATCTCTCCGCTGAGTACGCCCTCCCCGGTTCGGCCCACCCGCTTTCCTCCGGCGCCGTCGTCAACGAGATCTTCCTCGTCCCTCTCCCCCTCGTTGGCCACACGCTGGATTCTTCCGCGGCGACGGGCCCGGCGGGTTCACCGGCCGCCACGCTTCCGGTCGCCTCTACCGATCCCAATGCGCTGCAGCCGCAAACACCCGGCGGCGAGCTCGCCGTGATCGATCTGCGCGGCAGCTTCGTCAACTCCCACCCCTCCGGCGTCATGGTGGAGTCGCTCACGCTCGCCTCCATCCTCGGCACGCTGCACGTCAACCTGCCGCAGATCGAGCAGGTCCGATTCCTGGTGGACGGCCAGCCCCGCGAAACCCTTGCCGGCCACGCCGACCTGCTGCGCACCTACCCTTCCCGCGACACCACAGCCGCCGTGGACGCCATCGCACCTGGCCAATGATCGATCCGCGCCGCCCTCACATCGCCGTCTTCGACTCCGGCTTCGGCGGCCTGACAGTCCTGCGCGCCCTTCTGCCACGCATTCCCGGTGCGCACTATACCTACCTCGGCGACACCGCGCGCCTTCCCTACGGCGCAAAATCCCAAGCCACCATCGCGCGTTACGCCATTTCCAGCGCACTTTTTCTGGAGCGGCAGGGTGCCGAGCTCCTCGTAGTGGCCTGCAACACCGCTACCGCTCTCGCGCTGCCGGAAATCGGCGCAGCTGTTTCCATTCCCGTCATCGGTGTCATCGAGCCTGTCGTGCAAAGGGCCCAGTACGGTCGCCAAGACACCGAAGTCCTGGTCCTCGCGACCGCCGCCACGGTGCAGTCGCATGCCTACCTGCAAGCCTGTGAGCGCCGCAGCCTCCGCGCCATCGAGAAAGCTTGTCCCCTCCTCGTTCCCCTGGTCGAGGAAGGATGGACCGACCACCCTGTCACGCGCGAAGTTCTCCGCATCTACCTTGCCGAGGCCTTGCGTGAGTGCACGCCCAGCGCCGTGATCCTCGGCTGCACCCATTACCCGCTCCTCGCCGAGCCCCTCACCGCCACTCTCCGCGACCTCGGCTCGCAGGCTGAGGTGATCGACTCCGCCAGCGCCACGGCCCAGGCTGTCGCTGCCGCGCTCGAACTGTTCCCTGATGGAGCTGGGAGCCCAGGCCCGGCGATCCGAGACGCGTCACCCGCCACCTTCAAGTGCTACGCCACCGACTCCGTGGAGAAGTTCGAACACCTCGGCAGTTTCTTTCTCCAGCGCCCTCTCGGTCCCGTCCAGCTCCTCGACCTCGGCGGCTAAACTTAGGAAAGCGCAGCGTCTGCTCTCCCTGCCTCTAGTCCCTTCCCTGTTCCCTGTCCCCTACTTCCTATTCCTATCCCCTGCAAATGCCCTATCTCCTGAAGTCCGAACCCGACATGTACTCCTTCGACGACCTGCTCCGCGACGGCGAGACGGTATGGGACGGCATCAAGAACCCGCAGGCCCTCATCACGCTTCGCAATATGAAGAAGGGAGAGACGTGCGTGATCTACCACTCCAACGTGGGCAAGGCTGCGGTCGGTACCGCCAAAGTCGTCTCCGTGAAGCTGGACCCAGCCGACGGCAAGACGCCCATCGTGCGTCTTAAGGCTGGCAAACGCCTCAAGCGAGAAAAGCCCTTGGCCGAAATTCGCGAAGCAGGCGTCTTCCAGGGCTCGTTGCTCTTCCGGCAGTTCCGTCTCAGTGTCGTTCCACTCACTGCGGAGCAATACGACTGGCTGCTTCACGGCTAGACCGGGTCGCCGCTTTCGCCAGGATGTACTTCGCTTCTACTCACAGCTGCTTCGGGGTAAAGCGCCAGAGCGACCCGCATCCAGCCACCATTCCCGTCGCCACCGAAACCAGATCTGCCCTCGGACGGGCGATGAGCGCGCAGGCTGGCGAAACGCCCACCAAAAAGCAAATCGCTCCTCAAGGGAGCGATTCGTCGAACAACAGCATAGCCGGCTAATTTGTCACTTCAACGCCGCGCCAGAAAGCCACGTGGTGCCGAACCGTCTTGGCAGCCGGCCGAGGGTTCGGGTAGTACCAGGCCGCATCAGGATTCTCCTGCCCATCCACAAGAACGGTGTAGTAGCGAGCCAGCCCCTTCCAAGGGCAGTTCGAACTGGTGGAGCTGGGGCGAAGAAATGCCCGGTTCACCGATTCCTCTGGAAAGTAAACGTTCCCTTCCACGGTTTCAATGTGATCGCTCTCCGCGATGGTTTGACCGTTCCAAATCGCCTTTGCCATATACGCCTTCCTGTGATTTCAATAAGATGCGAGAACGTCACGCGCTCGCCTCGGAGCGATTCCTCGCTCGTCGACGGATCCAATTAAGGTACTCATTACCTTTATAGCACTCTTCTACTGGATTTGGGAAGTTCGGTCTACAGGTATCCAGAACAACGTAGACTTCGCGTCACCAATGAGCTTGGGGACTGCTATGGCTTCGCTTCCAGAAAGGCGCGCAACGCGTCACGACGTGCACGTGCCTCCGGAAAGCGATCAACCAACTCCGTGGCGTTCGGCATGAAGCCCCGGCTTCCGCTACGCTCGGCGTACTCCTGGTGGAAGCCGCCGAACTTGGCTTGCAGCATCACGATCTCGCCGACGCAATCGAAGAACAGGTCCCCGTCCAGCGCGCCGCGCAGAACGAAGGCCGCCGCCATCTCCCAGTAGCTGATCACCTGCCGCCAGTACTGGTTATGCACCGAGCCGAAATCGCGCTGCACGATAAGCAGCTCGTCCAGAGTTTTTGGGCTGAACTCGTGAAGTACCCAGTTGCGTGCTTCGCGCATGCGTGAATCGCGACGCAACTCGTAAAGCTTCAGAATCAATTCGGCGTCGGTTGCGGTGGCCATGTGCCGGTCAGGCGACCGCCTCCATTACCGGGCGGGTCTTGTCCGGATGGGGCCGTTTCACCGGCTCAGGATCGTCTTTTGGCTTGGGCGGCCCAATCTTTTTGGAAAAGCTGCAGCCCTTGCCGGCAGGTTGCTCCGCATCCTCGCTTCCTTTCTTGGCGCGGCGCTTCGGCAGCATCGCATGATTCAGCGGACAGACCAGGAACGTCCCTTCACTGTTGCTCACTTCGATCAGATAGCTCGCATTGCCCTTGGGACAGGGCTCCGCCACCAGCTTCTGGTTGCTGGTGAAGTCGCACTTCGGATACCGGGTGCAGCCGTAGAAAGTGTCGCCGCGGCGGTTCTTCCGAGCCGCTACCTCCGCCCCGCACTTCGGGCACGGCACCTCCAGCAGATCCTGCTTCACGTATTTGCACTTCGGGTAGCCGGAGCAGGCGATGAACTCCCCGTACTGGCCTTCCCGCTGCAGCAGCGGCTTGCCACACTTCGGGCAGGGCTCGTCGAGCTGCACCGGCGGTTTGGACTGCACCTTCTGGTTGAGCTTGCGGATCGTCTTGCACGGCGGGTCTTCGTTGTACCCTGGGCAGGCCATGAACGGACCCCACGGCCCATTGCGCAGCACCATCGTCCGGCCACAGTTGTCGCAAAACTCATCTTCCTTCTCGGCGTCCTGCGCTTCCGGGCTGGAAAGGTCCGGCTTGGCGGCAAAGTTCTCCCGTGTAAAGTCGCAGCTCACCGGATCGACGGTGACGCGCTTCCACTCCTTCACCGCAACTCGCAACACATCGCTGAGCTTCTTCTGGTCCGGCACGTCTACTGTCTGCTCCTCGCCGTTCTCGTCTACGCCGCGTACGCCCAGCTCGATGTGCCCCAGCTTCTCGTGCACCTTCTTCAGCACCGCCTTGGGCTCTTTCTTCCAGGCAGCCGCGCTTACCACGACCGGCTTCTCCTTGGTGAAGTTCGAGCAGGAGTAGAAGCTACCGAACTTGCCCCACTTCAGGTAAAGCGGCGCCCCGCACTTGTCGCAGATCTCGTCCGTCGTCTCCTCTTTCGCCTTGATGTCTTCCATCTCGTTTTCGGCGATCTTCAACTCTTTTTCGAAGTGCCCATAGAAGCCCTTCAGCAGGTCGGTCCACTTCTCCTTGCCGTCTTCCACATCGTCAAGCTCGCTCTCCAACTGCGCAGTGTAGCCCGGCTCGAAAATGTACGGGAAATTCTTCACCAGCAGCTCCGTCGTCACCATGCCGATCTCGGTCGGAACGAGCTTCTGCGCCAGCTTTTTGACGTAGTCCCTCTCCTGGATCGTGTTGATGATCGAGGCATAGGTCGAGGGCCGTCCGATCCCGCGCTCTTCCAGCGCCTTCACTAGCGAAGCCTCGTTAAACCGCGGCGGCGGCTGCGTAAACTTCTGCTGCGGAGCGAGCGTCTGCCTCGTAAGCGCCGTTCCCTGCGCAAGCTCGGGCAGACGGCGGTCCGCCGACCCTTCCTCGCTGGTGGCGTCCTTGGCCTCTTCCGCCTCCTGATCGCCGTCGGCGCTCGCGGCAGCCGCCTTCTTCACTTCGGCGGCGACAGCCTCCGCCGTACGCGCCGCACGAGCCTTCTTGTTCTCCTCGTCGAAATGGAGGAACCCATCGAACTTGAGCACGCTGCCCGTGGTGCGGAAGTCGTAGCTCATGCTTCCGGCTCTGGCTTCGATATCTACGGTCGTCTGATCGAAAACCGCAGGCACCATCTGGCTCGAGACCGCGCGCTCCCAGATCAGCTTGTAGAGCCGGAATTGCTCGTCGCTCAGGTAGCGCCGGATCTTCTCCGGCGTGTAGCTCACGCTCGTCGGACGGATTGCTTCGTGCGCATCCTGCGCATCGCCTTTCGATTTGTACACATTCTGTTTTTCCGGCAGATACTTTGCACCCACCTTCTTGCCCACGAACTCGCGAATCTCCTGGATCGCGTCGGGGCTCATGCGCGTGGAATCCGTACGCATGTACGTGATCAGACCGACCGTGCCGTCCGGCCCCAGTTCCAAGCCTTCGTACAAGCGTTGCGCCACCCCCATCGTGCGGCGCACGTTGAACCCGAGCCGCCCTGCCGCATCCTGTTGCAGCTTGCTGGTGGTGTACGGAGCCGCCGGTCGGCGCTGCCGCTCCTTCTTCTCCACGCCGCGCACACGCCACGCAGCTTTTTCCAGCTGCGCCACCACCTCATCAACGGCTGCCTGATCCGGCAGTGCATTGGCCAGGAACTGCTCCTTGCCGTCCGCGTCCGCTCCATTCGACACACGGAGGGGCTGCCCCTGCACCCCTACCAGCCGCGCTGTAAATGTGTCGGCTGCCTTGCCCTGCGGCGTGAGCACCGCATCGATGTTCCAATACTCCACGGCCTTGAAGGCATTGATCTCGCGCTCGCGCTCCACGATCAGCCGCAACGCGACGGTCTGCACACGCCCCGCGCTCAACCCGCGCTTCACCTTGTCCCAAAGCAGCGGAGAAATCTGGTAACCCACCAGGCGGTCCAGCACCCGGCGCGTCTGCTGGGCGTCCACGCGGTTCTCGTCCACGTCACGCGTGTTCTCGAACGCCGCTTTCACGGCCTTCTTGGTGATCTCGTTGAAGGTCACCCGCCGAATCTTGCTCTTGTCCTTCATCGAAGGCAGCAGTTGCATCTTCAGGTGCGCCGCAATGGCTTCTCCTTCGCGATCCGGATCGGGCGCCAGGAACACGGCATCGCTCTTGGCCGCCAGCTTCTTCAGGCGGTCCACCACCTTCTCCTTCCCGGGAGACACGATCAGCGTCGGCGCGAAGGTACGCAGCTTCAGCTCCACGCCGATATCGTTCTTCGGCAGGTCCATGATGTGGCCGATCGAGGCCTCCACCACGTAGTCGCTGCCGAGATATTTATTGATCGTCTTGGCCTTTGCGGGCGACTCCACGATCACGAGATTCTTTGCCATTACGTCCCTGCTGCCGAGCCGCCGAGGTTCCGGCGCCCTGCGCGTCCAATTCCCTTGCAACCTATCACGCTTTGCCGAGAGCAAGTCAAACCCTCTCCCGGGTGAGCTACTTGAATCAGAGAGATAGACGGAATCCTGCTGTGAAGGTCCGAACGGCCAAGTCTCAAAAGCAGCGCAGATAATTCTTTCCCGGCATCTGCTTGATGCGTCCCGCCAGCTCCAGCTCGAAGAGCGCCGTGAAGATCTCTCCGGAACCGAGCTTCGGCTCCAGTCGCTCCATCAAGTCATCGAGTTGCAGCACTTCATCTTCGCGCAACTCGGAGTAGACCAGCCGTTCATGCTCGCTGAGCGGATTGCCACCTGCTGCCGAAGCGCCGTCGCTGAATAAGGATGCGGCTCCCCGCGAAGACGATTCAAGTCCTGCCGCCAGCCTGTCTTCCGCCAGCCTGTCCTCCAATGACACACGCACCTGCGACGGAAGGTCCTCCCACACGTCCTCCCATGTCGCCGTGAGCTTGGCGCCCTGCTTGATCAGCGTGTTCGGCCCCCACGCGTTCTTGTTTGTCGCGTTCCCCGGTACAGCATACACATCGCGGCTTTGCTCGATCGCGCAGCGCGCCGTGATGCGCGTGCCGCTGTGCTCCGCCGCTTCCACCACCAGCACGCCGATGCTCATGCCGCTCAACGTCCGGTTCCGAATCGGGAAGTTCTGCGGCGCCGGGAAAGTCCCCAGCGGGAACTCGCTCACGATCGCGCCGCCACGCGCCACAATATCTTCCGCAAGCCGCTTGTTCTCCTTGGGATACACCACATCGATGCCGGTTCCCCACACCGCCACCGTCGCCCCGCCCGCGTCGAGCGCGCCTTTGTGCGCAGAGGTGTCCACGCCGCGCGCCATGCCGCTCAGGATCATCATGCCGCGCCGCGCCAGGTCGCGGCTCAGCATCTCCGCCATCCCGGACCCATACGGTGTCGGGTGGCGCGTGCCCACGACCGCCAGCCCGGCGCGGCTCAGAATGCCCGCATCCCCCCGCACCCACAGAACCGCCGGCGGATCGTAGATTTCCAGCAGCCGCGACGGATACTCCTCGTCCTCCGGCGTGAGAAACGTGCCGCCGGTCTGCACAATCTGCTGCTGCTCCGCGCACGCCGCCGAATACGCGCGTCCATCCGCACAGAACTGCGCCGACTCAGCCGGCATCCCGGCAGCTTCCAGCTCGGTCAGCGACGCCGAAAACACTCGCTCCGCCGCTCCCAGCCGCCGCACCGCCCGCGCGCAACGCGTCGGCCCCATGCGCGGCGTTAGAGCCAGCGCCAGCCAAGCCAGTGCCGCTTCGCTCCTCCCGCGCGTGGCTCCTGATGGCCCCGAACCATCCTTGAAGTTCAAAGAGTCACCCCAGCAAGCCGGACCGCAAAAGTTCGCACGGTGAAAGAATAGCCGACTGCGCAGAAAGACTAGCCGACCGCGCACCGGCAGCATGACTCATCCCATCACTACCACTGTGGATGCTGACGGTGGCCGCCCGTTCCATTTGCCCTTTGCAGGGGACAAGTCGACACACCCTAAAATCGTCTCTGTGCCGCTTCGAGTCGCCGCGATCTCCTTCCTCAACCCAGCTCCCCTGCTGTACGCATTCGAGCATGAGCCTTTCGCCGGCGACTTCCGCGAGCGCTATGACGTTCACTACACATCACCGGCTGACTGCGCGTCCGAGTTACAAAGCGGCCACGCCGACCTCGGCCTGATCCCGGTTGCCGCCCTCACGCCCGATCTGGCCGTCGTTCCCGGCTGCACCATCGCATCGCTGCAGGAAGTGCGCAGCATCCTGCTCCTCGTCAAGAACCCGCAACAACTCCCAAGAGATGAGGCCCTGACAGCCGTGCGCACGCTCGCCGCAGACTCTGCTTCGCGCAGCTCGACGGCCTATGCAGCCGTGCTCTTCCGGCAGCTCGCCGGCGGACAGCCAGCCATTCACGAGCATCCGGCCGACGCCATCCACATGCTGGCGGCCTGCGACGCCGCTCTCCTGATCGGCGATCCCGCCCTGCTCGCCCGCGAGCGGGCCGAGCAGATTGAAGCCCGCCTCGGCACCCCCCTCCTCTGGCTGGACATCGCCTCGCTCTGGCGCGAGACTACCGGCCTGCCCTGGGTAGCCGCGGTGTGGGCGGTTCGCCCCGAAGCCCTCACCCGCTCCGGCGTCACCGCCGGTCGGCTTGCAGCCGACCTCCTTCTCAGCCGTGATGCCGGTCTACGGCACATCGAGCAGTTGGTAGCGGAGTGGACTCCCCGCATCGCCATTGCGCCGCACACCATCCGCGCGTACCTCACGCAGAACATTCATTACCGCCTGGACCCGGCCTGCCTCCATGCCATCGGACGCTTCCGCCACGTGGCCGCACAGGCCGGTTTGCTGCCGCCTCTGCCCACGGTACGGTTGCTCCCGCTTTCCACCGGGCAAACTCACGGAGATGCCTCTGCACAATAAAGCCGCGACTTCGGCCTGCCGGGCCGCGTCTTAACGGCAGCGCATGCATTCATCCTCGCCTATCGCCGCGTCACTCTTTCTCGCCGGCGATCATCATCTGGTCAGTTGGTTCGTCCGGCTCGGCCTCCTGGGGCTGCTGCTTGTCTCCACGGTGGACAGCTCGTTCGTGCCTCTGCCCATTCCCGGCATCAGCGACATCATGCTGGTGATCTTCGCCGCCGGTCACGCCAACATTTATCTTTTGGTGATCTGCGCGACGGTGGGCTCGGCTGCGGGCGGTCTCGTTTCCTACACAGTCGGTCAGGCCGGCGGCATGGCCTTTCTTGAAAGGCATGTGCCCGAGCGCATTCTCAAACGCGTCACCGGCTGGATGGAGTCGCATTCCATCCTTTCCGTCGCGCTTCCTGCCATTCTCCCCCCTCCCATGCCCCTCTCTCCTTTCGTGCTTGCTGCGGGCGCGGTGCATATGTCGAAGAGCAAGTTCATGACGGCTTTCACGGTGAGCCGCTTCCTTCGTCACGCGATCGCGGTATGGCTGGGCGTGCGCTACGGCCATCAGGTCCTTGCGCTCTGGAGCCGCTTCTCCGCGCGCTGGGGCACGACCATCCTCATCGTGCTCTGGGCCGTAATTCTGCTGTTCACTGGCATCGCCGTTTGGAAGCTCTACCGGACATCACGTGAGTTGAACCTCAGGCCCGGTGACCGCCTGAAGCAGGGCATGCAGAAGCGGCTGCCGCGGCGCCGCGAGGCATGATCATGCCTCGCAGGTTCAGGGCTCGCCCCTGATGCAACTTCCGTACAGGCATCGTGATCGCGTCGAACGCACAGCCCTGTAGCGGCTCGAACAGGCGTTCAGGCTTTTGGGCCGATCCGAGCATCGTATAAAGGGACGGTATGGTCACGATCCAGCAGAACGACTTCATCGAAAGCGTCCGCGCGGCGTTGCAGTACATAAGCTTCTTCCACCCCGTCGATTACATTGAGAACCTCGCCCGCGCCTACGAGCTGGAGGAATCCCCAGCCGCAAAAGATGCGATCAAGCAGATCCTGGTCAACTCCCGCATGTGTGCCGAAGGCCACCGGCCCATCTGCCAGGACACCGGCATCGTGACCATCTTCATCAGGCTCGGCCTGGAGTGCCACCTGAGAAGCGGTGACAGCGCCGCCACCATGACTCTGCAGGAAATGTGCGATCAGGGTGTGCGCGAGGCCTGGCTGGACCCCGACAACAAGCTCCGCGGCAGCATTCTCGCGGACCCTGCTTTCACCCGCAAGAACACTCGCGATAACACTCCCTGCGTGGTCGAGGTCTCGCTCGTGCGCGGCAGCCAGTGTGACGTTACCGTGGCCGCCAAGGGCGGCGGCTCCGAGGCCAAGTCGAAATTCGTTATGCTCAATCCCTCCGACTCCGTCGTCGACTGGGTGCTGAAAACCGTGCCTACGATGGGAGCCGGCTGGTGCCCTCCCGGCATGCTCGGCATCGGTCTGGGCGGCACGGCGGAAAAAGCGATGCTGCTCGCCAAGCAGAGCCTCATGGATCCCATCGATATGCAGGAGTTGAAGGCGCGCGGTCCGCGGACGAACATAGAAGCATTGCGCGTGGAGCTCTACGAGAGAATCAACGCCCTCGGCATCGGTGCCCAGGGCCTGGGTGGCCTGACCACCGTCCTCGACGTGAAGATCCTCGACTGGCCGACGCATGCGGCTAACCTCCCGGTCGCCATGATCCCGAACTGCGCGGCCACGCGTCACGCCCACTTCGTGCTCGATGGCTCGGGACCGCAGTACATCGATCCACCCTCCCTCGATCACTGGCCCCGGCTGACCTATGATCCCCTGAGCGGCGACCATCCAGGCAGGCGCGTCGATCTTGACGCCGTCACGCACGATGAAGTGAAGAGCTGGCGACCGGGCGAAGTCCTGCTGCTGAACGGCAAGCTGCTTACCGGGCGCGATGCCGCCCACAAGCGCATGACCGACATGCTCAATCGTGGCGAAGCGCTTCCCGTGGACTTTCGCGGGCGCTTCATCTACTACGTCGGCCCAGTCGATGCGGTCCGCGACGAAGCCGTCGGTCCTGCCGGTCCCACCACCGCGACCCGCATGGACAAGTTCACACGCCAGATGCTGGAGCAGGCCGGCCTGCTCGGCATGATCGGTAAAGCCGAGCGCGGCGTGGCTGCCATCGATGCCATTCGCGAGAATCAGGCTGTCTATCTCATGGCTGTGGGCGGCGCGGCATATCTTGTGTCCAAGGCGATCAAGCACTCCCGCCTGCTGGCCTTCGAAGACCTCGGCATGGAAGCCATCTATGAATTCGACGTGGTCGACATGCCTGTTACGGTTGCCGTGGATAGCCGTGGCACCAGCGTGCACATCACCGGTCCCGAGGAGTGGAAGGAACGAATTGCCCGCAGCATGGCCGTCGGTGGAGTGGCGATTCTGGGCCAGTAACATTACAGCCCGGCCGCGCAAATGGCACCCTTTGCGGAACGGTGGGCATCCGAACTATACAGTCACCCGCTCGGGTGCGTCCTACAGCTGTATTGAGTACGGTTGTCGCGGACACAACAAGGAGAAAGACCTCAAATGTTTCGTTCCAAATACCTGATATCCGTGCTGCCCCTGGCTGCGCTGTCTGCTGGCTTGTGCCTGTCTATCTCCGCGCAGGAAGCAAACCCCACCAGCGTCGCTCCCGGCGCGCGCTCCGCGGACGTGGTAGCCCAAGGCCCGGACGGCATCTTCGTCTACCACGTGAAGGTGGTCCAGCGCGATCTCGATGCCGTGAACTACCTCAACCGCAGTGGGTCGACCACTGTGGGCTTCCAGGGCACCAACCTCATGCCCGGCGCCAAAGGGCAAGCCAAGGTAGATTCCAAAACGGGCAAGACCAACATCTCCGTCAAGTTTGATCACATGACCTCGGCGAATGGCTTCGGTCCCGAATATCTCACTTACGTTCTATGGGCCATCTCGGCGGATGGCAAGCCGCAGAATCTGGGTGAGCTGGAACTGTCCGGCGATAACGCCAGCCTGGAGGTCACCAGCGCGTTTCAGTCCTTCGGCATGATCGTTACCGCTGAGCCTTACTACTCCGTTTCCGCGCCCAGCGACGTCATCGTCCTGCAGAACGTGTATGGCAAGGAGACCCAGGGCATCCTGCAAACGGTCAATGTGCATTACTCCCTGCTGCCGCGCGGCCTGTACGCCAACACGGAGGGTGCAAAGGCTGTCGAGCATCCGATCACCGATCGCGAGCACACGCCTCTCGCGCTGTATGAGGCCTACAACGCGCAGCGCATTGCCCTCAACACAGGAGCCGACAAGTACGCCGCGGACATCATGACGGATGTCGCCCAGGACTTGAAAAACGCGCAGGATATTCAGGATTCCAAGCACCGCGATGTGAAGCTTGAGTTCACCTACGCCCGTCAGGCAGTGCAGCGTGCGGAAGACGCTCGCATTGTCACCTTGCGCAAGCAGCAGGCCGAGCGCGAACAGCAGGCGCGTGACGCCAAGGCTGCCGCCGAGCAGCAGGCGCTCGCCTCGCAGCAGCAGGCCGCAGCGGCCCAGCAACAGGCTGTCCAGTCGCAGTTGCAAGCCGCTCAAGCTCAAGCCGATGCCGATCGCGCCGCCGCTGCCCGCGCGCAGGCGGAAGCCCAGAAGGCTCAGGCAGATGCGGCCGCAGCCACCGCGCAGGCGCAGGCTGCCGAGGCTCAGCGTCAGGCTCAGGACGCCCAGAATAGCGTTGCGGCGATTCGCGCCAAGCTCCTTGCTCAGCTCAATGCTGTACTTCAGACCACAGAAACCCCGCGCGGCCTGATGGTCAACCTCAACGACGTCCTCTTCGACACCGGCAAGTACACCCTCAAGCAGAACACGCAGATCAGCCTGGCTCAGGTGGCCACCATCCTTAACCTGTACCAGGGCTTGAAGGTTCAGGTGGAAGGCTACACCGACAACACCGGCAGTGATCAGCTTAACCAGACCCTCAGCGAGAACCGCTCCCGCGCGGTGAGTGACTTCCTCACCGGCCACGGCGTGCCTCCCGGCAATGTCACTGCCGCAGGGTACGGCAAGAGTGACCCCGTCGCGGACAACAGCAACGCCAAAGGACGCGCACAGAACCGCCGGGTGGAGCTCATCGTTTCTGGCGACGCCATCGGTGTTCAGACCACGGCCGGACCCACCCCGGGCTTGCAGTAGCCGGATAGAAGCGCCGCCGCCAGATTTCGCAAGCAACCACTCGCGACGTCTGGCGGCCAGCAGTGTGCAAGCGCCGGCTACACGGCCGCCATCCACTCCTGCTCTTCGCCTTTTCCCGCGCCGCACAGTCTCATCACAAGCCGTTCCATGACGAGCCGCTTACTTGGCGGACTGGACCGCAGCTCCAGGTCCGCCTTGGCGATCCAGCGCAGGCTCTGCACGAGCTCCACGCGGTTCCGGTAGCGTCTCGCCTGCGCGATCAAAGCGTCCGCCGCAAACGGTGCCACACGGAACCCCGGCCACAGCACCGCCCACATACCCCGCTGGTCACGCACCTGCTTCTCATGCAGCACCAGCATCTGACGAAATGTTTTCGCCAGCGTAAACACATGTCCGATGGCCGCGTCCTCGCCATCGCTTGCATTCAGCAATCCACCCAGCAGCGCCAGCGCGCGCGGCGCATCCTTGGCGCTGAGCGCGTCCGTCAGCTCAAACACGTTTCGCTGCTTTGCCGCCGCCACCATCTGCTCCACCTCGGCCACGCCGATGCCCGCTGACTCGCTGCTTCCGGGCGCCGTTGCAAACAGCACCAGCTTGTCCGTCTCGTTCGCCACAGCGAGCATGTCTACACCCAGCGCATCCACCAGTTCGTGCGCCGCAGACTCGTCCATCGGCACGCCCCTCGCTTCCGCGCGCCGCATCGCCCAGCGGGCCGCGTCGTCCGCGCTCACGCGTTGCAGCTCCACCACGCCGCACCAGTCTCCCAGCGTTTCGCGGATTCGCTCCGCGCGCTCCTTGTCCGTGATGTCCATAGCCCGCAGGTCCTGCGGCAGCTTAATGTGGTCGGCAACGAACACCAGCAAGGCCTGCGGATTCGGCCGCCGCGCGTAGGCCTGAAGCGCGGCGAACTCTTCCTTCCTCGCCCCGCGCCCATACAGCGCCTTCAGGTTGCGCACAAAGAACACCTGAAACGGGGCCATCAACGACGGCGTCTGCGCCCTGTCCAGCACGTCAAAGATCGCCGTCCCCGCAAGGTCCAGGTCATACAGGCAGAAGCCCCGCAGCTCCTCCGGCACGAGTGCCTCCGCCGCGCCGCGCCTGCACATGTCCTGCAAAAACGCCTCGTCGCCCAGCAGCACATAGCCTGGCTTGCGTGCTTCGCCGCTCACCTCCGCGACGAACCGTTGCGCCGCCGCAAAGCTCCGCAACCCCGCCGCATCCTGAAAGCCATCCTGCACCCTGCCGCTCACCGCAGACCCTCAAGCAACTCGCTCACCAGCGCCTGCCCAAAGTCGCGCGCCATGCGCCGCACCGCCGCCGAATCCTCCTGCACGAAACCGTTCAGGTCCTGCGTCGACTGGTACTGCTCCCGCCACGCAAACGCATCGTTGCGATACAGCACCGCCCCGTCGTGCGCCGTCATCACCACCTGCGCCGTCACCGTAATCAGGTAGCTCGAGGTCTGTCCGCTGGCCGGATCGTACGTCAGCGGCGCCACGGTCTCGGTCAGGATCGTTCCCCGCAGCGTCGCGTCTGTATCCGCGCCGGCGCCCGTGAACGTGCCATCGCCGCTGCTCGTCATCACGCGATACTTCGTGCGCGTGTTCAGCTCCTGCACCACCGCCTGCGTAAACACCGTCTCGGTCCTGTAGGCCTGCACCTTGCTCTGGAAAATGGGCACCGCCAGCGTCCGAACCGCCGCCGGAGTCTGCATCACCGAGCCAACCTGGTGGTATCCGCAACCCGTGGCGCACAACAAGACCAGCACGAACCTTCGCATCGCTCCCATGCTAACGCGTGCCGTCTTCCGGCTATCGCCGTGCTCACGCTGCCGGCTTCGGCGCAATCTCCCGCTTCACGTCCACGTAGTACAGATCCACTGGCACCGTGAACTCGTCCGGCTTACCCGTCCACGGCATCGACTTCCAGTCCGTAGCCGAAGGCGTCATCACCACCAGGTTTCCCGACGCTCCCGCCCTGACCGGCATCGCGAATCCAGCCTCCTCCGCGTCCCAGCGGTACTGCACCGTCCGTTGCGAAGGATCGAACAACAGCTCCAGCGTGGGCAGCTTCGCATGCCGCAGGTACTCGTCGAAGAACGGCTTCAGGTCCATGCCCGTCCGCTGCGACCACCACGCCACCAAATCCTCGGTCATGATGTTCTGGTATTTAAACCGCTGGTAAAAGTCATGCAGGTCGGCGAACCACTTCGCATCGTCACCGAGCAAAGTGCGCAGTGTATTGATCATCAGCGCGCCCTTGAAGTATTGGTCCCGTGGCGGCTCAGCATTCGTTTCGCGCGCCGTGAGGATTGGCGCCTGGTTGTAGATCTTCGGCTTCATCCCGTCTAAATAGCGCAAGGCATCCGCCTTGCCCCAGCGGTACTCCACGTACAGCGCCTCCATGTACGTTGTCCATCCCTCATGGATCCACATGTCGCTCTTGTCCGCCGCGCTGACCGAGTTGCCGAACCACTCATGGCCGCTCTCATGGATGATGATGAAGTCGAATCGCGGGCTGATGCCCACTCCGGTCCAGTCGCGCCTGTAATAGCCATTCTCATAAAGGTTGCCGTAGGTCACCGCCGACTGGTGCTCCATGCCCGTGTACGGCACGTCGATGAGTTTGTAGCCATCCTTCACCCACGGATACTCGCCGAAGTAGTGCTCATAGGCGCGCAGCATCTCCGGAGCCTGCTGGAATTGGACCTTCGCTTTCTCCAGGTTTTCCGGCAGCACATAAAAGTCCAGCGTTGTCGCGCCCACGTTCGGCAGCGTGAAGTGCTGGTACTCGCCGATGTTCAGCGAGACGTCGTAGTTGTTGATCGGGTAGTGCACTCGCCAGTCCCATTCGGTATACCCATCGCCCAGGTCCCTGCTTCCTTCGAGACGCCCATTGGATACATCCATCAACCCGTTCGGCACCTGGATCTGGAACGTCATGCCATCCTGCGGCTCGTCACGCCACTGGTCCTTGTTGGGCCACCAGATGCTCGGGCCTTCTTCCTCGCAGGCCGTCGTGATCCATGGCTTGCCGGCCTTATCCCTGGCGAAGCTGAAGCAACCAAAACGGCCCTGCGTCACCGGCTGACCGGAGTACGCAAAAGCGATCGCGTAGGTCTGGCCTTTGCGCAGCACCTCGGGAAAATCGACGAATATGCTGCGCTCCTCGCGCGTGTACCGCAGCGCAGCACCCTTGCCCAGCACTTGGTTCGGCATGCCCTCCGCCACCGTGATCCCATCGATCTGCAGCGCCGGCGTCAGGTCGATCTGAATGCGCTTCCCGTCTGCCAACATACGGAAGCGGATCGTGTTCACGCCGCGAATCGTCTTTGCCTCGGGATCCACACGCAGTTGCAGCGCATAGCTCAGCAGGTCGTTGTTGGCGCGATACGGCCCATACTGCCCTAAGAGCAGGTCGGCTCTCGTCGGCGTCTTCACCGCCTTCATCGCCGCCTGTCCCTGCGCCCTCGCCATGTCGAAGGCCACCGCAGCTCCCAACAACAGCACCGCACGGCCCACGACACCCCAGCGCGACATCCGTTCCTTCATCCCTCCAGCTTACCCTTCCGTCCAACGCGGGTCGCATTGAGCTTCAGCGCGTCCTGCTACATCAGGCAGCGCTGCTTGTTTTCACACACCGTCGCTCGTCGCACACCGCGTGCGATCGTCATCTCGACCGAAGCGGGACAGCTTCATCGTCTCGCGTAGTGGAGAGGTCCTTGTATTTCACCCGGCGCGTCCCCACTTATCGAGGCCATCTTTGATGGTTCGGTCTACGCAACGCAAGAGACGCTCCCTGGCTCCACGCAGAAACACTCCGCATTGACACACCCAGCTCCGCGCCCTACCATCAGGCACGGCCCCCGCTGCATCCCGAAGCGCGTCCCTTCTTAGCAGGTTCGTCCATGCTCGGATCGCCCATTCTTGACCTCGCCATCGGCATGGTGTTCATCTATCTGCTGCTGAGCCTCATCGCGTCCGTGCTGCAGGAGATTCTGGCCACCATCACTCAGGCGCGCGCCGCCAACCTGGAGCGCGGACTTCACAGCCTGTTCTCCGGCGATTCGCTCCACATCGCGGAAGATGGCACGCCCGGCAAGTCCTTCGTGGAAGCTCTGTACGAGCACGGGCTGGTGCGCGGGCTCTACCAGGATCCTGCGCATGACTCCAAAGGAAAGGCGTCGGGCCAGCCGACCCACCTCCAGAAATTTCAGCTCGGCATTCGCCACGCCCTGCGTACTCTCTTGGGCATCATGCCGCCAGGCTATGACGCCAGACCCAACGACCTGCTGCTCCCGGCTTACATCCCTGCCCGCACTTTTTCATTGGCTCTCACCGATCTGCTCAACGACGACAAGCAGCATTGGGACTCGCTGCGCACCATCGAAGCTCATCTTCTCGAATTGAAGCGCCGCAATCAGGTGGCTCTCGACACGGCCCGGGAGGCCGGGGAAAAGGCGGGCCTTCCTCCCGAGACCATCGCGCAGAAGGTTTCGGTCTACGAGAACAAGGCGATTGAAGCTCTGCATGCCCTCTTGATCGACGCAGGCGGCCGGGCCGACAAGTTCCAGGCCAACCTGGAGAATTGGTACAACGACGCCATGGACCGCACTTCGGGCTGGTACAAGCGCTACACGCAGCGCATTCTGCTGGTGCTGGGCCTGTTCATCGCCATGTTCTTCAACGTCGACTCCGTTCACGTGGCGCGTACCCTCTGGTTCGATCACGACGCGCGCCAGGGGCTGACCAACGCCGCCGATACCTATATCAAGAACCATCCGGATTTCGCATCCGCATCGACGAGCGTGGCCCCTGCGGCGGATAGGTCCTTCGACGTGGAGCGCATGCGGAAAGGGCTGGAGGCTACAGTCAACACGTTCGACACCGTCAGTCAGAACTCGATGCTGCCGATAGGTTGGCAGCATCCTTTTTCTCAATACCTGGCCGCGTTTCAAGCGCCTACAAGAAATGCGTGGTTGCACCTGCTTCTTATGCTTGTCGGCTGGTGCATCACCGCAGCGGCGCTTTCGCTGGGCGCACCCTTCTGGTTCGACATGCTGAACAAGATCATGGTCATCCGCAACACCGTCAAGCCCGCGGAGAAGAGTCCCAACGAGACGTCGAAATCCTGACCGGACGCGCGGCAGAGGTGAGCTCTCTCCCACTCACGGCGTTTCGGCCTCGGGGGCTCCCCTTGACAAACGCATCCGCTAGTAAGGCGCCCTTGCACGTCTCGAACCCTGCCGTCATCGCTATGCGCGCAAGTGGGTCCAAAGCTAGGTGGCTCCGTTTCAGATTTTGCATGGAATACGTCAGTGGGGAGGGCACGAACGCAAAGAGGGCAGCCCGCAGGCTGCCCTCTTTGCACGTCTGCTTTGTCGTTACGCCTGCGCGTGACCTTCGCCAAACCCGGTCTTGCGGCCGGCTTCCGGCTTGAGTACCTTTTGCGTATCGTCCGATCCGGGCTCCGCATGCGCCAGGGCCGACTTCATCGGCGGCAGCTCTTTCCCAGCGATGATGAGCGCGATCTCACTCGCATCCAGGGTTTCGCGCTCCAGCAGGGCTTCCGCCATGCGGTGCATGATGTCGTGGTTCTGTTCCAGCAGTTGATACGCCGAAGCGTACGCCGCATCCACGAAGCTGCGAACCTCCGCGTCGATCTGCTTGGCGGTATCGTCTGAGAAGTCCCTCGACTGCCCGATCTCGCGGCCCAGAAACACTTCCTGCTCCTTCTTGCCGAAGGTCATGGGTCCGAGCTTGCTCATGCCGTACTCGCACACCATGCGGCGCGCCAGTTCGGTAGACCGCTCGATGTCGTTGCCCGCGCCGGTCGTCATCTTCTTCAGGAAGATCTCCTCCGCGCAGCGGCCGCCCATCATCATCGCCAGCCGTGTTTCCAGATAATCCTTGGTCACGGTGTGCTGATCTTCTTCCGGCAGGTACACGGTCACGCCCAGCGCCATGCCGCGCGGGATGATCGTCACCTTGTGCAGCGGATCGGAATGATCTCGCAGTGCAGCCACCAGCGTGTGCCCGGCTTCGTGATACGCCGTGATCTTCAGCTCGTCGGGGGAACGCATCATGCTCTTGCGCTCCGCGCCCATCAGCACCTTGTCTTTGGCGATCTCGAAGTCGTACATGTGCACGGCCTTGCGGTTGAACCGCGCTGCCGTCAAAGCCGCTTCGTTCACCATGTTGGCCAAATCCGCGCCGCTGAAGCCCGGTGTCCCGCGCGCCAGCACGTTGAGGTTTACGTCTTCGGCCATGGGCACTTTCTTGGAGTGCACCCGCAGCACCTCTTCGCGCCCGCGAATATCCGGACGATCCACCACTACACGCCGGTCGAAGCGGCCCGGACGCAGCAGCGCCGGATCCAGCACGTCCGGCCGGTTGGTCGCGGCGATCAGGATCACGCCATCGTTGCTCTCGAAGCCGTCCATCTCTACCAGAAGCTGATTCAGGGTCTGCTCGCGCTCATCGTGTCCGCCACCCAGACCCGCACCGCGATGCCGTCCGACGGCGTCGATCTCATCGATGAAGATGATGCACGGCGCGTTCTTCTTGCCCTGTTCGAAGAGGTCGCGCACGCGGCTCGCGCCCACGCCCACGAACATCTCCACAAAGTCCGAGCCGGAGATCGAGAAGAACGGCACGTTGGCTTCACCGGCTACAGCGCGCGCCAGCAGGGTCTTGCCGGTGCCCGGAGGTCCAACCATCAACACGCCCTTGGGAATGCGCCCGCCCAGGCGCTGAAACTTCTGCGCCTCGCGCAGGAACTCGATGATTTCCTTGAGTTCTTCCTTGGCTTCATCGACACCGGCCACGTCCTTGAACGTGATCTTCTTCTGCTGCATGCTCAGCAAACGCGCGCGGTTCTTGCCGAAGCTCAGCGCCTTGTTCCCGCCCGACTGCATCTGCCGCATCATGAACAGGAACAGCGCGAGAATGATCGCGATCGGCGCTAGCTGCAGCAGCCAGCCCAGCCACTGGTTTCCGTTCGGGTCTTTCTGGCTCACGTTCACGCCGTGGCTGATCAGGTCCTTGTACAGGTCCGGATACATGGGCGGAACCGTGGTGTTGAACTTCACGCCATCCTTGAAGGTGCCGTTCGCCGCCGTGCCGTTGATCGTGACGTCCTGAATCTTGCCCGCTTCCGCCTGACCCTGCAGCTCGGAAAGGGTGATCTGCTTTTCCTTCGCCGGGCTCATGTTCTTGGACACGAACTGCCAGCTCACCAGCAGAAATGCCACCGCCAGCACCCAGATCAGAAC
>CAXTPR010000056.1:0-19600 GCA_964246235.1 uncultured Acidobacteriaceae bacterium
ACTACAACACCGTCAGGCCACACTCCTCGCTGGGCTACAGACCACCGGCACCCGAGGCGTGGCTGACTTCGACTCGGGGGCTGCTTGAACTCAAAAATAGCTGCGCTACACTAACTCATCCAACGGCACAAAAGATCGGGCAAGCCAATGCCTCCCGGCAAGCTTGCTTACTTCGGGAATGAAGACGGGCAACGATTGCTAAACGATAGTTCCCCGGAAACGGCGGTTTCAGAAACTACGATTAGTACCGATATGTCGGCGCATCGGAAGCAATCCGAAACAAGAGAAATCAGAATCGTCGGCGTTGGCGAGGGAGGCAGAACGGCGCCGCCCTCAACTCTCTCGTTCGGCGCCGGATAGAGACAGAAACCAAGTTCTTCCCCCACTATATTTTGTGGCCGCAGTGCCAGAGCTGAGCATTTTCCGAACCGGCCGCATGCGGTTCGGGAGTAGGGGGTCGGCCCCTGGCTTCCCTCGCTGATTGGCCACGCGGACATTGGACGGGCCAACTTATTGAGGGCCGCGCCGCCGGGACTCTGGGAGCGATGCGCGGACGACCTGCGGCACGAGACCTGCAATCGGCTCCGCAGTCGTTGTTTGAGACAAGGCACCGCAACCCGGAAACCTTGTTTATACTTTGCGCGGAGGTGAGACATGAGACGAAGTCTCGCGGCTTGCGGCTTCCTCCTGCTCGCAGTAGGTCCATTTGCGCGAAACAAGCCCCAGCGCCCACGATTCTCAACCACCTTTACACGGTGCTCGACTCGACAACCTTCAAGGCTCTCGCTGAGGACAACTTTGCGTCAGCGCTTCGCGCCGAGCACTGTCCACACCACCGCGCGCACTGACATGACTTATGCCGGCCTGTACTTCTTCGGCGATCACACCTACATTGAGCTCTTCGACGTGGCAAACACGCCTGTGTCCGGCCTCGGTTCGTTCGGCATCGGCTTCGGCGTCGAGCAGTCCGGCGCTGTCGCGGCTCTAGCCGCCGCGAACAAAGGCTCACTGTCGCCGCCGATGGCTATCAAAAAAACCTATGACGGCCGTCAGATTCCATGGTTCACGCTTATTGCCCCTGCGACTGAAAAGGATGGCGCGCCCTTCTCGCTCTGGCTTATGGAGTATGACCCCGAATACCTCCGCCAGTGGGAGCCGCAAAACGGCGACTGCAAGCTACTCGCGAACTGCCCTGCCGACATCACCCGGGCCGGGGCGCTCCGCCGTGCGCGCACAACGCTTTCTCCGGTCGACCGCCCGGTCTTTGCCGACATCTTCGAAGCCACGTTCGCTCTTGACGACACCGGCCGCGCGGAGCTGCTCACTTTCGCGCATCAGCTCGGCTTGCGCGAATCGCACTCCGGAACCGCCATTACTCTTCGTGGCGAGGACTTTACCCTCATCGTTGTACCCGCCGGCCCCGGACCGAACGGCCTCCGCCGCCTTCGCATGCACACCGCGCCCGGCACCGCTCCGCAACCGGACCGCACTCTCCGGCAGCGTCACCCTGCACTTCACACGCGACGAAGCGGACTGGATATGGAATTAGCACAACGATAATGCGGACGCTGCGAAACAAGTGCGGGTTCTGAGGCTAATGGCCCTAACGCACTCGTACTCATGGCCGTTTCACAGGTTCAAGAAAGAGACGCTCATAGCGAATGAAAGCAACCGGTCTCTCGAACGAGCGCCGCAGCCGTTGGCACTCGGGATCGACTGTGACCATCTCGCGATACTGTCGATAACCGGCGGCGCTAAGAAGAGTTTGTTCGGCGGAGCGCAAGGGAAGAAGACTGGCATATCTTAAGTCTGGTCAGTTCGCACTAGGCCGTTCGATATGGTCGATCACGATCACATCCGCCAGTGCTTTCACCGGCTCCAGCTTCAATCCAGCCTGCTCCTGGATCGCCGTAAACAGGCTGGGTGGAATGGGACTGTCGGTTGGTGCGCGCGCCTCGTCGTAGGTGTACTTCAAGTTGAAATCATATTGCCCCTTCAGCCGCGTTTGATCAACCAGCGGGAGGTCCACGTATTCCAACATCATCCTTGTCAGGTCCTGCAGACGTGTTCGTGAACTCCAGCGTCCGGTAGCCCTCGCTGCCACGGACCTGCTGCTGATTCACCAGGATGCCGGGATGGTTCGAGCTCTTTGTTTGTTTTTGGATCACAAGGTGCCGCCCGCGCATTCGGATCGTCTGGTTCTCGTCATTTGGATCGCTCGGCCTAACCGTTGCGACCTCCCAATCCGGGTCAGCATCGTTCACCATCGCCTTAGCCGGTTCAGCCTTAGCCGCAAGCTGCGCACGTCCCGCCGCTCCAGTCATCATCGAAAGCAGTGCCGAAAGAGCTAGAGCTGTAGCCGCAGTGCGAAGTACCGTGACGCGGAACCTGAAGTGGCAAACGCTTCGGATCATATTCTGTGCACCCCGCTCTCGAATCGCTATCCAGCAATACGTGCGGTGAAGTCAACGGAATGCAATTTGTTTTCTACTGATTCCCTTGGCAGGCAGATCGACTGGCTCGCCAACGCCCGCACCCGGTTCGTACCGATATGTCGGCCTATGGAAGGAATTTAATCAAGGAGTACATAATCATCGGCGTAGCGGACGCCCGGAGGCAACATATCTGCTGCTTGCGCGGTGTCGGTGTTAGAGTTGTGGACACATTGGGCCCCTAAAGTCTTTTCTATGCCGGAAAGCAGTTAAAGGAGTCTTTATGCGCTTCGTTGCAACTCTCCTCGCATTGGTCGCAATGTCTCTACCGGGCGCAGCGGTCGCCCAAAACGCAACTCCAAGCGGGCCACCATGCGATGGCACACTCGCTATCATCCGCCTCTCGGAAATCACCCCCGAAGGCAGTGCAGACAAGTTCAAGGCAGCCGTAGCCGCTCACCAAGCCTGGTATGCTTCCCATGGATACAAGGACATCATTTTTCAGAGCCCTGTTTTCGTCCGCGACCCCGCGGCCAATAAGTTCGTGATCTCCGACAAGGAGATTCTTACATACCACTACTACGGTTCAACTACTCAAGCAGAGCCGACGCACAATGCGGGTTGGGACGCATACGTCAAGCTCTATCAGGGCACCTCGACCATCAAACAAACATATCTCACTTGCATTCCAAAAGCCATGTCCCCTGCGCATTGACAAATAAAGTCGGCGTAGCCGAGGGTGGCAAACGGCGGCGCCCAATTCGGCGCCGGTCTGAATCCAGAAAGCAAATCCTTACCCATCACTTATTTACCCCCAACTCCCCAAACTGCATTTCGCTTTGTCTTCGGGCAATCCGGTTCGGGAGCAGGGGTCGGCTCCCCGGCTGCCCTCGCGGATTTGACGAGCGGATTCGGGCGGCCAAGTTCTTGAGGAGGCGCGCCGCCGGTTACTTGTGGATAGCTGCTGCGGATGACCGGCGGCGCTGGGAAGAGTTTGTTCGGTAGCTTCCAGGAGTGTCGGCTGCCGACTCTGAATCACCAGCGGCGCAAATCATGTCTGGCTTGCGGGCATCAGTCAACATATGCGTGTTTCGCAGGACTCAAGTCCGAACACATGCGTGAGGTGCTGACGGGTTCAGTTTTGGCAGAGTTGCGACCGCAGTGCTGGAGTATGCTGCCGGGTATGCGCTTTCTTCCTCAACGTAACTTCACGGGTGTTCCTGCGTCCGCACTCGTGCTCACAATCACCAGCCTGCCAGCGCAAGAGCACCATCATCATGGCGCCGAGGGTGGAGACATGAAGTCTGTCGAGCGACTCGGCAGCGTGTCGTTCCCGACTCTCCTGCGCTGCGGGCACCCGGACACCGTTCGAGCGCGGGATCGCATTAATGCATAGCTACAAGAGCCTCTTCGACCCGGAGATCAAGAAGGGCGACCTCAACTCCAACTACGACGTTATCGTCTTCCGGACGACTCCACGGCCACGCTCACCGGCGAAGCTCCGGCTTGCGGTGGCGGCCGCCGCGGCGGCGGCGGTGGTGGCGAATTCGGTTTTGGAGGCCGTGACAACGACATCACACCGCCTGAGTTTCGCACCGGATTCGGCGAGACGGGCGTAGCCGCACTCAAGTCTTTCATCCGGAAGGGCGGCACGATTGTGACCCTCGGCACGGCTAGCGGCTTCGCGATGGACAAGCTGGGTGTACGCGCCCGCAACGTTCTGGCCGATACCACGAACAAGCAGTTCTGGTGCCCCGGCTCGACACTGAAGATCAGCGTCGACAACACAAACCCCATGGCATACGGCATGCCAACGAAAAGCCTTGCGCTCTACCTCTCAGGCGATCCCGTCTTCCAGATCATGCCAAGTTCCGCCAACGAGAAGTACTCGGTCATCGCTTCCTATGAGAATCGCGACATCCTTGAAAGCGGCTGGCTTGTCGGAGAAGGCAATATCACGGGCAAGGCAGCCATGATCTCGGCAGAAATGGGACTGGGCAAAGTTGTCCTCATCGGCTTCCGCGCCCAGCATCGTGCCCAAACCTACGGCCCCTTCAAACTACTGTTCAACAGCCTCACGAACTAACAGGTGCAAACGTGGAAGACAAGAAACCTGCGAAGGCGGCTCCGTCCAAAGCAGTCCCCGGCAGGATCTCACCCTGAGCACATCCGACCGCGTTCGGCCCGAAGCTGCTCGCTTCTGCGCATTACTGCACAAGCGACACCGCGATCACAAGCGCGTTCTGCACGCCTTTGTAGGAATCCGTAACATCGTCCGTTTCTTCCAACGAGTGTGCGCCTTTGTCCTTGCCGCCACCGCCGATGGTGATCGCTGGAATTCCCAGATGCATGGGAACGTTGGAGTCAGAGGAACTCGCGTTATAAATGGGTTCACCCAGATTCAGTTCCTTGATTGCCGATGCCGCAATCTTCACGATGTCGGAATTCGCATCGGTCTGGCCAGCAGGGCGCACGCCCAGCGACTCCAGCTTCATGCTGAGCTTCCCGTTGTTCTTCCAGCGGGTGTTTTCCTCGTCGAGCCCCGCCTGTACTGCAGCCTTGAACTTAGCGTCCAGTGCGTCCAGTGAACCCGTATCCGGCGAACGCTCGTCGAACTCAAACCACGCCTCGAACGGAATGCTGTTCACGGACGTGCCGCCGCCGATCCTTCCGACGTTGAACGTTGACTTCGGAGCCGTAGGCACCTGCAGGTCAGCGATATGCGCGACCGCGCGGCCGATCGCATGAATAGGGTTCGCAATGCCGAAAGCTCCATAGCTGTGGCCACCCGGACCCGTATAGGTTACCTTGTAGCGATAGCTGCCCACGCCGCCGGTCGTAAGTCGATTGGGCTCGCCGGGTTCGATGGAAATGAAATTATCGATCTGGTTCTTCAGTGTCGTACCGAACAGCTCCTTCGTGCCACGAAGATCGCCAAGTCCTTCTTCACCCACGTTCGCAACGAAGGTGATGCTCCCGTGAGTTTTGATATCTGCATCGCTCATCGCCTTGATGACACCCAAGAGTGCCACCAGCCCGCGGCAGTCATCCCCGATTCCCGGTCCTTTGAGCAGATTGCCGGTGCGTGTCACGCGCACGTCCGTCTCCGGCGGAAATACGGTGTCCAGATGCGCCGCCATCACCAGGCGCGGATGAAGCGCAGCGCCAGGCCGGTCACCCAGCACGTTTCCCGCATGATCAATACGAACGTCCTGCAAGCCAGCTGTCTTAAATAGCTTCTCCAGTTCCGCACCCCGGGCGTCTTCATGGAATGATGGCGCCGGAATCTGACAGATGCGAATCTGTTCCTCAATAAGGTGCGGTTCATTGGCCTGCGCCGCCTGCAGCGCCTTCGCCACAGCAGGCTCGTTAAGCGGCACAGCCTGCTGGCTGTTGGCTGGGCCGGCCCACATCAAACCTGCGAGGACGAGGCCACAACAAAACAGTTTCATCCTAGGCGACACGAGTTCCCTTCCCTCTGCGATTCCGCAGACTGCCGACTGACATGCAAAAGCTCTGCCGGTCGTTCATGAACGACCGTCCAGATGCTCGCAATTTCAGCGTAGGTACGGACGCTAACTGATCTGGTTTCTGGATCCTCTGCACTCTTGATCTGGAGACCTCCAGTGGTCGAAGCGACTACATGGAAATGGTTCTCATGTCGCGGAAGCAGCTGGCTCAGACTTCTCCCCGAGCCGTGCTGCGCCTCCCAATGGAGAGTTCACCTAAAAATTGATTCGAGCACCCATCTGAATCTTCCTTGGGCTGTTGCCCTGCGTCTTCGTAGTACCCCAGTTGGTGGAGCTCTGCAAACTCAAGCTGGGGTTGGCGAAGTCGAGGTGGTTGAGAACGTTATTGAAGACACCCGAGAGCTCGATGCTGTACTTCTCAAAGATCCTGAGATCCTTCTTGATGCTGAAGTCCATGTTGACGTAACCAAGGCCTTGCAGTGGGCCGGAGCCACCGTCGCGCTGATCAATCCCGAGGATCGGAGGACGGGAGCCGTCGAAAGCCTGAACGGGGTTGGAGAAGTAGTTCACCGCGGCGGAGTATGCGGTTCCCTTTGGGTTCGTTCCTACAGAGACCCCATACGGATCCACACCCCCGGTAATGCCGCGGGTGGTGTGACCGGTTCCGGTTTGTGGAAGAGTGAAGATGCAGCTCTCACTGTCAGTAAAGTTCGCTCCATCCTCGCCGCCGAAGTTCTGGCCATTGTTGTTGGTAGTGCACGTGATGGGCTGTCCGGTGCCGGCGGTAATGACGGGCGAAAGCGTGTAGCCGCCGAGCAGACGCCCCACGATGCCGCTCTGGGTTCTATACCAGGGTGTCTGGTATACGACAAAGGTGTTAAAGATCACGCGCTGATCAAAGCCCTGCACGCCGTATTGCTGGCGCAGGTTGTAGTTGTCTTCCGCGGCGATGGAGCTAGTGGATTGGTTATACGCGCCTAACCCAAGTGCCTTGCTGAAGGTAAGGTTCTCCTGGACGGTGAGGCCGCGGAAGCCGCTAGCCCGAAACGAAACATACCCGCCGTTGTAGTTGCTGTAGCCGGCATTGGTCCCCATGCTGACACCGGTCGTGACCTGACCGGCCGAACCGTAGGTGGTGTTGGAAGTGGCCGTGCCCATAAGGCTGCGTACGAAGGTAAAGCCCGTACCGCCGGTGCCCGTGGTGTTGTTGTCCAGCGCCTGCCAGAGGGCGAACACCTGCTGTGCGCCAAACTTGGATGCCTGCTTGGCGATGACCGCGGCCGTGCAGTTGGCGTAGCCTGTGCAGTAGGTCGAACCGGGCATGCCCAGGGCAGCTTCAAAGAAGGGTTGCATGGCGACGACGGGGTAGACGGGATTGGTTTTTCTGATAGCAGCTGCGGTGGTTACGGAGCATAAGCTTGAAGAGGTGGTACAGCCAAAGGCGTTCTCGATTGCATCGTAGGCGGAGACAAACGATTGGCCTTGAAGCGTCATGTTGTAAGGAATCTGGTTGGGGTTGAGCTGGATGTATTCGTTGTGGATCAGGCGGCCGATGAAGCCGACTTCAACCTGCATGCGGCGGTTGATCTGGCGCTGGATGGAGAAGTTAAAGCTATCGACGTCGTTGGGACGAAGGCCTGGGTCGACCGGCGACGCGAGTTGCACACTGGGACCATCGAAGCCAGGATGATATGGCTGAGCAAGCGTGGTGGGCAACGTTGCGTTGGCTGTAGCCGGAGAGAGTCCGTCAGTGCCATAGCGAAAGGCGGTGGTGTCGTTGTAATTGGTCTGGGTGCACGCTCCTGATCCTTTCGCGGCTGACTGCAGGTACTTGCACTGCGTGGCCAGCACGAGACCGGGACTGAGCAGCGGGTTAAGAACCTCCACATCGCCATTGAGGCGGCCGTACAGACGGCCATATCCTATACGGAAGACCGTCTGGCCGCCTTCCCCGAAGAGCTGCTTGAAGCGTGCGCTGGTGGGCTTAGGATTCCAGGCGAGCGAAACTCGAGGGCTGACACCTCCATAGAAGGGGTCGTATGGATACTTGCGGCCGCCGCCGACGTTCTTGATCAGAGCAAAGCCGATCTCTGGGTTGTAGACCTGTCCCTGGAGTGATGCCGCCTTCTGGGCCGCGAGGTAATCCTGCACGTGGATGGCGTTGCCACTGATGTCGGTGAACATGACCTGGTTTCCATCCCTTTCCGTGGGGGGCATTTCCAGGGCGTAGCTCAAGCCGGCATTGATGGTGAGGCTGGGTTTGACGTGCCAAGTGTCCGTGACATAGGCGTTGTAGTAGGGGATGGTGCTGTGCGCTCCAAAGGGTGTGGCGGGGGCATTAAGCGTGAGGGTGCCGTTGTTGTTCGAGTAGGTGTTGGCTACCTGGGTGTCGGTGACCAGGCCGTAGTAGGTATCGAGAATCCGGGCATAGGCGAGGGTGCCGCCGCCCACACTTCCAAGTCCCGCAGTGGAATAGGAGATGTTACCGCCTCCGCCGGTATCGCCAAGCTGATACGTGGGCGTGTAGTTAATGCTGGCTCCGTTGTCGGTGCGCTGATGGTAGTCGTAGTTGTGCTGGAATTGGCCGCCGAACTGAAGGAAGTGATTGCCCTTAAGCAGATTGAGGTCGTCGCAGAAGAAGTTATCCTTGCCGTCCCAGATGCGGGTACGAATGCTCTGAGCGTTGACATTGTAGGCCGATAAGACGTTGGTTGAGCTTTCCCCAAGCGGCTCGATGGCTCCGCCCGAACCCGCGATCTGAGGGGGCGCACCCGCACCTTTCCATTGCCAAGCGTTGCGCAGGTAGCTGTAGTGGAAATCATTCGTGAGAGTGGGGGTGATGTTGGTCGTCATGCCCACGACAAAGTACCAGGGTTGCTGCGGACGGGGTGCGACCGCCGCCGGTGTCCCCAGGGTGTCACCGGGAAGCACGCCCCCGATGTCAACCTGGTTGCTGGTAAGGTTTTGAAAGTTGTAGTAGCGGTAGCTGGCCATCAGGTGCCACTTGGGGCCGAAGTCATGATCCAGGCGGGTGGCCAGGAAATTGCTGCTCTGCTTGGTAAGGATGTTGGCTCGGTATCCGATGATGTTATAGCTGTCGCAAATGGAGCCGGAGAGGGCGCCGCAACTCTTGTCGAAGGTGCCGTTGACAGTCTTGCCATTGAAAGTCGTGGAACCGGCATCACTTACAGGAGCTTGAGGCAGGGTCGCGTTGTAATACGCTTTGAGAGTGGGATTCATGCCAAGAGCGCGGGGATCCGCTGCGGTCAGTTGGGCGGCCGTATAGGTAATGCCGGTCGTACTGGCCGGGAAGGTCAGCTGGCCGAGTTGCAGGTACTCGTAGGAGGGGATCGCGCGCTCATAGGTGGCGGCAAGCGGGTAACGAAACCCTTCGTAGTTGGCAAAAAGGTAGGTCTTGCCGCCGAGAGAGCTGGGAAGGACTGGACCACCGGCAGCCGCGCCGAAGCGGCTGTAGTGGTAGCTGGGCTTGGGCGTGTATCCGGTGCCGGGGTAATTGTTCTGCCAGGAGTTCCCGTTGAAGTTGTTGTCCAGATAGTACTCGTAAACGGTGCCGTGTACCTTGTCGCGGCCACGCTTGGTAACGATCTGGGACTGTGAGCCGGAGGAGTTGTTGAAGTCAGCGGTCTGGCCGGTTGTGGATACCTTGAACTCTTCGACGCTGTCTTGCGGCATGGGCACGACACCACCAGGCGCGCTGCCTATGAAGCCGCCGGTGGTGGAGTCGACGTTGCTATTGGTGTACACGCCCTGGGTACCGTCCATGTCGCTGGAGTTGCTTCCTCCGTCGAGCTGAAAGGTGGCCTGGTCCGCAGTCGTTCCAGCGACCATGCCACCAGGTGTAACGCCGGGCTGCAGCGTGGCGAAAGTGGCGACGTCGCGGTTGATCGCCGGCAACGACGCAACAAGAGCCGGATCTACCGTTGCGCCTGTGGAGGCGTTCAGGGTCTGTAGATCGGTAGTGCTGCCCTGGACCTCGATGATGGTGTTTTCCGCGCCGACGGCCATCTTAAAATTTGCATTCGCCTGGCTGCCGACCGCTACGACCTGGTCAGTGATTTCATCTTTGGAGAAGCCAGCCTTGCTGGCCGAGATGTTATAAGTTCCGGGCTGGATGTCGGGCATTACATACGCCCCGTCCCGGTTCGTCACTGTGGTACGCACGCTTTTTGTGGCAGGATCGGAAAGGGTAATCAGGGCGCCCGGCACAACGGCCCCGGTAATATCCGTCACGATGCCGGTGAGAGTGCCTGAGGCGGCACTCTGCGCACGCGCTGAGCCGCCAGCCGATAGGCCAATTGAGACAACGCCCATAACCATTACAGCTGCGAAGAGAAATTGCGAGACATATCGCTTCATCAGATCTCCTACGTAAGAAACGGGAATGAAATGACTACAGGTGCTGAAGCTTTCGGGTTCATGTAACCCAAAGCGGCACCATTCCGACCAATAGAAATCCGCTATGTCGCGAGACAGAACTCCTTAAGGCATCCCCGAGAGAACACCCGGGGCCACAGGAGCCGAACCATTGAACAGTGCTGCGAGTAAGGACAGTTCTACGTGCCGCTGATAAACCGGCACCTGCGCCGGACACATCTGAGTGGTTGCAAGAACGTGGTTTGCAAGAACGCGAGCGATGAAGACAGAACAGCCAGCGGTGAACGAACAGCGCCATGAGGCAACGCGTGTGCACCGGTGAAGCGGGGCTGCGACTACGAATCGGTTGGTTCGTGTCTCAGCCGGTGTTCATCTGCAGGGTTGACCTAATGAATAACACAAACTTCATGCTGCGCAAACACATTCCGCAATCCGCATGCAGGTGATCTTCCAACCGACCCCCAGCCGGCGCTCCGGAAGACGCCCATGTCAAGCTTCCTCAGTTTTTCCTCGGCTCGCTGGCCGTTGCCAAGCTCGACATCAATTCAACGCACTAGGCACCGGATTCAGCACTCAGAACGGACACCTCACGCTGGCTCCCATACTCGAGCTCCATCGCGAAGAATGTTCTCGATCGCTATTCGCGGCGAAGTGCCTCCATCGGCTCGATGAGGGTGGCCCGGCGTGTCGGGATGCCGCTGGCAAGCAGGGCTACGCATGCAAGAACCAATAGAGAAAGAAGGAGTGCAGGGATGTCCGAGCCGTGGGCGCCTTCCACCACGTGGGTCAGCACCCGAAGAAGAAGGAGGGACAACACCACGCCGGCACCCGCTCCCAGCCCCACACTGATAGCGGTGGAGCGAACAACGAGCGCCAGCACGTCTACGCGAAGCGCTCCGAGGGCCATGCGTATGCCGAATTCATTCGTTCTCTGCACAACAGTGTAGGAGACCACGGAGTACAGACCTACGCCAGCCAATAGCAGGGCCAGTCCGGCAAAAGCACCGAAAAGCCAAGAGATAAGCTGCCCTTGCGCGTACTCAGGTTCGCGCTCAATCCAGTGCTGCAGGTCGCGGATGTCGCCGCTGATCTGTTGATTGCTGTCAAGGGTTGCCACCCTCTGGCCGATGCTGTGCAGCAGCGGGGTCGGCGGACCGGAGGTGCGAACGAGCAGTTGCGTCCAAGTGCCCTCGGCCAGCGTGAACGGCACGAACGCTTCCGGCTCGGAGGGCTTGTTTAAGCCGGCGTCGAGTTTGTCTTCAACGATGCCGACTATTTGCAGCCAGCCGTCAGCGCCAGGAGCGAACACCACTGACGCTTCTCCCCGGGCACGGAACATGGCTGTGCTCCGCAAGGAATGGCCTAGCGCATCGCCATTAGGAAAGTATTTACGCGCGAGCGTCTGGTTGATTATGCACAGTTTGGCGGCGTTGTGGTTTTCCGCAAACGTCCATAGTCGGCCCCCCGAAAGCGGGATGCGCAGGAGCGCAAAATATTCAGGGCTCACCAAGTTCATGCGAACCTCTTGCGTTCCCGTGGCCGGCGTGCCCAGGAAATCTACCGGCACCTTGAACCCGTTGTCAGGTGGGGTCGCGTTGCTCGACACGGCCACGGCCTGAACGCCTGGGGTCTCCGCCACCTTGTTACGCAGCGCCTCAATGAAGGCGGACCTTGACTCGATATTGCTGTAGACCTTTTCACGGAGCGGAAGTCCGACGGACATCACATTTTGTGGGTCATAGCCAAGCCGGGTGTGCGCTAGCTTGAGAAATGCCTTGATGGCTGCGCCTGCAGTAGTGAGCAGCAGCAAAGTCACAGCGATTTGACCGGCAATGAGTGCGTGGTGCGTGGCGCGGCTGGTGGCGCTGCCGGCGATCTTCCGCGTGCCCGACTGCATGGCTTCGCGCACGTCAGGACGAGACAATTGCAGCGCGGGAGAAAGACCGAAAAGAATTCCGGTCAACAAGGCGACCATCGCACAGAAGAGCAACACCGGGAGGTTGATCTGAATGGCAGCTTCGTGTGGAAAGGCGTTTTCTGGCAGCAGCGCCACGATGATGCCCAGAAGCTTGTAACTGAGCAGGACACCCAGCAGCGTTCCGGTAAGGGATAGCAGCAGCGATTCCGTGAGGAGTTGGCGCACGATGCGGGCACGGGACGCACCGATGGCTGCACGAACGGCAAACTCGTGCCGGCGTGAAGCGCCACGGGCAAGCAGCAGGATGGAAACATTGCCGCAGCCGATCCCCAACAGCAGTGCAACGGCGCCGAAGAGAAGCGCGAGAGTTGGTCCAAGCGCTTTTACAAACTGCTCGTTCAGGCCGATGACGTGAAGCGGTCCCGGCTTAGGCGGAAAGTAGGCAGGTGTGTCTTTGGCGAACTGAGTGATCAATGGCTGCAGCAGCTGCTCTGCTGTCCGGTGGGAGATACCTGGCTTGAGGCGGATCTCGATTTCTCCGGGACGGCTGGCCTCAGCATTGACCTTCATGGGTAGGTAAACATCGCCATCGCCCCAGGTAAAGCGAGCCTGCGCGACACCCACAATCGTGTAGGGCTGATTCGCAAGCTCAATTGTCCTGCCCACCACCTGCGGATCAGCCGCAAAGCGGCGCTGCCAGAACTTGTAGCTGAGTACGGCGACAGGCTGCGGATCGCTTCCGCCGTCGGCGTCGGATAGTAGGATGCCACGGCCAAGCAGCGATGGCACGCCGAAGAAGTTCCAACCATTCGTGGTAAACATTTCCGCATGCACGTCTTCCGGCAGATCGCCTCCGGTGAGGGTGACATTGCGCTGATCGGTGAGTACGGCGTCCTCCACGATCGGCTGGCTGCGGAGCTGCTGCCACTGCACGGGGTTGGTGCCGAAGCCGTCGTAGCTGCCGTGCGTATCGAGTGCACCCAGGGCGAGGTGGACCATCCGGTCCGAGTTCGCATAGGGGTACGGGTTCATGAGCACGGCCCAGACCACGCTGAACACGGCAGTCGTGGCTGCGATCCCGCAGGTGAGGGAAAGAATGGCGGTCGCAGTAAAGCCGGGCTGCTTCAGCAGCTGGCGAAAGGCATGACGCAGGTCCTGCATGACGGATCGCATGGAGGGTCCCTCCCTGAGGGCTTGTTTCGCCGAGACTGATGCATGCCTCGTGCCATTCCGGTATTCGCTGCCGTAATCGACATTTTGCATTTTGCCGGCGGCTCCTAAACGTGATGGTGGATGAGCCACAGAGTGCCGGTGTCCGCCTGTGGACACTTTGTTCCAAGAGCGGACAGTTTGTATAAAGCGGAATGGAACTTACCAGCGGATGACCTCAAAATGCTGGGACTTTGCTTCATTTCGAGCTTGGCACGCGCATTGCAGTAAAGAGAAACGCATGGATATCGTTCGTCCTGACCTGAAAAGAAGAAAACAGCGACGCACCGTGGTTGTCACAGCACTTCTCTTGCTGGTCGCGGCTGCCGTCGTCGTCGTTCTTCTGCGACTGAAACCGGCTGTACCCACTGTAGAGGGTCCTGTATTCACGGATGTAGTGAAGCGTGGGCCACTGCTACGCCAGGTGCGCGGTCCAGGTACGCTTGTGCCGCGCGAGGATCGCATACGGTTGATCCCGGCGGAAACCGAAGCGACAGTCGTGCGGATTCGTGTGCTGCCCGGCGCCCAGGTGCATCCCGATACCGTCGTGATGGATCTGGTGGACCCAGCTACCCAGCAGCAGCTGATGGACGCGCAGCTGCAGCTGCAAGCGGCCAGAGCCGATCTGCAAAACACACTGGCCAAGCTGCAAAGCGACCTGATGACGCAGCGTGCGGCGGCCGCGACCGTAAGTCAGGATCAAAAGCAGGCGCAGTTACAGGCGCAAACGGACAAGAGCCTGCTCGACCTGGGGGTCATCAGCGGCCTGAAGTATAACGAGTCGCGCGGCAAGGCCGATGAACTGAATACACGCAATGACATCGAGCGCAAGCGCCTGGACCTGAACCAGCAGGCGATCAAGACACAGGTGGCGGTACAGCAAACCAAGGTGGAGCAGGCAAAGGCGCTGCTTGCGCTGAAGCAAAAGCAGGGGAACGCGCTGAGCGTGAAGGCCGGTATCGACGGCGTGCTGGTGGACCTACCGCACCAGGTAGGGGAGCACGTCACAGTCGGCACCACGCTCGCCAAGGTGGTTCAGCCGGACCAGCTGAAGGCGTCGTTGAAGATCGCAGAAACACAAGCGCGCGACATTCAGATTGGCCAGCCTGCCTCCATCGACACCCACAACGGAGCGGTCACGGGGCGTGTCACGCGCATCGATCCCGCGGTGCAGAACGGCACCGTAACAGTGGATGTAGCGCTGGAAGGTGCGCTGCCGCAGGGCGCGCGGCCCGACCTGAGCGTGGATGGCACGATCGATCTCGACCGAATGGTGGATGTGCTCTATGTAGGCCGACCTGCGCAGGGCAATGAGAACAGCACGGTCAGCTTGTTCAAGCTCTTGCCGGACGGGCACACCGCGGTGCGAGTTTCCGTGCAGGTGGGGCGAGCCTCCGTGAACGCGATCCAGGTGCTCGGGGGGCTGCAGCAAGGCGATACGGTGATTCTGAGCGACATGAGCAAGTGGGACAACAATGACCGGGTGCGCGTGGAACAGTGACACACGGGCATGACAGTGGCTTGTGAATAGATGGGCCGAATCGGCAAGCGAGGAGAAGGAACATGGCACAGGGATCGGATACGTTGATCGGCATTGAGGGATTGACGAAAGTTTTTTTTACCGACGAGATCGAAACGCACGCGCTGAGCGGGATTCATTTGTCGATCACACGGGGCGAGTACGTAGCCATGAGCGGACCTTCAGGCTGCGGCAAGTCGACTCTGCTTTCGATCCTTGGGCTGCTGGATACTCCGACTGCAGGCGAGTACACGCTGAACGGCAAGGCGGTGGCGAACCTGAACTTCGCCGACCGCTCCCGCATTCGCAACCAGGAAATAGGATTCATCTTTCAGAGCTTCAACCTGATCGGCGATCTCACCGTGTTTGAGAATGTAGAGCTACCGTTGACCTACCGCTCGGGTATGTCCGCGGCGGACCGCAAGCAGCGCGTCGTGCAGGCGCTGGAACGCGTAAACATGGCGCACCGGCTGCGGCACTATCCAGCGCAGTTGAGCGGCGGCCAGCAGCAGCGTGTCGCCGTGGCGCGTGCGCTGGCGGGCTCGCCCAGCATCCTGCTGGCGGATGAGCCGACCGGCAACCTGGACTCCAAAAACGGTGAAGCTGTTATGCGTTTGTTAGCCGACCTGCATGCCGAAGGCGCGACCATCTGCATGGTGACGCATGACCCGCGCTTTGCCGCGCTTGCCGACCGGCAGGTGCATCTGTTTGACGGCAAAGTGGTGGCCGAAGGGGAACTGCAGCATTTGATGGCGCAGGCAGAAGAAGCCTATCGCTCGAACTCCAAGACCACGCTGTAGAGTGCCACTCGCAAAAGGGAGAAAGCTAGGGATGAACACGCTTTTGCAGGATCTACGCTTCGCGTTGCGTCTGCTGCGCCGCGCGCCGGCGTTCACGGTTACGGTAGTGCTGACGCTCGCGCTTGGCATCGGCGCTACCACTGCGATCTTTACACTCACTTATCAGGTTCTACTGCGTTCACTTCCAGTGGAAGCCCCGGAGCAGCTCTATAAAGCAGGCCGGAGTGTGGATTGCTGCGTGACCGGCGGCTTGCAGGACGACTGGACGCTGTTTTCCTACTCGCTTTACCAGAGCCTGCGCGACGGCACGCCAGGGACGGCGGGTATCGCTGCGGTGGACTCCGCCGCCATCGCCGTAACGGCTCGCGCGGAGGGAGACGCGGGGACCCTGCCGCTCAGTATTCGTTCCGTCTCCGGCAACTATTTCTCCTTGCTGGGCGTGCATGCCGCACAGGGCCGTGTCATCACGCCGGATGACGATCGCGAGGGCGCCGCGCCCGTCGCCGTGGTGAGCCGCGCCGTCTGGGAAACCAAATTCCATAGCGACCCCGCTCTGGTAGGAAAGACGGTACTGCTCACCGGCCATCCCTTCACGGTGATCGGGCTCACGCCCGCCGGCTTCTTCGGGGAGCGCAACACCGGCGACCCAGCCGGCGTATGGGTGCCTCTTGCGCAGGAGCCGGTACTGGACCCTGACCGCAAGCTACTGCACTACCCCAACGCACATTGGTTGGATATTCTCATCCGCATTCAGGACCCGCACGCTGTCCACAGTGTGCAGCAGTCAGTGCGGCTGGGCCTGCTGCAATGGATCCGTGCGAATCGCGAGCCAAATCAGAACGAAACCGACGCCGAAATTGCCAAGCAGACCACCGAGCTTGTTGCTGCCAGCACGGGCATCAACGATCTCGGCCAGCAATACGAAAAGAGCCTGCGGCTGCTGATGATGATTGCAGGCGCGGTCTTATTGATTTGTTGCGCCAACCTGGCCAACCTATTGCTGGTGCGTGCTGTGGCGCGCTCTCAGGAGATCAATGTGCGTACCGCCCTGGGCGCCCCACGTTCACGGCTGATCCGGCAGATGCTAGTGGAAGCCGTGGTTCTGTCGCTGATCGGCGGCGCAGCCGGTGTGCTCATTGCCTACGGAGGCGTGAGCGCCATGTTGGCGCTGGCGATGAAGGGCGTCGAGATCGATCCGCTGAGCGCGCGGCCTTCACTGCCGATCCTGGCGTTCGCGCTGGCTCTTTCGTTGGTCACCGGTGTCTTGTTCGGGACAGCGCCGGCATGGATCGCTTCCCGTGTGAACCCGGCCAATGCCCTGCGGGGCGCGAACAGGAGCCTGGGTGATGGAGGCGCGCTGCCGCAGCGGATGCTCGTTGTGCTGCAGGCGGCGCTTTCTGTTGTGCTGCTCAGTATGGCGGGGCTGCTGATCAGCAGCCTGCGTAACCTGCGCACCCAGGACTTCCGCTTCCAGCCGGAAGGCCGGCTCATCGCGTTCATCAATCTGCAAGCCGCAGGGTTGCAGTATGAACAGCTGGAAGGCTTGTACCGGCAGTTCGATCAGCAGATCGCGACTTTGCCCGGCGTCCAGAATATCGCCTACGGCACGTACACTCCTATGGCGTACAACAATTGGGGGACAGGCTTGAGCATCGCCGGCCGGAATCCCAATGGAAAAGACAACGCCAGCTACTCCCTGGTGAGCGCGCACTACCTGGAAGCTGTGGGCACGCGCGTTCTGCTCGGCCGCGGCATTACCGAACAGGACACTGCGACGAGTACGCACGTCGCGGTGGTGAACAAGACGTTCGTCGACAAATATCTGAAGGATAAGAATCCCATCGGGGTGCGCTTCGGCGAAGACCGTCGCCTGGTAAATGAATACGAGATTGTCGGTGTGGTCGACGACACGAAGTACGGCGATCCCACGCAGCCGACGAGGCCCATGTTCCTGCGACCCATCACCCAGATCACCAGTTTCGACGCTATCGAGGCCAGCGTCTCGCTCAAGGAGCAAGCGAACAAGGGGGAGCGCTTTGCCCACTTCGCTTCCAACCTCGTGGTCCAATACCAAGGCGATCCTGCCGCGATGGCCAACACCCTTCGGCGCACCCTCAACAACATCAACCCGAACATTCCGATTTCGCAGCTCATCACCTATCAGGAGCAAGTGGGCAACTACTTCACGCGTCAGGAACTCGTTGTTCGCTTGACCACAGTCTTCGGCTTGCTTGCGCTGGTTCTGGCCTCTATCGGACTCTACGGCGTCACGGCCTATAACGTAGCCCGTCGTGTTCCGGAGATCGGTCTGCGCATGGCGCTGGGCTCTGATCGCGCTGGCATCCTGCGGCTTATCCTGCGTGGTGCGATGACGCAGACGCTGATCGGCCTCGCGATCGGCGTTCCAGCGGCTCTGCTGGCCGGCCACTTTCTTGAGTCGCAGTTGTTCGGCATTAAAGGCTCTAACCCGGCCGCGCTGTTTGGAGCGGTCGGCTTGCTGGCCTTGAGTGCTTTGGCCGCCGGCATCGTACCGGCACGCCGTGCGTCCGTGATTGAACCCATGCTCGCATTGCGGGCGGAGTAAGGAACCCACGCATGCAAACCCTGTTACGAGATATGCGATTCGCATTGCGGCAGCTTCGCAAGCATCCCGGCTTCAGTCTGGTGGCCGCGCTTACGCTGGCTATCGGCATTGCGTCGTCTACTGCCGTGTTCTCGCTCGTCGATGCGGTGCTGTTGCAGCCGGTGCCGCTGCCGCACCCGGAGCAGCTCCTCGCCTTGGACACCATCTCCCTGAAGCATGCCGGCCGAGCAGGCGCACAAGCTCAAATGAGTGACGACAACTCCTGGATGGACTTCTTCGATTGGCGCAGGGAAAACAAAAGCTTTGCCGGCATCGCCGGGTATCACCCGACCAACGGCAACATAGGCCGCGCCGGCCAGCCGTTACGGAGAGTGAGCGGCACAATGCTTTCCACCGGCATGATGAGCGTGCTGGGTATTGCGCCGCAGCTTGGCCGCGATTTCCAGCCGGAGGAAGAGCTCGCGGGCAACCGCTCTATCGTGCTTTCGGAGGCGTGGTGGAAGTCGGAGTTTGGCGGCTCGGCGGCTGTTGTAGGTAGTCCCTTCCAGATGAAGGAAGAAACATACACGGTGGTGGACGTGTTGCCCGGCAACCTCCATTCGGGGCAGGCGGTCGAGATCATGGAACTCTTCCGCGCTTTGAACAAGCAGGGAACCACGGTGGTGCAGGTCACACACTCTCCGGCCAACGCCGTGTATGGCACACGCACCATCGAGCTTCGCGACGGCTGGCTGACGTTCGACTCCGCCCGACCGGAGAGTGTGGACAGCGGGAAAGGGAGCGCGGCAGCCGCATGAATTTATCCATTCGTTTCACCCCTCTCGCGAGCGATGCGCGTGTGTATGCCACTCTCCTGTTGTTCTCTTCCGCAGCGTTCCTGCGCGCGCAAGCAGCGGTGGCGCCTCAGCCCGCTCCTACATCTGCTGTGGTCCCGGCGGAGGCCGCGCCCCTGCGGCTGACCATCCCCCACTCTCACCATCCGCTGGACACGTACCGGCCCACGCGGGTGCCGGCCGCCAACCTGTCGAACTCGCCGCGGCTGGATTCCCTGGCACACAACGGCGTATTGGAGCTCTCGCTGCAGGATGCCATCGCGTTGGCGCTGGAAAACAATCTTGACCTGGCCATCGCGCGCTACAACATACCCATTGCGGAGGCAGACATCCTGCGTACCAAGGCAGGCGGCAGCACGCGCGGTGTGAACACGGGTGTGGTGCAGAACACGCCCGGCGGCAACGGTGTGGGCGGCTTCGGCTCGGGGGCAGGCTCGGGG
>CAXTPR010000057.1:0-19387 GCA_964246235.1 uncultured Acidobacteriaceae bacterium
GAATTTGCGACTGGCGGACCTGCGAAGCCGTCTCGCGCACATGCGCACGCTTGGCCCCGGCGGTAAAGATGTCCCAATTGAGTCTCGCCGCGACGACATAGGTAGGGCCTTCGGTGTCTGGTCTGCTGGCTGCTGTCAAGGCGGTGTCCGATACTCCGACCGAACTCTGGCTATGTGTGTATTGCCCCCTCGCATCCACCGAGACGGTGGGGAACAAATTGGCGTGGGCGTTCCTTTCCACCTGCCGGGCCGCCTTGATCTGATCCAGCGCTTCGCGCAGTTCCGGTCGCTGCTGGTTCGCGGTTTGCACCAGTTCCTCGACCGAGGCGGTCACCCATCGCGTATCGATCTCGTCCCCCAGCGGCGGAACGTCGAAGGCCTGCGCCGCCTTCAGGTCGACCTCGGCTGCCAGGGCCACCTTCGCCTGCTGCAGCTTCGCCTTGGCGCTGACGAGGCTCGCATAAGATGACAGCGCCTGCGCTCTCGTCCGGTCTCGCGTGATGACCGAGACCAGGCCTTGTGCGTAGCTCAGCTCAGTCTTCGCGTCCTCTGCCTTGGCGGCGGTATAGCTTGCGTCGGCGGATTGTTGCGCCTGCTTGGCGGAGACCACGGCGTAATACTCCTGGGAAATCGTAAGCGCTACCTGCTGCTCCGTCGCGGTTGCCTCCTCACGGGTAGCCGCCTCCATGTCCTTGGCCGCACGATAGGTAGCTAGATTCGCTCCGAAATCGATGGGCGTCCAGGTGAGCTGTATCGCAGGCTCCACGATGGTAGCGTTCAGCTTCACCACGCCCTCGGACGACAAGTTGGGAGGCAGTCCAAAAAGCAGATCACCCTTGAGTGCAAGGGTCGTGAAGGCGACGGTTGGAAACAGGGGACTACGGGCGATAATCCTTTGATCCGCCGCCTGCCTGGTGCGCTCCCACGCTGTGCGCGTCTGCGGATTGGCCCGCTCGCCCATATCGATTAACTGGCGCAGCGTGTACGTTATGTCTGTGCCTGCGTTCGGAATCTGAGGAACCGGGGTGTGCACTCCAATCACAACCTCCCTGTTTACCTGTGGGGCAGGACTGTCCACGATTCCCAGGGGGGCAGGAGTACCCGCCGCGCTGGACTGGGCCTGTGATATGGATGCCAATACGCAGGCGAGCAGAGTCATGACAAAGGCACTCTGGTTGAGCTTGCCTGTCCGAGATCGCCGATCATTTGCGCCGTCAGCACCGCTGGTTGTCTGTGCTGATGCGACACCAAACCTCTCCAAGCGCTCCTGCATCGGACGGCTCTTTCTTTGCTCTTCCCTGATGGGCGCTCTGCACCCGTCTGCCGGCGCATTCCCGCAGATATGTCAGTCTTCCGCGAGTCATCAAATCTCAGGCACCAAGCGCGTGATCACCCCAAAAGATCTCGCTTGTCGTAGTTTAAAGGCGTTGGTCGTGTGTCGAGCTTGACGAGTATAAGGATGGCAAGTTCCGCCTGTAACAACTGCAAAAAGAGATCCGCGACCCTCCTTGTACCCGATTTCCGATAATGCATTCTCCCGCTTCGTCCTGATCCCGTAAGCGATTTCCGGCTGCAGTGCCGTGGAACATTGACCCTTTAGAGCTCTCTAGTCTTCGGTGAGTGGCTAGTACTACCATGCCACGGCGAGACCTTCATTTACCCCCTACACGGCTAGCTAACGGTTATCAACGTTGAAGGCCTACGTTCTCGCACCTAGCTGCGTGACGACCGCTGTTAGATCCGACGGAGCACATCGATCGCTTCTCTGAGCAAGCCCCAATTCGGGCGGATGGAGCTTTCAGGAGCGCCTCGACGTCTGCTATACACTCAGACTTTGGTTCAGTCAGATTCAGATCAGCCAGCTGACTGGCCGCGTTGCGCTGGTAACCGGAAACTCCGACCGCATGATCGCAGTCAATCTGAAGTCCGCCTTTCTTCGCACAGAAGCGGTTCTGCCGAGTATGCGAAACAGGCGTTGGGGAAGGATCATCAACCTGCCTTGCAATGAGCGCCCGCGCGGGCTCTCGCAGTGTTGCGTGGCGCAGCCAAAGCAGGCTTGGAAGGCATGACGCGTAGCTATGCTTTACAACTCGCCAAGGAGAGCATCACCGTGAACGCTGTGGCTCCTGGCTTGATTAATACGGAGATGACGCAAACGCTCATCGTCGGGCGACGTACTCGCCCACACATACCGGCCGGTCGTCCCGGAGAGGCTGACGAGATCGCGCGAGCGGTTATGCTTGTCCTCACGATGCTACATCACCGGCCAGATTATCTCGGTGAATGGCGGCCGATTCTCTTCCTGAACAGCCTTATCCAGAGCAAGCACGACAGTCAGTCTGAGTCCACTCCATCCGCGGCACGGGAGTCGATGATGAGCTCGGTAAAGCTACTTGGCGAGGCGCAGGAGCAACGAGGAGTAGCGCTTCAGTACAAACCTGTAGTCATTCTGGATCGGACCGAGATCTTTGCCTGCCCAGAGGTCGCGAGCCTTCCAGCCGGGGCCTGCGCCCGCTTCCTTCAGATGGAGATTTATGCCACGCAGAAACGAGTCGTCATCGCTGAAGTTGATCATCTCCAGGGCGATCGCGCCGCCGGCGAGTGGGCGCGCCCAGATTTCGATGGGACCCTCAGCATAGATGCGCTCGGCCTGGTGGCCGAGAGGGTCCTGGTCGATCGCGATGACGTCGCGATTGGTGAGGATGGCGGTGATCTCGGGCGTCATCTGGCTTAGATTATTGCCGGCCAAGAGAGGAGCCGCGAGCATCGCCCAGTGGCCCATGTGAAGGCGGTTCTGATCCAGCGAAAGTTTGCCATTGCCGACCTCGAGCATGTCGGGATCGTTCCAGTGCCCTGGCCCGGCGTACTTCGACAGCCCAGCCTGCTCTCGGCCAAGGAGGCTCATGCGGTCAAAGTCGGGCTGGATGTCGCCGGTGGTGCGCCACAGGTTAGCGCCTACCTCGGGCGCCCACTGCCAGACCGCGTCCCAGCCATACTGGCAGAGGCTGTAGACGATGGGGCGGCCAGTCTTGAGAAGGGCCTGGTGCATCTTCTCGTACGCCGCCCGCATGATCTGGTCCTGCTTGGCCCTATCGTCGGGCGCTTCCTGCCTCATGATGTTCTGGAAGCTGCAGAGATCGTACTTGAGATAGTCGATGCCCCAGGAGGCGTAGAGGTCGGCATCCTGCTGCTCGTGTCCATAACTGCCTTCATACCGTGCGCAGGTTTGGGGACCGGGCGAGCTATAGATACCAATCTTCATGCCCTTGCTGTGAACATAGTCAGCAAGTGCCTTCATGTCGGGAAACTTCTCGTTCGTGTGGAGGACGCCCTTTTCGTCGCGCTTGCCTTCCCAGGTGTCGTCGATGTTGACATACACGTAGCCCGCGTCGCGCATGCCGGACGAGACCATAAGATCGGCGGCCTGGCGGATGTCCTTGTCGGTGACCTTTCCGAAAAACCAGTTCCAGGAGTTCCAGCCCATGGGCGGTGTGGAGGCGAGATTCGTCTGTGCAGGGGCGATCTGGGTCTGCGCGGAAGCGAACGGGGCGAGCAACAACAGGGTCAGTGCTGCATAGAATCTTAGACGCATGGAAGACTTCCGGCACAACAAGAAGTTGATATTGCACAGCGTTGTCATGGTACATACGAAGGGCAGATGCAAGCAACTAAGGCCCCTCATAGTTGGCGCAGCTTCCGCCGATTCATATTGAGAAACATCTGTTCGGCAGTCGCGGAAATCACGTGGACCTGTCCGTCGCCGACTTTCACCGCAGCCGCCTCAGATTGAGGTTTGCCCCCGCAGGCCGCCTGAGCCGGAAGGCTCACGCTGCCCTTCGTGATGAGAGCTTCCAGTCTCTTGACGGAGCCTCCCCGTGGTGCCACCTGTATCGCGGATACCGTAGTAATGGTCATCAGTGAGCAGCCCGGTGGCTCTGCCGTTCTGCTCGACACGTGCTGCCCAGTCACCTTGGTATCTCTGGAACTCGCTTTCCTTCTGAACCCTCGCAGTGAACCTAAGAGCCCTTGCGCGTCGCAGAAGGATGAAGAAGAGCGGCCCCGATAAGGGCGTCTGATGCCGAAGCCTGGCTTGCGGCGTTGCCGGAGAGAAAAGGTCCCGACCAGCGCTCTCCGAGCTGGAAGTTTGGGCCTTGCGCGTCCTTCCAAAGAGCATCTGCATTCCTTTCAACGAAAGAGGCGAACGACTCTTGCGGATGTGTCTTGTTGAGCAAGACAAGATTGCGGATGAAGATCCCTTTGAACTGCACACCATCGGCACCGCACTTGGGTTCACAAGGATCATGCAGGATGCCATTGTCATCGACTAGCCGTGTGATCGCGGCCGCGGCAATCTTCGTGGCGGCCGCACTCAAGGTTGTATCGTGGTTTGCCACAGAGAGCTCCGCGAGACCTCCCAGAACGACACCCTGGTTGTAGGTCCAGGTAGTCCGACCATTATTAGTGCAGTTCACTTCCGCAGACTTTTCACGACCTTTCTCGAGGCCGTCATTGACCAGGTTTTCCGAATTGATCATTCCTGAGGCATGGAACCATTTCCATTCCTTCTTGCCCCAATCAAGGTATTGGGTGCGCATGGACTCTGAGGCCCTGTTTGAAAGGTGAGCAGCTACAGAAAGAAACAACTCATTGGCAATCGCGTTTTTGTAGTTCTTGTCCTTGCTCCACCAGATGCCGCCCCCGCAGGTGTCGTCCCATGAGTTGGCCATGTCGGTAAATATCGATTCAGCCATCGAAAGGTAGTTCTTGTTCCGGGTAAGATCATATGCATCGATCCACGCGAGAGCCCACCACCCTTCGTCATCGTAGAACTTGTTGAGAAACGCGGGATTCGTCGTCTGCGCTGCACGGAAGGTGTTCGCAAAAACCGTGTTGTATTGTGTCGAGTTGCTTGCACGTGCGTAATCGACGAGTACCGTGATCGCGTTCGCAGAGTTCCACCATCCCGTTGTCTGGTAAAGGCCGGTCGACGGCGTGTACCACATTTGCAAAGTTTGAACCGCCTCTGTTGCATCCTGGAGATAGCTGATCGGTGGCGCGGTGGAGAGTGGAGACGTTTGCTGCCTCCGCGCGCCTGAACCGGCACACCCGGATAAAAACAAAGCCGCGAGAAATAAGCGCAGAATTGTGTTGGCCTCTTTCAAGGTACTCTCCGTTTCGGGATTTCCCACCGAGCCGCGACGGCGGAGGGTGACAACGTGTCCACTACGCACTGAAACGTATATGATCATCGCTGCGCAAGTCAACGCCGCGTGTCAGAGCGTCGATGTCCTGATTCACACGAGGCGCGGAGAGTACTCTTGTCGGCAGCCGCAGACTAAACGGAGGCTCCGAGCGGACCGAGGCGATGAAGAAAGACGAGATGGACTTCACGAGAAGAGCTTTCATTTTACAGGCGGGGAAGCTCCTCACAGCCGCCAGCGCATTTACGTTATTCCCTGCTCACTTGCACGCGCAGAGTCGTCCTAGGATCGGTTCGAGGCGCCCGCTTCCCCGTGATCGCAAGTTCCGCAGCGAAGCGGTGGAGCAATATATCGCGTCCGTAAGCCAAGTCATCGGCGATCCTGTGCTGGCCACTCTTTTTGCAAACTGCTTTCCCAACACACTTGATACGACCGTACAACTAGGCATGTTTGAAGGAAAGCCTGACACCGCGGTGGTGACCGGCGATATTGCGGCGATGTGGCTTCGCGACTCCTCCGCTCAGGTATGGCCGTACTTACCGTTAGCTGCGCAAGATCGTCCTCTCCGTGGCCTTCTGGAGGGAGTCATTCGCCGGCAGGTCCGCTGTCTATTGATTGATCCTTATGCCAACTGCTTCATGGCGGACCTCAACGCGCCTCCGTTAGACGGAAGCCGCAACGATAAGACGGAGATGAAGCCAGGCGTCGGTGAACGCAAGTATGAGTTGGACTCTTTGTGTTACCCGATACGGCTCGCGCATGGCTACTGGAGGAACACCGGTGACACGGCGCCCTTCGACTCAACCTGGAAGCTTGCGATGCGAACGGTCTTAAGGACTATGCGGGTCGAACAACGAAAGGCTGGCGCGAGCCCCTACCGCTTTCAACGGGCCGCAACAAATCCCACCGACTCACTCGTAAACGGCATGGGCAACCCTCTACACCCGATCGGTCTCATCGCCTCGGCCTTTCGTCCTTCGGACGACGCCTGCATCTTGCCTTTTCTTGTGCCCGCAAATCTCTTTGCCGTCACCTCTCTACGGCAACTCGCAAATATGTCGAACACGATCCTTCACGATGCATTGATGGCAAATGAGGCCTCTGATCTTGCGAACGAAGTTGCCGCGGCATTGCAGCAGCACGCGGTTGTTCAGGTACCGGCAGGCACGATTTGGGCTTATGAGATCGATGGATACGGCGGTCAAGTTCTTATGGATGACGCGAACGCCCCAAGCCTTCTAAGCCTGCCTTATCTCGATAGCTCAACCGATGCCGGGCTGTATGCACGGACCCGGAGCTTCATCTGGAGCGAACAAAATCCTTGGTTCTTCCGTGGCCGTGCGGGCGAAGGCATAGGCGGCCCGCACATTGGGCGTGACAGCATATGGCCCATGTCGCAGATCATCTATGCACTCACCACCGATTCCGGTTCTGAAATCGCACATGCAATCCAAATGCTGAAAGCGTCCGCGGCGGCCACCGGGTTCATTCATGAATCCTACAATCGGAATGATTCCGCTCTCTTTACCAGAGCGTGGTTCGCTTGGGCCAATACCCTCTTTGGAGAACTTATCGCTCGAACGGCTGAACATAATCCGGCCCTTTTGAGATAGCGACGCCATGCCCGTTGGTGCTGCAAGATACAGTTTGCCGCTAATGCCGAGACTTGTTCGGCCTGGATGCTTGTCGGTCAAATAGCTGGCGGCAGACAATATTCACCGTTAATGGTCCATTCGCTTCGGCTTCGGCGGCGTTACTTTCACAACGTCCGAAATGGCGCTGGGACCGTCTGGTCTGACGGCGAGGATGCTGTAGGACGTCGATTCACCCCGATCAGGCCCAGGGGCCGTGAAGGTAGACGTCGTGAGGCCCATCGCCACGGTCTTGTCTTCCGGCTCGAAGCTACTGCTTTGGACAACGCGAAAGACTCGTGCTCCGGACACAGCATTCCACATGAGCGTCGCTTTGCCCTCCAGAGCGGAGGCCTTCACAATACGTGAGCGCAATGGCCTTAGCGCACGGTCATACCAACACGGACAGAGGAGATCGCTAGCTCCGTAAGGGACACCCACATGATTGTCGAAGTATGAGGGCCGTGGGCAGCACTACTGCCCGAGACGGCCCTATCCCGCCCCTCAGGCGCTCGAACAAGAGGCTCGCAGCTTCTCGTCCGAGCATCTCAGCAGGCTGGAGAACGGCCGATAGACTGGGCGTCAACATGTCTGCGAAATCGAAAGCATCGAACGAGAGCATCGGTATATCCCATCCCGCGGTCTTTCGGAGCTTGCGGAGCCCGCGCAGGGTGAGCATCGTGCAAACCCAGTTCAGCGTGAAAATCGCGTCGGCGTTCTGGAACCCGAGAACCTGCTCGTCGATCCATTCGGCGGTCAGCATGCTCTCGTGCTCCACCAGGCACACTCTTAGTGGAAGAGACGCTGCCTTCATCCCCGCTCGGTAGCCGGCCACTCGCTCTTGACAGGTATAGAGGTAAGGCCGGGCGCCAATCGCAACAATCCTGCGCCAGCCATGTCTCGCCAAATGCTCCGTCGCCTCTTTCGCACTGCGCCGGTTGGTCACTGTGACGGAATCGAGATCAGCTCTCCGGAGCAACTGATCGAACGTCACGGCGCAGACGCCGCTCGGGAGGATATCGCTGAAAGTATCCTTTCTGCTATCAGCCGGTGCAACAATCAACCCATCAATCTGCCGGCTTACCAAGCTAACGATTTCAGATCGTTCCACGCCCACATCCCCGCCGGAGCTAGCGAGAATGACCACATATCCATTCGCCCGCGCAACCTCCTGAGCAGCATTCACGGCATTGGCGGTGAATGGGTCAGAGAGGTTTGGCACGATCATTCCAATCGCTGCAGACTTTTGTGCCTTTAGCCCCCGCGCCAATTCATTCGGACGATAGCCGAGCCGCTGCATAACAGCTCTGACCCTCGCCGTCTTCTCGTCGCTGACGCTTTTCGAGTTGTTGAGAACTCGGGACGCTGTCTTCAGCGACACGTCAGCCTCTCGGGCAACGTCGACCAGCGTGGGCGCCTGAGTCTTTGCGATAGGCATTTGTCTGTCGAATCTAGACGGAAACCCTAAGGAGAGTCTATTCTTACGCTCCGGCCGAAGGAACCGAGCGCGGTCCCTCTTGTATCTGGATACCAAAACCAAACGATACCGATCTGCAGGACCAGCATGACGCAAAGATATAGAAGCTCCGGACTATTACGGCGCGGGTGGAAGTTTACCGACATCTAGGACCAAGCTCTGCATGAGATGTTACTCACGTCTTATGAACTTGCGCTGAGGGAAGGTGGAGCATCGTCGATTATGTGCTCCTACCAAAAGCTCAGGCTGGTACTTCTTGCCCCAGTCTCATACGCTCTCCTTGTCCAGCTTTCCCTTATCCACTGGAACATCAAGCCGGGCAGACCACCGCTGACGCAGATGCTGTCAGAAAGCAGTGACTTAGAGATCTCTGTTGCACGAGCTTAGGGACAGGTCATCCTCTTTAGGAGATTGGGGCAGCCTCAATAAGCCGATCCGTGCTCTTCGCGCGGCTTGTATAGAGTCAGCCTCTTCGAGCATCCCGCTAGCGCAACGTTGACCGCGTCACTAGTGCAGTCTAGAGTTGGTGAACCTTCTGCAAGGGGCTGCAATGTACACGGCGTTTATGGCTGATATGTGACGTGCCACACCGAGCGGCTGCCATCGTCAGTCACAAACATGCTTCCATCGTTCGCGATGGTGACACCCACTGGTCGTCCCCAGACCTGCCCGTCAGCTGTGACGAACCCCGTGAGGAAATCTTCGTAGCTTCCTTCCGCCACGCCGTTGTGCATCGGGACACGGATCACTTCGTATCCGGTACGATTCTGCCTGTTCCAGCTCCCATGTTCAGCCGCGAACGCGTCCCCGCGGTACTGTGAGGGGAATGGTCCGATGGCCGGGTAGAACGTCATCTCAAGCGAAGCCATGTGCGGCTGCACCAACACATCTGGTGTAAGCACCTTTGCCTTCAGCTCGGGATGCTTGCCAGGCATACGCGGATCCTGGTGACCTCCCATGTAGAACCACGGCCAGCCGAAAAATCCATCTTCCGGCACGCTGGTAATGTAGTCCGGCACAAGATGATTGCCCAACTGATCACGCTCGTTTGTCGAACACCATAGCGCGCCCGTTACTGGATGAATCGCCTCGCCTACGCAGTTGCGCAAACCGGAGGCATAAACCTTTAAGAACTTGCCCTCAGGCGTGAATTCGAGCACGTCCGCACGATGAAACTCGTTCGGGTGCGTGTCACTGTCGTCAGCATTGGACGCAGAGCCGACAGATACGAGCATCTTGCTGCCGTCTTTGGAGAAAACGATATCGCGCGACCAATGCCCTCCACCACGAAGCTGCGCGAACCCGGGTAGCTCAGGAACGATCTTCTCCGGAGGGCCGCTCGCAATCAGATCACCAGACTTATAAGCAAAACGCACGACGGAATCTGTATTGCCGACGTATACCCATCTTGGATCAGGGCCGGCGGGAAAAAAGTTGATGCCGAATGGCAGATTTAGCCCCGCAGCGAACGTAGAGATCACTTGCGCCTTACCGTCCGGGCGCACGCCACGAAGTACGAAAACCTTGTCGCCTCGCGAATCCGACATGAAGATGTCGCCGTTTGGCGCCGTGCGCAGGAGTCGAGGTTCGCGAAATATCGAAGGGGCCGGAGGGACCGAGGGCGCCTGATTATTGATAGACGAAGACTGGGCGGTCGGCTTGAAGTCACCACCGGCATACAAAGTAACCTTGAAGCCTGGGGGTGCAATGGGCCAAGCGTCGTCCGGGCGCGCCACCAGATGTGGTCCGTTGTTGACCGACTCTTCCGGCTTTGGCTCCGGCAGATCGGCCAACGTAAGTTTGCGGCGCACACCCGGATGCTGCTGATTCCAATCGGCAAAAGCTGCCTGCCCGGTGATGGTCTGCTGCGCGGGTGATGTGGCAGGAAAAGCGACTACCGCCATCATTGCGGTGAGCGAAGCTGCGTAAATGCGCATTGTGCCCCTAAGAATGAAAGTAATTACACAAGAGTGGATTTCAGCATGACGCGGCCTGGGGTCGACTCGCGCCCTCGGTCCTCAAATAGCGTTTGTGGGCACCTTCACTCGACGACCGGCTAGTAGCGAGTCTGCCATCGTTGGATACAGTATGCCTCACTCTACAGGTTCATAGGTACGCGAACGACTAGCACGTAAGGCAGTGCTGACACCGCACACTCGTTTTCCAACAATGAAGAACCCGCGACAGTAGCCAAGTTCAAAAAGACTTGCCAAATGCTCCGATGCTGTTTAGTCCGGAGGATCCAGCCGGGAATAGCCTTGTCGAGACTCGCTTTCGCGTCTGTACCGTTTGCTCCGATCAAAATTTGAAGATGGCGGCTAGCTGCATCGAACGGCCGCCACCCGTGCCGTTAACACCGGTACCGCTGCCGATCACGCTTGTGATCTGCCCAAACGTGCTACTCGTGATGCTTGCGGAAGGATTCGCAAACTGTGGAGTATTGCTCAACTGAAGTACGTCGGCGCGAACCTCCAGAGAATAGTTCTCGACCAGTTTATATGTCTTGAAGACGGAAAGATTGTCTTGGACATAGCCCGGTCCGCGGAACGCGTTGCGACCGGTGTTACCGAGGTTGACGCCAGCCACGGGTGTGCAGGTCGTCACGCAACCTGTGGGTTGTCCAAATTGCGTCTGGTCGAACCAGTGGTTTGTACCTCCGATCCCATGGAGAACCCTATAAAAGCCTGTCAGGTTAGCCGTCTGCGCTTCACCCGGCGTGTTCAGGTTGTTGGTGGCCGTAATCGTGAAGGGCGTGCCGGAAACGATGGAGACAATACCCGATATCCTGAAACCACCGATCGCGCGCCCGACGGCACCGTGCGAAAGCAAAGCCTTACCCGGACCGATCGGAAGTTCATAGGTGAAGGACTGCTCAAAGTTGAAGCGTCGATCGAAATCGTTTGGAGCGTAGTTACGTCGCTTCTCAAGCCAGAACGTTAGACCGGCGTCATTGCTGCTTTGGTAGCCGAGACCCTTCCCCCAGGTGAAGGCTGTTGTCGAAGAGAAACCTTTGTTAAAACGCCGATTCAGTTGAAGCTGCAGAGCTTCATAGTTGGTTGAGTTACCCAGATAATAATCCGTTGTCGCGGCGGTTCGCTTGAACTGAACGCCATTGGGATCTTTCGCTACATATTCCGGCTCGGTTACGGCGCCGCTACCAAACTCAGTGGGTAGATTGATGTTTTGGCCGGTCGCAATGTGAGAGCCGTGATTGCCTACAAATGCGATCGTCAGCGAGAAGTCCTGCGGAAGTGCCTGTTGAAGCGCCACGTTGAAAGTGTGGATGTACGGATTGTAAAAAGTCCGCGGAATATATGAGAAGGCAGAGGACGCCAACGTCGTAGCCGCGTAGAGCGGAATGATTCCGTTAGCGGGAACCGGTATAGCGACGGGTGCAGGAAATCCTGCCTGGAAAGTAGCCGGTGTTACAAGATCGGCCAGCACAGCCCCTCCATAGGTTGCTGCGGCCCCCATTCCTTGAGGATTGAATGAGTTATTCGCACGAATTGGGTAGTTGTACGCAAAGTTGTTATCGGGGACGGGCGTATAGCTGATACCATAGCCGCCGCGGAGAACGGTATTTTCAGAGAAGCGGTACGCGAACCCAGTGCGCGGGGCAAAGTAATTCAATCGATTGAGCAATCCGAGGTTGAAGGGGTTGCCGCCGATCCCGGCAATGACAAGCTGATGGTTGACTGGATCGTAGTTGGAAAGCCCGCCGTTCACCTCTGGCGTTGCGGGCGGGTACAGTTCCCACCTCACGCCATAGTCAAGAGTAAGACTCTTACTCGCCTGCCATTTGTCGCCAACGAAGGAGAATATCCACCACTGTCTGTACTGAGGACTGTAAGTAAAGAGATCACGACCCGCCGAGCCGGGCACATCCAGAAGAAGGGATGCGAGATCATTGGAGAAGTTAGTTCCCGGGGAACTGGCATCAGAGGTTTGAGTTTCTCCGAAGTTGTAAACGCCACGCGGGCTAAACGTTTGTCCCTGCAGTAGAGCGTCACGCACTCGTCGCAGATCGACACCAGCTTTGAAGGTGTGGTTCCCCCGAATCAGCGTCCAGTGATTGACCATGTCGATGTTCGTTTCTCCGCGAACCCAGGGCATCGAAGCCGAATATCCAATCAGAGGAGAACTAAAGCCCCCGAGTCCGATTCCTACCTGCCCACTCGTGAATTGGTTCCCCGCGACGTTTACCCCCGGTACTCCCAGCGCCGTAGCGTCCGAGGACCCGAAATCGGTGGGATTGGCCACATTGCGGTTGTGAGCCACACCGACACGAACCTCTGTCAGCAACTTCGGCGAGAACGCACGGTCGTAGTTGAGCCCGGTCGAGTAGGCGTTCTGAATCCCGGTGCCCGCGAAGGCTCCGTTTGCCGCGCCGCCTCCCGCAGACCCAAAGATGGGTTGTTGAAAGACATCGTCATGTTGAAGTTCATATCTATACGAAAGGTGATCTTTTTGCGAAAGCTGATAGTCAACTTTCCCGTCGTAGGTGTCCGCAGCCTTCCGGAAAGGAAGTGTCGCAAAATAGTTGTTACTTGGGAGCGCTGTGGTATTCAGATTCTGATTCGGCGCTGGGAGAAGACCCAGAATTTTGAGGGAGACCGGGTTAACTCGGCTACAGGGAATTTGATTGTTGACGAATGGCGTACGGCCAGTTCCATTCACCCCGGTTGCGGGATCGAATATCTGGCCTTTTCCGTATGTCGCACCCTTCGCGGGCGCCACCAGACCCGCGCTTAGATCGATGAAGCCATTGACGCACGTCGACGCGGATTTAAAGGGAATCGTAACGGTGTTTGAATTCGCCTCGTGATCGGAGGTGTGAAAGTAATCGAAGAAGAAGAAGAGTTTCTCGTGGACGATCGGCCCGCCGATAGTTCCTCCGAAGTAGTTATAGGCGATATGTGCCTTCGGTCCGGTGGTGTTGTAGTAAGTTTTTGCATTGAAGAAGCTGTTCTGCAGGTATTCCGAGGCGCTTCCGTGAAAGCGGTTCGTTCCTGATTTCAGCGTGACGTTCGTCACAGCGCCGATGGCGCGTCCAAGCTCGGCTTCGTAATTGTTCGTCGAAACATCCACTGTCGCGATGGCATCGGCGGGCGGAATGAGAATCTGGTTGGTGCCGGTTCGCTGTTCATCGTCCACACCCTCAATCTGGTAAACGTTGCCCATGATCGGCGTTCCGTTCACATTGGTCTGGAGAGTTCCCGCAGCATTGAAAAAAGCGGAGTTATTGACCACCGCAGGTGTAGTGCCGGGAATAAGATTCAGGAGAGTCTGAAAATTCCGGTTGTTGCCCATCGGAAGGTCCGCCAGCTTCTCCGTGTCCAGCTTGGTTGAAATGTCGCCGCGGTCGGTCTGGAGCAGGGGAGGCGCCGTTGAGACCGTAACCGTCTCCGAGACATCTCCTAACGCTACGTCGAAATCAACTCGGGCGGTCGTGTCAACAACGATATCGACGCCGGTGCGGCTTTGCCGCCGGAAGCCGGTAGCCTCAACAGAAACAGTGTACGATCCGGGCGTGATGTCTGGAATGCTGTAGTTGCCGCTTCCGTTGGTGATCACCTCGCGCGTTTGGCCAGTGCCAGTCGCGGAGGCGACGATCTTGGCTCCAGGAACCTTCGCGCCACTTTGATCCAGAACCGTGCCCACAAGGGTCGCGGTCACGGCCTGTGCATGAAGATCGCAGCTCAAGATCGCTGCGAACGCTAGAATTAGGACGTACCACATCTTAGAGATCGGCGCCTCATTGATTGCCTTCGGTTCTGAAACTACAGCGGTATCTGACATCCTGTACATAACGGCTCTCCCTAAACGCGTTCAAGTGCTACCCGGACTCTACTTAGACTTTCATTGACAACTTTGCCCGGTCGTGTGCCGAACGTTATGCGATGCGGACACGCTTTGTCAAGGTCGTCAAGCATCCCCATGTTGATGTTGAGTGTGCTGCTGCCAGCAAGGATCCCGGTAACAAGCGGATGCCCGATTCAGTCCAAACTCAAACGGCCAATGTACGGCTGCGAGTAGTAGGCACTGCTCCAAGGGCGTTGAGCGGAGATGGCTTATCACTCTACTTCAGCGGGTAGAGCCGGATGTTGCGGAAGTAGACCTCCGCACCTTCGGACTGGAAGAGTACCTTGCCCTCGGCCGGGAAGGGATCCGTCCCGACGTTGGCCAGTTTGCCGTTCACGTACTGATGGATGACCTTATCGTCGACCACCAGTTCCAGCGTATTCCACTCGCCGTGGGGCTTCTCGAACTCACCTGCAGTGTTGCGGAAACCGGCGACGTTCTCCTCAGGTCCCTTGTCGATGTGGCTGATGTTCCGGGCATGGCCGGGAGGCGAGTCGACCCGTTTGCCGTCCGAGCCGGTAAGCGCGGCGCCATCCGTCATCCAGAAGTCGCCGGTCTCGCCTTCCTTGATCTGGAACTCGATAGACCGGGGCCAGACCTTCTGCTCACCCTGAATGTTGTAGAGGATGCCACTATCGCGAGCCTGCCCGGCGCGCTCGGCAAAAGTGCCTTCGCCCCACTTGAAGTCGGCGCGCAGGTAGAAGCGATGGAACGGCTGTTTTGTGATGATGTATCCCATCTCGTGGCCTGAGATGTGGATGACGCGATCCTCAACGTTGAAGACGTGCTCGGGGTCGCTGTTCAGGCCGCGCCCGCGGAGGAACGTATCGAACTGCGAAAGGTTCGAACCGTTGAAGAGAACAACCGCGCGCTTATGCGCTGGAATGGCGGTGCTCGGAGCTTTCTGTGCATTTGCCGAAACGCAGACGACGGCAAGCAGACTAAACATCGTGTACTTTACGGGCTGCCTGAGTGTCACGGGTAGACCTGAAGAGGTGGAATGGTCAAGCTGAAACAGTCTACACACCGCGAGGAACCCAGCGTACACGCTGGACATTGCACCGCGCTTCACTTAGCGTTCTTAGCGTGATTGGAATGATGAATGGTATCGCCTCAAAAACGAGAGTCCGGGAACGGGGACCATGCACATGATCGAGCGCAGGAAATTCCTTCAGAATGCGATGAAGACAACACTTCTTGCCGGCGCGGCAACCCGCCTGCAACCGCTCTTTGCCCAGCAACCCGCACCGCGCTCGGCCAATGACAACATTAAACTTGCGCTGATCGGCGCTGGCAGCCAAGGCCAGGGCGATACACGCTTTGCGCTGCAGGTTCCAGGTGTGAAGCTGGTGGCCGCGGCAGATTGCTACGAGGGCCGGCTTACGCATGTCAAGGAGCTTTGGGGCTCGGAGGTCTTCACCACGCGCGACTATAGGGAAATCCTCAGCCGCAAAGATGTCGATGCCGTCCTGATCGCAACGCCTGATCACTGGCATAAGCAAGCAGCCGTGGATAGCCTTCGTGCAGGCAAGGATGTGTATCTCGAGAAACCAATGATTCACCTGTACTCCGATGGACCGGAGATCATCGAGGCAGCAAAGTCGTCGAACCGTATCCTGCAGGTGGGCAGCCAGCGCGTCAGTTCAATTCTTTACTCAAAGGCCAAGGAGCTGCTTGCATCGGGCGCGATCGGGAAACTGAATATGGTCACGGCGCGGTGGGACCGCAATTCGTCGATCGGTGCTTGGAACTACTCGATTCCACTCGACGCTTCGGCCGAGACGTGCGATTGGCCACGTTTTTTGGGGTCCGCCCCGAAGATTCCGTTCAGCGCCGAGCGCTTCTTTCAGTGGCGCAAGTGGAATGACTATGGCTCCGGCGTTGCCGGCGATCTATTCGTTCATCTGTTCAGCGGCACGCATTTCATCACCGGCGCGCATGGACCGACCCGCGCCATGGCGACAGGCGGCATCCGCTTCTGGAAGGACGGACGCGACGCGGACGATGTGCTGCTCGCGCTGTTCGACTATCCCGAAGGCTTCAATCTCAGCCTGCACGTGAACTTCGTTGATGGCGGGGAAGAAAGCGAAGGCTTCCTCTTCACCGGCTCAGAAGGACTGATGGAGATCAACGGCAGAACCAACACGGTGACTGTAACCCGCACACCGCTTGCGAAGGAACCTGGCTATACCGTTTCTACATTCGCCGACGCCATGCAGAAGGCGTGCATCGAGCAGTATCGCAGGAAGTATCCGGTCCAGCACCCCAGCGGGCCGCCGCCGCGAGATATCGAAGCGTTCACCGCGCCACCCGGCTACTCTGATAGCTACGACCACTTCCACAATTTCTTCTCGTCGGTTCGCAGCCGGCAACCTGTCGTGGAAGATGCGACATTCGGATTCCGTGCGGCAGGCGCCGCGCTGCTAAGCAACTTGAGCGTCGAACGCGACAGCGTGGTCCACTGGAATCCCGAGACCATGAAGATCCTCTAGACTGAAGCATTCCAAATCAAGCAAGGAGTCGCATATGAGGCCCGCCTCAAGAACCGCTATGGGGTTTATGGCAGCGCTGTTCCTTTTTTTCGCCGCCTGCCGCGCACAAGACCCTGCTCATGCGACTGAAAGACGCATGCAGCAGCCGGGCAATGGTCCCGATAGCAAGCAGCGCCTTGCCTTCCTCACGCACCGTCTCGGGAACGATCATGCCGAAGGCATCTCTATAATCGATATGAACGGCGACGGTTTTCCCGATCTGCTGAGCGGCGCGTACTGGTATGAGAACCCAGGCGTGCAAGGCGGCGAGTGGAAGCAGCACCAGTTCCGCACGGTCGGGATTCACGAAGAGTTCGTCTCCGACTGCGGCGAGTGGGTGGTCGACGTGGACCACGACGGCCTGCCTGACCTCGTGACTGCGGGCTGGATCACAAATGGGCTTTGGTGGTTCCGCAACCCAGGCCCGAAGGCTACCGCGGCCGGCACTCAGTGGATGGGGGAACGGATCACGGATAGCTTTGACACGGAGGGTGGTGCGTTCGCGGATATCAATGGCGATGGCAAGCCGGATATCGTACTGGCTCACTACAGACACTCCGGTGTGATTTGGGTGGACTTCAGCAAGGACAAGCCGAAGGTGCACCACGTTGGCGGCCCGGAACAGGATGGCCACGGCGTCGGCATCGCCGATATCGATAGCGATGGCAAAGCTGACATTCTGACCACCCACGGCTGGTTCCAGCAGATCGACGCCGATGCCGACAAATGGCAGTGGCACCCGGATTGGACGCTCGGCGATGCCGGCTTCCCCATTCTTGGCTACGACGTCAACCACGACGGCAAGATGGACTTGATCTATGGGCAGGGGCACAGTTACGGGCTCTACTGGCTTGAGCAGGCCGGCACGCGCGAGCGTCCACAGTGGATTCGCCACACCATCGACGAATCATTTTCGCAGTCTCACGCGTTAGCGCTGGTCGATCTCAATGGGGAGGGTACGCCGGAGCTTGTGACCGGCAAACGCTATCGCGGGCACTCGGGCGGCGACCCAGGTTCGTACGATCCGATCGTCGTCTATGCCTATCGCCTCCCTGGGGCGGCAGAGCTCGCGGCGGCGAAGACCCATGCCGCAAGTGCCGCGGAGGGTCCAGCGATGACAATTTCGGATCCAGCCGCGGACCCGCCGTTTGACCGCATCCCTTTGTCGGTGAATGCCACGGCGACCATCGGCACGCAGATCGTCGTCGGAGACTTTGACCACGATGGCGATCTGGACTTCGCCACAGCCGGGAAGCTCGGCGTTCACGTCTTCGAGAACCTCAAGGTGAACGATGTGAACAAGGCTGTGCGCGAATCTTCGCAGCCCATCAACCGTAAGTGGCCGTTCCCGGGCGAAGGAACTGAAGTACCGCAGGAAGATGGTCCCCCAATCCCGAAATAGTATTTCGTCTGAAGAGCAGCGGGAATTTAGCGCTTTGCTGCAAGGCAATGGTCAGCACAGATCGGCCGATTCGCGGCAAGGCCAGTCAAATCCGCCCCGTCTTCTGATTCTGGCAACATGATCTTTGTGTGGCCGTGACCGTCGTCGCAAGCGTCGGTCCCAGATCGTTCTTCACGAAATCATGAAAGTTCTAATCGTTCCAGATCGCGCCGCCGTGAGGAGCGCAGAAGTCAGGCTCATTCTAGATCGAGAGCGCGTGGAGGGCACACCTGCGCTCTGCTGAACGCTTGCGATGTAGTTGGACAGGTATGTCGCGTATGCGCCGTAGGAAGAAGTGAACAAATGCGATGATGGCGACGGAGACACGGTGCAGTCGATGCTGCCGTTGGACATCATGGAGCCTGGCGGCGACCAAGGTGTTTCGCATCCATACTCTTTCCAGGTGTTCGGACCGGACTTCCGTCGAGGCGAGAAGAGAAAGTCGCAGTCCGCACAGGCAGCACCTCAACGCAGGTACAGCCTACCCATTTACGGCCGAACTCTTTCCGTCTGGCCGACATAAGGGCGGATTCTGGTGGTGGTCTCTACTGCTTATCCAGAGCTTGATAGAGACGTTGAACGACTTTGTAGCAGTCGCAAGCGGCCTCTTCCAAAGCTTCACGAGAGAGGATCTTCACCTTTCCTCGACCGTATTCGATCAGTCCCGCTCGCTGGAGCGCCCTAGCCGAAACTGCCAAAGTCATCCTCTGGAGCCCAACATGAGTGCCATGAACTCCTGAGTGAGAGGCAGCACGTCATCCTGCAGCCGGCGCTGAATCATGAGCAGCCATCGGGACAACCGAGCCTCATTGTCATGGAGTCTGTTGCAAGCAGCGATTGAAACATGGTCAATGCCTGTTGCTGCGTAATTGCCAGGATTCGCGTGCGAATCTCTTCAGAGTCGAGAAAGGCTGCTTCAGGTCTGAGAAGGAGATCTTATATCTAGATCAGACCACCTGCATATAGCATTCACCCGGCGGCACCGATGGACCTAAGAGAGAAGAACTTCCGCAGAGGCCTTCATTTCCAATCACGACGACTTCTGAGCTGCCTCCGTCAGGAAGGTTCACTACGACACTTGCAATCCCCGAGGTGAGCATGTAGGCAAATTTCGGCTGTATGCCTTGGCTATGCCGCTGCGTTCGCAGCGGCATATCGACCATCTTGGACATTCCGATGAGGTGCTTGCTGGTCTGCCCGGCTTGATTTGTGCCAATGGATAAGAGACACATTGGACAAGGAGA
>CAXTPR010000058.1:0-17741 GCA_964246235.1 uncultured Acidobacteriaceae bacterium
GCACTATGGCCGTACTCGCAATGCCCGCACCCGGGGGAGACCACGGGCTTCCCTCGTCCGTTCATACCGAAATCACCGTGCTCGGCGCCATGCTGCTGGATGCGGTGGCGATCTCCGACGCGACGGCGCGGCTGCTGCCGGATGACTTCGCGCTCGATTCGCACCAGCGCATCTACCGCGTTGTTCTCGAGTTGCTGAACATGGGCCATGCGGTGGACTACATCACCGTGATGGACGCGCTCTCGAAGCGCCGCGAGCTGGATGCCATCGGCGGGCCGGCGTACCTGGCGTCGCTGTCGGAAGGCGTGCCGCGGCACCTGAACATCGAGAGCTATGTCCGCATCCTGAAGGACAAGAGCCTGCTTCGCCAAATGCTGGGGATCTTCTCGGACGGCATGCAGTTGGCGTCCGACCAGAACGAGGAAGCTACCGACGTTCTGAACAGCGTGGAGCAGCGGCTGGCCGATGTGGCCGACGCGGCCATTCAGCGTGGATTCTCAGGCATACCGGAGATCGTGGCCAACAGCTTTGGGTCCATCGATGCTCTGTACGAGCAGGGCCGCGAAGTCACGGGCCTGGCGACGCACTACATTGAGTTCGACAAGATGACTTCAGGGCTACAGAATTCGGAGCTGATCATCATCGCGGCGCGGCCTTCGATGGGCAAGACGGCTTGGGCGATCAACATCGCGCAGAACTGTTCGGTACGAGACGGCAAAGTGGTCGCGGTGTTCTCGCTGGAAATGTCGAAGGAGTCCTTGCTGCGCCGCATGCTGGCGAGCGAGGCCACCGTGAGCTCGCGCAAGCTGCAGACCGGCTTCATCCCGCGCGAAGACAAGGGCAAGCTGATCAGCGCGCTGGACCGGCTGATGAACTCGAAGATGTTCGTGGACGATACGCCGGGGATCACGCTGGCGGAGATGCGCGCGAAAGCACGGCGGCTGAAGCAGCAGGAAGGCCGGCTCGACCTGATCGTGATCGACTACCTGCAGCTGATGACCGGCTCGGCAACGGGCTCGCAGAAGAAGTTCGAGAACCGCACGCAGGAAGTGAGCTCGATTTCGCGCGGGCTGAAGGCGTTGGCCAAGGAGTTGGGCATCCCGGTCATTGCGCTGTCGCAGCTGTCGCGTGGGTCGGAGCAGCGCACCGGGGACAAGAAGCCGCTGCTGAGCGATCTGCGCGAGTCAGGCTCGATCGAGCAGGATGCCGACGTGGTGGCCTTCATTCACCGCGAGGAGTACTACGACCGCGACAACGAAGACCTGAAAGGCAAGGCGGAGATCATCATCGCCAAGCAGCGCAACGGGCCGACGGGTTCTGTACAGCTAGCCTACCTGAGCGACTTCACGCGGTTCGAAAACCTGGACACCCTGCGCGGCGAAGTGGGAGACGCGTACTAGCTTTGCCTGTACTCGACACAGGGAACACTACTGCGGTGGCGGAGTGTTCTTCAAACCTGAGGTTCCCGCGTTCGTACCAGGCTTCTGCTTCTTACCGTCTACGCCGCGCGTACCGGGCGGGATCGGTATGCAAACGCGCGAACAGGCTCCACCCACCTGCCTGTGGAGCGGACTTGAAAGCGCAGCGGCAGCAATCCTTCCGGATCGAGCATCGTTCCCTTGAGAACCACCTCATGGTTGGCGATACCCTCTGGAGTAAAGGAGCCACGCAGCAGGAAGCACCCCTGCTCGGAGGCAAGAAGATACTCTCCTTTGCTCTTGGCCGATTCCATGACGCATCCAGTTACGGTGCTTTCCTCCTTGGGGGCAGAAGCGGCCGCCTGAGACTGAACGACAACGTGCGCAGGCCAGACAGCGAAAAGCAGAAACGACAGCGCAAAGAATGTGGAGCCTGGCTTACAAGTCATGTTGTTCCTCTCTTCGCCTTTGTGATTTCACGCATGTATTCCAGACCGCGGGTCACCAGCCCTGTAATGAAGATGGCTCCTGACGCACCAAGGAAGTTGGGTGTCAACAGGTTTCGGTGAAGCAGAACGCCAGAGGCAACCAACAGCAGGGTGAGACTGAGAAAGTCTAGAAGGAACGAGCAGCCAAGGCTTAGGGTGCCTTTATCGAAGCGGCCCTCGGTGTAGTACATCTCTCCAAAGAGGAGCAGTACCATGCCCCAGTCAAGCCACCACGGGGCTGCGTGGACATACTGTCCGCTGAGCAGAGCTTCTATGTACTCTGCCTGAAGATCGACGCCTTTTCGCTCGCCCCCAGGCAGAGAGTGACTATCCTCCCCTTGCTGATCCACGCCGATCACAACCACTTTTCTCTCAGATCCGGTAAAGGGTGGCTGGACGCGCAATACAGTGCCTCTGGAGGCTGCCGGGAATCTTTGGCGGTAGAGTCCGTTGGTGCTTCCTCTCCTAAAAATTCATGAAGCGAGGCCCGGCCCGTGTCCTTGTCGCAGAGAATATCTGCCGGGGAGATGCGTGGTGGTGGATCGTGGGGAAGATCATGAAAGGGTGATCGTATTCTTCAAGCGACTTCATGAGCTCCTTCGATATCTGCGGCGGTTTGAGCTCAGGATCATCTTCCTTTTGCTGGTCGGCGGTCAGATGGAGAGTTTGCTTGTATGCAGCGAACGCGAATCCGCTCACCCAATGCTCGCCTGATCGAGATACTTAACTGGCGGCTTTGTTGTCGGTTGCCCGATAAGCAAGCGCTTCCTCGGCGACACCGATGTCATAAAGCCGGTAAGCGTCGTTGCGCGGATCAGGGAAGGGAGTGAGTGTTTCAAGATCTTCCAGATTTCGCGACCATAACCCGCTGACCGCAAGTTTCTCGGTGGCATCCAGCGGTCCGCCTACAGCTAGAGGAACGTCTGTGGTCTCAGGCGTAATCACGAGATACGACGCGATCTGCTTGGCGACGTCAGAGATCATGAAGCGGCGCATCTCTTCGTCGGTATGGAATCGAGACTTCGCCGGGGCTGTGGTGGGTCCGCTGGCGGGTATCTTAAGTCCGAAGATCTTCCCGGGCTTGGTGCCCGAGTCGGTTTGCGAAACCTTATCGACCTGCTCGGAGGTTGCGATGCCCGATTTGATCACACGTTTGACCGTGGGTTCGTAGATGCGAAAGACCACAGAAAGCGTCCCTGTCAGCTGAACGCTGGTGATGCCATTCTGTGTGCTTTGCTGCTTCTGCGGCTTGCCATAGCGAGAGACGCCGCACTCGATCACGAGATCCGGGCTGGCACCTCCCACATGGATGGTGGAGTCACCTTGGGTGAGCTGCTGTTCGAGAGCGATCTCTACCTCGGTCTGCGGATCGACCTGACCCTTGTCCATTACGATCACGACGGTTTTACCGCTGGCGTTGAAAAGGGGCGGCAGGCGGCTTTTGAGCGTAACACTCTTCTTCTGAAGGAGCCCGAAGGAAGGATTGTGAGAGAACTGCCCATGCGCAGCGAAGGAAACGAGCAGAACCATACCCGATACGGAGACAACGGAACGTCGCATCATTGACGCAAACACCTCGGAAGACGAGCCAAACGGGCGGGCAACGAGCTTCCGTGCACACAGGTTCCGCTGTCAATAAGGGATGAAGCGAACAGCACAGCCCAGATATGCGCAGATGTATGAATCAGGATGCCGAGTCCGTTTGCCGGAAGTATACGCGCAGAGCACAATCCAGCAACCTGAATTTTGTTCCGATATGGGCACTGCTGTGCGGTCCTTCGAGCTTCGCGGCAGCGGCTGAACGGATCGTTCCTGCATCAGGCTCAGTCCTCCTGGCTGGCATCTGCGTTCTGGGTTAGAAGTTGACCCGCAACGATAGCTGCAGCTGGCGGTTGGTGCCGAGGCCTACCTGATTGCCTACCGTGGAGCTGTAGGCCCCAAAGAGGGTGCCGGCGTTGGTGGAGCTGAACGGGGTGCCGGGCTGGAGGTTGGTGGCTGTCAGGGGCGAGGCGGGGATGGACTGGGCCAACCGGATGTTGCCAGGATTGGCGAAGTTGGGGTGGTTGAGAATGTTGTAGGCGTCGACCTGGAAGAGGCCGTTGACGCGCTCGGCGATCGGGAAGCTCTTGCGCAGGGTCAGATCGAACTGGGTGAGCGAGGGGCCGGAGAGGGCGTTGCGCTGGGCGTTGCCGAAGGTTCCCGGAGCGGGTGTGGAGAAGGCAGCGGGATTGAGGTACTGGTTGCCGGCGTGGAGGAAGGGGCTGACGCCGGGCACCCGGTTGGGGCGGCGGATGTTGCGGGTGTTGCCGCCGCCAGGGACGTTGACGACGGCGGTGGTGGCGAGAGTGCCGGTAGTGCAAGCGGTGACCACCGTCGCGCCGTTGAGGCAGAAGGGCGCGCTGAAGGTCTGCCCGGCATAGGGCGTGCCGGCATTGCCGACATAGGCAAGGTCCGGGCGGGTGATGAGGACGTCCATGGGCACGCCGGAGCGGGCGTTGAGGATGCCGCCGACCTCAAAGCCAACAACGGATGCGATCACCGGGTGCGTGGTGAGGAAGCGCTTGCCGGGGCCCACGGGCAGAGCGTAGAGCACGGAGATGTTGGCCGAGTGGCGGATGTCGAAGGTGCCGCGACCGTACTCGGTGCTGAAGTCGTAAGGGTTCTGAGCGGTAGTGGCCTCGTTGGAGCCGGAGGAAGTGCCAAGCTCGTGGGCGAAGGTGTACTGCGCGCCGAGGGTAAGGCCGGACTGGGTGCGGCGCTGCAGCGAGCTCTGCAGCGAGTGGTAGCTGTCGTGGCCGTGCGACGTCTTGTAGTCGATCTCGGCGAAGCGGTTGGTACCGGGGGCGCCCGCGGTGGTGATACCACCTGAGCCGTTCACGACGGTCGGCGTGCCGCCGACGGTGAACTCGCGGATGGCTGTGCCGGCGCCGGTGGTGGGATTCTCATAGACGCCGGTGATGCGGTTGGTGATGGAGCGCAGGAACAGGTTACGGCCCACGGAGCCCACGTAGCCGACCATGGCTTCAAAGCGGCCGGGAAGCTGCTGCTCGACCGAAACGGTGAAGGTGCCGACACGTTCAGGCACAACATAGCCCGGTGCATAGGCGCGGGGCTGGTAGCCGAGTGTGGGCGAGTTGATGTTGTAGAACTGGTACACGTCGGTTGCAGGATTGATGGGATAGGTGCCGATGTTGCTGGCAGCGTTGGTGGCCGAGCCGCCTGTAAAGGTCTTGGTAACGCGGTCGTTGGCTTCGGGCTGGATCTGGTCTTCGGTCTGGCCGGGGCCGTAGAAGATGCCCGCACCGGCGCGGAGTACGGTCTTGCCATTGAGCGAAGGCGGCGCGTAGGTCAGGCCGAAGCGCGGTCCGTAGTTGTTCACGGAGGTCCCGTATCCGAAGTTCGCACCCGGGGTGATGGTACCCGCCGGGATGTTGAAGACCACATCCTTGCCGCGCACCTCATGCAGCATGGAGTAGTACTCCAAACGCAGGCCGTAGCTCAGGGTAAGGTTCGGGGTGGGCTTCCACTCGTCTTCGGCGTAGCCGATGTAGTAGGCCTGCTTGACTTCGGCGTTGCCGGAAAGGCCGGTGAAGGGACTGAGGTCGGACAGCGTGCCGTAGAACTGCACCATGCTGGTGGTATCGGACAGGAAGCCGGAGCCTGCGGCAACACCCAGAGGCACATGGGTGACCGGGTCGTAGTTGATGGAGCCGATCGAATTGTAGGTGTAGGTGGTGCCGCCGACCTGGTTATTCCAGAGCAGAAGCGGGCGGACCTCCGCGCCAAACTTGAGCGAGTGCGTGCCGCGCACGATGGACAGATTATCGATATAACCCTGCGAGTTGCCGGTGTAGGGTGCGCCGACTCCGTTGAAGGAGCTGGACAGGCTGATGAGTGAGCCGACGTTTGTTAAACCGCCCCCGATGGCAATGCGGGAAGCGCTCAGGTCCGCGCTGGGACTGGCGCCGGTCAGGCCTGTGACCCGCATCTTGACGCCGTTGAAGCCGAACTTGGTCTCGTTGAAAACGCGCGGGGTGAGCGCCTGGTTGAGAGCGAGGACGCCGTTGAAGGGGATTTCATTCTGGCCGAAGATGCTGCCGGAGAGGTCCTGTGTCTGCGAGCTCACACCGCGATCCAGGTTGAAACGGCCATACATGGTGTAGCGATCGTTGAAGTGGTAGTCCAGGCGCAGCATGCCGAAGTCCTCCCGCACGCTGTTCGGCCGAATGGCCGTGACACTTGCGGTGAGCACACCCGGTACGAACGCGCCCGCTGCGTTGACATACTGCTGCTCGCTGGAGATCGGGTTGGGATCGACGGGGTAGGCGGCAAGCAGCGGATAGACGGCTGAGGTGACAGGCACCTGCGACTTGGCGAAGTTGCTCAGCGTGGAGGCCGTAAAGGCGCTGGCGTAAATTTGGCGCAGACCTTCATAGGTGGCAAAGCCGAACAGCTTATCCCTGTAGAGCGGGCCGCCGAGCGAGCCGCCGAACTGGTTGAGGCGAAACTTTGGGCTGTTCCCATTCACGTTGATGCGGTTGAAATCGTTGCGGGCGTCGAAGAAGTCGTTGCGGAGGTACTCGAAGGCGGAGCCGTGCAGGTTGCTGGTGCCGGAGCGGGAGATGAAGCTGATCTGGCCGCCGGTGCCGGTTCCCATCTCGGCCGGGTAGCTGGAGCTGTCGACGCGGAACTCCTGCACAGCCTCTAGGGACTGCTGGAGGCGAAAGAGCGAGGTGAGCTCGCCATTGAGGTTGCCGGGAGAGCTGTCGATGATGGAACCCGCATCAATGCCGTCGATGCGGATGATGTTCTGCTCGACGGAGCGGCCGCTGAAGTGGATGTTGTCGAAGGTGCCGGTACCGGCATTGGTGGCGCCGGGAACGAGCAGGTAGAGCTGCGAGATCTGGCGGCCGTTGAGCGGCAGCGACTGGATTTCGCGGGTGGGGATCACGGCGCCAACGCGGGCGCTGGAGGTGTCGAGAAGCGACACCTGCGAGGCATCCACGGTGACGGTGGCGGTGTCGGAGGAGATGGTGAGGACCGGCTTCCAATCGAACTCCTGCCCGACGGCGAGGGTGAGGGATTTGAGCTCGGTGGTGGCGAAGCCGGGTGCGGTGGCGCGCAGATCGTACACGGCGGGCCGGAGGGAAAAGACCGTGAAAGCGCCATCTTCGGCGGTGGCGACGCGGTCTTCGCCGGTGACTTCATTGTGAACGGTGATCACAGCGCCGTGAATCAGGGCGCCGGTTGGGTCGGTGATGGAACCGGCAACGCGGGCGGTGGTGGTTTGCGCGAAGGCGCAGAAGGCGGGCACCGCAAGTGCGATAAAGGCGGACGCGGCCCGTGCCGCGAATCGACGCATGTTGGCAGTCATGCGCTCAGCCTATGTACTTGAAATGGCAGGAGTGTGACAGGAAGTTGAATGGACCGTGAATCACGTCCCGACTGCAGAGCAGAGGCGGCGTGTCCGGGAGACCCGGTGCAGGATCTCTCCACACCGCAACCCCACTCCGCAAGAGGACGGCAGTGTTTCGCGCTCGGGATGACATTCCTGGGAGCGAAAACGGGAGACTAACGGCTTAGCTCGACGGCGAGCATCTGGCCGGCGAGGGTGTCATCCGAGACCTCGGCGTACTCGACTTCGGCCTTCATGCCGGCAAACGCCGTGCAGGGATCGATGGAGTTCGTCATGGTGAAGCCGCGGGTCGAGAAAGTCATCCGGTACATATCGGGAGAAAAGAAGGTAAGAGACCTGCCGGGCTGCTGTTCCAGTTCCAACGTGAGAACCGAAGGATAGGAACAGCGGACATTGCGGAGCACGCCATGCGCAGTATGGCGGGGGGCAGAGGCGGCCACTACGGGCAGCATCGGAGCGGGGTCCGTCAGCACAGTGACATACAGGGGGCCGGAAGACTGCACGGCGCCCTCCAGCTTCGAGCGTGGCTCCTGCGTCGGCTGTGTCTGCCGCGTCTGCTGAATGTCAGCAAGCCGGGCTTCGATGATGGCTTTCTGCTGCGGGTCGCGGGCGGCCCTGGCGGCAATGGTAAGGACACGGACGGCGGCGTCGAACAGGCCGCGCTGCATGTAGATGTTGGCCATGTTGATGCGGAAGGCCATCTCCTCAGGTTCCAGCTGAGCCGCCTTGCTCATGAGCTGGCTGGCTTCTTCCAGATTGCGACGGCGCTCGGCATAGAAGCGTCCGAGAGCCTCATAGGAGGGCGCGAAGCCGGGGTCGAGCCGGATGGCCTCCCGCAGATCGGACTCGATCGCCTCGTCCTTGCCGGTGACGCCGCTTTCCAGCAACGTGCTGGCGTAGTAGTAGAAGGCAAACGGGCTGTCGGAGCCGAGATCGACAGCCTCGCCGAACCACCTGGCCGCGGCAGTTTCGTCGTGCTCGCGGAGAGCAATGTAACCCATGGACTCGTGCGCGAGCGGGTCTTTTGGATCGTCGCGCAGGACAGTCTCAATCAAGGCTCGCGCCTCCGCAACGCGCTCGTTGTTGGCCAGCACGTCGGCGCGGAGAGAGTCGGCTTGCGGCGTGGAAAGCGGCCGGGCGGTGTAGCTCCCTTCGTCTGACGCCACGGCAAGGTGCACGGAGAAGAGCTTGTAGGTGGAGCTGTGAATATAGCTGCCGAGCTGTTTTGTGAGCACATCGAGATCGCCGAAGGCGAGTTGGGCCGAGCCCACCGGGTCGCCGTTCGCCGCGACGAGTTTGGCGTAGGCCTGCAGATGCTGCGTCTTGTTGTCGAAGTCGGTGATCTCGAGAAAGTGCGTGAGCGCCCAGGATTCGGAGTAGAAGATGGAGCCCTTCTGCTCTTCGTGGTAGAAGGGCGAGTTGTGGTCGACGGCGAACAGGACGGGCAAGGGGATGAGCGAGTGTTCGCGCAGGTAGAGCAGATCGTCGGAGCTGGGCTGACCGAGGCGGACTTCCTTTTCGCCGATGTCGGTGTTCTGGTAGAACTCGGCGAGTCCTTCGTTGAGCCACAGAGGCATCCACTCGGCTTTGCGGAGAATGAAGTGGGTGTACTCGTGATAGACCGTGGAGAAGGGATGCTCGCCGGTGGTGTCGAGACGAAGCAGGATATAGTTGCGGTCCTGCGTGCGCAGGAAAGAGCCGGCAAGATCGAGCGAGCCCCTGGCGGTGTAGGCTGCCGGCTCGAGGGCCTGGAAGCCGCGGCGATCCCGGAGGGCGAGCACGGTAATGGGCTGGCCTGCGTCGAAGGATGCGTACGGGAGGACGCCCTGGAAGAGCGAGCGCATGCGCTCGAACTGGCCGGCAATGCGGCGGCCCTGCTTTTCATCGCTGTCCGTGACAACGGTGAAGTGCGGGCTGCGAACTTCTGTCCAATGTGCGGCGGAGTCCCCGCGCGCAACAGTGCTGGAAGCTGCCAGCAGGCAGAGAACAAGCGGAAGGGCTCTGGGCATGGCGGGGAAAGAGTACCGCGCGAAGGTGGTCTACGCAATGCCGCGCGAAGGGTCCGGATCAGGATGTGAGTTGAGGCTGGGGTGAGGGCTCCCTCTGCGCGGTGAGTTGCAACTGCTCTGAGCCGTGGCCGTCGAGGTGCGGGGTGAAGTGGGTGCGGCAGCGGGCCTCATAGAGCCCGGCGGCTCCGACTACGACGAGCTCCTGCGACTGGCCGAGACGCTGGGTGTGGATGGCGCTCTGGCCGCACACCATGCAGACGGCGGAGAGCTTGGTAACCCGGTCGGCCATGGCCATGAGCGCGGGCACGGGGCCGAAGGGCTCGGCGGTAAAGGTCATGTCCAGGCCGGCGAGGAGGACGCGCTTGCCGAGCATGACGAGCTCGTAGGCCAGCGGGACAATATCCGCGGAGAGAAACTGGACCTCGTCAATGCCGACGACATTCACGGCGTCGAGCTGGGGATGAAGGTGGGCGCGGAGCTCTTCGACGCTGGTGACCGGGCAAGCCTCATGGGTCTGCGAGCTGTGCGAGGCGATGTGTGCGCGGTGGTAGCGGAGGTCGATGTCGGGCTTATAGCAGGCCACGGCCTGGCGAGCAATACGCGCGCGCTTGAGGCGGCGGATGAGTTCCTCGGACTTGCCGGAGAACATGGGACCGACGATGACTTCGAGCGAACCGGGTGCCTGCATGGTGCTTGGGCCTGATGGTAGCGGGTGCGGGGCGGTGGAAATGCAGGACGGCGACCGGTTGCAGAGTCGTCGAACACGTCGTACAGGCTTACGACGAGCGGGCAGTTCGAATCAGCAGGGACCGGAGTATGCTGGTGCGAAAGTGATTTCATTGAGGTGAACTCTATGCACGTGCGACGAGTTGTGGGCCTGGCATCCCTGTTTTGCAGCAGCGCCTTTCTATGCGGGCAGGCGCCGGCGGGGGTCTCTACGCAGACACCGTCAACGACGGTGCCGCAGCTGACCGGCGATCCGGCCATGGGGTCTCAGCCGACCAAGAAGATGAAGGAGATTCGAGCAACCTTCATAAAGGGCGATGGGCAGCCGGCGGGGACGGCGACGCTGAAGCCGGAGAAGTCCGGCGGTGTGCGGGTCAAGGTGCAGCTGGAGAATCTTCCCTTCGGGCCACATGGGATTCACCTGCACCAGAATGCCGACTGCACGGGGCCGGACTTCAAGGCCGCGGGCGGGCACTTCAACCCCACCGCGAAGCAGCACGGCTTTGACAACCCCGCCGGGCACCACGCCGGCGACGTGAACCTGAATGTGCAGGTGGGCGAAGATCACACCGGCTCGGCGAGCTTCGTGCTGAAGGACGTCACCTGGCAGCCGGATGCGCCGAACTCGATCTTTGCCAATGGCGGGACGGCGCTGGTGGTCCATGAAAAGGCAGACGACCAGAAGACCGATCCCAGCGGGGCGTCCGGAAACCGGATTGCGTGTGCGGTGGTAAAGCCCTAGGGCCAGTCTCCAAATAGGGGACCGGGTGGCTGCGCCGGAATGCAGTGCCGCTCCGGCAAATGCGGGTGGCCTTACCTACTCCTTTCCTTCCTTGCACTCAGGGCTCAGGATCACCCTGGTGATTTGAAACGGACGGGAAGAGTACGGGTTGTGGAACCATTCGGCTGAGGCTTGCGTATGAGTCTGTCATGGCGGCGGCAGCGATCCCGGCGATATTTGAGCATGGCGGAACGGCGCGGCCGGGCTGGCGCGGAGTGACCGGCTCGTCGCTGTGGACGCCGGCGGGCGAGGGCTCGCCCAAGGAGACGAACAAGAGCTCCAGCGAGGCGCCGAAAGCGGCACGCGATCAGCGCGGTGAGGAGTTGGCCGGGACGTCGCAGCCGCAGGGATTTCGGAACGAACCGCAGTGCACTGTGCCGGATCAGCCGCAAACTCCGCCAGCCGCCCTCAGCCCGGAAGCCGCGGCGCATGCGCGGGAACAGGCCGCGCTGAATGCGCTGGCGCTGCGCTGCGCGGGGGGCGATGCGTCGGCGTGGAACGAGCTGGCGCGGACGCAGCATCGGAAGGTGTACGGCATCTGTTACCGGTTCACCGGGTCGGCGAGCGACGCCGAGGATTGCACCCAGGATGTGTTTCTGAAGATGTATCGCGCCATCGGGAGCTTTGACCCGGCGCGTGGCGGGTTCGGCACGTGGCTGACGACGCTGACACGGAACCTGCTGGTAGATCAGTACCGCCGGGGACGGAACGACCGCGCCACGGACTCGCTGGACGAGCCGGTGGGGGGCGAAGACGATGCGCCCAGCAAACTCGATCGGCTGCAGGGCGGGGGGCGGACGCAGGAGCAGCACGTTTCCGGACTGGAGCTGCGGGCGCAGATCCAGATGGCGTTGAAACAGGTTTCGCCGGAGTTGCGCGAAGCGGTGATCCTGCGCGACCTGGAAGACATGGATTACAAGGACATCGCCGATGTCCTGGGCATGCCGCAGGGAACGGTGAAGAGCCGGATCAGCCGCGGGCGCGCAGAACTTGCAAGGCTTTTGAAACGTATAGAAGGGCAGGTGATGTAGCGTGACGGACTGGGGCCAATTCGGGTACGAGGAAGACAAACGGGCAGAGCGGCCACCGGCCTGCCAGGTATGCGAGGCCATGCTGCCGGATGCGGTAGACGGCCTGCTGAGCGAAGCCGAGCAGCGGGCGTTCGACCGGCACGTCGCAGGCTGCGTGGTGTGCGCCCGGGAGATGGAAGAGGCACAGCGCGGAGCGGCCTGGCTGGGGATGCTGAAGCAGCAAACTCCGGAGCCAAGTCCGGCGCTGCTGGAGCGCATTTTGGCGCAAACAAGCGGAGCGCAGGCCACCGGATGGCAGGAAGCCGGCACGGCGGTGGTGATCGGTGTGCCTGTTGCCGGCGCGCCAGCCCTGAAGATGCCCGCCTGGGCAGACACAGCGATTCCGAAGCCTCGCGCGCAGGCGAAAGCCAAGGTGGTATCCGCCTGGCAAAGCGTACGCGAAACCCTGTCGCTGGAGTGGATGCGGCCGCTGCTGCAGCCGCGCATGGCCATGACGGCGGCGATGGCCTTCTTTTCGATTGCCCTGACGCTAAACCTGACGGGAGTACGGCTCAGCGAAATGAGCACCGCATCATTGCGGCCCTCTTCACTACGCCGGACAGTGGCGGAGCGAAGCGCTTCGGCGGTGCGCAGCTTCCAGAACATGCGCGTGGTGTACCAGGCCGAGGCGCAGGTGAACGACCTGCGCAGTAGCTGGCAGGAACAGGAGAACGCACCGGCATTACGGCGTAGGCGGGAAGAGAACGAAACAAGCCAACCCAAGGCTCCGGTCCAACGTAAGCAGGCCGCGCCGCAGGGCAGCAGTGAGCTGGATTTTGCACCGGTAGCTCCGCAGGGCGCCGGCATGTCAAGGAAGGGAGCCTGAGATGAGCGATACCAATGATGCAAACGATCAGAACAATTTGAACACTCCATGGAGCCACGAACAGGCTCCGTTTGCGGGCGCCGAAGCAAGCGCGGCGGGAGACGTGGCACCGGAAACGGCGAGCACGGGAGGCAATGCTGCGGGCCCGGGGAGTTCCGCCGGTGCCTATGCGGGAGGCGCAGCCGGAGCTCCACCGGCTGGCAGCTGGGGATCGGTGGGAGGAGCGGGGTACGTTCCGCCGCCGGGATATACGCCGCCGCCCGCCGCAGTGAGCTCAAGCGAACCGAACCCCGTTGTGGCGTTTCTGCTGGGCCTGATTCCGGGCGTGGGAGCGATGTATAACGGCCAAATTCCCAAGGGGTTTGTACACCTGATCGTGTTCGCCGTGCTGGTGACCATCGCCAACAACGTGAACGGCATCTTCGGCATCTTCGTGGCGGGCTGGATCTTCTTTCAGGCATTCGAGGCATACCACACGGCCAAGGCGAGGCGCGACGGACTGCCGCTGCCGAATGCCTTCGGCTGGAACGACATAGGGGAACGCGTGGGTCTGGGCAAGAACTGGCCCTTCAGCCCGGCGACCGCACCTGCCGGACAGGGGCCTACGACGGCAGCGGCAGCGGCGACGAGCCCGGGCAGTGCGAGAGGCTGGACCGCTGCGCCGCCGCCAGCGGCCGGAACTTCGGCGACCACAGGGACTCCGTTCCCGGCCGCGGGATCGGCAGCTTACACGAACGTGACACCCAACTGGGCCGGGTATGTGGCCCCCACAGCCTTCGCGGGACCACCGCCGACAGGAGCGGGAGGGATGGGAGCGATCGGTGCTGTGCCTCCGGGCCATGGGGTGCCCTATGCTCCGGTGAGCGCTGGCGCGTACCCTCCGTATTCTCCGCAGACGCCCGGGGGCGACGCACCGGTCACCTCACGGCTGCCCGTGGGTGCGATCTGGCTGATCGGCCTGGGCGTGCTGTTCCTGCTGGGGCAATGGACGCCGCTGCTGCAGTTCAGCCGGGTGTGGATCCCGAGCCTGGTGCTGGCGGCCGTGGCGGTCCTGCTGTTCGCCCGCCGCATGGGCTGGACAGGATCGCCCGCCTGGCAGCAGCAGGCCGGGCTCCCGATGGGCGTGCGCGTGGCCACCGCACTTCGGGTACCCGGAGCGCTGCTGACGATTGCGGTCCTGAACGGGCTGCATGAGGCGTGGGTGGTGCGCTGGTACCGGAGCTGGCCGGTTCTGCTGATCGTGATTGGGGTGCTGATGCTGGTGGAGCGGATGGCGCTGCGGCAGGCGGCAGACTTTGCCACACAGGACGACACGCGCCATGGCGCGGATCGCGACGCCGCCGCGGGAGGTTTGTGATGAGTGCGTATCCACCACCTCCTCCGGCACCGCCGACAGCGGGTCCATCCGACAATGCTCCGGGGAACGGGCCAGCGGGTGGGCAAGGTTTCTCAGGCTATCCTCCCCCAGGTTACGGCGCTTCAGGTTATGGTGCCCCAGGGTACGGTGCGGGGTATGACCCACGCGGCTGGAAGGCGCAGGCCAAGGCACAGCAGCGGATGGCCCGGGCGCAGATGCGGATGCAACGCGATCAGCTGCGGGCGCAAGCGCGAGCCGCGCGGCGCTACTCCGTGGTGGGACCTGTGTTCCTGCTGGGGCTGGGCGTTGTGCTTCTGCTGCTCGAAACCGGGCGGCTGTCATGGCCGCATTTCGCGATCTGGTATGGGCACTGGTGGCCGCTGCTGCTGATTGGCGCCGGTGCCCTGATGCTCGCGGAATGGGTGCTGAATGGACGGCGCGGATCGCTGCTGGGCGGTGGCATTGTGAGCCTGCTGATCTTTCTGGGAATCGTGGGCTGGACGGCCGGCCAGGTGCATGACCATTTCCAGTGGAATGGCGAAACGCTGCACGGCTGGAATCCGTTCTTCGGCGAGACGCATGAGGAAGACGGCTCGCCGGTGAGCTCCGACGTGAGCCCGGCCGGAACGCTGCTGGTCCACAACCCGCACGGCGACGTGAGCGTAACCGGGGCCAGCGATGACGGCCAGGTGCATGTGATCGTGCATAAGGAAATGCGGGCGGCAGACAATGACCTCGCCAAGATCCGGCAGTCCCTGCAGCCGAGCTTCAGCGGCAGCGCGGGCGCGCTGGAGCTGAGCGTGGGGCAGGCAGACGGCAGCCATGCCGACCTGCAGGTCACGGTGCCGCGTGGCGTTTCGGTGACCGTGGACGCTTCCCACGGCGCAGTGAACGTGGCGGAAATGCATGCTCCCGTTTCGGTCTCCGCAGGGCGCGGCGAGATCAGCCTGAGCGGCATCACCGGCGCTGTGACGGCGCACCTCCACGACCGCAATGGAAGCGTGTCGGCGCACAGCATTACCGGAGGCGTTTCCGTCGATGGCCGCGGCGGTGACATGAACCTGAGCGATATTGCCGGGCCGGTGGCTCTGCAGGGAGAGTTCTTCGGCACCACGCACCTGGAACGCGTGAACGGCTCGGTGAGCTTCGAGACGTTCCGCACCTTGTTCAAGGCGGCGCGGCTGGATGGACAGCTGGAGATCAGCAGCGGCGAGGGCGACGCGCCGCTGGAGGCGGAAGCGGTGCTCGGACCGGTGGTGCTGCATACCCGCGATCGTGTGATTACGCTGGACCGCGTGCAGGGCAACGTGGATGTGGTGAATGCGAACGGCTCGGTCACGGTCACAAGCGTGGGTCCGCTGGGCACGGTTTCCGTGCAGAGCACCCGTGGTTCCGTCGACGTGGGCGTACCTGCAGCCTCCGGGTTCACAGTGGACGCCCGAACCCATGATGGCAGTATCGAAAATGATTTTGGGCTGCCGGTATCGAATGGGAATGACCATCCAAGCCTGACCGGCACCGTAGGTCACGGTGGCCCAGCCTTAACCCTGATGACCGATGACGGCGATGTGACGGTGCGCAAGAGCTCCGGGACGCCTTTGCCAGCATCGGCACCTGCGACGCCGACACTGAGCGTGACGCCGGCACCTTCCGTGGCACAACCGGCGCCAAAGAAACCGGCGGCGCCCAGAAAACCCGCCGCTCCCAAAGCACCCGCTCCTGCCCCCGAGGCGACACCCCAGTAATAGCCAGAAACCTGCCGCCTGGTGGAATAAGAAAGGTGGATAGGAGAGCGAGCCCGCCGTCAGGGCTCGCTCCTCCCTTGTGCGCACTTCAAGCGGCTCTCATAAGGTCCATAAGCAGTCCGGAAGCAAATGTCTCCGCTTCGCTGCTGAATGACAACAAAGAGAGCGCGAGCCTGTGCACTTGTGCGAGAACAGTCCTGGATTAGCCGGCTGCGGCTTTGATCGGCAAGGGGTCTTTCAACCATCCGTTTGCAACCAATGTGAAGAGCAGCATCGGTACAAGGAGCATAAGGAAGAAGTACCCGTCCACAATGCTGTTGCAGAGGATGAAGAGCGTGAGGGCAAGCACCGTCCAGCGCAAAGTATCCTCCAGAGTGGCGCAGCGGCGGCGCAGCACGCACCAGGCGAAGATCGCCCCCATCAACGCGGTCTGCAGGCGAAGAAGCTTGTCCGGGTGGATGGCATAGGTGAGCCAGTAGGAAACGTTCATAGGGTCGGCGATGGCGTGCTCGAAGCGGGCCCACTGACCCACTGTGTTACTGGAAATACGGGCGGCAGCGGAGCGAAGGAATGGGCCCGCAAAAAGCAGAGCTCCCGCAGAGGCAGCGAAGGCGAGCTTGAGGCTTTCGGGCCAGCCTCGGCGCAGGAAGGCGTTCAGCAGAACAAACGGCAGTACAATCCAGCTGAACTGGTAGATCGCCATGCCGAGGCCGAGGACAAACGCGGCCCACACATACCGGCGGCGCTGCAGGAGCAGAAAGGCGCCGATCAGCGTAAGCCAGTGCGGCTGCAGGTAAAGATCGTGACGGAATTGCAGGAATGGGTCGAGCAGGAAAAGACCGAGAAGGCAGGCGACCTCGCGCTGATGGGCGTGACGGGCTGACCGGAAAATGACCACCGCTGAAACAGCCATGGCCAGCACCGAAGCCCAGCGGAGATCGAGATGCAGGGCAACAAAGGGAAGGTACGCTACCAGCATGCCGGGAAGATAAGGGAAGTCATAGACACGGCCGCCGACATACATAGTCACGTAGGGGCTCACTCCGCGGAGCAGGTTGTTGTCTGCCCAGAGAATGACCGCCAGCATGTCGGAGCGAAGATAGTTTAGCGGAAAGCTGTGGATGGCGAGTAGCACGCCCAGGGCGTATGTCCCAGTGACTGCGATGAGCAGGCGCCTAGATTTTTCAGAGGCAAAGGCCCAGGCTGCCAGGCCGAGGACCCCCGCCGCAAAGGCAACCCAGGTTGCCAGCCGTATAGAGTACCCAAAAGCGGCAAAGTGTCGAGCTTCATACCGGAACAACAGAATGGAGCCAATCTCGAAGCCGCAGCATAGGAGCGCTGCCCGCCGGGGGGTCCAGAATGAACGGCCGGTAACACGACGTGCAAACAGCAGCTTGCAAAGTGCGAAAAGAAAGACAGATGTAAATGAAAGGAGAAGAAGCTGGTGCCTCCATCCTGCGGGGCGGCCCGACCAGCCATCGCCAACCAGCGTGATGACCAGCAGGCAAAGGGTGAACCATCCCGCTCGGCTGCCGGCCAGTTGAGAGGACGCTGCGTCCGGAGCGTTTACTTTTTTGAACTGCAGAGGATCAGCCACAAGGTCTCGATTCTATCGAAGCGGCACCGTGTAGACGCACAAAAGCCCACCCTCACGGGTGGGCTTTTGCGATGTCTATGCCGGCGATGACCTAATCTCCCACACACTTGCGCGTGCAGTACCATCGGCCCGACGAGGCTTAACTTCCGTGTTCGGGATGGGAACGGGTGTGACCCTCGCGGTAAACTCACCGGCAAATTGTCAAACGTCTTCGCTCTCGCGATCGTTCACAACTGAATAGATTGGATTTGGGTGCTTTTGTAGATATACCTACAAAGCGTGTATTGAGTTTCCCTAGAACAGTGGAC
>CAXTPR010000059.1:0-7398 GCA_964246235.1 uncultured Acidobacteriaceae bacterium
GGCTGGGGTCGGGGACGACTTCGGCAGTTTTTATCCGGGAGCTGGGGGCGCGGGTGGCCGCGGGCGGGCTGCGGGTGCAGGGTATCGCGACCTCGGGTGTGCATGAGGAGCTGGCGAGGTCGCTGAACATCCCGCTGACGAACTTCGAGGCCACGCCGGAGCTGGATCTGGCGATCGACGGTGCGGACGAGATCTGCAAGGTGCCGGGGCTGGGGCTGGCGCTTATCAAGGGCGGCGGAGGCGCGCTGCTGCGCGAGAAGATCGTGGAATCCGCGGCCAAGCGCTTCATCGTGATCGCGGATTCGAGCAAGGTCGTCTCGCAGCTGGGGCGGTTTCCGCTGCCGGTGGAGGTGATCCAGATGGCGTTGCCGACGGTGACGCGCAAGCTGACCGCGATGGGGCTGCGGCCGCGGTTGCGGCATACGGAGGAGGGTGCGCTGTACATCACGGATGAGGGGAACTTCCTGCTGGACTGCGCGGGGGGCGTGCCCGATCCGGCGAAAACGGCAGAGGAAATCCGGCACATCGTGGGCGTGGTGGAGCATGGGTTGTTCCTGAACATGGCGACCATGGCGCTGATCGCGGGCGAGAACGGCGTCGAGGAGCTGCACCCGTAGGGTGGATGACGTGCACAGGGCGCGTGCCATGCGAAACGGATCGGCGGAGCAGGCATTGCCTCAGCGGCATAACCCGCTCTTCAGGTGGCCGTCCTGGGTCAGGGCTGAAGCTCTGACCTTTCCGTTCACGGCGATTCAAGGGAAGTGCACCCTGGCTGCGCCGATGAGCTTGCGCGTGACGATCCCCGGCATGACGATCCTGCGACTGGCGATCTTGAGCGTGGCGACCTGCGGTGGTCTCCTTGCGCAGGATGCGCCGGTGGGAACGACCGAGACGATCCATGCCGGCGCGCAGCTGGTGCTGCTGGACGCTTCAGTGGTGAACCGGAAGACGGGGCAAGCGGTGACGAGGCTCACGGCTGAGGACTTCGAGCTGCGTGAGGATGGCGTCGCGCAGCGGGTGAGCTCGATCAGCCAGGACAAGCTGCCGTTGTCGCTGGTGTTCCTGTTCGACACGACGGACACGGTTCACCCGGTGCTATGGCCGCTGGCGCTGGGGGCGCGGCGGGTGCTGGGCCGTTTGCGCGAAGGGGATGAGGTCGCGGTGATGACGGTAAGCACGCACGCGACGCTGGTGCAGAAGTTTACGACGGAGCAGCGCAGGGTGGTGCAGGGGCTGGCGGATGCGTCCGATGTGTACGACAAGGACCAGGCGACCTTTGTTTTCGAAGATGTGTATGCGGCGACCGAGGAGGCGATGCGCTCCACCGTGCCGAACAGCCGGCGCGTGGAGGTGTGGCTGACCGACGGGACGGCGAATTTCGAGGACGCGGACATGCGCCGGAACCATGGCAAAGGCGCACCGGCGGTGCTGCACACGAAGGAAGAAGCGACCGCGCTGCTGCTGCGATCGAATGCAGTGGTGAGCGCGGTGATCGAGCGGAGCGACCTGACGCGGCGGGAGCAGGCGAGCCCGCTGCATGGGCGGTCCGGCGACCTGGAGGAGCTGGCAAACCTGACCGGCGGGCCGGTAGTGGCGAGCACGGAGGCGGAGGTGGTGGACCGCTTCGCGGGGCTGCTGGACAGCCTGCGGCAGCGCTACACGCTGGGGTACAAACCGATGGCTGCGAAGCCAGCGGGAACGGTGTGCCGGCTGTCGCTGGCGCTGAGCCCCGGTTTCGCGCTGCGGCACCCGGAGCTGCGGGTGAAGGACGTGGCGATCCGAACGCGGCAAAGTTACGTGCGGTAGGACCGGGAGAGTTGAGGGACCGCTTTACCGTGGCTGCGGAGCTATCCGAGTCAGCAGAGCTATGGGAGGTAGCGAAAAGGCCGGAAGCCACATCTCGTAGCCGCGCTGGGTAGCGGTGGCCGGCAGGGAAAGCACGTAGCGGGAGCGGATGTAGCTGCAGAGCGGCTCGAGCGTATCGCCAGGATGGGCGGGACGGGCGCGGAAAGGAAAGAAGAAGAGGGCGCGGACCTCGGCGGTGGCGGCCTCGGGCGGCTTGGTGCAGGAGCTGAGGGCCTCGGGCGGCAGGAGCATGGGGCTGCGCGCGTGAGCGGTGAGCTCGGCGACGGCGCGTTGCACGTCGCGGGGCACGGCCATGTTGGTGGTGGACAGGAAATACTGCGGAGCGATGGCCGGACCTTCCAACGGAGCGGTGTGGCCGCCGAAGAAGCCGAAGGGGGCGAGGAAGACGGTACCTGGCGGCTGGCCAAAAAGCGCCGGGATGTCGAGGACCTCGTCCTGCCGGCGCAACTGGCTCAGGTTGCCGGCGCGGGCAGCGCCTTTGGCCGGGCCGTGGAGGAAGAGCGACGCGCGTGTGGCCAGCGCGGCCCATGCCGGGTGATGGGCGGCGTTGCTGGGCTGCACACAGAGCGCAATCACCGGGTCGGTGATGCCGGAGACGAAGCCGCGGAAGCCCTGCAGGACAGGCAACAGGAGCACGCAGAGGCCGACGGCCGCGGTGAAATGCCGGGCGGCACCGCGAGCCGAGCCGCACAGAAGCATTGCGCAAACGAAGAAGCCGATGCCGTTCATCCAGACATGGGTTACATCGCAGCGCCCAAGCGCGGCGGGCAGTTGAGCGAACGCGACCAGGCAGAGCGCCAGCAGAGGAGTGCCTTCGCGCGCGCGCAGCCGCAGACCGGTGTAGGCGGCGGAGACGGCGATGGCGATCAGGAAGAGGAGAAGGTGGGGCGCGGGGAGCACCGGGTAGTTGCTGCCGCCGTCGCGGAAGGAGGCCATCGTGGCGAAGACGTCCCAGTGACGCGCGAGCAGAAGGACGCCAGCGGCCCCCGCCACAGCCCCCGCGAAAGAAAGAAGATAGACCGGCTTTCGCAAGTGGCCGAAGAGAAGCAGCCAGGCCAGCGCGCCGAGGGTGAAAGCCAGGCCGCCTTCCGGAGAGATGCCCACCGTAAGCAGTACCCCGGGCACGACCAGCAGATAGGAAGCCGCGCGGGTGCGGCCGGCGCGCGTGGAGGTGACGATGCGCTGCAGGCCCATGGCGAGGAAACCGGGAGTGAGAAAACGCAGCAGCGAGTAGCTGGTGCCGGTCGACGTCATGCAGAGCAGCGCCAGCGGGAACAGGAGCAGAAAGACGGGACGCCTGGGGGAAGCGGCCGCCTCGGTCCAGCAGAGCACGGTGTAAAGCTGCCAGACGCTGAGCAGGTTGACGAGGAGCCAGAAGGCCAGCACGGCATTGGGCACGGATGTGCCTGTGAGGCGAACGAGAAAGGCGGGCCCATACAGCAGAAGCGGCCCGTAGGCGAACTCGAAGTCGCGATAGGGCCGCCGGCCGCCGAGCAGCAGGCGGACACGATGGACGGTGTAGATGGACTCGTTCCAGCCGTCCAGCCGGTGGAGGAGGAAGAAGAGCCAAAGGCTGACCGCGAGGGTGATCAGTAGAGCTTTCAGAAGAGAGGAACGGCTCAGCGGCTTTTTCCAAGGGGGAGCCACGGCAGGCGCGGGCAGCAGAGAGCGGCCCAGCAGCGCCACCAGACCCGCGCAAAGGGCGACGGCGGCCATGGCGACGCGATTGTTGAAGCCGAACAGGTAGGACAACGAGATGCTGGGCGGAACGGCGACATGCCAGGGAAGCCAGAAGACGGCGGCCGCGGCGGCGAAGGAAAAACAGGCGGCCCAGGCCGGGCGGATGTCGGCAGCGCGCTGCATTCGGTGCAGCCATGGTCTCACGGCCAAGGAGGAGTTCCCCGCAGCGGCTTGCATCGCGAACGGCGTGGCCGCCATCCCACACCACATGGCGACTATGGGCAGCACCGCGGCAGAGGAGAAAGTCTGGTTCATCACAGGGGCATCCACGGGTTTCGGACGTTTGCTGGCCGAGACGCTGATGAAACAAGGAACGAGGGTGGTCGCGACGGCGCGCAAGGTCGATGCCATCGATGAGTTTTCGACAAAGTACCCGGCGCACTCCATCATCCTGCCGCTGGATGTGACGGATGCGGACAGCATCCGGCATGCGCACGACGATGCGCTGGCCCACATGGGACGGGTGGATGTGCTGGTGAACAATGCGGGGTACGGCGTGACAGGCGCAATCGAGGAAGTGAGCAAGAGCGAGTACATGCCGATGTTCGAAACCAACGTCTTCGGGCTGATCAACATGACCAAGGCGTTCCTGCCGGAGTTCCGGGAACAAAGGGCGGGGCATATCGTGAACTTTTCATCGATCGGCGGGCTGATCGGCGGACCCGGGTGGGGCTACTACAACGCGACGAAGTTCGCGGTGGAGGGCTTGTCGCAGGCGCTGCGGGCGGAGATGGAGCCGCTGGGTGTCAGTGTGACGGTGATCGAGCCGGGCCCGTTCCGCACAGATTTCCTGGGCCGCTCGGGCGTGGAGGCGCAGGCGCGTCTGGCGGACTACGAACCGACGGCGGGCAAGACGCGGGAGTACTTCAAAACGCAAGCCGGACGGCAGCCGGGTGATCCGCAGAAGGCGGTGGAAGCGGTGATTGCGGCAGTGAATGCACCCAAGCCGCCCAAGAACCTGCTGCTGGGCAAGCTGGCGTTGCAGCGTTATCGCACACGTCTGGATGAGATTCAGGGGGAGATCGCGGCATGGGAAGAAACGACCGTGGGTGCGGACTTCCCGGAAGCGGAGACACGGTGACGGCTCCGCCGTATGGAGAGATGAGAGATGAGAGAACAGAGATGAGATGGGCGCGCTTGACGGGGTTTGGGATTACTCTCTAAGTGGTGCAAACGGCGGGTGAGCCGGCACCGGAAAGAAGACGGCAATGCAACTCGGTCTGATCGGTCTTGGGAAGATGGGCGGCAACATGGCGGAGCGCCTGCGCCGCGCGGGGCACAAGGTGGTCGGATTCGACTTTTCCGCCGATGCCGTGAAGAAGCTGACGGATGCCGGTTCGGTCGGTGTGAACTCGCTGGAAGACATGGTGAAGAGCCTGGACGAGGGACCGCGGGCAATCTGGATCATGGTGCCGGCCGGCGATCCGGTGGACCAGACGATTGCCAAGCTAAAGCCGCTGATGAGCAAGGGCGACATCTTCATCGACGGCGGCAACTCGAACTACAAGGATTCGCAGAAGCGGCATGAAGCGCTGAAGGGCGAGGGTTTCGAGTTTGTGGATGTGGGTACGTCGGGCGGGATCTGGGGCATCACCGAGGGCTACTCGATGATGATCGGCGGCGACGAGGATGTCGTGGAGAAACTGCGGCCGATCTTTGAAGCGCTGGCGCCGGCGGAGAACGAGGGCTGGGGCCGCGTGGGACCGAGCGGCGCCGGGCACTTCGTGAAGATGGTTCACAACGGCATCGAGTACGGCATCATGCAGGCGTATGCGGAAGGCTTTTCGATCATGAAAGCCAAGACGCCGCTGGGGCTGGACCTGGTGCAGATTTCCGAGATCTGGCGGTATGGCTCGGTGGTGCGTTCCTGGCTGCTGGACCTGACTGCCGATGCGTTGAAGAAGAACCCCACGCTGGAAGGTCTGGAGGCGTATGTTCCTGACTCGGGCGAGGGCCGCTGGACAGTGTTCGAGGCCATCGACCTGAACGTATCGGCGCCGGTCATCACGGAGTCGCTGATCCGCAGGCTGCGCTCGCGCGAGGACAACAACTTTACCGACCGCATGCTTTCAGTGATGCGCAACGAGTTCGGCGGGCACGCGGTAAAGAAGAGCAACGGGTAGTCAGGAGACAGGGAACAGGACTGGGAGACGTAGCAGGCGCCGGGAGTGGCTCTGCGTACTGTTCCGCTCCTTCCACTATCTTCCGGAGGAACATTTGTATGGCGGATGCAGGACAGTCTTTGACGCAGGCGGAGACGATCGATACAAAAAAGGGCGAGCGCGTGCCGGACCCTTGCATTGTGGTGATTTTTGGGGCCTCGGGCGATCTGACCAAGCGCAAGCTGCTGCCCGCGCTGTATCACCTGAAGCAACAGAACCTGCTGCCCAAAGACTTTGCCGTTGTGGGCGTGGCGCGGCGCGATCTTTCCGCGACGTTCGCGGCTGATATGCAGGACGGGATCGTCAAAGGGGGCGGCGTGGATGCGGGCGACTCCACGCTCAAGCCGTTCATAGACAGGGTGAAGTACTTTGCGACCGAATTTGACAATGATGAAGGATTCGAGAAGCTGAAGGCCTTTCTGGCCGGGCTCGACGAGGAGATGGGCACCAAGGGCAACCGTCTGTTTTACCTGGCGGTGGCGCCGGAGTTCTTTGCCGACATCGCGCAGCGGCTGGCAAAACATGGCATGACGGAGACCTCGGATACGCATTGGACGAATGTTGTCATCGAGAAGCCGTTCGGGACGGATCTCGAGTCAGCCAAGAAGCTGAACGCGGAGATCAACTCGGTGTTGAAGGAAAAGCAGATCTTCCGCATCGACCACTACCTGGGCAAGGAGACGGTGCAGAACATCCTGGTGTTCCGCTTCGGCAATGCGCTGTTCGAGCCGGTGTGGAACCGCAACTTCATCGACCACGTGGAGATCACGGCGGCGGAGTCGATCGGGATCGAAGGCCGGGGACCGTTTTATGAGGCCGCGGGCGCGTTGCGGGATGTGCTGCAGAACCACGTGATGGAAGTGCTGAGCTTTGTGGCGATGGAGCCGCCGGACAGCTTTGCCGCCGATGCGGTGCGGTACGAGAAGCTGAAGGTCTGGCGGGCGATCGACCCGATCCCGGTGGAGGATACGGCGCGCGGACAATATGGGCCAGGCGAGGTGGACGGGCAGAAGGTCATCGGGTACCGGCAGGAAGACCGGGTCAATCCGGAATCGCAGACGGAGACCTATGCGGCGATCAAGCTGTCGATTGGGAACTGGCGCTGGGCGGGGGTGCCATTTTACATTCGCGCAGGCAAGCGCATGGCCAAGCGCGTGACCGAGGTGACGGTGGTCTTCAAGCAGCCGCCGTTGCATCTGTTCCGGAGCAACGACAGCGGCGGGCAGGTCACGCCGAACGTGTTGAAGATGCGCATCCAGCCGGATGAGGGTATCTCGCTGATCTTCGGCGCAAAGATCCCTGGGCCGACCACCGACGTGAAGCCGGTGCGCATGAACTTCAGCTACGCGGACGCGTTCGGCAAGAGCTCGGCCAACGGGTACGAGCGGTTGCTGCTGGACGCGATGCTGGGCGATGGGACGCTGTTTGCGGAGCGCGATGGCGTGGAGGCGACCTGGGCTCTGATGACACCGATCCTCGAGGCGTGGGCGGCGACCAAACCAGGAGACTTCCCAAACTACCCGGCGGGGACATGGGGACCCGCGTGTGCGGATGAGCTGGTGAGACGCGATGGACGGCGCTGGCACAAGCTGTGATCGGGGTGAGAGATCAGAAATGAGAGATCAGAGAT
>CAXTPR010000059.1:7498-18978 GCA_964246235.1 uncultured Acidobacteriaceae bacterium
GGCGCTGGCACAAGCTGTGATCGGGGTGAGAGATCAGAAATGAGAGATCAGAGATGAGAGATCAGGGCGAACGCGGGGACCCTTCATGCCGCAACCGGTGACCGTGACGTACAAGGTGTATCCCGATGCAGGGGCGATGGCGCAGGCCGCGGCACAGCTGTTTGCCGAGCGCGTGGAGCATGCGGTGGCGCAGCGCGGGATGGCACGGGTGGCGCTGTCGGGCGGGTCCACGCCGCAGGCGATGTTCAAGCTGCTGGCCGATACGGCCGGGCCGTTCAGCGCGACGATTCCGTGGGACAAGCTGCAGCTGTTCTGGGTGGATGAGCGGTGCGTGGCGCCAGACGATCCGGAGTCGAACTATGGCGTGTGCCGCGAGCTGCTGTTGAGCAAGGTGGCGATTCCAGAGGCGAACGTGTTTCGCATGGAAGGCGAACTGGACCCGGAAGAGGCGGCGTCGCGGTATGAGAGCACGCTGCGCAACACGATGAAGCTGGAGGGGGCGGAGTCGCCGGCCTTCGACCTCGTCGTGCTGGGCATGGGGCCGGACGGGCATACCGCCTCGCTGTTCCCGCACACCGATGCGCTGAACGAGCTGGGACGGCTGGTGGTGGCGAACCATGTGGCGCAGAAGGATACGTGGCGCATCACGCTGACGTGGCCGGTGATCAACCAGGGGCGCGAGGTGGCGTTCGAGATGGACGGGGCCGGCAAGGCCGACATGCTCGAGAAGGTCTTCCTGGGGCCGCGCAATCCGGACAGCCTGCCTTCGCAGTTGATTCGGCCTGCGAGCGGCAAGCTGTTGCTGTTGCTGGACGCGGCGGCTGCGGCGAAGCTGCCGGCCGGCGGAGAGGTTGGCGCGGGGACAGGGTACACGGTGGGGACGCTGGAGATCTAAGGTCCGTTGACGAGTGGTACGGCGGAGCCTTCACTGGATATCGACCTCAAGTGCTCGCTGTGCACCAGAGGGGTGTACCTATCGGTTCAACCGCTCAGATGTCTGTGCAGCAGGGAAGTCAATCCGGCTGTGAGTGAGACAAGGCTCTCACCCGGCAGCTCCAGTCTGAGCTTTCCCCACTGACGAGTGAACTTCTTCATGGGCCGTACCTCCTTCAGAGATCGCCTCGGGCCTGCTACCCGAGGCGTTTCGCTTTCCAGGGCGAAACTTGTGTCCTCTGGGGTGCCCGTGAAGAGCGTCCAGCGTCTGGAGAAGGCCTGCCCAATCCCGCACAACATGGTGGAGTGTGATCTGGACGTCTTGGACGACGGCGCCTTTGCTTTTGCATCTACGTACAACGTAGAACTTAGAGCGAGGTTTCCATGATTCTGGCAGGTGATGTCGGCGGAACCAAAGTTCATCTGGCGCTGTACAGCTTCGACAGCGGCGCTTTGAAGCCGGTGCGGGACCACAAGTTTCCGGCGGCCGAGTATGCGTGCCTGGACGATGTGGTCAAGGAGTTCCTGAGCGGGATGGAAGGCGAAAAGCCGGAGATCGCGGCCTCGTGCTTCGGGTGTCCGGGGCCGGTTCGGGACGGGCGGCTGAAGCTGACCAACCTGCCGTGGACGCTGGATGCGCGCGACTTGCAGAAGAGCCTCGGCATCGAGCACATTTTCCTGATCAACGACCTGGAAGCCAACGGGTATGGCATCCCGGAGCTCAGCGTGGAGAACCTGTGCACGCTGCATGCCGGCGATGCGAGCTCGGTGGGGCATCGCGGACTGGTGGCGGCGGGAACGGGACTGGGAGAGTGCCTGCTGATTTGGAATGCGCAGACGCGGCGGCATATGCCGATCCCTTCCGAAGGCGGGCATGTGGACTATGCGCCGCGCAACGAGCAGGAGATCGCGCTGCTGAATTACCTGCGAAGGACGCTGAACGGGCGGGTGAGCTCGGAACGGGTGATCTCGGGTATCGGGATCAAGAACGTGTATGCGTTTCTGCGCGACGATCAGAAGATGGAAGAGCCGGAGTGGCTGCGCGAACGCATGGCCAGCGAGGACCCGAACGCGGTAATCGGCACGTGCGCGGAAGATGGGTCGAGCGAAATCTGCATGGAAACCATGAAGATCTTCGCGGCGGCTTATGGCGCAGAGGCGGGCAACGTGGCGCTGAAGGTGCTGGCCATGGGAGGCATCTACCTGGGCGGCGGCATCGCGCCCAAGGTGCTGAAGACGCTGAGCGCGGGCGGATTTGTGCAGGCGTACCTGGACAAGGGCCGCCTGTCGCCGCTGCTGCAGAACATCCCGGTGCGCGTCATCCTGGACGATACGTGCGCGCTGCTGGGAGCGGCGGCCTATGCGGAAGCCCGGGCGGCGGAGCTGAGCGGGCACTCGGAGCGGGCGGCTTCGGTGCATGGGTAGTGGCGAGCGCTGAGAGTGGACGGCTGGCGCGACGCTGCAGCAACGCGGCAGATGAAGAAGCGCGGATCCCTCTGCGGGAATGACAACGAAGGAGGCGCGGTTCCGCGCGGTACACTGCACTGCACATGATGACGCGCAAGCACGAGGCGACACACAACTATGGCGACGCACGGGCTTGACGATACGACGGCGGATGCACCGGACAACAAACCGGCGACACGATCGCGTCAAGCCACGCTGGCGGATGTGGCGCGAATCGCGGGCGTGGTGCCGATGACGGCTTCGCGGGCGCTGAACCGGTCCGGGTATGTGAGTGAGGCGGTGCGGGAGCGGGTGCTTGCGGCCGCGCGCGAGGTTCGCTACCGGCCGAACGTGATGGCGCGACAGCTGCGCAGCAATCGGCTGAATGCCGTGGGGATCGTGCTGCCGGACATTGCCAATCCGTTTTCGGCGGAGCTGGTGCGAGGCCTGCAAGCCGTGTTCGGGCGCGAGAAGTACATGGCGTTCATCGCTACAGCGAGCCATGACGCGGAAGAAGAGTGCTGCGCGATCGAGAGCTTTCTGGACCACAGGGTCGATGGATTGGTGATCGCGACCGGAGCAACGCCCGAGGGAGACAGCCTGCTGCGCAGAGTTGCGGAACGCAATATACCGGTGGTAACGGTGGGGCGGGTGCTGGCGCAGGAGGGCATCGATTGCGTGACGGCGGACTTTCGCTGCGGTACGTACGACGCGGTCATCCATTTGTTGTCGCGAGGGCACCGGCGGATCGGTTTCATTGGCGTGCCGGCAAATCCGGCGCTTTCGCCGGGCAAGTTCGAGGGCTATCGGGATGCGCTGGAGCAGGCGGGGATCGCGGTGCGTCCGGAGTACTGCGCGGGGGCGGTGACCGCGCCGGCGTTTGCCACGGAAGAAGACGGCTACAACGGCATGCTGGCGCTGATGCAACTCGCCGCGCCGCCGACGGCGGTGGTGGCGCGCAACGATGCCGCGGCGGTGGGCGCGCTGCATGCGGCGCACACGCTCCGCAAGCGGGTGCCGCAGGATGTCGCGGTGGTTGGGTTCGACGACGCTCCGATGGCGTCGTATCAAATACCGCCGCTGACCACGGTTTCGCAGCCGATCACGGCGCAGGGCCGGGCGGCGGCGGAACTGCTGGTGCAGCGGATTGGAGACGGTAGCCGTCCGCCGCAGACGGTGGAGATGAAGTGCAGGCTGGTGCTGCGGGAGTCCAGCGGCGTGTAGCTTCGGGGTGCGGCGCAGTGTTGCGACACATTCCGTACTGTTCGCCGAATGCCCTCAACGGCGAGAGCCGCGTGGATCGAGACGGCTTCTTGTCACGGCTGAAGCGGCGAGCCAACTACGGAGATCCTTCGCCTGCGCTCCGCATGACGCGCATAACAGGAAGAGCTACAGCAAAGGGAAATCCTCTCAAATGCAGTGGCGCGGGCAGGTTCGCGTCTAGTACAGTCTGGGCACATGAAGTGCCTGGACTTGTTGCATCTCGTGAAGGATACGGTTGTGGTCTGGACGAAGTCCCATCACCGATTACGAAGTCTCACCGTGCCGGTCCTGCTGCTCTGCGGCGCAGGTGTGGGCCTGCGGGGACAGGAGCAGCCGCAGACACCGGCCAAAAGTGCCGGGCAGTTGGAGCGGGAAGCGGCGGGCAGCTCACCCGCGGATCCGGGGCCTTTGGCGACGGACCTTTCCGCGAAACTGGAAAGCAGAGACATCCGGCGCGCGATGGTGAAAGTGGCCGACTGGCAGCTGCGCGAGTCGGAGGCGAAGTTCAACCGTGGATGGACGTTTGCGACGCTGTACGACGGCCTGCTGGCAGCTTCGCAGACGACCGGCGACCCGAAGTACCGGGACGCGGTGGCGCGGGCCTCGGCCAACACGTGGAATTGGAAGCTGGAGAGCGAGCGCTTTCCGCATGCCGACGACATGGCGCTGGGCAAGGCGTATGAGGCGCTGTACGTGCAGGCGCCCGACCCGGTAAAGATCGCCGACACGCGTGCGGTGCTGGACCGGCTGGCTGCACTCCAGGATGACCCGAAGAAGAACGTCTGGTGGTGGTGCGATGCGCTGTACATGGCGCCGGCGGTCTTGACGGGCATGTTCAGAATCACGGGCGACCGCAAGTATCTGGATGCCATGGACCGGGAGTGGACGCTCACGACGGCGGAGCTCTACGATCCGCAGCAGCACCTGTTCACGCGCGATGCCAGCTACCTGAAGCGGACGGAAGCGAACGGGCAGAAGCTGTTCTGGTCGCGCGGCAATGGATGGGTGATCGCGGGTCTGGTGCGGGTGCTTTCCGACCTGCCTGCGGACTATCCGGACCGGCCGATGTACGAGAAGCAGTTCCGCGATATGGCCGAGCGGATCGCCGGGCTGCAGGGCGCGGATGGGCTGTGGCGCACCGGGCTGCTGGACCAGGGCGCTTACAAGGAGCCGGAGGTTTCCGGTTCGGCGTTCTATACGTACGCCTTTGCGTGGGGGGTCCGTACCGGACGGCTGCCACGGGCGAAGTTCCTCCCGGCGGCGGAGAAGGCTTGGGCGGGCATGCTGACGCACGTTTACGCGGATGGACGCTTGGGAGCCATTCAGCCGATCGGCGCCGCGCCGGATGCTGTGGGTCCCGGTACCAGCTATGTGTACGGTGTAGGCGGGTTTCTGTTGGCGGGCTCGGAGCTGGACCGGCTGGTTTCCGCGAAGGGTGGACACGGAGACACCAAGGGCGGTGGCGGAGAGAAATAAAGCGGGACGCAGCCACACGCCTCTCCTGCCCGCCGCGATCAGGAGCCCGGCTTACAATCTCCATATGTCCTCCACATCCGCGATCGCTGTGCCGGCGCAAGCCGCGCAGGCAGAGGCAGAGCCGCGCGCGGTGAGCTTCGCCCGCGTGCGCGCGGCGCTGCTGGCGACGGCGCTGGCGGTGGCCGGGATCTTCGCGATCTACTCGACAGCGCGTGTCCTGTGGGGGCTGTGGACGACCGATCCGCTGAAGTCCATCGGGGGCCTGGTGCCGCTGGTGAGCCTGCTGCTGATTCTGCGGGTATGGCGCTCGCTGGAATGGGAGATGCGCGGCACGTGGTGGGGGCTGCTGCTGGTCGCAGGCACGGTAGCGGCGGTGCACGTGCGGGACCACGCGATCCTGGAGCTGATCCTTACGCCTTCATGGACGATCTTTCTGCCGCCGCACTCGCTGGTGGCCTTCAGCTATACGGCGGGCGTGGTGCTGCTGTTCGGGGGTACGCGGCTGTTCCGCGCAGCGCTGTTTCCCATCGCGCTGACGTGGTTTGTCAATCCGGTGCCGAATGCGTTCAACCGCTTTATCGACCTGCCGCTGCAGCACGCGTCGGCGCTGATCGCGCGCGGCTTCGCGCATGCCCTGGGCCAGCCGCTGAGCCCGGACCAGCTGCGCCTGATGTTCACACCGGAGTTCGGGATGTTCATCGCGCCAGGCTGCAACGGAATCCGCGGAGCGATCACGATGGGGTTCATCGCGCTTGTGGCGGGCCACCTGTACCGCTTTCGCAAGCTGCACTGGGCGGTGGCGGTGGCCGGCGCGGTACTGCTGGGGTACCTGTTCAATTTCGTTCGGCTGTGCACACTGGTGCTGTATTACATCGTGGCGGTACGCGTGAAGTGGCTGCAGCCGCATGCCGAGATGGGGGATTACCTGATCGGGGCGGCGCTGTTCTTCTGCGCGGCGGCGCTGCTATTTACATTGATCCGGCGCTGGAGCCCAACACGGGACCTGAAGCTGCCGGCCCTATCCGCAGCGGCGGCACCGCAGGCCCCTGGGGTACGGTCTTTTGGGGTACAGTCTTTCGGGCTACGTTCCTTCGGGCTACGGACTGAGGGGGCGCGGTCCTTCGGGGCACGCTGGGGAGCGCTGGCCGCGGTGCTGCTGCTGGGAAGCGTCAGCTATGCGCGCGCGCTGCTCCACGGCGGCCAGCTGCCGCAGGCAGCGAGCAATCCGGCGGTGCTGGGCCGCTTTCCCGGACAGGTGGGCGCGTATGTGCTGCAGCGCGAGTGGAACGAGTATCTGCTGGGAGGCCCGGTCATCTTCTACTGGGCCGACTACAGGACGCCGGGCGGAGCGCTGGTCTCGGTGGGCGTTTCGCCGGTGCTGGGGGCCCATGACACGCTGATCTGCCATAGCGCACGCGGCGACGACTGGCTGTGGCACGGTGATGTCGCCTTTGCCACGGCGGCGGAGCCCACCAGCTTCAGCACGTCGCTGTTTTCCGACGGGGCAACGCAGTACATCGAAGCCACCACGGTGTGCACGGGCGACAGCTGCGGCCAGTACAGCATGGGGTCCAAACCGTTCGGATTTGTGTACAGCCGGCCGGATGCGCACACGCTGCTCAGCCAGAGCCCGTCCCGGCCCCTGCCCGTGCTGCTGCGGACGGAAACGCTGGATCAGGGGCTGAATGCCGACGCGGCGCGCGCAGTGCTGATCGCCAACCTGCGCGAGTTCCTGCGGACGGCCCGCCTGAGCGAGTTCACGGAGCCGTACCGCTGGCCGTGAGAGCGGCCGGGACGTCGCGGTACCCCAACCCGGACGGCTCTTGCGGCGTTCGTCAGGACGTTTCAGCGCTTCTGCGTGGAATAGAACGCGTAGGCGACAGCGAAGAGGATGGCGATCAGGAAGTCCAACTGCGCGCGCTGCGTGGCGTGATTGTGCAGGCTGAGGCCAGCATTGAACAGCCACGCAATGCATCCCGCCAGCCATATCCATGACGTCCGCCGCATAGCCGTTGGACGCCTGGAGTGAGCCCGGCGCTCGTGAAGAAGACGGTTCCAGTCCGTCTGCGTGAACGCCGGTCCGGTAAGCCTGAGGCAGAAAGCCCATGGCGCTACTCCCGGGTGACGATCTGGCTGTGCCGCCGCAGCCACCAGCAGGCACCGGCACCGGCCTGGGGGAACAGCGAGCGGCTGCACTCCACCTCGGTGGCCCCGTCCACGAAGTACTCCTCCTTGTTGCCCTTGAGAGAGGTCACGGTGACCTGCGTCACCATCACACGATCCATACCCCGGCCGGCGGCATCACGGATGCGCCACGCGATCCAGTCGGTGGGAAAGAGGAGAAGAGCGGCCAAGGGGAAGCCGGCGCAGATCCGGGCAACAATCCGAACCACCGGGCTCAGCTCCTGCCGGCGCGCCGTGCGTGCCTTGCCCGGCCGGGGCCGGTGGACCGGACCGGCTTGCGCGGAGGCAGGCCGGCAGTGTCCAAGACGGCTGCGTCCGCGCTGGGCAGGCGCCGTGTGATCCCGGGTGCGGCCGCGGCGACCGGCACGGCCTCAGGGCGCTCAAGGAGCCGCATCCCGTTCCATGCTTCCTCCGGAACGACCCAGCGCTCCGGCAAATGCACATCCCCACCGCCCCAGACGAAGCTCGCCATGAAAGGTGCCTCCCGTCCCGATAGCACAGGAGACTTAGGATGGTGGACCGTGGCGGCCCCGTTGCGCCGGGACGCGGGAATGGCGTACCGCGAAGGTCGTACGCTGCGCTGCAGGAGCTTTCCGCGTGAGCGGGGTTTACAGGCTGAAGAGCTCGCGGAGGCGCCGGGTCTGCATGCGGCTGACAGGGATCTCAGTGTGTTTGCGGTCATCCATACGCAACTGGTAGCTGCTCTTGAACCAGGGAACGACCTCACGGATGTGTTGCAGGTTGACCAGGAAGGAGCGGTGCGGACGCCAGAACTGCTCGGGGTCAAGCTGATCCATGAGCTCGTCAAGAGTGCGCATGTTGGACGAGCCTTCGCCGGTCCGGGTGACGACGGCAATCTCGCCATCATCGATGGAGGCGAAGCAGATGTCGCGCTGGTCCACCAGCAGGAGGCGGTTGCCGGCACGGACAACGATTTTCCCGGAGCGGGCGGCTGCGGGGGCCACGGGCGGCTGGCTGGCTGCCTGCTCTTCGAGCAAGCGCAGCAAGGTGTCCAGCTTGGCCTCGGCACCGGCGACGCGATGGGCAAGCGCCGTCTCCTCCTCGGCAGACAGGGTGGCCTGTTCCGGCGTTGTGTCCGGAAGGGGAGCGAGGCGGGCGCGGACCTTTTCCAGCGTTTTGGCGAGGCGTCTGGCGTCGAAGGGCTTGAGCAGATAGTCGACGGCGTTGACCTCAAAGGCGCGCACGGCGTACTGGTCGAAGGCGGTGGCAAAGACGATTTCGGGCATGCGGAGGCGGCGGTCGAGGGTGAGGACCTTGCGCAGGACGGCAAAGCCGTCCAGCCCGGGCATGCGCACGTCGAGGAACACGACATCGGGCTTGTGGGTGCGGATGAGGTCCACGGCCTCGATGCCATTGGAGCCCAGCCCGACGACCTGCACGCCGCCGGATGCTTCCAGCAGAAACTGCAGCTCCTGCCGGGCCAGAGGCTCGTCGTCCACGATCAGGGCTGTGAGGGGTGCGAGCATGGGGGCGTTATGAACCGGCCAGCGGAGATTCCGGAAGGGCAAGCGATCCCTAACAACGGTATACCGCGCGCCTCAGAACGGCTACAGCGATCCATCGGGGTGTAGCTGCCGGGTGAGAGACGCAGAGTTTCCGCGGGAGTGACAGCCAGAAAACGACGCTGCCGGCAGAGCTCCTCTGCTTCCACGGGAGAACAGTTCTAGTCGCTATCGCTGTAGGCGCGCAGGCGCTGTGGCGCACCATCCCGGGCGAGATCGTGGCCACACTGGGTGCAGTAGACATCGGTGATGCGCACCGACCGGTAGCAGATGCCGCAGACCGGTGCGGTCTGGAACTGACACTGCGGGCAAAAATGATAACTGGCGGAGATATGCGTGGAGCAGTTGGGGCAACGGGACAGAACCGGCTGGCGAAGCAGAAAGTAGACCACCGCACCGATGCCGCCGGGCAGCAGCAGGCACACCAGCATCCACATGCCAACGGACATGCCGCGGCGCCGGGCGTCACGGCTCACGTAGCCGATCAGGAGCGCATAGCTGGCCCACAGCGTTCCCCAGGCGTAGCCCATCATCAGCGGGATGGGCAGCAGATCGTGCCGGAGGTGGGGTCCGGCCTGGGAGCCCGGAGGGCCTTCGTGCCCATGATGCGGCATGACGACATGGAAGACATACTGCATGCCGATAAACAGCACGCCGGCCAGGATCATGGCCCAGAGAGGAATGAGCTTGAGCTCGCCATCCTCCATGGAAGCAACTTCACTTTCCCGTGACTTCCACCACTGGTGCGGCGCAGCCATCTCTAGACATCTCCGTTCGAGCGGGCGCGCACCCGCTGCATCCATACCAGCCCGACGACCAGCACCGTGACCGGCAGCGACCACGCAAGGAATACCAGCATCTGGTAGCTGCCGTCCAGCACGCCATTGTAGGTCACGTCGTAGCTATCCAGCAGCGCCCACGCCGCGTAGCAGGTGATGAGGAGAAGAATGGAGCAGATCGCCACTGGAACCCACAGGCTGCGGGTGCGCGTTTTCTGCGCGCGGAGGGCAAGCGCCTGTTCACGCACCACACGGTGGGTGCGGTTGACGACGGCAGCACGGGCACCGGCGGCCGGCGGTTCGACCCCAGAAACAGGCTGCCGCGCCGGGCTGGATTTGGGAGAGCGGATCATCCGGCCGCCTCCGCGTTGCGCTCCTCGCGCAAGGCGAGCAGCAGCGGCTTGAGCGCGGCGAGACCGCGGTAAAGGCGTGACTTGACGGTGGAGAGCGGCGCGCGGGTCATGTTGGCGATCTCCTCCAGCGACATCTCCTCATGGAAGCGGAGGGTGATCACTTCCCGGTAGCTGGGCTCGAGATGGAGCATGACCGAGGAGAGTTCAGCGGCGTTCTCGCGCGATTGAAACTGCGCGAGCGGCGAAGGACCGTCTTCCGCAATCTCGAAGGGTCGATCGTCGTCATTCTCACTCATCTCATCGATCGAGGCCATGGTCCTTTTGCGGGACAGGTCGATGACGAGATTGCGGGCAATGGTGAAGATCCAGGTGTCGAAGCGCGCTTTACCGTTGTACTGCGAGCCGCGGCGCAACACACGGATCCAGACTTCCTGGAAAAGGTCCTCGGCGACTTCGCGCTTGTTGGTGAGGAACAGCAGGTAGCGCATCAGGCGGTGCTGATAGGTTTCGATCAGCCGGTCGAGCAGCTCAGGGTCCTGGCGCTTGAGGCCGCGCGCGATCTCTGCGTTCTCGCGAGCCACGTCGACGGCGGCAGCGGCGGAAAGGGCAACGGAGGATCTCACGGAGGAAGAGACGCGGATTGGCATCGGAAAGTCTCGCTTCGACGGGATCGCTCTATTGTACTTCGTCGTGAGGCGACGATTCCGGAACGCGTTCTGCTTGGGGGCAACGGTGCGGCGAGCCCCGAACGCTACACTGTCGCGATGGATGTTCTGTACGGCTTCCACCCGGTGGAAGAGGCGCTGCGCGCGGGGGTGCGCGGCGTGGATCATGTGAGCGTCGCAAAGGAGCGGGACGCGCGGCGGGATGCGCGCCTGGACGCGGTGCTGGAGCTTTGCCGGGAGCGCGGAGTGCGGGTGGTTCGCGAGAGCCGCGACCAACTGGCGCGGCACACGAAAACGGAGGCGCACCAGGGCGTGGTGGCGTTCCTAAAGGAGCGAAGATTTCTGGCGCTGGAAGACCTGCTGGGACAAGGCCGAGAACAGGGGAAGGGCGTTGCCACGCTGGAGCACCGGTTTCTGCTGGCGCTGGATGGCGTGGAAGACCCGCACAACCTGGGGGCGCTGCTGCGATCAGCGGATGGGGCCGGAGTGGATGGGGTGTTGCTGCCGGAGCGCCGGTCGGCTCCGCTAACGGGGACGGTAGCGAAGAGCTCGGCGGGAGCCAGCGAGCATGTGCGCATCGCGCGGGTGACCAACCTGACGCGCTCGCTGGAGGCGGCCAAGGCGGCAGGGTTCTGGATCGTGGGGCTGGATGAACGCGGGTCGCCGGATTACACAGACTTCAACTTCCGGCAGGACTGCTGCCTGGTGTTGGGCAGCGAAGGCAGCGGACTGCATGAGCTGGTGAAACGGACCTGCGACTTCCTCTTGCGCATTCCCATGGCGGGCAGCGTGAGCTCACTGAATGTGTCGGTGGCGGGCGCGGTGGTGATGTATGAAGCCATGCGGCAGCGGCTTGCC
>CAXTPR010000060.1:0-17857 GCA_964246235.1 uncultured Acidobacteriaceae bacterium
CGACCGAAACGAGCCCGCGGTTCTGCAATTCGGCTCGAACCGCGCGGTTGATCTCGCGGCGGCTGGCGTTGTCTGGAGACACGATGATCGTGTTCTCGGGGCGAGCGGCGTAGTCTTTTGCAATGGCAGCGATCCGGGCTTCACGGTCTACGACTTCGCGGACTCTTGCCTGACCCTGTAGGGCCGATAGTGAGTGAGACTTGACGCCGTTCACGTAAGGGTCCTGGAAAAACGGCGTTCTGGTGCGCGTTTCCAGCACACTCAGGTACTCCGCATCGAGGTCCTCCGAGTGCGGGTGCCCGATGTGCGGCGCGAAGATGCTGGACAGACGGGCGTGGTGATCCTCACCGAGCCAGAGCGAGAAGACCTGGAACTTCTGGTTGCCTGGAAAGAGAGCGTAGAAGGCTGACAGGTTCCCGATGGTCTCTTCCATCACCTGGGCGCGTGCGTCTACGAAGGCGCGGTGAACGGTTGGAGAGGCATCCCGCAACTGCTCCGCAGTCCGGCCGATGAGCAGAACCGTCAAGCTATAGAGGCCCTGTGCCTTCTTATCGAGCGAGCGGATTGCTTCACTGAGGTCGTCTACAACAAGATTCGCGGCTTTCGCGCCGGCCGTGGTTTCCAAGGCCGACTGATCGCGGGCGCTGATGATGCGCGAGAGAACACCGATCTTGAAGAAACTGGTGAACTTCTCCTGTTGGTCGATCTCCTTGCGGGCGGAGGCCGCAGACTTTGGCCGCCACGTTGCGCAGATGACGGCATCGCAGTCCAGCTTCAGCAGATCCGAGAAGAGACGCGGCCGGGAGGCTTCGGGCGTTGACTTCAAGCAGAATGCCTGGACGAAGCGCTTTCCCACCCTGAGATGATCGTCATGCCAGGACACTGGGCTCTTGACGATCTGCCGGTCAACACCGGTGTCGGCGCGCAGGTGGTCGCGCTCGGCCCACTCTTCCAGGTTGAAGAGATAGCTGAAGAACTGGAACGCGCGCTCCTTGCAGAGCATCTGCAGTCCGATGGAATGGCCGAGATGCGATTCGAGAATTGTGGCGGCTTTCAGCAACTCAGCCAGACGCCGCGTGTTTTCTCCCGCCTGTTCCTTGTTTGCTGGCGAGGGCCGCAGCCTTGGGCGGCTCCAGCGTGAGGCACCAATGGATGTCCACGCGCCGGAACTTGGCGGTACGGTTCAGGAACTCCAGCCGATCGGACACGAAGTGCTCCGTGACCGGATGCGCGTACTTCTCCTGGCGTGGGATCTCGTAGCCGGAAAGGACCCGCGTGTACTGGTACAGCGCGAAACCCTCCGGCAGTCCACGAAGCGCAGCCTCTAGGCCACGAACTTTGGACTCAAGCTCCTGGTCGGCCAAGCTCTCTTCGTCCAAACCCGCGACCGAAAACAGGACCGCGTAGCCGCCGCCTTTCAGGGCGAAGGCGTTTGGCCCGACAGCACGTGCGATCGGGACGATGCTGCACGCTGCTCCTGCCTTCGCGAACCAGGGCGTGTGCTTCTGCTGCTCAGTGCTTGCGCGGGTCATAGTAGCTCTTCTGGTTGAGGCTGTGGCCCCACAGCTGAAACATCTTGGGGTGTTTGCGCACGGTGAACCATGCGCCGATTGCAAGGGTTGGAAACATCAAGACTGCGAGTAAGCGGAACCCGACGAGGAAGACCGCTATCGAAACGAAAGCAATGAGCATCCACGTCGAGAGCTCAAGGCCCAACTTGGCCCGCGAGCGGTTCATTGCCTGGTTGATCGGTAGCGGTTCTCCTCGTCTGGTCATAGAAGCTCCTTACATCGACTGCCCGGTCAGGGAGCTGATCCAGCCCGCGCCCCAGCCGAGAACACCGGCGCCGAACAATGCGCCGAAGAGGCCGGGAATGGCCTGCTGGAAGTTGCCGCTCATTATCTTGATCCCCGCGAAGATCAGCGAGCCGAGGCAAATCACAGCACCCGCATACATCGCGAATGTCTTGAAGGTGTTCATGAGCGTGGTTGCACCGCTCATATCGATACTTCCCTGCGCGTGAGCCATGGAAGCGAAGACGAACGCAAAAACAACAGGCACGAACGAGCGGGGGCGTTGACGCATGAGGGGTGCGATCTCCTGGACAAAGTTGAGTTGTGACTGTTGGCGCCCGCCGGAGTGCCGGCGTGGCTAGGGTTTATGACTGTTGCTCTGCTTTGGAATTGCTACTGTTCTATAGGTATAAAGAGTTGGTACCTATGTCAACAAGCCCGCTTGAGGAAAACCCCGGGATATATATCTGATTGGGCAAGTCCATGCAGACCAGCGATCCTCAAGAAGCTGAAAAGCAGGAGTATCTTCGGTTCCTAAAAGCGCTCGGCGCCCAGATCCGCGCTCTACGCAAGGAACGCAGCTGAACGCTGCGCGATATGGTCGTGCAGCACGGCTTCCACCTCTCCGCCTGGCAGGGTTACGAGGCCGGACGCTTCGGCATGGCTCTCCCTTCCCTGCTCCGCGTGGCCAAGGCTTTGGGGCTGCGCCCTTCGGAGTTGCTCGCCAAGGTCGAAGAGACCGCTCCCTTGTCTGCCAGCACATCCGTTGCTGAAAAACCATCGGTACCGAATCGCAAGCGCATCGGTGCAGCCAAACGTCACACTCCGAGTGACGTCGTCTTAGCGTCGAGCTGCACGTACGCTTGCCTGACAAGCAATGCCGTACACCACAATCAGAGCTTTTGTTACGGTCTCTTCCAAGCACGCCAAGGAAGTCCACGAGATCCTCGATCAAGCCATCGACAGGATCGCAATTCAGAACATCCACGTGACGGATAGCGAAATCACGGAAGAATGCGCGGATCCTCCGGAAGATGCGGAGGAGTGATGCCCGAAGGGAGATTGGGCTGCTCGTGCTACCAGCCTGCTTGGAGCTACCGTCGGTTGCGCTTAGTTCGCCATGACACGAAACCGGCTCCAACGAAGCCGACAACACCTAACAGTGCGGTTGGATTCTCAGGGGAGTTCACGCATCCACCCTGAGCCCTCGCAAGAGGGGGCAGGCAGACAACAACCAAGACGAGTAGCAAGATAGAGCAAGTTTTTGTCATTGAAGCCTCGGTGAAGTCAGGTGAAGCGAGCACGAAACCGCGCACATTTGTTAGTGAGGATTGACGCCGATTGCAATGGGGCTCGACACACCGGCCGGCGTGAAGTTCGCAACGAGACCACCGTTAGCGTTGAGCTCCGTAACCGAGGCGCCACCGCCGTTTGCGATCCAGGCATTTCCAAAGGAGTCGAAGGCAATGGAGGTCGGCTGGTTCAACCCTACACCGGAGTATGGCGAGCTTCCAGCCGCAGTGCCAGATGCCGTGAGGCGGCTTACAGTGTTGTTGCCTTGGTTGGTGATCCATATAGTTCCGTCAGCAGCCACACCCAGCGCCGAAGGATTGCTAACGCCCGCAGTGTAGCCTGAGCCGGAAAGTGGAACACCAGTGTGCGATAGTTCCGTGACAGTGTTGCGGGCAGCGTTGGCAATCCAGATGTTTCCAGCAGAATCCGCCGCCAAGGCGGACGGCTTGTTGATACTAGCGTCCGCGAACGTCACCGCAAGGGTGAAGTCCGCAGGCTGTGTGCTCAACGTGGGTTGAAACGGCGCTGTAGGGCTTGTCAGGCTATACAAGCTCGCGACGTTGCTGGCTGGATGTTGAGCGATGTTCACGCTCGCCGCAATGGTATCGGTGGGGGCGGCGCCGCCAGCGGGCGTTGCCGCGGTGAACAACCATCCGCAAGGTGTGTTGCTGCCGGCAAGTCCGCCTGTAGAGTTGATACAGGCGGCGATGATATCCGCCAGCGTATAGATCTCCGCCACGGGGACCGTGGCGCCGGCTGGCGGGGTGCTGCCAGGCGCGTTTCCGGTCGCAATATTCGTGAGGGTATTGACATCGGCGAAGGCATTCGCGAGACCCGCACTGTTCGAAGAAGACGTTCCGAGGTTCGTCAAGCCACTCATGAAGGGCGCCAAAGCCCAAACGGAGGCAACGGTGGTCACCTCATTGATGTTGATATAGGTCGAGCTGGACAGGTTGCCGCAGGGTCCGAGCGCCGCCATCAACGCCAGGTTGGCGTTGGTGCCTACGCCGGGACTTCCGCCGGTGGCAGTAATGTACACCTGCGCGTCAGAGGCCGGGCAGGTGTAGGCGCCCGTGATGCTGAAGCCACCCCCGGAGTCGGACCGAACCGAACCCGCGGCGATGAGAGGTGTGGCGGCTGAGGCGTAACCGCTCGATCCGGCCGCATACAGCTGGATGGCTGCGCCGCTTACAGGCTGCTGGCCGCCTACAACCGCCCCATGCACACTCGATCCCTGCGTGCTGGTGACAGAAGCCAGATTGCTGTTTACGCCACAACCCGCGAGCAACGCCATGCTGAGCGCGAGCCCAGGAAAAAGGACGGCCAAGGAAGTGCAACGAAACCAGCGTGCCGTGATGCTGCTGTACGTGGACATATTTGTCTCCTTACGGGCGCGTCCCAAGCGTGTTGTTCGTGGTGGCGTTGACCAGCGGCGTGACGACGGGAGCCGCCGCACCGAAGATCTTGGTGACGGAGTTTGCACCGCGGTTCGCAATCCAGACCGAGCCGGCGTTATCGATGATGAGAGCGGAGGGAGCGGACAGGCTGCCTGCCTGATAGCCGGTGGAAGGCGTTACGGCTGCTCCCGTGGAGGAGAGCACGCTGACCGACCCGTTGCCCCCGTTCGCGATCCAGGCCTGGCCGAGACCATCGATGAAGATGGCGGCTGGCGCGCTGGCCCCGGCTGCCGACGTGCCTGGGAGCACAACGATGACTCCATCCGGCCCGGCCTTCACGATGGAGTTCATGTCGGACTGTGTGGCCCAGATGTACCCGGCGTGATCGAAGGCAACCGCTCCCTTTGTAGAACTGCCCGAAGCAGATCCAACCGTGGCCGTGGGTGTGCCGTCACTGGTCAGCCGAACGAGCTGATCGGCCGCATTCAAGACCCAGATCGAATCCTTGACGGCAATGGCCGAGATCGAAGTGCTGAGAGAGCCGGAGGCGGCCGCGACAGAGAACATTCCGGCGGTCCTGAAGGTGACGTTGAAGGCATGCGAGCCTGCATCCGCACCGGTGTATGTGTAAGGAGATGGCGAAAGCGTGGCGGTGGAATCCGTGCTGGTAAGGGTTACGGTTCCGGTGAAGCCGGGCACGACGTTGCCGTAAGCGTCCGTTACGGAGACGGTAATGGTTTGCGCGCTGCCGACAGTAACGGCGCCGAGCCCGGAGATGGCAAGAGCGGCTGCCGGGCCGGTTGTTCCGCTTCCGCCAAGGCTCACAATGAGCGGAGATCCTATCCCAGCGTAACCGATGCTGAGAGATGCCGAGCGAGTTCCGCTGCCATGGGGAGTGAACGTGAGGAACAGGGTACAGTTGCCCCCGCCAGCCACTCCCGACGCACAGCCGTTGGAAACGAGGGTGAAGTCCGCAGCGTTCGTGCCATACACCGAAATCGTAAATCCCGACAGGGTGTTCGCGCCGGGGTTGGTGACGGTCAGGGTTTGCGCTGTGGAGGTGGAGCCGATGACCTGGCTGCCAAACGCCACAGTTGAGGAACCGACGGTTGCGGGCACCAGAGTGTAGCTTGCCGACCCTACGCTGCTGTTGGTGTAGCCGGCGGCGACGGCGATCGCTTTGAGCGTCTGGCTCGCGGCCACGGTGATGGGACCGGCGTATGAGGTGGAGCTTGCCGTCGGCGTGCTGCCATCGGTGGTGTAGTAAATGGTTGCGCCAGCCGTCCCATCGCTGATGATTACGGATTGCGCCGCGGTGTAGGCGCCGCTGCCGGGCGAGAAGACCGGCGTGGCGGCAGCAGGCGGGGGACCGGAGATAGTCAGCGTAACGGGGATGACGCTTGCCTGCGTGCCGTCTGTCGACTTCAGGATGATCTCCGCGCTGTAGATGCCGGCTGCGAGCGAGACCGCCGGGTTTGCAGAAACCGTCACAACTTGCGGTGTCGAGCTGGAGCCTGAGCCCGGGCTGATGGAGAGCCAGTTGCCCCCGGTCGAGTTGACAACCGTGTAGGTGAAGCCGAACGCCGCATTGGTGCTGGCAGCGGTGAATGTCTGGTTCGGTGGGTTCGCGCCCTGGTAGACCTTGGAAAAGTTGAGCGGCGCCAGCTGCTGGAAAACGGAGGCGCCCACCGTCACGGTAACCGGGACGGTCACGACATCAGCGCCTGCTTGCAGGGTGACCTCCGCCACATAGGTGCCGGCGACGAGGCCACCACTGGGCAGCAGTGTCGGGTCAACCGCTACGCTCAAGGAAGCCGGAGCCGTGCCGCTGTGGCCTGAAAGCGAAAGCCAGTTGCCGCCATCCGCGGTGCTTGCGCTGGCAGTCCAGGCGAGGCTGCCCACCCCGGCGTTTCTGATGGGGATGGCCTGGGTGAGCGTGGTGCTGGTCGATGTCTGGAAGAAGTAATTGAGGGCGCCCGGAAGAGCGTCAAAGAAGGCGCCTGTCGGTGCACCGACGGTCAACGACACGGGGATGACGCTTGCCTGGGTTCCGTCGGTCGACTTCAGGACGATTTCCGCGCCATAGGTGCCCGATGCAAGAGAAACGGCCGGGTTCGCTGCGACCGTGATCGCCTGGGGCGTTGAGCTGCTACCAGAACCCGGGCTGATCGATAGCCAGCTGCCGCCTGTCGACTGAGCTACCGCGTAGACGAACCCGAAAGCCGCGCTGGTGCTGGCTGCCGTGATGACCTGCGAAAGCGGGTCGCCGCCCTGAAACGCCTTGGTAAAGGAGAGGCCGGCAAGCTGAGCGAAGACCGAGGTGCCGACCGTGACGGTCACCGGGATGGTGACGCTGTCGCCGTCAGTGTGGAGCACGACCTGCCCGACGAAGGTTCCCGCCGACAGGGCACTGTTCGGAAGGTTGGCGGGCACGATCGCGACACTCAGGATGGAGGGGGTAGTTCCGCTGGTGGCAGAGAGCGTCAGCCAACTGTTGCCGTCCGCCGTGCTCGCGTCGGCGGTCCAACTCATGGTGCCCAAGCCCGCGTTCCTGATCTGGAATGCCTGAGCCGGGGGCGTGCTGCCCCGAGTCGCCATGGAGTAGGTGAGCTCGCCGGGAAGCGCGTCGAAGAACGAGGCGGTGGGTGCGCCCACCGTGAGCGACACAGGCACAACGCTGGACTGTGTGCCATCGGTAGATTTGAGAATGATTTCCGCACCGTAGGTACCAGCTGCGAGGCTGACAGCCGGATTGGCCGAGACGGTAATCGCCTGGGGTGTCGAACTGGAGCCCGAACCCGGACTGATGGAGAGCCAGTTGCCTCCGGTCGAGTTCGACACGGCATAGGTGAAGCCGAAAGCAGCACTCGTGCTGGCTGCGGTTATCACCTGCGGAGCCGGATCGCCACCCTGGTACGCCTTGGTGAAGGAAAGGGCATTGATCTGGCGAAACACCGATGTACCGACCGTGACCGTCACCGGGATGGTTGCGGTGTCGCCGCCTGCCTGGAGGACGACCTGGCCGGTGAAAGTGCCGGCGGAAAGCGCCCCATTGGGAAGTCTTGCAGGATTGATGCTTACGGCCAGCTGCGAGGGTGCGGTCCCGCTCGTTGCGGAAAGCACAAGCCAGCTGCCTCCATCCGAGGTGCTGCTGGAAGCGGTCCAGTCCAGGGCGCCGGTTCCGGCATTTCTGATGGCAACGGCTTGGGCCGGCGGCGCATTGCCTCTGGTCGCCAGAAAGAAGGTCAGCGCTCCCGGAAGAGCGTCAAAGAAGGCGGCGGTTGGCGCTCCAACGGTCAGCGAGACCGGGACTACGTTCGCCTCCGTTCCGTCAGTGGACTTGAGAATAATCTCCGCGCCGTAGGTGCCGGCGGCGAGGCTGATGGATGGATTGGCCGAAACAGTGATCGCCTGGGGTGTCGAACTGGAGCCCGAACCTGGACTGATGGAAAGCCAGCTGCCTCCGGTCGAGTTGACCACTGCATAAGTAAAGCCAAAGGCCGCGCTGGTGCTGGCGGCCGTGATCAGCTGCGAAGGAGGGTCGCCGCCCTGAAAAGCCTTGGTGAAGGACAGGGCATTCAGCTGGGTGAAGACGGAGGTGCCCACGGTGATGGTTACCGGGACCGTGACCGTGTCACCGGAGGTCTGCAGGACCACCTGACCGGTGTAGGCGCCGGCGATCAGGCCCGACCCCGGCAGGTTGGATGGGTTCACACCCACGTTCAGAAACGACGGGGCGGTCCCGCTCTGAGCGGAAAGCGTCAGCCAGTTGCCTCCGTCGGAGGTGCTGACCGACGCCGTCCAGTTCAGCGTTCCGCCACCACCGTTCAGAATAGGTAAGGACTTCTGCGGCGGCGCAGTCCCGGAGGTCTGCATGAAAAAGGTGAGGGCGCCGGCGATGCTGTCGAAGAAGGTGGCGGAAGGAGCGGCAATCGTCAGGGAAACGGGGATGGTGGTGACCAGGACGCCGTTTGTGGAGCGGAGGGTGATCTGTGCGGTGTACGTGCCGGCGGCAAGCGCAGCGTCAGGAGTTGCGTAGACAGTCATCGCTGTCGGTGTGGAGCTGCTTCCCGACCCCGGGCTGACCGAGAGCCACGCACCGCCGCTGATGTTGGTCACCGATTCCGTGAAGCCGAAATTTGCCGCCGTGCTGCTGGCCACGGTGATGACCTGCGCCTGCGGATTGCCGCCAGCGTAGGCTTTTGTGAATGAAAGCGCAGGAAGAGTGTTGAAGGTTTGCGCCCGGGCTGCCGGGAGGCAGGCGGAAAGCATGAGCAGCAGCAGCGCGACGACGGCGCCGGGACGAAGACTCCGCCCGGCCTTCGTTCCGTCCGCGCCAGAAAACGGGAGGGTCGATGAAGGCCACAGGCCGCTCCACAGGTTGCACGAATAAGTATCTGGTCGCATGCTGCCGCCTTTCTGAGGGGCTCGGAACTGAACCAATGCTCCCGAATCGGCACCGGAACGGGAGTTGGCAGATGATGAAAATTTGGCGTTCATCTCACATTGCGCAAAACAGCGTGAAAAGCTGTCATGGAAACCGGATTTTTTCGGGGCTGGTAGGGAGGGGCGGAGTTTGCTATCGTTTCGCACCTGTCGATCGCATGCCCGGACGCCTCGCACGTGAGCGGCGCGCCAGGCTTCCCACAGCAATACCTTCGTTTCCACTTCTGAGGGAAGACTGATGTCCTTAGCGAGCGAACAGCGGGTTTTCGACCAGGCGTACAGCCTTGCCTACGAGGAACTGCGCAGGCTAGCGCGCGCTGTGCTCCGCAGCGACCGCGCCGCCACGCTGACCCCCACGACGCTGGTGAATGAGGCGTGGCTTAAGCTAATGCACTCACCGCATGTGGCGGAAACTTCAACACTGCATTTCCGCCGCATCGTCGCCCGGGCGATGCGCCAGGTCCTGGTCGATACGGCGCGCCGAAAGCACTCTCAAAGCCGGGGTGGCGGGCAGCCGCACCTGAGCTTCGATCAGCTCCCTGCCGAACCCGCACTCGCGCATGACCTGGGCAGCCTGCTGGCTCTGGATGAAGCGCTCAATGCGCTGAGCAAGCTTTCGCCAAGACAGGCGCAGCTTGTGGAGGGCCGGTTTTTCGGCGGCTTGCAGTGGACCGAACTGGCCGAATCGCTTCAGATCTCCGAAGCTACGGTGATGCGGGAGTGGCGGGCGGCCAGGGCGTGGCTGGCCTGCGAGATGCGCTGCACCGGAAATCCTCATTGGGGAGCCCCATCCGACTAGTGACCAGAGCCGGAACAGGGAGCCGCCGCGGAGGGCAGCCGTAAGGGGATCCGCCGTTTGCTGTGGCGAGGATATGACGCCATCGAGGAACGATCGATCAGGGGCGCGGCGGAAGGTCCTTCAACTCCGCTTCCAACTCAGGCTTGTGTTCCGCTACGGCAATGGCGATGAGGTCCTTGCGCGCGCCGCTCAGATAGCTGGATTCATTGTTCTCGTGGGTCGCGAAAAAGCGATAGCCTTCGCGCGTCTCGGGCTCCGCCTCCGCGAACTTCTGCTCCCGCAGCAGGATGCGCCCTAGTTTGACATGGATGACGCCGAGCTTGACGTTGTCGGGCGGCAGGGTTTCCCGGTAGATGGCAAGCGCTTGCCGGGCCATCGCTTCTGCCTGCGGATAGTTCTTGCGGTCCATGAAGACGCCCGTCAGGTTTGCATAGGCGAGCCCCACGAATTGATGGCGGTCGCCATAGACCTCGCGCCAGATGGCGAGCGCCTCGCGGAAGTCAGCTTCCGCTTCATCATCGAGATCCCGATTGTAGGCGAGCGAGCCAAGATCGTTCAGGGTCAAAGCCACCGACGAATGCTTGTGGCCGTAGGTGTGCTCTTCGATGGCGAGCGAGCGCAGAAGCGCGTCCCTGGCTTTCGGCTCTCTACCGGTGTGTGAGAAGACCTGGGCCATCGCTGTGAGATCTTCGGCGACCGCTGGATGCGTGGATCCATACCAGCGTTCATCCAGAGCCAGGCTGGTGCGGAAGTCGTTTTCCGCGTCCTGAAAGTGGCCCTGGTCGAAGGCGATGTGTCCGAGACTGTTCATCACGTGAGCGATGGTAGGATGGCCGTCGCCGGAGGTTCGGCGATAGATCGAAAGCGCTTTCCGGTTGATCTCGGCTGACCGATTGTAGTCGTTCAGGTAGAAGTACACATCCGCCAATTGCGACAACGCGTCAGCCATTTGCTGCGTGTCGCCCCGTCCGTTCTGCCCCTCAGCGGCAACCACATCCTTCAGGACCTTTTCGCTTTCGCGATACTGTCCCCGCAACGTGAGCACGCTACCCAACGCCCACTGAGTGAGGTCCGCCTCGGCACCATGGATCCGCGCCTCCTGCTCCAGCGCTGCGGCTTGCCTGAGGAGCGCTTGCGCCTCGTCCAGTCTTCGCTGGTCGCGGCGAAGCAATCCCAGCTGCGTAAGACTTTCGGCATATTGGCTGCTGTCCGCGCCGGATGCCGCCGAGCGCCCGTCGAGAGCGCGGCGCAGCAGAACGTCGGCGCGATCAAGCTGCCCAAGCCGCTGATACGCTTCGCCCAATGTCGAGAACATGCTCGCCTGCAACTGGCCGTCGTCGTGCATGCCTTCCGCTTCGATCTCGCCGCGCTTCAGCAGCAAGGCGATCGTAAGCTCCGCGGAAGGGCCTTCGCTCGAATTGCCTCCGTCGAACAGGCTTTCCGTGAACTGCTGCAGCCGGTTCATACGAGCCACCTGGTGCAGTGCGGCATCACGCGCCTTGGCGACGCGCATGGTAGCGAGAACAACTGTGGTTCCGAGCAGCAACAGCGCTGCGGACGCGATCGCAAACACAAGCCGGTTGCGCCGAATGAACTTAGCCGCGGTGTGCACCACACTTCTCGGGCGAGCCTGAAGAACCCGCCCTTCCTGGAAAGCCTTAAGTTCGCTGAGGAACGCATCTCCTGATGCGTAGCGGGCGTCAGGGTTGACCTCCAGCGCTTTCATGCAAATAGCATCCAAGTCGTTCCACTCGGATCGGCTCAGATGCAGCCACGCTGTTTGACCCCGCGCCCGAAGGACGCGCAGGAGACTTCGTGCCTGCCCTTCCTGATCGAGGATGGGTGTTTCGCCGGTAACTAACTTGTGCAGCAGAACACCTAGGCAATACACATCGGTGAACAAGCCCACGTTGTCTCCGCGGAGCTGTTCCGGAGCAGCATAGCTGAGCGTGAGAGGGCGCAGGCCCGTGATCGTCCGCTCACTTTCCACGGGATCCGACATGTCCCTCACGATGCCGAAGTCCAAGAGCTTGACCTCGCCAGCCGCGTTTACCAAGATGTTGGACGGCTTCAGGTCGCGATGAACGAGTGCATGACGATGAGCGTATGCTACGGCCTCGGCTACCTGCTTTATGACGTGGAGCACGGAAGCTAACGATCGGGACTGCGCTGCGAGCCACGCACTAAGCGAAGTTCCGTCTACATATTCCATGACGAACCAAGGCGTTCCCTCGTGGAGAGTTCCGGCATCATAGATCCGCGCAATATTGTGATGATTCAGGCGGCCCAGGGTTTGCTGCTCCAACTTGAAGCGTTCGCGCCTCAGCGGCGACATCCAGGCGTCCCGCAAGAATTTGATCGCCACAAGATCGCCGATGTTTAGCCGCTCAGCGAGATAAACCACACCCATGCCTCCCTCGCCGAGCATGCGTATGATTCTGTACGGACCGACCTGTGTTTCGACAAATTTACTCGGCTGTTCGCCGCGGAGCGCTGCCTCGGCCAATCCTTCCAGGGAGGTATCTAGCAAGGAGTGTTCTGCGTCTGCCTGCAGCAACTCGTTAACAGCGTCAGCGAGCGCGGCGTCCTCATGCCGCAACGCCTCTAATGTTTCTCGTCGACGCTCGAGTGATAACACGACCGTCGAGTTAAAGGCTTGCTGCAGACGGTTATAGATCGATAGTTCCATGTTCTCGCCTTCCATCGCTTCGACACACTAGAGTCTGCAATGCCGCAGTCCAGTCCCACGCTGATAAGTTGAGCTGTATTCGCACATGTTGCAGGCAGCACACCCCGCTATCTGATTTCTTGTGACTCAATCTTTGCAGCGCATAGCATATTGCAGAACGCGTGGTGAGTATGCCGGATCCGTATCTGCTCGGCGGCTAACGTGCACTCCGCGAAGATCTGTCGGAGTCAGGCGACTGGAAGCCGTACAGCTGAGCGCCGCTAAGTGTAGCAAAACTGGGCCGACACCAATTCGGCCGCGCTACAGTGATGACCTGTTCCGTAATCATCCACCGATCATTAGCGAGGGGCTTCTTGCTTCCATCATTTCTTCTCTTGATGATTCATGTACCTCTTGCTTCCTTATTAAGGAGAACCGGGAAGTGCGGGAGAATTGACCGGGAAGTGCGGGTATACGAACTGGGAGGTGCCGAGCAAATGACTGGCAGGTGCGGAACGGACAACCGGGAAGTTCTCGGAAAACGAGTGCTGTTCACAGACCAGATGTGGAAGGTTCTGGCGTTTGGAGCCGTAACGGAACTATCTCTGACGGGGAAGTGCGGAGAACGTGGGGTCCTCACCCAGATGCTGCATGAAAGCGTGACTGGGAAGTGCGGACCTCCGATTAGCTGCATATCAAATCACCACTGTTCACGCCGTGATCAGGAAATCGACTGACCGGGAAGTGCTTTCTGAGGAAAGCTTATGACCGGGAAGTGCGCCTGTGGATGAGGTTTGCCAGCGCGTCCTCGAGTATTCTGTTGCGTGATCACGACTTGACCGGGAAGTGCGGATCAGGAGGAGAGTTTCTGACTGGGAGGTGCGGTCAGTCTCTCCTAAAATGACTGGGAAGTGCTGCAGCAGCATGTGAGCTCTCGACTCGGAAGTGCTGGGCTACGACGGCGTGTCTCGCACGGCGCTTAGATGCGGCTGAAACCTTTGAGGGTTCCGGGGCTTTGGCCTAACTGGGCCTTAGTGACCGGGAAGTGCGGTTTTCCGGGGCGAGACTCTGTACCGAGTTAAACTTGTTGACCGGGAAGTGCGGAGGCCCGCACGTGTGCGCTGGTGCTCCACATCTCCCGAACAGGTACAGGCAGAACAAGAGGAACCACAATCCTATGTTCGCCGTACGGGCAGAAGCCCAGACCGCACTTCTAGGTCATTCTTGGGTCCGGCGTAGGGAGCCGACGGACGTGCTTAGCCTGAGGGACGAGGTGGTTGCCGTTTCGTGGAGGACCGATTCGAAGGCCCTTTTTGTCCGCCTCCGCATTGATCTCTGGCCATATTGTCTTGAAGACTCCGATCGCTTCTCGGAAGCGTGTTCGGATGCGGCTAGCTACGCTGTCTTCTTGCCAGAGCTGCTCGCGCAAGGTGTCCCAAGGGATCAGCGTCTCGGTCTGCGCGGCAAAGCTGCGCCAATAGAGAAAGATCAGAAGGTCCTGCAATTGCGACTTCTTCTTCGTCGCCTGCAGCAGTTCGAACGGTACGGGAACGTGGTACTGCAGAATCTCCTTGAAGATACGATCGCCAAGCTTGAAGCCGAAGACAGGCGTGTCCATCTTGAGCAGATTCTGGCCATGCTTAGCGGCTTTCACGTCCACCGATGTCGGCAGGTGAGACTCCTCAATGAACGGCACGAGTACCGTTGATTCGCTGTTCCCCTTTCGCACTACTCCGATCGTCAATCCTGTCAGACGCTTGTAGCGCTCTTTCAAGTCTTTGCGGTTTTTCCCGCTGTCCGCTAAGCCCACATCTTTTAGGAACTCCGTGGCGGTGTCCCAGGTCACGAGTGGCGATTGGGTCTTGATGGCCTTGTCAATCATCCAGTGCAGGAGGGTGCGGTCGGAACCGTAGGGCATGTCGACACCGTCGAGACCTGCGCTGAAGGTGACGGACACAGTAGAACCGTCTCCCAGACGGGCTCGCCGAACGATCTTAGTTTCCTTCGTCGGACTGTACGGAAGCCCGCAGAGCACCATCGCCTGCGCGATCTGAGTCATCTGCATCCCAAGCGTTCCAGCGTCACGCTTCTCGCGAAGTTTGACAAGCTCTTCGACGAAGCGCTCCTTGCTCTGCGACTCCTCGTTCTGTCGGTCGCGGCGTTTCAATTCCGTAGAATTCGCCAAACGTTTCCTCCTTGTTGCACTAGCGATAGCGCTGGAGATTAAGCTCGATGCCTTCGTTGATCAGGTCCGTCTGATTGAGTTCATGCTGCTTCGCGATCTCGTTCAGCTTCTCCTTCAGGCTTTGAGGTATGCGGAATGTTACAGGAACTAATACTTCCCTTTTCTTCTTTGTGAGGAGCGTTGCGCTGTGAAACGACTTCCCTTCCTCGGCCGACTTCTCAGGCGTTGGCTGGACAGGTTTCGGCTCCTCGACTTGTGTTACTTGTGGAGACGCCTTCACACTCTCCAACAGCTTCGACTCGTCATGGGGAGCGATGACGGTGCGGGCCGGCTCGCGGACGATGGACGGGCGCAAGCCTTCGAAGGCGGACTTTACTGCTGGTCGGTTAGACATTTTGCGATGATCTCCTTGGTGAGCGAAAGGATTTCTTCTGCAGCCTTCGAATGAGGTGCGGTATCAATCACGGTCTGACCGGAGGCTGGCGCCTCCGCGAACGCGGTGCGGTCGTGGATCTCTGTGTCCATGATCTTGATATCTATCCCTTGGTCCGAGAACATCGCGAGCGCCCCGTCTTTTGCGGTCCTGCCGAGACGATTGTTTGTGTGCTTGGCATTCAACAGCAGGAAGACGCGCAGGTCCTCCTTGATCGATGCGACGTCTGTAAGAACCGGAAGCATGATCGCTGTGGCGAGAAAATCAATGGGCGTGGGACGGCTTGGAATGATGATGCAGTCAGCCGCAAGCAGCGCCGACCTGGTCACGGTACCGAAGCCTTTTGTTTCCGTTCCAGGGGGACAGTCGATGACCGCCACTTCGTAGGAGGAGTTTCCCATGATCTTGGGCAGCTCCTTGTGTATTGACGCAGTAGACATCGCGATCACGTCAAAGCTGAGCTTTGACTCTTCTGAGCGATTTCGCCACTCGGTGGCGCTCCCTTGAGGGTCGGCGTCGACCACTAGGACGCTGAAGCCTGCGGCAGCAAGGCCTCCAGCCAAGTTCATACAGGTGGTGGTCTTGCCGCAGCCGCCCTTCTGGTTTGCAATCGCGAGAGTTATGGCCATGCTGTACAACTAACAGTACAGCAAGCTGTACAAGCGGCAATACGGTACGCAATATGCTTGGACGTACCGCTCTAGTTACCTTTTTGGCTTTGTCCCTCGGTTGACCGCTAGACACAGCAATACAGCAAGCTGTACGTGTAGCCGTACAGAAGACAGTATGTCTGTTCTCGCGCGTCGAACATGTTTATGAACTGATCGAAGCTGTACAGCTGTATGTACAGCAAGAAATATGGCGTTTAGACGATTTCGAATTGGCATAGCAGTTTAGGCGAGCGCTCATTAGAGCCGCAGTTGGTACGCGGACTGTACAGCTATATGTACAGCGCACCATACTGCTATCTGTTGCGTTGATCACTCACTGCTTTAATGGCCGGCGAACTGCTTACCTGACTGGTGTTGTTGTGGAAAGCATCACTTTCTGAACACGTGCTCTAGCTATCGGGTTCCCGTGAGTGCAGCAGCTCGAACTCCCTCGCGAACTCCTGCCCTTCGCCCTCCAGCACCCGGGCCAGGAAATACATGGCCTCGGCCAGCTCTTCTACGGTTTCGAACCGTACCTCCAGCCGGCCGCGTTCGATCGTCAGGTTGGAGGGCAGGGAACGGAAGGTGACGGGGTGGTGGTCGTACCGGACCAGCGACCGCAGTTTCCTTCTGGATACCTCCTGCTTCTCTTCACGCGCGGCCTGGATCACACTGGAGGTGGCTTTCAAGTCCTTGGCCTCGTGGATGCGGTCCAGGAAGGCGTGCAGGGCTTCCCGCTCGACTAACCGGGAAGTGCCGACCTGAACCGTGGGCAGCATCCTGAGCAGCTTCTGGGCGGCGCGGGGCTGCAGCTCGAAGAGCTGCTCCAGATCTGTCCGGCTGTAATGAGAGCGGACGGAGTTGGCCACCGAGCGGCGGATCTCGTGCAGACGCGGGAGCCAGGAGACGGGGCGGGGCATTGGGGCAGGGAACAGGGATCAGAGAATAGGGAACAGGAAAGCCGCTGATTTGATGAGTGTAGCGAGATTTTCGGGGGAAAGGGCATAGGTACGCGACCGCGCACTAATAGGGAGGCGGATCTTATAAGGTTACCCACGACAATGCCTATTGTAGAAGGTGAGGGCTGGTAGGCTAGAGTGGGCGAGAAAACGCCTAATTCTGCAGCAGGCTGCTGCAAAATTGCGTTTCAGGTCCTTCAGCCCCTATCCAGACCTCCAGATCGTTCCCGCCGGATACGCCGAACTCCTTGAGAGTCTCAAGGAACGCATCCGCACCTCCCAGGTGCGGGCGGCCCTGGCTGTCAGCCGGGAGCTGGTGCTCCTGTACTGGTCCATCGGCCGAGACATCCTCGCCCGTCAGGAGCGGGACGGCTGGGGGACGCGGGTCATCGAACGGCTGGGCCGTGATCTCCAAGCCGAGTTCCCCGGCGTGCAGGGCTTCAGCCCTCGCAGCCTGAACTATATGAAGGCGTTCGCGGAAGCATGGACCGACGAAACAAAAGTGCAGCAGGTTGCTGCACTTTTGCCTTGGGGCCACCACATGGCCTTGCTGGATCGCTTCAAGGACGCTGCTCTCCGGGAATGGTACTCGCGAGCCGCGGTCGAATACGGCTGGAGTCGGAACGTCATGATCCTCCAGATCAAGAGCGAACTCCACAAACGGGGAGGAAAGCGCTGACAAACTTCCGTCAGACACTCCCCGCCACGGATTCGGACTTGGCGGAACAGGTTCTCAAAGACCCCTACAACTTCGACTTCCTTACCGTCTCAGAGCGGGCGCATGAACGGGAGGTCGAACGCGGTCTGCTTCAACATCTCCGTGATTTGCTTCTCGAATTGGGAAGGGGCTTCTCGTTCATCGGCAGCCAGGTTCCACTCGAAGTAGACGGGCGCACCTTCTATCTTGACCTGCTCTTCTACCACGTCCGCCTACACCGGTACTTCGTCTTCGAATTGAAGGTCGGCGAGTTTGAGCCTGAGCATGCCGGCAAGCTGAACTTCTACCTGGCCGCAGTAAACCGAAACATGCGCGGACCGGTGGAAGGCCCAACAATAGGTGTTCTCCTCTGCGAGAGCCGAAGTGGTCCGATCGTAGAGTTCGCTCTGGAGAACAGCAATCAGCCGATAGGGGTGGCAACGTACACGGTCACGCGGGAGCTGCCAGCCCACGTGAGGGATGAGCTGCCCACGGTCGAAGCTCTGCAGGGAGTCATTGCGAAGCTAAAGGACGATC
>CAXTPR010000061.1:0-17203 GCA_964246235.1 uncultured Acidobacteriaceae bacterium
GGCGACAGGGGTGGTGCGTTGGGTACAGGGGATGTCTGGGCCGCAGCCGCCAGGCCCACGGTGGCCGCCAGCACGGCGGTCGCGCCGTACCGCAGAGGTCGGATGTGTTGCTGCTTCACAGGTATTAGAGTGCCATGGCTGAGAGGGGTTGCGAATTTCTGCGGCTGGAACGCTGGCACAGGGCTCAGGTCTGTTCCGCGACCACCCGCACCCGTGTGCCTTCGGGTAGGGACCGTCCCTGCAGCAAGCGCACCACGCCATCACGAACAATGCCCGGCATGGAGGTCTGCGACGAAGTGTCCGCGTCCCGAGTGTTGCCGTGCGACCTTGCGGAGCCGCCTGCGGCAGGCTGCGCGATGACGCTGAGCTCTTCACGGCCAGCCGGCTGCGTGGGTCTTTCCGAGGCGGTGGGGGCACGAGCCGGGGAAGGCTCGGCGCGCGAGAGGAAGGGCACGGGCGAATCTTTGCGCTTGCCCATGCCACGGTCCATGGCCTCATTGGCAAGCCGGTCGGCGATCCTGTTCTTGTGGCGAAGGGCATGCGTAATTTCGAAGGCGTCGAGTTCGCGCACACGGCGGCGCGCCTCTTCCCACATCGGCTTCAGATCGGGCGAGGCCACCTTGTACTGACCCTTCATCTGCTTGACCATCAGCAGCGAATCCGAAGTGACGCGCAGCCGGCGGTAGCCGTGCTCCAGCACCCAGGCGAGCACACCCAGCAGCCCGGCGTATTCGGCAACGTTGTTGGTGCGGATGCCCAGGAATTCGGAGAGTTCGGCCAGGGTGAGGCCGGTGTCATCGACCAGCACCGCGCCGTAGCCGGCGGGCCCGGGATTGCCGCGCGCGCCGCCATCACAGTGCGCGTTGACCCAGCCATCCGAGGATGTGCTTGAGGCAGGGGAGCGGGGCGGGGCGAGTTCAGGAAAAAGCGACGGCATAGATACAGACTACGACCGGTTCGCAGTGAGAAAGACACTCAGACACGAGTCTTCGCCTTCATTGCCTTCGCACATCCTGAATGGCTTCGACATCGGCTAGATCACGATGCCGTCCGACGGCCAGCTTCTTCGCAATCAGGTCCTCCACGGAGATGAAGGTAGCGGTGATTCTCTCACCCCCCTTCATCGGGTGCGACCTCATGCGAGACACGATTCTCCCACGCCGAATCGAACTGAACGGCCTCAATCTCCTGGAGTACGTCTACACGATACGGTGCGACGCCGAACTGGTAGATCGTGTGGTCACGGAAGTCTGCGGGCGTCAATCCGGCAAGCGGAGCGCAAACGCGGCGAGCGCGTTGTACACGCGCTGCGTATTTTCCTCATCGGTTCTTATAAAGATGTCAAGGTCCTTGGTAGCTCGAGGCTCGGAGTTCACGCTGACAGCGTGCCCGCCCACAACGAGATACCTAGCACCGTGCGCGTTTAAGCTCGACAACAGGTCGACGTGCTCTTTCAACATTGAAGTCGAAACCCTTCATCGCGTACCCGGAGCGGGTGAGTTGAGCTACAGCCAAGAGCCGCTCCGCCACGCTCACACTCTGCCAATACCGGTAATTTTCCGCATCCTGTTCCTTGCGATCTGTGACGCGGAAAAAGACGGTCTTATCCATGCCTGCCATACACTGATTTATCGCTTTCGCCGGAACAGGTTGATCAGGCGATCGCCAACACTTCCGCAGCGCTGTTGGGCTGCTTGCGAAAGGCGTGCACCACCTTGCCGCTGCCGTCGATCAAGCGGTGAATGATGCCATTGGGCGTGAACTCCATGTCGCTGAAGCCGAGAGCGATATCGCCGAAGGGGCCGCGCCGGCTGGGATCGGTGGTCCAGTGGTCGAGCTCCGCGCCGCCGCCGCCGGAGATAACGAAGCTGGTGGGGTGGCCGGCAAACTCGAGGTGCTGCAGGTCATGGTCGTGGCCGGTCAGCCAGAAGTCCACCTTTGCATCGCGGATCCACTGCCCCCAACGGCCCAGCAGCAGCCGGTTGTCCTTGTGCACGCCATTGTTGTAGAGCGGATGGTGCGCGACCACGGCGAGGAAGGGCAGGGTGCGGGGCTTCGCGAGCTCGGCGTGAAACCAGTCGTCCTGCTGTTCCATGTGTTTCTTGCTCATGGTCACCGACCACGGGAACGGGTCGCTCTTGCTGCCGGGGATGTTGGAGTCCAGGCAGATGAACTTGAGCACCGGATTCTTAGCAGGAAAGTCGAAGGTGTACCACTTGCCAGGCATGGTCCAGCGGGTTTTGACCTGCTGCGGATAGGCCAACTGCAGCTCGGCCTTGTTTTCCACGCGGAACTCATAGTCGTGATTGCCGAGCACGGCGTAGCAGGGGCCCGGGAAGTGCGAGGTCGGATACATCTGCTCAAACCCCGATTGCCAGCGCTCGCACTTCACGCCACCGATCATGTTGCCGTACCAGTTGTCGCCGAGCAGGAAAAGCGCTTCGGGGTGGATGCCGCGTCCATCGACCCAGCCCTTCATAGCGTCGGCGACCTGCTGCTGCTGGGCCGGCTGCTTGTCCGACCCCCAGTCGCCCAGCATGAACATGTGCGGGTTGGCCGGATCGGGCGCGTTGCCGGTGCTGCCCTGCGCCAAGGTCTGCGGCTGCGCCAGCAGACGGGCACCGGCTCCCATAGCGGCCAGCGCGGAAAATCCGACGGTCTGCCGGAGAAAACTACGGCGGGTCAGAGAGGCGGCGCTCGGGGAGGCGGGCTGATCGGACATGGAAACTCCTGTGCGAGCGGCTGCGATGGGGCACGTCCCTAGGGTTCGTCCCGCTTCCTGATGGTAGCGGGAAGGCGGGAGCTTGTCGCCCCGGTACGCGCCGGGTCGCGTCCCTTCTTCGGCGCATGCTCACCAAAACTTCGGGCTGCCGTCTACCCGAGTGTAAGCAGAACCTGACTCCGGAGTCAGCCCCAGCATGAGTGCAGCGAACGCAGCCGTCCTCCCCGGCGAGATTTCCCGCCGGCGCCCCAGCCCCTTCGCCATTGGTCTACGGGAAACAACGATACGGGAAACCGCCATCGCTGAAACCGCGCCGGCTGTCGGGCCCGGCGTAGAATCAAACCCAGCCATGCCCCCGGCCCTTGCTCAATCCGGCGGCCGCGCCAAGCTCACTGCGGAGCAGATGGAACTCCGGCAGCAGCAGCGTGCCGAGGACGACGAGTTGATCCGCGCCGCGCAGAAAGGCGAGCGCACCGCCTTCGATTCGCTGGTGCGGCGCTACGACCGCAGCGTGCTGCGGCTGGCTCTGCACATGCTGGGCAACGAACAGGACGCGCAGGACGTGCACCAGGATGCCTTCATCAAGGCCTACCGGCATCTGTCGAACTTCCGCTTCGAGTGCTCGTTCTACACCTGGCTTTACCGCATCGTGACGAACCTGTGCCTGGACCAGCTTCGCCGCCGTAAGAGCCGCAAGGAAGATCCAGCGACCGTGTTCGACTCCGCCGGCGAGGAAATGGACCTGATGGCCAACGTGACGGACGACCGCGCGATGGCCAACCCGGGACGGGAGCTGGACCGCAAGAACATGAATGTAGCCATCCAGGCGGCGCTGAACGATCTAACGCCGCGGGAGCGGACCGTATTCGAGCTGAAGCACTACCAGGGTTTGAAGCTGCGCACCATCGGTGAAATGCTTCTCACCACGGAAGAGACAGCCAAGAACACGCTTTTCAGGGCCACACGGAAACTGCGAAGCGCCCTGGCTGAAGTTAGGTAGAGTTGTTGCGGGCGAGGCACGCAGAAGCAATACGAAGGAACGGAACGACACGATGAGCGGGCATAGACCATCGCTCACGGGCAGTACAGAGCAACACCTTTTGAGGCCGGTCTTGGAGTACGCATATGAACTGTGAAGCTGCACAACAACACATCGTCCTGGCCCAGTACGGTGAACTGCCGGATGAACTGCAATCCGTGCTGGACCGGCACCTGCAAAACTGCGAAGGTTGCCGGCGTGAGTGGAATGCCTTGCTGCTGCTGCAGGATGAGCTGGCGCTCGATCCGGTCGTGGAGCCCTCGCCGAACCTGCTGACCGCCTCGCGGGTGCGCCTGGACGAGGCGCTCGACGCGATGCCGCCGCGCTCGCTGGGGCAGCGGTTTGCGGGCAATGCCTTTCGCTGGCTGGGATTTCTGCAGGGCTCGCCCGCGCTGGCGACGCTGCTGGTAGGAGCGGGATTTCTGGGCGGCCACTTCATCGGCCTGTACCAGGCTGCGCATGCCCCCAAGCTGCCTGCGCCTGTGATCTTTACCAATACCGCGCAGTCCACCATCGCCAGCGTTTCCGGAATCGTGCAGACACCCAACAACGGCCTGGTGCAGGTGAATTACAACGAGCTGGTGCCGGCGACGGTGCAGGGCTCGCTGGACGATCCGCAGATTCGCCAGCTGTTGATGCTGGGAACCAAGCTCGCCACCAGCAATGATGTGCAGGCGAGCTCCGTGGCGCTGCTGGCCAACGAATGCCGGGCCGGACATGCGTGCGACGGCGACGGAATCGGGCAGGACGCGCAGCAGGGTATACGCGGCCAGCTTATGGTGAGCCTGCGTTATGACAAAAGGGCAGCGGTGCGGCTCAAGGCGCTGGAAGGGCTGCAGCCGTACGTGGCGTCCGACCAGTATGTCCGTGACGCCGTGCTCGACGCGCTGATGCACGATGGAAATGCCTCGGTGCGTGAACAGGCGGTGAGCCTGCTCACGCCGGTGGGGGCGGATTCCAGCGTGCGCCAGGTGCTGCGCACGGTGAGCGCGCAGGACGTCAATCCGGCGATCCGCAATGCGTCTTTCCAAGTGCTGCAAAGCGCGTCGAACATCGAGTAACCGAGTAAGAGGCGCGATGATCAGGTTTCCTCAAATCGCTTTCGCGGCGACTGTCTCCTTCTTGCTCTCTGCGGGACTGGCCGCACCGCGCCACGGTTCGGCCTTCGCCGCATCCGGGCCGACGCACGAAAGGACGCCGGGCTACCTGGGTGTGGAGTTCCACGACCTTGCCGACACGCCCGGGACAGGCAATCACTTCGTAAAGGCGCGTGGCGTGGAAGTTGTCCTGGTGGACCATGACGGACCGGCGGGGAAGGCCGGCCTGCGGCCGCGCGACATCATCACCAAGCTGAACGGCCAGATCGTGCAGGGGGCGGATGCCCTGCGGCGCATGTTGCATAACGCGGGGGCCGGCGTGCAGGTCGCCCTGCAGGTGCTGCGCGATGGGCACACCATGGAGGTGAACGCGACGCTGGCAGACCGGAACGAGCTGGAGCGGAATGCCTGGCCGTCTCACGATGCCGTACCGGCCCCCGCGCCGCCGGTGCAAACTGTCTTCATGGGGGGAACTGCCGGCGATTCGCCTGCGATGGGGGACGCTTCCGTGCCTGCTTCCGCGGCGACCTCCACGCATTCCCAGGGATACATCAACAACCTGTTGCACGGCCCCTATACCGGACTCATGGTGGACACCATGGAGCCGCAGCTGGCCGGATACTTCGGCGCGCCGCCGGGACTCGGGCTGCTGGTGCACAGTGTGGAGCCCAACAGTCCCGCCTTCCTGGCCGGACTGCGCGCCGGCGACGTGCTGCTGCGTGCCGATACCATCGGCATGCGCTCGACTTCGGACTGGTCCAAGCGTCTGCACTCGACCAAGGGACACGCGGTGGTTCTGACCGTGCTGCGCGATCGCCGGGAACAGACCTTCACCTTGCAGCCCGACCTCAAACATCACTCGATGGTGGAGTGGCCGAGGCTGTTTTAGCGGATGGCCCCGAGCGTCCTTCGGCTCCTGCGGAACTTTTTCTTCAGGGTTGCCGATACACTACGAAACCTTTGAACGGTGCAACGTGTCCGATGAAGCCGCCGATCAAGCCGATCAGCAGCCCATTGGCAATGACATCGCTTTGAGTGCCGCCACGAGCGGAGCTGACACCGGCGCCAAGTCCTATACCTGCCGCTGCACCCACCAGCGTGGAAAGCTCACGGCCTCCGTTGCGCACCTCGCGAATGTCGGAGCGCGGCACATGGAACGGCTGGGGCGGAAAGAAGAAACGCTCCAGCGGCGAGCTGAAGGGCCGGTACTCGGTGCACATCAGCTCCGAGCCGGTCACATGGTCGAGGCTGCAACGCAGCGGCTCTCCATTGGCCTGAACGCGAAGCTCTTCGGAGGAGCCGTGGCGCGCTCTCCTCTCCAGCTGCTGCCACTGACGGTCCGCCTCCGCCACCATGGCGGAAGGCGCCTGGGGCAAGGGGGCGGGGCTGGAGGGTGACCGTCGCTCGATGGGAGCCTGGCTGTGGCCGGGATCGCTCCAGAACACAGCCAGCACCAGCAAACCGGAGACGGCGAAACGAGGGATGGACATGGGAGAACCTCAACGTTGTGGTGTGCAGCAAGGCCGCTGTACACCACACGCTAGGTCGGCGCAGACGCGAAAAGCGCTGCACGGAGACACTTTCACGAGTGTCCCATGCAGCGCTTCGACTTCCTGAGAACCGATCCGCTTAGCTTTTCACCCCGGCGGCCGGTTTGCCTTCCTGTACGTAGTTCTTATTCCAGGCGGGAATCTCCACCACGTAGGCACCGGGCCTTTCGATCACGGCCTGACAACCGAGGCGCGAGTTCAGCTGCAGCCCGGGAGAAAGCTCCATGCGGTCGAGCTCCTTCTCTTCCGCTTCCGAAATGCCCTTCGCCCCTTCAAGCACATGGATGTGGCAGGTAGTGCAGGCGCAGACGCCGCCGCAGGCGTGGTCGAGAAAGATGTGGTAGTTCTCGGCGACGTCCAGGAAGCTCATCGGTTCGCCGTGGCCGTCGTAGGGGAGGGAGCCGAAGGGAAACTCCACCGTCTTGTTCTCGGGCCGGAAGGTCACGCGCACCCTGTCGGGCGCGGGCGGCTGGGAAAGGTCGACTTGGGGAAGCTGGGAAGTGTGTTCAGGCATGTGTCTACGATTTTACTGGCGTTCGTCTCAGTCCTCGGTCGACTCCCCCGGCGTTTCCGGGTCGGCTTCGGATTGTTCAAGAATGTTGGGGGACGCCGGGCTTTCGGGCTCTGTGTTTTGGATCTCCGCGGATGCGAACGGGTGCGGCGCGCTGGGGGCTCCGAGTGCGTCCAGGCCAAGACTCTCGCCAGCGGCCTGCATGGTTCTGCCGCCGAGCGCTCCGGAAACGGCGGAATCCATCATGATTTCGGCCATGCGGCGGGTCTTCCTGTCCAGCTGCTCGATGGCCTGACGAATGATTTTATAATCGCCGCCCTGGATGGAGGCCTTCACGTTAAGCGCGGCGGCTTCGATCTCCTCATGCTCGACCGACGAGAGCTGCTGCCAAACGGCGGTTTTTTTGCCCTTCTCGACGGCGTCATAGATCGCCTGAGCTTCGTTTTTCGCCTCGATCACCTGGCGCTCGGTGAGGTCGGCTTCCGCGAAGTCGAAGCTGTCGAGAATCATGGACTCAACCTGTTCGTCGGTGAGCCCATAGGTGGGCTTCACCTCGACCTCGGCAGCCTGCCCGCTGCGCTGCTCGCGCGCGCTCACATGCAGGATGCCGTTGGCGTCGATCAGGAAGGTGACCTCAATACGCGGCATACCAGCCATCATGGGCGGGATGCCTTTCAAATCGAAGCGCGCCAGCGAGCGGCAGTCCTTGGCCAGCTCGCGCTCGCCCTGCAGGACGTGGATGGCGACGTTGGTCTGTCCGTCCACACCGGTGGTGAAGTGCTCGGTCGCGCTTGCCGGGATCGTGGAGTTGCGCTGGATGATCTTCGCCACCACGCCGCCCAGGGCCTCAATGCCGAGCGACAGCGGTGTGACATCGAGCAGCAGCAGATCGTCCGTGGCGGAGGAAGCCTCGCCGGAGAGGATCTGCGCCTGCACAGCCGCGCCGAGCGCGACCACCTCATCGGGGTTGATCTCCGCGTGCAGGGTCTTGCCGCGCGCCTCCAGATCGAACATCTTCGTGACCAGCGCGCGCACGGCGGGTATGCGCGTCGATCCGCCCACCATGACGACCTCATCGATCTGGGCGGGTGCAAGCTGCGCGTCTTTCAACGCCTGACGCACGGGAGCCGCGGTACGCTCCACGATGCCGGCGATCAAGCCTTCGAACTGCTCGCGCGTGATCTCGCGCAGGTATTGCCGGGCGGGCTCCGCCGCTCCCGCTGGAATCTCCAGGGCGATCCGCGCACTCGTCTCCGACGAGAGCTTGATCTTGGCCTCGATCACAGCCTGGCGCAGAGCCTGGACCTGTTCCGGCTCCGCACCCATGTCCAGGCCGAGGTCGCCGCGGATGTCGTCAAGCGCCACGGCCAGCAGCAGATTGTCGATGTCGTCGCCGCCGAGATGTGTATCGCCGCCGGTGGCGATCACTTCGAAGATGCCCTCATGCAGCTTGAGGATGGAGATATCGAAGGTGCCGCCGCCAAAATCGTAGACGGCGATGATGCCGTCCTTCTGCTTGTCGAGCCCATACGCGAGTGCCGCGGCGGTGGGTTCGTTGACCAGGCGCAGCACTTCCAGGCCGGCGATGCGGCCGGCATCCTTGGTGGCCTGGCGCTGCGCATCGTTGAAGTAAGCGGGGACGGTGATGACAGCCTTGGTCACGGGCTCGCCGAAGAAGCGCTCGGCGTTCTTCTTCAGTTGCAGAAGCACGTAGGCGGAGATTTCCGGCGGCGTGAGCGTGAGGCCGCCCACGTTCAGCTTCAGCACCTCGCCCGGTTGCAGGCCCTCGGCCAGATGGAACGGGAACAGCTTCAGCTCGGGTTCTACGTCGGTCAGATCGCGGCCCATCAGGCGCTTGGCCGAGTACACCGCATTGCCGGGCGCGGTGAGCAGCACCTTGCGCGCGGCGTTGCCGACGGCGAAGCCTTCCGCAGTGTCCTGATCGAAGGCGACCACGGAAGGCACGATCGCGGAGCCGTCCTCACCGGGGATCACCGCCGGTGTGTCGCCCTGCATATACGCAACCAGCGAGTTGGTCGTGCCCAGATCGATGCCGACGACGCGGCTGGATGGGCGCGCAGGAGCATTGCCGGAAGGCGTGATGTCAAGCAGATTGGCCATGAGAGAGAACCGGGCCGGGCGCTCAGGCGCGGAAAGACCAATTGTCGCATTTCACGGGCCGGCGTGTTTCGCGTCATCGACCGGCGGTTCTCGATTTGTGCGGAAGCGAGAGCACTTGCCGCGGACATCCTTTAGAGTAGTTCCAGCTTTGGGCGGGTGTGAAATCTTGCCGCCAAAACACTGCTCCTCAAGAGTGCGACGAGGTGCCTCATGCCCGGTTCCACCATCATTCCCAGTTTGCGCTACCGCGACGCCCATGCCGCGATCGAGTGGCTCTGCGATACGCTCGGCTTCCACAGGCACGCCGTGTACGCAGGCCCTGACAATACCGTCGCCCATGCGCAGCTCACGCTGGGCAGCGGCATGATCATGCTCGGCTCCGCGTCCAATCCCAACCCGCATCCCGAGAGCACGGGCCATCCTGCCGACCTCGGCGGTCGCGTGACCTCGACACCGTATGTGGTGGTGCCGGACTGCAACCCCGTGTACGCCCGCGTGCAGGCTGCCGGCGCCAGGATTCTGCAGGAGCTGCGGACGATGGAGTATGGCGGCCAGGCGTTCACCGTGCTTGATCCCGAAGGGTATGCCTGGGCGGTGGGCGAGTACGATCCGTGGGCGGAACTCGCCGCCGGGGCGGAACAGGCATGAGCGTTCCGTACAGTGAGGCCCTGGCCGGCCGCGATCCTCAACAGGTGATCGCGCAGACACCGGCGCGCCTCGCTGCCGTTTACGACGCGCTCAGCCCGGAGCAGGCAGAGACGCCGCCTGCTCCGGGCAAGTGGAGTCCCCGCGAACTGATGTGCCACCTTACCGACTGCGAGATCGCCTGGGCATGGCGGCTGCGCTACGCCTATGAGAAAGACAACGCCGTCATGCAGCCGTTCGAGCAGGAACGGTGGGCGCGCTTGTACGCGCAGTACACACTGGCGCAGGCGCGCTCCACCTTCGCGGCGCTGCGGGCCTGGAACGTGGCATTCGTAGGCGGTCTGAGCGAAACGGACAGGAAGAAGCCCATCACGCATCCTGAACAGGGCCAGCTCACATTGTGGACGTTGGTAGAAATCATGGCGGGGCACGACCTGCATCATCTAGGGCTTCTTGGCGTGAGGACGTAAGATGGCAGCGAAGAAGAAGGTTTTTTCAGCGGTAACGGCTGTGAAGGAGAACGCGCGGGAGCGCGTTGGATCGCCACCGGCGGAACGCGTGCTCCCGAACACCAAGGACAAGGCTGCGCGCGAGCCGAAGCATCGGGAGACGCTGGCGGACCTGCTGAAGAAGGGCGAGCCAGGCGAGGAGTAGGTGGTCACGACCCATGGCTTAAGGGAAGCTTCGCAAAGCCTCACGAGACCATGCAGAGTCTTCCGCTTCGCTGCGGAACAGCGGCAAGAGAGTGCACGCGAGCCTCCCCACCGGCGCGAGAACGGCTCTGGGCGACATACATCTAGGGTCTGCCGATGACGCCGAGATCTTGCAGCCCGTTTACGAAATACTGGACGGCCAGCGCCACCAGCAACAGCCCCATGATGCGCACCAGGATGCGAATGCCGGTGTCGCCCAGCAGGCGCGCGACGCGGGTAGCGCTGCCCAGCACCGCGAAGCAGATGCCTGCGGTGATCGCAATGGACCCGAGCACCGCGATCATTTGCCAGGGCGCCTGCACCTGGCCCACCAGCACCATCACACTGGTAATCGCGCCTGGGCCGGCCAGCATGGGGATGCCCATCGGCACAATCCCGGCATCGTCCTTGGATGACGCCGCCTGCGTCTCGCCGGGTGACTCCTGGGTGGCAGAGCGCTTCGCTTCCAGCATGTCCAGCCCGATCAGCAGCAGGATAATGCCGCCCGAAATCTCGAACGCCGGAATCGTGATCCCGAAAAGCTGGAAGATGTACTTGCCCGCAAAGGCGAACGACGTGAGGATGATGAACGCCGTGAGCGAAGCCTTGCGTGCGGTGCGGACTCGCTTGGCGGGATCCTGGTCCGCGGTTACCGCAAGGAACGTGGGAAGCGCCGCGAACGGGTCGACGAGAAAGAAGATCGAGCTCAACGCCAGCAGCGAAAAACGCACAAACGCCGAGTCCTCGATGCGGGAAATCGCGAGAGTATGCGGATCGAACATGCCACCTGCGATTCTTTCACGCAGATGCCGGGGGAAGACACATATCCCATGAAAGGGCCATGAAGATGACATAGCAACGCAACGGCTGGGGCATTGAAATTCTTGTGCGGGATGGTTCTTCCACCTGCCCCGTACAATGAAAGGTAACGACATACGCTGCGGACCCCGCCGAGGCCGGCTCCGGGAGCGACACCGAGGAGTTTTCATGCCGCTTGAGACCGCCGCCCATATCTGGCATAACGGCCAGCTGATCCCCTGGGAGAAAGCCCAGATCCACGTGATGAGCCACGTGGTCCACTATGGCTCCAGCGTGTTCGAAGGCATTCGCTGCTATGCGCAGGAAGAGCATGGCACTGCTGCCATCTTCCGCCTGCCCGAGCACATGCAGCGCTTCCTCAACTCCGCCAAGATCTACCGCATGCCGCTCCCGTACACGCTCGAGCAGCTCAACGATGCGGTCATCGAAACCGTTGAAGCCAACAACGTCGCTCCCTGCTACATTCGCCCCATCGCGTTCCGCGGCTACGGCGAAATCGGTGTCAATCCGCTGAACTCACCGGTCGAGGTTTACGTCGCGAACTTTCCCTGGGGCAATTTCCTTACCGGCGATGTCGGCGCGGATGTCTGCGTCTCCAGCTGGAATCGCCTGGCGCCGAACACGATGCCCTCCCTCGCAAAGGCCGGCGCCAACTACATGAACTCGCAGCTCATCCGCATGGAGGCGGCCATCAACGGCTATGCGGAAGGCATCGCCCTGGACCGCAGTGGCTACCTGAGCGAAGGTTCTGGAGAAAACCTGTTCCTGGTGAGCAAGGGTGTGCTGTACACCTCGCCCCTGGCCAACTCCGTGCTCAACGGCATCACACGCGATTGCATTCTGGTCCTGGCCCGGCAGATGGGGCTGCAGGTCGTGGAGCAGGCGCTGCCCCGCGAGCTGCTCTACATCTGCGACGAGGCTTTTTTCACGGGCACCGCCGCCGAGGTCACCCATCTACGCTCCGTCGATCGCATTCTCATCGGTGAAGAGGGCAGAATGGGTCCGGTCACCGAAGCCCTGCACAAGGCGTTCTTCGACATCGTTCATGGGCTTGCCCCTGACCGTTACAACTGGCTCACGCCGGTCAAAGTGCGCGAAGCTGTCACGGCCTAGCGCAAGCCACAAAACTGAAGGGGCCTCGCAAACAGCGAGGCCCTTCGCATTCCGGTCGGAACTATTCGTCTTCCGACACCGGCTCACTCCCCTCCGGTGCAGCAGGCTTCGCGGGGGCCGAACCCTTCTTCTTCACATCCCCGGACGCCTTCTTCTCATCATCCTTGCTCTTTTTCTCGGATGTTTTGTCCTTAGCGCTCTTCTTGGACTCCGGCTCCGAATCCTCGTCCTCTTCTTCTTCCTGCGTCGCCTGCTTGAAGATCATTTTCGATGCGGCTTGAATCTTCTTCGCGGCGTTGACCTCTTCCTCCAGAGTCTCCTTGAGCAGGCTCACGACCTCACCCATCCCCAGCGTCTTTGCCATGCCGATCGCCGCATGATAGCCGGCGATCTCATAGTGCTCGGTACGGAGCGCGGCACCGATCAGGCCGCTGTCGAAGGAGGCGTCGTCCATGTCTTCTTCCAGCGCCTCCGTCCCTTCCTTGATCACGCCTTCCATGCCCTCACAGTGCTTGCCGGTGGGCTTTTTGCCGATGTGTTCGAACACCTGCCGAAGGCGGAGCACGTGCCCTTTAGTCTCCTCCAGGTGCTGCTTGAAGCCGCTTTTCAGCTCCTCATTTTTGGCACCCTTGGCCAGCTTGGGAAGCGCTTTTACCAGTTGATTTTCCGCGCTGTACAGGTCGCGGAGTTCGTCGATTAGAACGTCTTGCAATGCCATCGTGGTCTCCAGAGGTTTCGTCACACAATCCGTGCGCGATTAGTGAGAGTGGCCACAACAGAGGCGAGTTGGCCGCACCATGGGGTGATCGGGAAAGCAATGCATGTTTTGTTGACCACGTACGCGGGAGACAGCGGCGACCGCTCCCGAGAGCCCTCATCAGTAAAAGCGGTTCCTCACAAACGAGTGGCCAGCGGCTCAGTGACTGGCTTTGGCGAATCGGCCAGCACACCCCAGCCCGGCAGTTCCTGTGAACCCACAATCAGCCGCACACCATCCTGGAAGCGGAAGTACGTGTACACCCAGCTGCGGAAAACGCTGAAACGGTTCCGGAAGCCGATCAGAAAGAAAATATGCACGACCAGCCAAGTGACCCACGCCATGAAACCGCTCCAGTTGGCGTGAAAAGGCCAGGCAATGCGCGCCACGGCCGCCTTCCGGCCAATCGTCGCCATGTCGCCCTTGTCGAAGTACCGGAACGGCTTCTGCGCCCCATCTTTGCCGGCAAGGTGGAGGCCAATCCGCCTGGCAGCATAGTCGCCCATCTGCATAGCCGGCTGCGCCACGCCCGGCACCTGCTTGCCGTCCTGCTCAAAATGCGCGAGATCGCCGCAGACGAAGATTTCCGGATGTCCCTCCGGATTCAGGTGTCCATCCACCAAGACGCTTCCCTTCCTGTCCAGAGGCACACCCAGCAGCTTGCCTACCGGCGAGGGCTGTACCCCAGCCGCCCACAGGGTGCACACGCTGTCGAGACGCTCGTCGCCCAGCATCACGTAGCCGGGTTGGATATCGGTGACATGCTTGCCGGTGCGGGTCTGCACGCCGATCGCGGCAAGCTGTTCTATGGCCTTCTTCTGCAGATCTTCCGGATAGGCGCCAAGGATCTTCGGCGAACCTTCCAGGATCAGCACATTCGCCGAGCCGGGATTGATATGCCGGAAGTCACGCGTCATGTACAGCCGCGCGATGTCGGAGATAGCCCCAGCCAGTTCCACACCGGTAGGCCCGCCGCCGATCACAACGAAGTTCAATGGCGGATGCGACCCTGTCTCCAGCTTCTGACGCTCGGCCAGCTCAAACGCCAGCAGCACGCGGCGGCGAATCTCGGTAGCGTCCTCCACCGTTTTCAGCCCCGGCGCGAGCCTGGCCCACTCATCCCGGCCAAAGTAGCTGTGGGTGGAGCCCGTCGCCACGATCAGGTAGTCGTACATCAGTTCCGCACCACTCTTCAGCGAAACCCGCCGCGCACCCTTGTCGAAGCCGGTCACCTCGTCCATCATCACTTCGGTATTGCGATTGTTGCGCAGAATACCGCGAATGGGCTGCGCGATGTCCCCCGGTGAAAGCACAGCAAGCGCCACCTGGTACAGCAGCGGCTGAAACGTGTGGTGGTTCTTGCGGTCCACCACCGTCACGTCCACAGGAAGCTTAGCCAAGCCCTGCGCCGCGAGGAGCCCGCCAAAGCCAGCGCCCACCACCAATACGCGCGGCCTGCGGCCACCGTTCTCTGCCGTCGCCATGCTGACGTGACCTCCGGGGCTTGTGTCCCGCCTGTTCACAGTACGATGCGCAGCGGAGACTGCCCGGTTCTTCCATGCTACGGTCCAGCCCTCTGAGCCCGCGCTCGACAGGACGGACGCCTACTGCGTCAGGATCAGCGGTCCGTCTTTGGTGATCGCTACCGTGTGCTCGAAATGCGCGCTGAGACTGCCGTCCACGGTCACCGCGGTCCAGCCGTCCTCCAGCACTTTCACTCCGGCTCCACCGGCGTTGATCATCGGCTCGATGGCCAGCACCATACCCGCCTTCAGCCGCGGACCCTTGCCAGCCGTGCCGTAGTTCGGCACCTGGGGGTCTTCGTGCATGCTGCGCCCGATGCCATGCCCCACAAACTCACGCACAATCCCATATCCTTCGGCTTCGCACAGTGCCTGCACGGCATGGGATATGTCGAACAGGCGGCCTCCCGGCACGGCTTGCCGGATGGCCGCGTAAAGTGAGGCTTCAGTCACCCTGAGCAGCTTGGCAGCCGCCGCACTGAGCTGTCCAACCGGGTACGTTACGGCGCAATCGGAGTAGAAGCCGCCGATGACGACACCGCAATCCACCGACACCACATCCCCTTCGCGCAGCGTGCGGCGGTCGCTCGGTATGCCATGGATGACCTCATGATTGACAGAGGTGCAGAGCGCGGCCGGAAATCCGTGATAGCCCTTGAAGGCAGCCACAGCGCCCAGCTGCTTGATCTTCGCCTGGGCGGCGCGTTCCAGGTCCATGGTGGTCGCCCCCACATGCACGGCCTGCATCACGGCCTCATGCACCTGCCGCAGCGCCTTGCCCGAGACACGCATCTTCTCGATCTCGGCCGCGGATTTGATCATGATTGCCATAGAAATTGGGTGCGGACCGACGTCGTCGAGGAGAGTTTTGCGGTTCGGAACGGACACGCGCGCCCAGCGGCGCTCGCTACGTCCTGCTCTCCACGGCGTCTGGATGATGGCGCAGCTTCAACAGAGTGGACCGGATGCTGGTGGTGACCTCTGCGACCGCGCGGTCCCCGTCGACCTCAGCGAACCGACCGCCGTGCTCGCGGTAGTACTCGATGACCGCCGCAGTTTTGGCGCGAAAGCTCTTCATGCGCTCGTGGAAGACTTCTTCCGTGTCGTCTGGCCGCTGCTCCAGCGGGGTATGATCGACATCGCAGAAACCTTCCTCTTTGGGCGGACTTGTGTAGACGTTATAAATGCAACCGCTGCGGGAGATGCGCCGTCCCGTGATGCGCTCCAGCAGCACACGCTCGTCCACGCTGATCGCAATCGCGACCACGGGGAGCATGTAGGCTACAAGCTGGCGGTCGAGCCACTCGGCCTGCGGCAGCGTGCGGGGAAACCCATCCAGGATGTACCCGTGCTCAGTATCCGGATCGCGCAGCCGGGCGGCGACCATCTGATTCACCATCTCATCCGGCACCAGCTCCCCGCGTCCCATGAGCTCGTCCGCTAGAACGCCCAGCTCCGTCTTGCGATCGCGATGATCGCGCAGCAGGTCGCCGGTGGAAATCTGCGGAATCCCGAACTCCTCCACCAGCCGCTTGGCCTGCGTGCCTTTGCCCACACCCGGCGCTCCCAGAAGAAGCACGGGGCCGGGCAGAAAATCACTCGCGTTGGGCAGCGGCTTCGGCATCGTTGCAGTGTCCGGGCTACCAGCTCCGCCGGCCCTTGATGCGCCCCGACTTCGGCGCGAAGCCTTCGTAGTGCCGCATGATGAGCTGCGACTCGATCTGCTGCACCGTATCCATGGCCACACCCACCACGATCAGCAGACTGGTGCCGCCGAAGTAGAAATTCACGCCCAGGCCGTTGGTCGTCCAAGAGGGTAGCGTGTCGAAGAACCGGCCCACCAGCCACAAGTGATTGAAATGGATACCCGAGATGAGCAGCTGCGGAATGATCGAGATGATAATCAGGTACAGCGCGCCCACCAGCGTGATGCGAGTCAGCACATCGTTGATGAAGTCCGACGTCCGCTTGCCGGGACGCACACCCGGGATGAAGCTGCCGAACTTGCGCATGTTGTCGGCGATGTCATCCGGCCGGAAGATGATCGAGATGTAGAAGTAGGCGAAAAAGATGATCGCCGCGATGTACAGCACCTCGTACCACGGCTCCGCCGGCGCAAGGTTCCGGAACACAGGACCGAAGAAGCGTGTGTCGCGCAACGGCCCCGAGCCGAACAGGCTCACATTCTGCAGCAGCAGCGGCGCGGAGAGGATCGATGCGGCGAAGATGACCGGCATCACGCCGCCGGAGTTCACCTTCAACGGCAGGAAGGACGTATTTGACTGCGTCATGCGCCGGCCCACGATCCGCTTGGCGGACTGGATCGGGATGCGCCGCTCCGAGCGCTCGACGTAGATGATGAACGCCACCACGCCCACCATGCCGACAACCAGCAGCAGCAGGGCAATCGGGGTAAAACCGCCCCAGGCGTTGGTCTTGAACTTCTGGTAGAGGTCGGCAATGCCGCGCGGCAGGCCGACCACGATTCCCGTGAAGATCAACAGGCTCATTCCGTTGCCGATGCCGCGTTCGGTGATCTGCTCACCCAGCCACATAATGAAGGCCGTGCCGCAGGTCAGCGTGATGATGCACAGCGGCACGAAGGCGCTTTTGG
>CAXTPR010000062.1:0-16373 GCA_964246235.1 uncultured Acidobacteriaceae bacterium
AAGGCCGTGCCGCAGGTCAGCGTGATGATGCACAGCGGCACGAAGGCGCTTTTGGAAATCGTTGTCATCGGATTGCTGCCCTGCGATCCGGCCAGCGAAAGCGCGATCACAAAGCTCTGCACCACAGCCAGCAACACCGTGACATAGCGTGTCCACTGCGTGATCTTGCGGCGGCCCAGCTCGCCTTCTTTCTGCAGCTTGGCCAGGGGCTCGTAGATCACGGTCAGCAGCTGAAAGATGATCGACGCCGTGATGTACGGCATGATGCCCAGCGCAAAGATCGTCAGCTTGCGCAGATTGCCACCGTTGAAGAGGTCCAGCAGTCCCAGAGCGGAGCCCGAGTTGCTCTGGAAGAACGAGGCGAGCGCGTCTGCATTGATGCCCGGCGTAGGGATGTGCGCGCCCAGGCGATACACCGCCAGCAGGCCCAGCGTGAACCCGATGCGCTTGCGCAACTCGGGAATGCGAAAGATGTTTTGAAAGCGTTCGAGCATCGTTGCTGTTAAGCCTTGTCTTCGGACCTCAGCCGAGCGGAGAGGCCGCCTGGCTCGGTACTGTTGCTTCGATTCTACGCCGCTTCGGCGGAAGCGGAACCAATCAACACGGCCTTGCCGCCGGCTGCTTCGATCGCTTTGGCCGCGGCTGCAGAGAACTTGTGCGCATGCACGGTGACAGCCGAGGTCAGCTCGCCGTTTGCCAGCACCTTCACCAGACCGTGGCGCTTTTTCAGGATGCCGCGAGCCTGCAGAGTTTCCAAGGTAAGCTCAGTCTCGCCCAACTCGGCAATGCGGCCCAGGCCGAGCACCGTGTACTCGGTGCGAAAAATGTTGGTAAAACCGCGCTTCGGCAGCCGGCGGTGCAGCGGCATCTGGCCGCCTTCAAAACCACGCATCAGACTGGAGCCCGAACGCGATCCCTGGCCCTTGTGGCCCCGGGTTGAGGTCTTGCCCATGCCCGAACCCATACCACGGCCAACACGCTTCTTGTTCTCGTTCGCCTTTTTAGGGGCGCGAAGGTTACTCAGATTCAGTGCCATTGTTCCTCGCTCAACGCCGGGAGTCTGTCCCGACTCGCATGTAGCCTCTTCGACAGAGGCGGTGGTGGACTACTCGACGATACGGACCAGGTGAGGAACCTTCTTCACCATGCCGCGTATCGACGGTGTGTCCTCGCGCTCGACGATCTGATTCAGCCGCGTGAAGCCCAGTCCCTTGATCACGAGCTTGTGCTTTACAGGCGTACAGATCTTCGAGCGGAAGTATTGAAGCTTGATCTTGTTTTCGGCTGCCATTGTTCTTCTCCGGGTTGCAGGAACGAGGTCAGAACACCAAGACGAGTAACTGAACTGAACTCTCGTCTCTGTTCTCTTCTCTCTTCTAAAGTTCATCCACCGACTTACCGCGCAGCGCCGCTACCTCAGCCTTGTCGCGCAACTGGGTCAGCGCGTCAAATGTGGCCTTGACCACATTGTGCGGGTTCGCCGAGCCGATGTTCTTGGTCAGCACATTTTGCACCCCAACCGCGGTCATCACCGCACGTACGGTTTTTCCGGCAATCACGCCCGTACCTTCGGGTGCAGGCTTGAGCAGGACCTCGCCGGAGCCAAAGTGACCCAGCACCTGGTGCGGGATCGAGGTCTGCGTCAGGTTGACGCGAATCAGTTTCTTCTTGGCCGCTTCGATGCCCTTGCGGATCGCCTGGGGCACTTCCTTGGCTTTGCCCGAGCCGTAGCCCACCACGCCTTCGGCCGGGTCGCCTACGATCACGAGTGCCGCAAAGCTCATGTTTTTTCCGCCTTTGACCACCTTGGTCACGCGGTTGATGGAAACCACCTCATCCTTGAGGTTCATCCGGTTTCCATCGAGTTTCTTTCTGGTAGCCATTTTGTGCGTTCCTTGTATGTATCTCCGGCACACCGGTCCGGAGCTCCAACCTGTCAGGTTTGCGGTCTAAACGCCGCTTTGAAATGAATGGATGCGAACGGAAACTAGAACTCCAGCCCAGCCTCGCGTGCCGCATCGGCCAGCGCCTTGATGCGTCCGTGATACAGGTAGCCGCCACGGTCGAATACGACCTTCTTCACACCAGCAGCCTGCGCGCGCTCCGCGATCAGCTTACCGACTTCCCTGGCCGCTTCTACATTGCCGCCGGCCTTTGCGTCGGCACCCTTCCTGGCCACGGTCGACGCCGACGCCAGTGTCTTGCCGGATGCGTCGTCGATGATCTGCGTATAGATGTGGTTGAGCGAACGATACACGTTCAAACGAGGGCGCTCGGCGGAGCCCGTCATCTTGGCGCGGATGCGCGCGTGGACCCGCTGGCGGATGCTATTGCGCTTGGGTGCGTTGATCATGACTTCTTTCCTTCCTAACAGCGTCGCCAGCCTCTGACGACGTTCGGTTGTGGCAGATACGAGACGCGAGATACGAGATCGGAAGCCACACGTTGTGCTGTTTCTCGCACTTTCGTATCTCGCCTGTCTTACTTCGCTCCGGTCTTGCCGACCTTCTTCTTCAGCTTCTCGTCGCTGTAGCGCACGCCCTTGTTCTTGTACGGGTCCGGCTTGCGCAGCGAGCGCATATCGGCGGCCACCTGGCCGACCTTTTGCCGGTCAATGCCGCTTACGGTGACATGAGTCTGCTTCGGATCAATAGCAACCTCAATGCCGGTGGGCAGCGGAAACTCGATGGGGTGGGAGTAGCCGAGCGTGAACACCACCGTCTCTTTGCCCTTCAACTCCACGCGGTAGCCTATGCCCACCACGTCAAGCTCCTTCTTCCAACCGTTGGTCACGCCTTCCACTGCGTTGAACACCAGCGCGCGCGCCAGACCATGCAGCGCTTTCTGGCTGTCGCTCTGGCGCTCCACGGAAAGCACGCCATCCTTTTCCACCAGCGAAATGCCTTCCGGCACCAGCGCTGTCACCTTGCCCTTGGGACCTTCGACCAGCACCGAGCCCGGGGCCTGCGTGTACTTCACGCCTTTGGGGAGAGTGATCGGCTTCAATCCAACTCGTGACATCGCTTCCTATCCTATGGCTTGCGAGTCGCCCGTGCGCTCTTCCGCATCGAGTTCCACTGCAGCCCGCAGAGACGAATCCCTGCGCTACTTCCTGTTCCTGCCTCTACCAGACTTCGCAGAGAATCTCGCCGCCAACACCTTCGCGGCGCGCCTGCCGGCCCGTCATCACGCCTTTCGGCGTCGTCATGATGCTGATGCCGAGGCCGCCCTGTACGCGGCGGATCTCGTCACGGCCCACATACACCCGGCAGCCGGGCTTGGAAATGCGCTGCAGATCGCGGATGGCGGCCACGTTGTCGGTGCTGTACTTCAGGTACACGCGCAGCAGCTGCTGGCCGTTTTCTTCTACCGGCTTGTAGTTCGCGATATACCCCTCATCCTTGAGAATGCGGGCAATCTCGCTCTTCAGCTTGCTCACCGGCACGTCCAGCTTTTGGTGCCGCGCGCGATGCGCGTTGCGAATGCGCGTCAGGAAGTCTGCTACTGGGTCGGTCAGATTCATCGTTATCCTTTCATTCCCCGTTCGCTCCGGGCTCCGATCGAAACCGGGAGAACCAGCGGGAATGTCTATGGTGCAGGCCGCTCTTGCGGATCGCACCGAAGCTCATTTCATGCAGGGCGGCCATGATGCAGCCGCCGGGCCGTCGTACTCTACCGAGGCGGCACTCGCCAAAGCCCTACCAGCTGGATTTGACGACGCCCGGAATCTCTCCCTTGAGCGCCAGACTGCGGAAGCACAAGCGGCAAACGCCGAACTTGCGCAGATAGGCCCGGGGACGCCCGCACAGCTGGCAGCGATTGTGCTGGCGGCTCTTGAACTTCGGCTTGCGTGCGTCTTTGACGCGCTTTGCAGTGGTAGCCATTCTTCTCTCTTCGCCTTCTGGACCCCACGAACCGGATCCCAAAACCCTATTTCTTACGCGCCCTGCCGGAACGGCATGCCGAAGGCCTTCAGCAGCGAGCGCGCTCCATTGTCGTCCTTGGCCGTGGTCACGATCGTCACATTCATGCCCTTGGTTTTGTCCACCTTCGCGTAGTCGATCTCCGGAAAGATCAGCTGATCGCGCAGGCCGAGCGTGTAGTTGCCGCGCCCGTCAAAGCTCTTGCTGGAGACGCCGCGGAAATCGCGCACGCGCGGCAGCGCCACCGAGATCAGGCGATCCAGAAACTCGTACATACCTTCGCCGCGCAGCGTGACCATCGCACCGATCGGCATGCCCTCGCGTAGCTTGAACGCGGCGATGGACTTCTTTGCCTTGGTAATCACGGGCTTCTGCCCGGCGATGGCACCCAGGTCCGCAAGCAGCGGGTCCATGATCTTCACGTTCTGAGTCGCTTCGCCCAAGCCCATGTTGATGACGATCTTCTCCAGCTTGGGCACCGCCATCACGTTCTCGAGCCCCAGCTCTTTCTGAAGAGCCGGCTTGATTTCGCTTGCGTACTTCTCTCTCAATCGTGCTGCCATGTTCCGTCTTCTCTTTTCTCACGGTTCCGGGGTGGCGCTGGGTCTCGCCGTGTACCGTTTCGTGGGGTGATCCTGAATTTTGCCTTACTTGCTTTGCTTCTCCGCAATTGTTGCGCCGGTCGAGCGCGCGATGCGGGTCTTGACCTTGCCATCGACCTGAAAGCCTACGCGGGTTGCCTTGCCCTCGGCGTCCATCAAGGACACGTTCGAGATATGGATCGGCGCTTCCTGTTTCAGGATGCCGCCCTGCGTGTTCGTCTGCGGATTCGGCTTCTTGTGCTTGGTCACGATACCCACGCCTTCCACCAGCACGCGGCCCTTGTCCGCAATCACGCGAAGCACACGTCCCTGCTTGCCCTTGTCCTTGCCGGCGATCACGATCACCTGGTCATTGCGCTTGATCTTTGCCATCGCTCTGCTCTCCTCTACATCCTCGGCACTCTGTCAGGGCCGGAACCCGCTACTAGCTTGCCGACCCGCTAGATCACTTCCGGGGCCAGCGAAACGATCTTCAGGAACTTCTTCTCACGCAGCTCGCGCGCCACGGGCCCGAAGACGCGTGTTCCCACCGGCTCCATGGCGTCGTTGATCACAACGGCTGCGTTCTGGTCGAAGCGGATGTACGTGCCGTCCCGGCGGCGATACTCCTTGCGCGTACGGACAATGACCGCCTTCACAACCTTGCCCTTCTTGACCGTACCGTCCGGCGAAGCTTCCTTCACCGCCGCCGTAACCACGTCGCCCAGGCCGGCCTTCTTGCCGAGCCCGCCGCCCAGCGGCAGGATCACCTGGAGCTTGCGCGCACCCGAGTTATCGGCTACGTCCAGCATCGTGCGCATTTGAACTGACATCGCAAATCTCCTTGCAATCCACGCCGCCTGTATGCGGTTGAATCCAGTTACATCGCCTACCGCGGCGTCTTACCTTGCGGCCGACTCCGCCGCCACGGGCTTCTCTTCCGCCAGGCTCGACAGCGAGGACCGGCGAATAATCTCTTCCAACGACCAACGCTTCAACTTGCTGAGCGGGCGGGTCTCGCGGATGCGCACCACATCACCCACGCGTGCCGAGTTCTGCTCGTCATGCGCATAGAACTTCTTGTTCGACTTCATCACCCGCTTGTATTTGGGGTGCGCCTTCCGCATCTCGATCTCGACCACGATGGTCTTTTCCATCTTGGTCGACACGACCAGGCCGACCTTCTCATTGCGCCGCTTCTCCTGCGTGCCTAGCGTCTGAGTACCAGGAGTCGCGACCGCTTCCGTGTTGCTCGCCGTATCGGCCATCGTTATGCCTTCCCTGCTTTCGCGGCAAGCTCCCGCTCGCGCGCGACCGTCTTGAAGCGGGCAACATCCACCTTCAGCCCGCGAATGTTCTTGATGCCGTCCTGCTTGCCAAGGCTCTTGGCAAAACGAATACGAAACAGCTGCTCAGCGGCTTTGGTTTCTTCCGCCTTCAACTCGTCGCTGCTCAGCCCGCGAATCTTGTCCAGTTCCATCTTTGCTTCCTTGTCTTGAGACTTTTCGCCCGAAGCAACCTTGATTGTGCTTCCGTAACGCTGCGGAGAAATCTGCTTCCCGCTCCGCGCTTTCTCGTTGCGAGCCCTACTTAGCCGCTACTTCCGCAGCCATATTCGGCCGCACCATAAAGCTGGTCTTCAGCCCCAGCTTGTGACTCGCCAGGCGCATCGCTTCCTTTGCAATGTCCACCGGCACGCCTTCCATCTCAAACAGAATCTTGCCGGGACGAACCACCGCCACCCAGTGATCCGGCGCGCCCTTGCCCTTGCCCATACGGGTTTCGGCCGGCTTCTTGGTGATCGGCTTGTCCGGAAACAGGCGCAGCCAAACCTTGCCGCCACGCTTGATGAAGCGCGTCATCGCGATACGCGAGGCTTCGATCTGGCGGTCTGTGATATAGCCGCACTCCATGACCTTCAGTCCGAAGTCGCCGAACGCAAGATCCGAACCGCGCCACGCCTTGCCGCACATACGGCCGCGCTGTTGCTTACGGTACTTAACCTTCTTGGGCAGAAGCATAGGAAATCCTTTACTGACGTCTCGTGGCGGAGACTCACCACTGAGGCTATGAGTGCGAACGAAACCCGCCGAAGTCTGAAACGAAGCGGACTGGAACGCTGACCGGGGTCTCTGCCGCAAGCCCTCGTAAGGGACAGGGCAGACTCAGGGCCAAACCTTGTTAGTGTAGCAAAAGTCGGCGCTGCCGCCAACTTTTCGTGATGAACTTCCGGCTCAGACTCCAGGAACGGGGAGACTCCTGAAGTCTGAACCAAGAACTCCCCGGATCACTTCCGGATCAACTCTGGAACGCGCCCGCCGTCAAGGGCGCGGGCTCACGCCTCTTGCGCTGCTCGTAGATGTCGCCGCGGTAGATCCACGTCTTCACCCCGATTACGCCATAGGTCGTCTTCGCCTCGGCAAAGCCGTAGTCAATGTCCGCGCGCAACGTGTGCAGCGGCAGCCGTCCTTGCAGATACCACTCCGAGCGCGCGATTTCATTGCCGTTCAGACGGCCCGACACGCGCACCTTGATACCCTTGCAGCCGAAACGCAGCGCCGAATCAACGGACTTCCTCATGGCCCGGCGGAAGCTGACACGCTTCTCCAGCTGCAGAGCGATGTTCTCGGCCACCAGCTGCGCATCGAGCTCCGGCTTGTTCACCTCCAGGATGTCAATGAAGACCTCGCGGTTGGTGCGCTTCTGGATATCAGCCTTGAGCTTATCGATCTCCGCACCCTTGCGGCCGATGATGATCCCGGGACGCGCGGTACGGATGATGAGCCGCAACTTGTTGCCCGGACGCTCCACTTCGACCGAGCTCACGCCGGCCTGCTTCAGCTTGTCGCGAAGCTCCGCCTTCAGCTTGACGTCTTCGACCAGCAGCTTGTCATAGCCGCGCTCCACGAACCAGCGCGACTTCCACGGCTTGTTGATGCCGAGCCGGAATCCATACGGATGGACTTTCTGTCCCATACTGTTCCTTCTTTTCTTCTCGCCCAGAACGGTTGAGCCGGCTGGTGCGTAGGTACTTCGTGTCTGCTGCGGAACCCTGATACAGCCGCTGCTTACGCGACCGTCTTTGTGCCGGAACCCTTCTTCACTTGCTTCTTGGCTGCCGTGTTCCTGGCCGCGGTCTTCCTGGCCGCAGGCTTGCGGCCTCTGGCGGCCGCCGGCGCTGCTCCCGTTGCACCGGTCGTGGTGCTCTCCACCGCCTTCTTCTCGGCGACGGTAATCACGATGTGCGCGATCCTGCGCTGGTAGCGAAACGCGCGGCCCATCGGAGCCGGACGGATACGCTTCATGCGTGGGCCTTCATTCGCGACCGCCGTTTTCACGATCAGGTTATCGACGTCGATATCGAGACCCTTCTCGTCGCTCAGGTACTGCGCATTCTGGATCGCCGAGCGCAACGTCTTTTCGATCACCGGCGCGATGCGCTTGTTCGTAAACAGTACGGTGTTGATGGCCGCTTCCACGCGCTGCCCTTTGATCAGGTCCAGCACCAGCTTGGCCTTCTGCGGGCTCACGCGCTGAAACCGCGCTTCGGCGCGAAACTCAGGAGCAGTGTCGTTGTTGGTTTTTTTTGCCATGGGTATCGTCCTTACTTGGCCTTCGCCGTGTCGCCGGCCTTCGCCGAGTGACCCTTGAACGTGCGTGTCGCCGAGAACTCACCGAGCTTATGGCCCACCATGTTCTCCGTGCAGTACACCGGGATGAACTTGCGCCCGTTGTGCACTGCAATCGTGTGACCCACCATGTCGGGGTGGATTGTCGAGCGGCGCGACCACGTGCGGATCACCTTCTTTTCATTGGCTGCATTCATCGCGTCGACTTTCACCATCAGGTGCGCGTCGATGAACGGTCCCTTCTTTGCTGAGCGTGCCATCTTGTAACTCCCTGCTTCTTGTGCTCAAAACAACGAATCGCGTGAGGAGCTGCTCCGCGACTTGGTTAGGCCCTACCTCCCCGGTACATCTCGTACCGAGGCCCCTCCGGGCGCTGCTCCCGCTTCCTGAAACTCGAGAGACGAGATGCGTCGAAGAGACAAGCGTATTTCGTATCTCGCGTTTCCTACTTGCTCCGGCGGCTGACGATGAACGTATCCGTCCGCTTGTTGTTGCGCGTCTTATACCCGCGGGTCGGCTGGCCCCAGGGCGTGACCGGGTGGCGTCCACCGGAAGTCTTGCCTTCGCCGCCGCCATGGGGGTGATCGACCGGGTTCATCGACACACCGCGGTTGGCGGGGCGGATGCCCTTCCAGCGATTGCGTCCGGCTTTGCCGATGGTCACGTTCTCATGGTCGGTGTTGCCTACCTGACCTATGGTCGCCATGCACTCCACCAGGACGCGGCGGGTCTCACCGCTGGGAAGCTTTAGCAGCGCATAATCGCCTTCCTTGGCGATGAGGTTGACCTGGGCGCCGGCCGAGCGCGCCATCTGCGCTCCTTTGCCGGGTCGCAGCTCGATGTTGTGCACGATGGTTCCGGTCGGGATCAGCTTCAAGGGCAACGCATTGCCGACCAGGATGTCGGCCTCGGGGCCGCTCATGATCTTCTGTCCCACCTTGAGGCCGACCGGCTGGATGATGTAACGCTTCTCGCCGTCCGCATAGCTGATGAGCGCAATACGCGAGCTGCGGTTGGGATCGTACTCAATGGTCGCCACCGTGCCCGGAATGCCGAACTTATCGCGCTTGAAGTCGATGAGACGCAGCTTCTGCTTGTGGCCGCCTCCCTGGTGGCGAATGCTGAGCTTGCCCATGTTGTTGCGGCCGCCGGTACGCTGCTTCACTGCCAGCAGCGGTTTATACGGCTGGTCGGTCGTGATGTCGTCGTTCACCAGCTTCGTTGCAAAGCGCAGCGTCGGTGTGGTGGGTCGAAATGCTTTGATCGGCATTGTTCTTGGTCCTTGCCTTTGCCGTGCCGGCCTAAGGCGCGGTCACGATACTTACCTTCTTGCTGTGGCGAGGAGTAAGGCTTCAGTCTTCTACACCCTGAACCCTAAACCCCTCGCCCCTAGATTTCCGCAGCGAAGTCCGGCACTTTCTCGCCTGCCTTCAGCCGCACATAGGCCTTCTTCCAGTCGGGCAGATAGCCGGAGAACTTGCCCCGCCGGCGCTCCTTGCCCTCGATGTTGGCCGTGCGTACGGCCGCTACCTTCACGTTGAACAGCCGCTCGACAGCCTGCTTCACTTCAGTCTTGGTTGCGTCGGCCGCGACTTCAAACACGAGCGAGCCTTCCACCTCACGGTTGGTCAGCGCCTTCTCGGTAATCAACGGGCGGCGAATCACCTTATATAAGGTCGGCATTATGCAGCCTCCTTCTCGGCAGCGGCGTGCTTCCGCTTGCTTACCGACTTTCTCAGCGTTTCCTGCAGCGCTTCGAGGGCAGCCTTCGAGAAGATAGCGTGCTCATAGCGAAGCAGATCGTAGGGGTGCACTTCCGAGCTCAGCACCAACTCTACGCCATCCAGGTTGCGCGAGCTCAGGTAGAGCTTCTCGGTCAACTGCTGCGAGCTCTCCACGATCAGCGCGGTTTTCTTTGCGTCCAGCGCTAAAAGCGCCTGCTTGATCTGCTTGGTCTTCGCCTCGGCGGTCTCGAAGTTCTCCACCACCGTCAGCTTGCCGTCGGCTATCTTCGACGTCAACGCCGAACGCAAAGCACCGAACAGTTTCTTCTTCGGGAACGGGTACTCGTAGCTGCGCGGCTGCGGCCCATGAACCGTGCCGCCGCCACGCCAAAGCGGGGTGCGGATGGAGCCCACGCGGGCTCGGCCCGTGCCCTTCTGCTTCCACAGCTTGCGGCCTGCGCCGCTTACATTCTTGCGGTTCTTGGTCGCGTGCGTGCCTTGCCGCAGGGAAGCGCGGTAGTGCTTCACCGCCTCCCAGAGCAGCGCTTCGTTGACCTCGGCGCCGAACACCTCGTCGAGCAGCTCGAAGTCACCGACTTCGCCGCCCTGAAGGTTCTTGACTTTGATGTTTGCCATCTCTTACTTCTTTCCGCGCCAGACATCCATGCGCCCGGCCCTGCTCTTGTTAGGCTGCGATCCTCGGTCTGTTCCCCGCACAGCGTTCTCATCTCCCCTGCGGCTCGGCAGAAGACGCGCACAAAGCGTGCCTTCTGCCGTCCGCGCAGGTCTACTTCTTCTTGCCTGCCGAAGCCTTCTTCGAAGCCTTCAGCGGATCGACGGTGCCCGCACCCGCAAACCCGCGACGCTCGCGCGGCGGAGCCTTGGCCTTCGACACCATCACATAGCCGTCCCTGGCTCCGGGAACCGCGCCCTCGACCATGAGCAGGTTCTCTTCCGCATCGATGCCGCGAATGCGAAGATTCCGGACGGTCACCTGGTCCGTGCCGAAGTGCCCAGGCATGCGCTGCCCTGGAAATACGCGCGATGGAAACGAGGAAGCTCCGATCGAACCCTGTACCTGAAACATGTGACCGTGCGACTTGGGACCGCCGCCGAAGCCATGCCGGCGCACAACACCTGCAAAGCCGCGGCCCTTGGAGGTTCCAATCACATCCACAAACTTGACGTCGGAGAAGATCTCCACGTTGACGCGGTCGCCGGCCTTAGCCGCCTGATCGCCTTCAGCGCCCGTCGCCGACTCCAGCTGCACTTCCCTCACCATGCGTACCGGCGGCACATCCGACTTCGCAAAGTGACCCGTCATCGGCTTGTTCACCTTGCTCGCCTTGACGAACTCCACCAGCCCGATCTGCGCGGCGTCATAGCCGTCCTTTGCCAGTGTCTTGAGCTGCGTGATTACACAGGGCCCAACCTTGAGCACCGTAATCGGGTGAACATCACCCTTATCGTCGAAGACCTGGGTCATGCCGATCTTCTTGCCGAGAATCCCTGTCACTGCCATCGTCTCTCCTCATCATGCCTTGCGTTGATCACAGGCACTGTAGGTGCTGCATGTGTTTCGTAGTTGCTGCTTTTGACTTCCGCTGTCCCTGCTCGTCCGGGTTGCGATTCCCGCAAGAAATCTACTCCCCGGAACCAGCAATACCGTTACTTGGTAACCGTCTTGATCTCCACGTCCACCCCGGCCGGAAGATCGAGCTTCATCAGCGCGTCGACGGTCTGCTGGGTGGGCTCGAGAATGTCGATCAGCCGCTTGTGGGTGCGAATCTCGAACGCCTCGCGGGACTTCTTGTCCACGTGCGGGGAACGCAACACGCAGTACTTGTTCTTCATCGTCGGCAGAGGGATCGGTCCCGCCACCTGCGCGCCCGTGCGCTTGGCTGTCTCGACGATCTCTCCGGTGGAGGTGTCGAGCACGCGGTAGTCATAGGCCTTCAGGCGAATACGAATGCGTTGCTGTGCCATCAAGAATCTTCTTTCTTCTTACTCAAAGATCGGTTCGGAGTAGCCGCCGGCCGTCATACTTCCTGGCGAACCGGCAGCCCTCGCGTGTCTTGCTACTTGACGATTTCCGCGATCGCGCCGGCGCCGACGGTACGGCCGCCTTCACGAATGGCGAAGCGCAGACCCTTCTCCATGGCCACGGGCGTATGCAGCGTGACCTCAAGCGAGATGTTGTCGCCCGGCATCACCATTTCGGTGCCCTCAGGGAGCTTGGCCGAACCCGTGACATCTGTAGTCCGGAAGTAGAACTGCGGACGGTAGCCGTTGAAGAACGGGGTGTGACGGCCGCCCTCTTCTTTGGACAGGACATACACCTCGCCCTTGAACACGGTGTGCGGGGTGATGGAGCCGGTCTTCGCCAGCACCATGCCACGCTCCACGTCTTCCTTGGCGATGCCGCGCAGAAGCAGCCCGGCATTGTCGCCTGCCATACCTTCATCCAGCTGCTTCTTGAACATCTCCACGCCGGTCACAACGGTCTTGCGGGTCTCGCGGAAGCCCACGATCTCGGACTCCTCGCCCACCTTGACCTTGCCGCGCTCGATACGGCCGGTCACGACGGTACCACGCCCCGAAATCGAGAAGATGTCTTCGATCGGCATCAGGAAGGGCAGGTCGACCAGACGGTCGGGCTGTGGGACGCTCGCGTCCACGGCCGCCATGAGCTCGTCGATCTTGGCTTCCCACTGGGCTTCGCCGTTCAACGCGCCGAGAGCGGAACCACGAATCACCGGAACGTCGTCGCCGGGGAAGCTGTACTTCGACAGCAGCTCGCGCACTTCCATCTCGACCAGGTCGGTCAGCTCTTCGTCTTCCACCGCATCGCACTTGTTCAGGAACACGACGATGTACGGCACGCCGACCTGACGGGCGAGCAGCACGTGCTCCTTGGTCTGGGGCATCGGGCCGTCGGTGGCAGCAACCACCAGAATGGCGCCGTCCATCTGCGCCGCACCGGTGATCATGTTCTTGATGTAGTCGGCGTGGCCCGGGCAGTCGACGTGCGCGTAGTGCCGGTTCGCCGTCTCGTACTCCACGTGCGAAGTCGAGATCGTGATGCCGCGCTCGCGCTCTTCCGGCGCGTTGTCGATGGTGTCGAACGAGCGGAAGCTGTTCTTGGGGTTGTGCTTGGAAAGCACCTTGGTGATCGCCGCAGTCAGCGTGGTCTTGCCGTGATCGATGTGCCCGATCGTGCCGACGTTTACGTGCGGTTTGGACCGGTCAAACTTTTCCTTCGCCATCGTGTTGCTCCTGTAAGTAAGCCGGATGCCAATCGGCTCAGATTGTTGTCGATCGTGGGCTGCCGCGCCGCGCGGCTCCAAGCCCAGGAAAACTTCGCTACTTATCCTTGCCCTGCACCTTGGCGATGATCTCTTCCGAAACGGAGCGCGGTGCTTCCTCATACTGCTTGAACTGCATCGAGTAGTTCGCCCGGCCCTGCGTCGCGCCGCGCATGTGCGTCGCATAGCCGAACATAGTGGAAAGCGGCACCGTGGCGCGAATCGCCTGGGTGTTGCCCACCATCTCCATGCCTTCGATGCGTCCACGCCGCGAGTTCAGGTCGCCGATGATGGTTCCCATGTAGTCCTCCGGCACGGTCACCTCCACCGACATCACCGGTTCCAACAGGACCGGCTTGGCCTTGCGTGCGGCTTCCTTGAAGGCCATCGAGCCGGCGATCTTGAACGCCATTTCGTTGGAGTCCACGTCATGGTAGCTGCCGTCGTACAGGCTTACCTTGATGTCCACCATCTCGTACCCGGCGAGCACGCCGCCAGCCATGGCTTCCTGGATGCCCTGGTCGATCGGCTTGATGTACTCCTTGGGAATGGTGCCGCCCTTGGTGTCGTTCGAGAACTCATAGCCCTTGCCGGGCTCGTTGGGCTCGATGCGGATCTTGGCATGACCATAGTTGCCCGAGCCGCCCGTCTGGCGGATGTACTTGCCCTCCGCCTCCGCGTTCGAACGAATGGTCTCGCGGTAGTTGACCTGCGGCTTGCCCACGTTGGCTTCGACCTTGTACTCGCGCATCATGCGGTCGACGATGATCTCGAGGTGCAGCTCGCCCATGCCGGAGATGATGGTCTGGCCATTGGTCGCATCGGTGCGCACGTTGAAGGTGGGGTCTTCCTGCGCCAACTTGGAGAGCGCAACACCCATCTTCTCCTGGTCGGCCTTGGTCTTCGGCTCCACCGCGACCTCGATCACCGGCTTGGGGAAGTCGATGGACTCCAGCACGACCGGGTCTTTCGGCGAGCAGATCGTGTCGCCCGTGACGATGTTCTTCAGCCCCACCGCCGCGCAGATATCACCGGCCATGATCTCGGTGATCTCTTCGCGCTTGTTGGCATGCATCTTCAGCAGGCGGCCGATGCGCTCCGTTTTGCCGGTGCGCGGATTCAGGGTTGTGTCGCCGGTCTTGAGCACGCCCGAATAGATGCGAATGAAGATCAGTTGGCCGACGAACGGGTCGGTCATGATCTTGAAGCCCAGGGCCGACAGCGGCTCGGCATCATCCGCCTTGCGGATGATCTCAACTTCCATGTTGTCGGGGTCATGCCCGATCATGGGAGGGATATCGAGCGGGCTGGGCAGGTAGTCCACCACCGCATCGAGCAGCGTCTGCACGCCCTTGTTCTTGAACGACGACCCGCACAGCACCGGGAAGATGCTCATGGAGATCGTAGCCTTGCGGATAGCCGCCTTCAGCTCCGCCTCGGTGGGCTCGGTGCCTTCAAGGAAATGGTTCATCACCACGTCGTCGGAATCCGCCACCGCTTCGATCAGGAAGTTGCGCGCGGTCCTGGCCGTCTCCAGCAGGGCGGCAGGAATCTCTTCCACCGAATACTCGGCGCCCATGGTCTCGTCATGCCACAGGATCGCCTTCATCGTCACCAGGTCGACCACGCCGGCGAACTTGGCCTCGGCCCCGATCTGGATATTGATCGGCACAGCGCGCGCGCCCAGGCGATCGACAATGGTCGAGGTCGCGTACACCGCGTCCGCACCGGCCTTGTCCATCTTGTTGATGAAGCAGACCCGCGGCACCCTGTACTTGTCAGCCTGCCGCCACACCGTTTCCGACTGCGGCTGCACCCCGGCCACGGCGTCGAAGCACGCCACCGCGCCGTCCAGCACACGCAGCGAACGCTCCACCTCGGCAGTGAAATCCACGTGGCCGGGCGTGTCGATGATGTTGATGCGAATACCGTTCCAGGTGCAGGTTGTCGCCGCGGAGGTGATCGTGATACCGCGCTCCTGCTCCTGCTCCATCCAGTCCATGGTCGCGGTGCCTTCGTGCACCTCGCCGATACGGTGGTTCACACCCGTATAGAAGAGAATGCGCTCGGTGGTCGTCGTCTTGCCCGCGTCGATGTGCGCCATGATCCCGATGTTCCGGCATTTGGCGAGAGGTACTGTGCGTGCCACGGTCGTTCTTTCTGCAGGTTGGCCCTGCGGTGCTGCTTGAGGGAGTAGGGATCAGAAAGCAGGGATCAGAAATACACCCCTGCGCTCAACACCGTTCCCGTTCCCTGATCCCTGTTCTCTTCGTTACCAGCGGTAGTGAGCAAACGCCTTGTTGGCTTCCGCCATGCGATGAACGTCTTCCTTCTTCTTCATCGCGGCGCCGCGGCCGTTGACCGCATCCAGCAGTTCGGCGGTCAGCTTATCGACCATGCCCTTTTCGCCGCGCGAGCGGCCATAGCTCACCAGCCAGCGGATTGCCAGCGAGGTGCGCCGCTCCGGATTTACTTCGATGGGCACCTGATAATTTGCGCCGCCCACACGCCGGCTCTTGACTTCCAGCATGGGCTTCACATTCTCCACGGCTTTCTTGAACAGCTTGAGCGCGTCGTCCCCGCCGCCCTTGGCCTCCAGATTCGTCATGGCCTCATAGAAGATGGCCTGGGCAGTCGACTTCTTTCCGCCCCACATCATGCTGTTGACGAACTTCGTCACCAGCGTCGATCCGTAGATCGGATCGGCCGCCACTTCGCGCTTCGCGATAAAACCTTTTCTCGGCATCTCTTCTTCTTTCTTCTTCCCTCAGCCCGGTAGACCTCTCACGCGCTGAGCTTGAATTCTGCTAACTCGCTACCCTGCTGTGCTACTTGCCCGCCGCTGCCTTGGGCCGCTTGGCGCCATACTTCGACCGGCTCTGCATGCGCTTGGCCACGCCCACGCTGTCCAGCGTGCCGCGCACCACGTGATACCGCACACCCGGGAGGTCCTTTACACGGCCGCCGCGGATCAGCACGATCGAGTGCTCCTGCAGATTGTGGCCAATGCCCGGAATGTACGTCGTGACCTCGATGCCATTGGTCAGGCGAACGCGGGCCACCTTGCGCAGCGCCGAGTTCGGCTTCTTCGGCGTCTGCGTGTACACGCGCGTGCATACGCCGCGCCGCTGGGGCGAACCCTGGAGCGCAGGCGAAGCTGTCTTATACCGGGTGGGCGTACGGCCCTGCTTGACGAGCTGATGAAATGTAG
>CAXTPR010000063.1:0-15787 GCA_964246235.1 uncultured Acidobacteriaceae bacterium
AGCACCAGGCAGAACAGCAGCGCCTTCCAGTACATCGCCATCGACCAGGTACACGAGTCCACCACCAACCCACGCCAAACCTTCGAGCAATCCAAGCTGGAGGAACTTGCCGAGTCCATCCGGCAGCACGGCCTCATTCAGCCCATCACGGTGCGACCGAACAATAAGGGCTTCGAGATCGTCGCAGGAGCGCGACGCTTCCGTGCCGCGCAGCTTGCCGAGCTGTTTTCTTTCCCCGTCCGCATCGTGGAGCTTGATGATGCCCAGGCGATGGAGTGGCAGTTAATCGAAAACTCGCAGCGCGTGGACGTACATCCATACGAAGAAGCGCAGGGCTTTCAACGTCTCTTGGACCTGCCCGGCTACGACGTGACTGCCCTTGCCGAGAAGTCCGGGAAGAGTGCCAGCCACATCTACGCGCGCCTGAGCTTGCTGCAACTCATCCCCGAGGTTGCCGAAGCATTTGTGCAGGAGCGTATCACTGCCAGCCATGCCAACCTGATCGCCCGCCTTCCGCAGGAGCATCAGGCAGCGGCCTTCGAGAACTGCTGGCGCAAGGACTGGCAGGACAAAGAGCCGCACCTGCTACCCGCGAAGCACCTGAGCGCGTGGATACAAGCAAACCTCTACCTGTCTCTGGCGGATGCCCCATTCGACCGCGATGACCCAACCCTGAACCCCATTGCCGGAGCTTGCGTCACCTGTCCCCGTCGCAGTGGACACAACACCAGCCTCTTTTGCGACGTGCAAGGCGACCAGTGCCTGGACGCGCCGTGCTACCACGGGAAGATAGAAGCATTCCTTGACCGTGAGATTGCAGCCAAACCGGAGCTAGTACAAATCGAGAACGGTTGGCGCAATCCCAAGGAGCAGAGGCCGGGAGCCGTGCAGCGTGGTCATGTTCGGGAGATCGAGACGCGAATCGATAACCCGGACGCCGAGCCCGTCATGCCCTGCGCTGCCACGAAGACAGCCATCGTCGTCTACGGCAAGCACGTAGGTACGAAGCTGACCGTATGCACCGACAAAAACTGCCCGGTGCATGACCCAAAGGCAGCGGCAGAACTAGCCGCGAACCCCGCGCCCGTGATGGCACCCGCTCCGTCCACCGAAACTGACACAGAACGGGAAGAGCGCGAGGCAGAGTACGAACAACGCAGAAAGGAGCATGAGGAAGAGCAGCAACGCCGGAAAGAAGAGGGCAAGCAACGATTCGAGCGGGAGCAGCAAGAATACGAAGCCGAACGCACCCGGATAGCAGCAGTGGTGAAAGCGCGTCAGGCCACCTTCGAGCGCATCGTGGAGAACGCCCCGGCGATGTTCACCGCCGCGCAGCTAAGGGTGTTCCTGCACGCTCTCATCCACCTTGACCCCTACGACTTCGCCGAAGACGTAGCCGCATACTTCGTTGGCGATGACGAGAACAACCAGCAGACCCCGGAAGATGTTCTGGCATCGACCCTCATCAGCCTTCCAGACGAAATGCTAACCAGCTTTGCCCTTCGTCTCGCTCTTACAGGACACATGGACATCCCGCGCGAAAGCGACTTCGACTTCCTTGCGGAAGCTGAGAGCGCCTTCGGTCCCCAGCAAACCAAGAAGAAAGCCACAGCAAAGAAAGCGGAGAAGGTGAAGCCCATCAATGCCGAGCCCGAACCCTCACCCAAGATAAAAGGCAAGAAGGTAGCAGTACCTAAGAACAAACTCGCAGCGTAAAACTGGCGGGAGCCCCCACGGGCTCCCGCTTCGTTTCCTGAAGCAGCGCATCGCAAGAACCGCTCGGATTTTCCATTGCCTATCCCCGCTGCCTGCCGCTCGCAAGCAGCGTTGTGCACCTAGCCAAAAGGCAGGAGACGTTCCGAGTCTGTTACGGAACAGGGAAACCTTCGAATGAAAAACGGTGAACGGGCCACCGCACCCACGAAGTTGAGAAAACATTGCTCACGAAGCCTGTCCGCTTGTAGTCAGACTTGCAGTGCATTCGCACACCAAACTTCATCTGGAGGCCGTGTTATGTCTAGATTTCTTGCTATTGTCCTTGCTCTAGGTATCTCCTCAGTGGGATTCGCCCAATCGTCAGTTCACAGCTCTGAATCGTCAGTCAAGCACTATCGTGTGACGTTTGTGGTTGATTCTGGATCGGCCGATAGTGGGAAGCAAAGCTTTGTGCTCGACATCCCAGTTGCTTCAGGCAAAAGCGGAGTGGCGCGGGCGAATCTTATCTCTGGAAGTGATGGAGATGCTACGTCGGTCGTTCAGCAGTCTTTCGAATGCAGCAATGTTCATCCAACTGCTACAGGGCTAGCTCTCAATATCGCAATGCAATCAGACCGCGAAGCTCCAGCGATTCCTGGTCTGATCTCGGCCAGACACCAGCATGGAGAGTTCCAACGGGCAGTCGATCTGGAAATTGGAAAACCGACAGTCGTGACGCAGGAAATGCACTTTAGGGTTCTTGGGAACACCGATCCACAGTTGGCTGCGAAATTGAAACAGCCCGCTCCTACCATTACTGTTACGGCCGAAGCTCTCTAGCTCCGGTCTCCCGAGTAAGCCTGAATCCGACGATTGCACGTGAGATGATGTCCTCGCAAGCACGAGGACATCATCGTATATGGCTTATATCCAAGGTGAAGGTCGCAGTCAGGGCACACTGTTTCCTGTGGTGCTGGACGACCTTATTTCTGCCGATCACATGTGCCGTGTGATCGATGCCTTCATCGGACAGCTCGACATGAACAAGCTGGGTTTCGAGCGCTCGCAGCCGGCCGATACTGGTAGACCGGGTTACGATCCGCGCTCTCTACTGAAGTTATATCTCTATGGTTATCTAAATCAGATCCGTTCTTCAAGACGCCTAGAGGCAGAGTGTCGTCGCAATGTGGAAGTGATGTGGCTGCTGGAGCGGCTGTATCCAGATTATAAGTCCATCGCGGAGTTCCGTCGCATTCACCGCGAGGCGGTGACTGCTGCCGGAGCAGAGCTAGTTCGCTTCGCGAAAAGCTGCGGGCTGATCCGCGGTGAGTGGGTGGCGGTAGACGGAAGCAAGTTCCGCGCTGTTGCAAGCATCGACACGGCACGCGAGCGCTTCCAGTTGCAGAAATATCTCGACAGTATGGAGAAGCTAGATCATGAGCAGTCTCCAGAGTTCGATAGCGCTGGAGTGCAGGCTGCTCTAGAGAAACTGAAGCATCATCCTGAACCTGAGGCGGGCTTCATGGTGATGGGCCGAAGCACGCAGCCTGCGTACAACTTGCAGAGTGCAGTCGATGCCGAGCACGCGCTAATCATCGCGCACAATGTTGTGCTGGATGCAGCGGATAACCGCAGTCTGGAACCTATGGCCAGAGCAGCTAAGGCTGTGCTTGAGAAGGAAACGTTCCACGTCGTAGCAGATGCGGGCTACTCGAATGGAGAGCAAGCTTCCAGATGCGAGGTCAATGGCATCATGCCGTGCGTTCCTGCGACACGGACCAGGAACCCGCATGGTGATGGCACCTTCTTCCAATGTGACGCCTTCCGCTACCAACCCGAGTCCGACACGTATCTCTGCCCGGGCGAGAAAATCTTGAAGCGGAAAGCGCGGCTCAAGAAAGATAAATCGATCATCTATCTGGCCAGTGCAAAGGACTGCGGTGGTTGCGCTCTAAAGCACCGCTGCACTGCATCCACCGCACGCCGGGTATCGCGGCACATGTTCGAAGATGCTCTCACCAGAATGAATGAACGGGCGACCGCAGCTGCGATGCAGCTACGACGATCCGTCGTCGAGCATCCCTTCGCAACCATCAAGTACCGCATCTTCGGTCATCCACGCCTTCTCCTGCGCGGACGGGCAGGAGCTCACACCGAGCTAAGTCTCGCAGTGATGGCCTATAACCTGAAAAGGATGGCAAATGTACTCGGAAATACCCGCTTGACGCTGGCACTTCAGAAAAACTAAGCAAAACAGCACCCTGTCAGCTTCGATCGCAATACAGACAGAACCTCAAACCACTGACGTCAACCGAGTTCCGTAACAGACTCGTTCCCCCTCCTGCACCTTCCCCTTACTGCGCCTCCGGCGTACCTGACGACAACGGCGTTTGTCGTTACTAATCCCGTGAACAGCCGCCTAAGCGAGTGCTCGATGAAAGCATCGGCCTGAAACCGTTTGAGAAGGAGGGCGTTCGGTAAAATTGAACTATGCCTCTGCTGAGCCCCATCGAAGCCGCGATGCAACTCGGAATCAGCTTCGAACTGCTGGAATATTTCCAGAAAAAGTGCCCGAAGAAGGACGAATCTCGGTTGTTACAAGCCAAGATGGTGGATGGACAGCCGCACTTCGATGAGAAGGAATTGGAGTCCTATCGCGCTTACCTGAACTCACCCTGGCCCCACGAGAAGGGCAAGCGTCCCCCGATCCCTGAAGCTATCAAAGAAGACGTTCGGAAGGAGTCGCATCTCGAATGCGCCATTTGCGGGAATGCCAACAACGGCGAAATCGCGCACATCGAAGCTGTGGCAGATACGCTCAACAACAGCCCCGATAATCTCATCTACCTATGTCCGAATCATCACACTCAGTACGATCTGGGCTACAAGCCCTCGAACAACATCACTGCTCAGACGGTAAAGGCCGCCAAGCTGATGAAGCGAGCAGCTCGCACGCGCACGCAACGGTTCGAAGCGAACACCACGAAGCTCTTTACGTCCATAACGAACGCGCTCAAGGGACTACGGGAGAAGCTCTCCCAGACCGCCGATCCTGAGATGATAAGCGCCTACGAGACGGAGACCCGCCAGATGATGCAATCCTTGCCCGGCTTGGTGAAGGAGAGCGAAGACGCCGCCCGTAAGGATACCGAAGGAAATTCAATCGATAAGCTCGCTCAAAAGATCGCTCCCAGCATCGTCAAACACACGGCAGGCGTATCGAACCAGACGAAGCCTATGCAACTCCGTACCGCCGCCGATAGCCTCATCTCGTCTCTTGACGATGCGCTTATCGAACTCGACGAAGCAGATTGCCCGCACTGCGGTGGCTCCGGCCTCACAGGTCTCGTCGGCGATTTATGTGCTTTCTGTAAGGGGGACATGGTCGTGACAAAGGAGAAGGCCGCCTCCTACGATCGTTCTGAATTTGACGAAGTTCCCTGTCCCCGCTGTCATGCCAGCGGAACCACGGGGCTGGCTGGCGACGTTTGCGCGTTTTGCAAAGGGTCCTGCGTCGTTACGGAAGAGGCCGCAGAAGAATACGATCCCGACGACATTGACGAAGTTGACTGCCCACATTGTCATGGCCGTGGGACGACTGGGCTTGCCGGGGACTTCTGCATATTCTGCAAGGGATCTTGTCAGATTAGCTCGGAAAAGGCAGAAGGCTACGATCCCGAGCAACTCGATGAAACTGATTGCCCGCACTGCAATGGAAGAGGTCTGACGGGTCTTGCTGGGGACTTTTGTATTTATTGCAAAGGCTCCTGCACCGTGAGCAGACAAAAAGCTGGGGACTATGACCCGGAGGAACTCGACGAAGTCGATTGTCCCCACTGTCATGGGTTGGGAACCACGGGCCTGAATCAGGTCTATTGTGCCTATTGCAAAGGTTCTTGCACTGTAAGCCGGCAAACCGCCGAGGAATACGATTCCGAAGAGATGGATGAAGTCCGTTGTCCCCATTGTTGCGGAACCGGCACACGTGGCTTCAACATGGCCGCGTGCAATCTTTGTAAGGGCGACTGCACCGTCTCGCGCGACACGGATAGGGCGTACGCGAAAAAATACGGGCGTCGCGACTGCGACTAGGCCTCAGCAATACGTTTCGGCCGAATGAAGTGGGTACAAGCCAGCGTTCGAAGCATCCGCATGCCAGCCGCTTTAAACCTGAACGCGGCGTGTGCACCGAATTGAGGCTCCTTATCGCGGCTCCGGTGTGTCGATCAACAACAAACCGCCAACGCGCTCAGCCGCGGTGAATTAGTACCGACAAACCGGCTTCTGGGAAGTAATCGGAGCCCGGCATAGATGACCTGAGAATGTCGGCGAACCCGAGGGCGTCGCGACGCTGCCTTCATTTTATCGTTCATCGGCGATTTTAGGCAGAGAACAAGAGCAACAGAATCAACCATTTGCCACTTGCACCCAGGCCAAATCTGCAGCCCACCATGCAAAACTGCTTCGGGAGCAGGGGTCGGCCCTCTGGCTCCCCACGCAGATGGCTCACGCATGACGCGGGCCACTTCTTTGAGGGGACGCGCAGCCGGTGCTCTAGGGAGTGTGCTGCGGATTGACCGGCGGCTATGTTCGAGGTGACCTGCCCCGTCTCCCTAATTCAATCCGCCTCGTTGCGTTGCAGGACGGACGACTTCTAGCAAAACACTTGCAAACTGAACCGCATCTGCTACTCTCCCAACATCTTCCAATTCCGGGACCTGGGCCAATTGCCGAGTAGAACCAGTGGCTGCTGCATGGAGGCGACATGTCATTTTCCAGTCTAGCTCGCACCGCGATGGTCGTTGCGGTTATTCTCGCAATGCGTGGCACCTCTGCTTTTGCGGCAGACTGCACGACCGTACCTACAGCTCCTTCTAAGGACGTCCAATTTACCGCTTCTGCGCCAACCTCGATCTACGAGGGTGCAATCACCACTCTGAAGCTGCAGGGTCAAGGCTTTGGACCTTGGACCGTGCTTCTTTGTCCATTGTCTAGTAATGCGACTCCACCGACTGTCTCAGCCGCACCTACTTTTCAGTCTTCTGCCACTGTTCTGAACCAGACCATCACAGCACCGCTCGGAACTGCCGGGCAATATGATATCCGGGTAATCAACGGAGCCCAAGTCTATGACACAAAACTTGGGCTGATCATCAACTCCTCCAGTGACGTTCAATATCAACCGTGCTCCGCTCCGGGTGGACTCGCGACTCCGAACCCAAACCTTCAGTGCTCTTTCGCTCCATTGCCTCATCGAATAGCTCTTGACGCGTTCGGTAAAGGTGTGGCCGACCGGTTCATCGCAATCTCGGTTACGATCCAAAACAAGAATCACGATCTAGAATATCTTTTGCAAGACATCCGCGGTGGCCTTCCGAGTTATGTCGTCTCAAGCTATGACAAAACTCTTCCCCAGCAGATCTCCACCAAAGCAGAGCAGCTCAGCGCACGAGCAATCTCGATCCGTCTTACGAGCGTAGCGGCGGGGGTTGTCAGTGGGATAGCGGGATTCTATGCAAATGCTGCCTTTCAAGAAGCTGCAAACATTTACTCCGGTCCTGCTCAGACCGGGTTGAATTCAGCCATTCCGGATTTCAGTGCGTCCGAGTTGAACTTCTTGAACAATCATTCGTTCTCCTCTTCCAGTGCGGTGATCTCTAAAGGAGGGACGATAACGTTGTTTGCCTTTTTTGACGAGGCGACACTGCCACCCTCGGAAGCGTGGCTGAATAAGCGCCATAAAACCGCGGATCAGTGGACGAAGCTCGGATCCTTGTCGACCTACTCCGGTAATCAGTTGCGAACTCTGTTCCAAGGAGTGACGGTGTCGATTTCTGGCAATCACGTTCAGCAAGTGACGCCTCCACCAGCACCGACCTTGAAGCTGTTCGTCACGAGCCTCACTACCGGGCAGGACTTCTCCGCCAAGAGGGATCTAACGATACTGGGTACTGGCCTCGATTCGGTCTCGAATGTCGAACTTGATGGCCCTTCGAACACCGTTATCAAAGCTAAGCTTCTGCCTCTGCCCAATTCTGGTTCGCAAGCGCTAGACCCGAATGTCGCACTCCTGGAAATTCCCGCAACTGCCGCCGATGGGGCTCCGACCGGAAAGTACGAGGTTTTCTTCATCCTGTCGGATGGAAGCCATCTAGACGCTCAGAAATCGATCACTATTCCTGCTCCCTAGACGTCGGCCGTCCGCACTCGCATATAGCTTCTCGCAAGTCAGTTTCTGAGAAGGGATCGGACTTGAGAAGACAGCTCCAATTCCCGGCGGAAGCTATGGCGTCGCGGCGCTGCCCTCCTTTTCTTCGTTCAGCGCCGATTTCACGCAGAGAACAAGAGCAACAGAATGAGCTCCTCGCCCCCTAGATCCAAGTCCAGAAACAGCCTGTTTTCTGCAAATCTGTTCCGGGAGCAGGGCTCGGCCCTCTGGCTCACCTCGGAGATTGGCGTGCATAAATTGCGCATGCCAAATGGTTGAGGGGCGCGCCGCCGGATTGCTCGTGGATCAATGCTGCAGACTACTGGCGGCGCGAGACCAGCGATAGTCCGAGTCGATTACGTGGTATAAGGTGTAATTTCCACCGCCGAGGTTTGATCATGGATGCTGAGCCAGTCGAGAGCTTTGTTGCTATCCAGGTGCTGCGTGGCCTTACTGTCGCTGCGGTATCCGTGTGGTTCCTTGTAAACGCGGGACAGCATAAACCCACGCATGTGCGCGATGGCGTGCACGCGCCGGTGCTCGGTTCTGAAGCGGATGTAGAGTTCGCGACCGAAACAGCACGAGTCAAGTTACATGGCATCCCGAGTCAGCAACAGCCGCGCGATGTAGACAACCATGCGACCGTCGAGTTCCTTGAGAACGGCCAACTGGCGGACGCATGCCCGACGGGGCGCACCGACGGCCGCCCTTGTCAGCTACATCACGCCATCAAGTTTCTCGGCAAGGCATATGCTAAAGCCCTGGACGAGGACTCCGCACTGGAGACACTGAATGTCATCGTATATGTGCATGGCAACGAGAACTGGGCTAGCGAATACGCCGACAACTATCCGCACTTCCGCCAGACCATAAACTGCCTGAATCTTGGCACAAAGGGATACAAGGATAGGTATGGAGCCACGATCACAGCGAAAACTCCCTGGAAAGCTCCAGGGACTTCGGACGTGCTCACTTGTTACAACTTAGCAGCCGGCAAGGCGGCGGATTTCAATCAGAAGTACGATGAATCGGATCTCCGAGAGATTCCTGCGCCTCAGCACCAAAAGTTTGTCGGCATCTTTCTCGGTTGGCGTGGCAACGTCACGAATACGTTGATGAACGTGCGCGAGAAGACTGCACTCAAAGTTGCCACCTCAGATCACTCGCAGTTCGTGAGCGCCCTGTACGCGCTCCGTGATGCGGCCAAATCCAACCACCCAGAGAAAGTACGCTTCATCCTCATCGGTCATTCCTTCGGCGGTCTCATCGTCGAGCAGGCTATGATCCGAATCTACGAGGAAGCGTATGGTCGAGATAAAGGCGAAGTCTACATGCCTTGTCAGACTCCAGCGGGCACTCAGGGCATCCGCCCTTTCTCCGACCAGGTCATTACGATCGCCGCCGCCGCGCATGCTGTTGAAGCCCAGAAGTTGCTAAACAACTTCCTTGTGCATCGAGAGTTTTGCGGATCCGACAGACTGACGGCGTCAATGTTTCGCCCCCTCATGATCGCGTTTGTCGCGAAGAAAGACTTCTGGAGTTACGGTTTTGGTTCTGGTTTGCGTCACCTCGTCGGTGGCGAGCAGGACAAGGTCGCTAAATTTGAAGAGATGGGAGACACCGAGGTAGACAAGCCCGACGACAGCACCGTGAATTGGTCAACGTCCGCAGTTGTCACATACATGCAAAACTTCTGTTTTCTGCAGCGTCATTTCAACAACGTGGATAATCAAGGGCATCGCCTGACCGGTCTCGAACGTGAGGCCGCATGCGACGCAGAGCGCAACACTATGATGGACGAGAACGAGGCTAGGGTATTCAATCCAGGCATTGTCTCCGACGAAAGCCCCCTTTCGAATCTCTATGTGCGATTCAATTGCAAATTAAAGATTAGCAAGGATCATGAAGACAATCGTAGGGTCTGCGCAGTGGATGCACCTTGGAACGCTACGTCAACCGTCGGCGTCTGGAACCGCACGCCGTACTGGATTGGTGCAATAGATATCGATGTCTTCGGCGGCCACGGGCCATTCGGTTACCCACGCTTCAACCAGTTACTCTTCGACCTTACTGGGGCGTTCGATCCGCTGGCGACCGCTGAGATGCTTCCTTCGCCTAAAGCAGGCAAGTTTCCTGCGGTCGCTCCGTACGTTCCCGCACCGCGTTTCCTCGGTAGCGAGCTTGGCCAAATCCACACCGCGGGACCGGTGACGACAAGTTGGCTCTTGGAAGCAAGCGAACCGAAGACCTTGCGCAACGTCGGCGTAGCCGAGGGCGGCGAACGTCGCCCGCACTCAATTCTCTCGATCGGCGCCGGTTCGAAGACAGGAGCGAACTCCCCCCTCAAGAAGATGGCCCGAAGGGTCCGGCCGCCGGGGTTCCCGGAAATGAGCAAATCTGCTTCGGGAGCAGGGGTTCGGCCCCCTGCTCCCCGCGCGGATGCGGGTGGGTCAGGTTCTTGAGGGGCGCGCGGCCGGAGACACTTGATAATTCGCTTTTGAACCGTCGGCGCAGACTGCGATCAGCGTGTCGGGTGCAAGTTCACTCAGTCGATGATCTCGGCGCCTTCGGTTTTGAGGCGTTCGAGGCTGTCCCTCATGTGCTGCAGCTGCTCGGGAGAGTACCTTCGCCACTTTGTCACCTCACGTACGACACGCAGCGGGTTTCCGAACGACCGGATCTGGATCCGAGCGACTAAAACCTCCTTTGGCTGAGCCGTCAGGAACGCTCTCGCCCCTCATCCTCGCCATCCTCCTCAAATCCGCTTCTAACCGTGACGGAGACGCAAAGCTGAGCGGTAGGCGAGCCAATCTCGCGGTTGCGTAGTGGATCAGACATGTGGTGGTCCCGCAGGTTGCGTGCCGCCGAACCTCGTAAGGTCGTGCTCTTTCAACCAGTCCCGCGGATACGAAAATCCTTCACCTCGACGGCAATCGTGCTAGCATTTTCTGGATCTGCAATCTTGGGAAGCCTTGATTTCCCTTTTCGCGACTCGAGATGAAACCTAATTTGCGCGAACCGAACGACTCACCTCCATCTTCGGCGATCTCTCAGGACGACACCGTCCTAAGACCGCTTACTGAGAGTGATTCTGCCTTCGTGACCAAGCTCTCGGCTTCGATACCTTATTTCTCTACGCTCACTCCGTACATCGTAGATATGTTCCACTACATCTCCCCCGGGTTCTCCTGGCTTGCGTGCTGCGAAGGAGATCACTCGCCAACTGGATACGTCATTGCCATGTCCGTTCCTCAAGGGGAGTTCGTCTTTATCTGGCAGCTCGCAACCCCTCCGGCTTCGATGATCCCATCGCCAGCTGCGCTTGCATTAGTCGCCCGAGTTGCCGCAAATGCTCGCGCCGTCGGGCTCACGGAGCTGCGGTACACAGTACGTCCAAACTCTGCCCATCAGCGCTATCTGACGGAGCTTTTTTCGGCATTAGAGATGAACGCGCCAGAACCGATTTCGACATCGACCTTTCGCCCAGACTTGCTAGGCAGAAATGAAGCTCTTTTCAGAGTTGTTCTTTAGAGGAGGCAGACCAATGAATAAATTACTGACACGAGCACAAATAATCTGGGTAGTGCTTTTTGGCTTAGCGGCTGCTCTTCCCGATAACAGCATTGGCTTGATTCTCAAGTTCTTTGTACCGCAGGTTCCTCTGATTGGGGGGCTGTTTTCGTCAATGTTCGTAGGGGCTCTCCTCTACATTGGTCTCTATATGGCTCCGAAACTTGGCTCGGGCATCCTCTACATGCTCATGTTTATGTCTATCGCCGTTGTGACTCCTAGCTTCGGCACTCCTGGGCTGTATAAGCTCTGGATTGCGCTGGGGTTAGGCATCTATATCGAGCTTGTGCTTCTTCTCGGCAGATACTCACGCATCGCATATTTCGTCTGTGTTGCAACTGCTGTACCAATGAGCCTTCCGGTCTCACGTATCTGGTCTGGGACATTTGCCATGTATATGGCGCCTCGTTCTCGCTCAAAGCGCAGCTAATTGGGTTCGGCAACTGGTTATTGATTGGTGCGTATCTAGTCACAGGTGTTTTGGGAGCGGTACTTGGCCGCTACATCTTTGACAGCCGCCTGGAGAAACTGCGAAGCGTGATCTCCATTCGGGGAAACTAAGTGATTCTCCGGCCAACAAGGGATTCATTCGAGCTCATAGCTCCAAATGGTTGGGGTAAATCCTCGCTGGGTTTGTCTCTAGGAGCGTTTCCGGACGCTCAGGCGGTGCAGGCGCCACCTTTGCCGAGCGAACTCAACTACTGGCTGTCGAACATCAGCCCTACCAGCGTTTCATTGATTCCCCAGGGTATTGACAGGCGGTTTTCTGCGACAACGGTACTTGACTATCTGACCCTGTCTCTTGTGATTGGCGGAAACACCTACGTTGCGGCACGCAAACGTGCCAGTTCGGTTTTCGAAAAACTTGCTCTCAACGCCAGCGTCGATCAGGCTATTTGGAGTCTCTATGGGGGCGAGGAGCAAATCATTTTCACGATCGGCCAGATGTTACAAGTGGGCCGAAGCGCCCGCGGCGATCACCTGTTAATCTGCGACGACCCTTTCATGATGCTCGACGCCAAGCGAACGAATCACTTTCAAGAAGTTGTAAGAGATACTCACGACGAGTACCCTCCGCCGTCGTGCTTGCTTTTACTTCCCCGCATTCCTACAGATATGGAATTAAGTGCATCAAGTGTTGAGATCACCGCAGGCATCAAGGAGACTTCTTCCGGCGCTTGGCTTGAATCTGTTGTTCCACAAACGTTTCCGCCGCTTGGGAATATTCAAGTAGTCAGCTCCCTAGAATGGTCTGGAATCACCATTAAGCTCGATCCCTCGCGGCAACGTAAGATTCCAGACGGCACCTGGTTCCAGGAGTCCCTGAACTTGGTGACGGGTCCAAATGGCAGCGGTAAGTCTCTTTTTGCACACACAATTCTGCAGCTGCAGCGACCTCAACGGAGATTTCATCTGCTCTACCCAAAAACTTCCGGACGCTTGCTCGTCAACGGTCGGAGGCCCGTCGATTCAGAAGGAAGAATTCTCCGCGTAGGAGTTATTCCGCAACAGATCCATAGAATTAGTCATACAGTGGACTCTTATATCTCGCATTTCTGCGCACAACATGTTGGTTGGACGGAGCTGGAGTCACATGTACGAGATGTTGTCGGCGCTGGGGAAAGCTTCGGAAACAAGAAGTTGCTTTATCTCTTCAGGTATGCCCTCTCGCTCTATCTGTCAGGCTGCAATGTGTTGATCTTCGATGAACCGGACACCGCTCTCGACGAAAGCAATGTGGCCCTGGTGCGAGACATAACTTGCCTTTTGATGAATCGGAAAGTGCTCGTTGTTGTGATAACGCACGCCAAGTCGCTGTATGGAGTGAAGTGCAATGAGTTGGTTCTCGGTGGGCCCGTATGACACCAACGAGAAAGGAAGACATTCTATTTGTAGTGCGGCTGGTGTTCGCTATTGGCATTCTGGCGACACCCTATATCTTGTCACGGATGATTTCGCTTGGAGTAGTGTGCCTACTCGTTTTCGCGATGGGTTTACTGCTCTTGAGCCTCAGGATCATTCACTGGAGGGGGCTAAGCTTCTTCTTAATCTTCGGAGCAATCTCCTATTCAATTCCTCTAACATTGCTCTTACGTCCGGAACTCTCGCTCTTCAAGGGCACTTTTCCTAAGGGTGGTCTTGTCCTATCGTTAGATCAGGTGGTGGGGCAACTAAATACTCTACCCTTCTTTCTTAGTGTAACGTTAGCTGTCAATGTTCTTTTGTCTATCAGTCTCGGGATGTGGCTCGATGTCATCTTTAGGGTGAAACAACAGTTTTCTCGGACAGCTGCTTGTTGCGACTTTGTTGAAAACATCATCCAAGCGATTGCCGCAACATCCGACTACCGCAACATCGTACGCTCCCGAATTAGCGCAGCGAATATCGTCAGAGCTTCATACCACTCGTCAACGGGTGGCAGAGGTTCCTTGGTGTCGCGAGCAACCCGCCACCTGCACGATGCCGTTACTTATCGCGCGGCAAAAGTCGAGTTGCTAGCTGCCACGGGAGTGGATCTAGTCCCAACAATCTTAATTAGTTCTGTTCGGTTTGTAGAGCGGAGCCATACGGCTCCAGCTTCTCGATACAGCGTTAGCACGCTGCTTTCGCTTTATCAGTCTTATTCCATGTCTAAGGAGCTAGATCCGACTTGGCAACGTCTGCTTAGCCGGAGCATCAGATCGAGCACAAAAGTTGCTGACGTGGGTGCAGGAAACGGTCGACTCCTTCCGTGGCTGGTTTCAGTGGGAGCCGATGTACATGCGTTTGAGCCAGATACTACGTTTTGGGCCAGACTTACGGAGGAAGTCCGAGGCTATAGTCACGTGCGCTTCCATCCGATCTCATTTGAAGAGCACGCGACATCAAACCTCTTCGATGTTATCGTCCTGATGAACAATGTTCTCTTGGAGATGATCGCCGATTCGGGTCCAGAGATTGTGTTCAGTGCCTTGTCTAAGAATCTGAGCAGGAACGGTGTCGTTTTGTTTGACTACCCCGACCGGGCTGAATTTGATGAGACGGGCACTGCTCACCGGCGTACCTTTACACAATCAGATGATTTCTGCGGTGATCTCGATATCACTTGCTTGCGCAATGATGCCGACATGGTCGATGCAGCCTGCAGATTTACTTTCGATCGATCAGTTGACGAGAGAACTCAACGCGGACAGATTCGTTGGCTTGAGCGTGTCCGGTGGAGTAACCTTCAGGCTATCAATCAAGCGATTGCAAGATCCGGGCTTAGGATCAAGTCCGTTAGCGATCTTGAAGCAAAAACGGTAATTCCCGCAAAGATGTATTTGTTCGAGTGCACCCGTGAGGACTAGAGGATGACTGTTCAGGTAGCGGCGGACGGAGTAGAGAATGTCAAGAAGCAAGCGCGTGAGTTTGTTCTTCTCTTGACCTTAATGACCTGGGCGGCCATCGTGAGTTGGACGACCCCGACCGTTAAACTTATTTCTTGTGTACACGGAGATGCAGGCAATATTAAGAGCATTGCCATGTTTGGGCCGCTCTTCCTGTGGGCGATGCTGTACGTGCTTAGATTTTTGCGCGGGTCAAATACCGTGTTGCTGGGCCCGAAGACATGTGGAGTTGTTGGGTGCGCAGCATGTGGATTTCAGACCATTGCGTCGGGCGGAATCATGCAATCGCCTCTGATTTCAGGCATCGGAATCGTTGTTCTGTTGGCTGCATCGATGTCAGAGAAAAGAGAAGACAGGAACGTGCTCTATGCATTTGGATGTGGAGTGATTGTCCTCGTGGCCGTCGCTTCGTTTGCCCTCAAGGGGTACTTGACATTCGTCGGCACCAACAACGCGAACCCCTACAACATAACAACTTTCGCGGCGATTCCCGTCGTTGCTCTTCTACTGGACCGCGCAATGAACATTAATAATGAAGGTTCTCCAAACCCCGCTGTAGTCGCATCTTAGCCACGCCCAAAGACAGGTCGGCGTCTCCACACTAGATAACCACCTACGAAGGCCTGGTGGCTGAGAAGCAGTCTCACTGGCGATCAGTAACGATAAGTTGGCGTATTGTCAGCTATCTTCCTTTGAGTCTCCCACCTTAGTGCGTGGCGAACGCTTTTGTGCGGACTTAGTCTTGTCAAGACGATCTGCAATCGATGCAAAGCGAGGGGTAGGTCCCTGCCAGAGCAGATCGGCGACGGAGGAAAACAGCGGGAGATCGGTTCGCAAGGTTGCGAGGTCTCGAGGGCATTGCATAGAAGTGTCTGAAGAGTTCATACGTGCGTAAGCGTGTGGTCTGGGCCGTTGTTCGGGTGGGTGTCAGAGTTATGTATCCACA
>CAXTPR010000064.1:0-15286 GCA_964246235.1 uncultured Acidobacteriaceae bacterium
CTACACGCTCTGGCTTATTGGAGAAATCCTGATTTTCCCGCTCTTTCCCGCACAGCCCAAGCTTGGGCCCGTGTTCAACCCGGTGACGCATCTGATCCCGGCAAAGTTCCCCATTCTGATCATCGCGCCGGCCCTCGCACTCGACCTGCTCTGGCAGCGCACGGCCAAGTGGAAGTTCTGGCAGATTGCGGTGGTCAGCGGCGTTCTGTTCACCACCATCATGATCGCAGTGGAATGGCCGTTCGCCAGCTTTCTGATGAGCAAGGCCAGCCAGAACCGCTTCTTCGGGACCATGTACTTCGACTACAACGCCCGCGCAGCGGGTTTCGACCGGAGCCGCACCCTGCTCTGGCCGCAGTCAGGCTGGCTGCTGGAACGCGGCCTGCTGTGGGCCGCGCTGGCAGGCAGCCTTTCTACATGGCTGGGGCTGCGTCTGGGCCGCTGGATGCGCGGAGTGCAGCGATGAGCAGGCTCAGCACCGCCTCTTTACTTCCGGCATGGCTGCTGGCAGCTTGCATCCCCGCGCATGCTCACGTGGGCAGCAAAGATGTCTTCGAACAGGTTACTGCCGGTCCCTACAAGCTGTTCGTCACCATCCGTCCGCCCAGCATTATCCCCGGCGTTGCTCTCGTTGAGGTGCGCAGCTATGGCGAGCCGGTGACCGCACTCACCGATACCCCCATGCTCCTCACCGGCGAGGCCAGCAAGCATCCGCCCACGCCGGACGCGATGGGTCGATCCATGACAGACCCGCAGTTCTTTACCGGCCAGCTTTGGATCATGGAGTCGGGCTCCTGGCAGGTTCGCTTCGGCATCACAGGCGCGCAGGGTTCGCAGACTGCAGCCGTTCCGGTGCCGGCGGTCTCAACGCAGGTGCTGAAGATGCAGCGGCCCATGGGCCTGATGCTCGCCGCGCTCGGCCTGGTCCTCGCGATCGGAGTCGCCGTCATCGTCGCGGCAGCGGTGCGCGAAGCCCGGCTGCGGCCCGGCCTGAAGCCGGACGAGAGGCGCCGTAAGCGCGCGCTCCTCGCCAGTATCGCCGCGCTGGCGATAGTCGCATTTGCCATCTACTGGGGCAACAAGTGGTGGAACGTGGAAGCAGCCGAGTATGCAGACGAGCTCTACCAGCCGCTCGACCTGCACACGCAGCTCGACGGTAGTCGGCTGACCCTTGCCATCGGAAGCTTTGATCAGGCAGACAAGCGCTGGGAAGTGGCGCACAAGATCGCCATGCTGCCCGATCACGGCCGCCTGATGCACCTCTACGCCATTCGCTGGCCCGCCATGGATGCCGTGTACCACCTCCATCCCTCACTAAGTGCCCCAGGCGAGCTCAGTGACAACCTGCCCGCCATGCCGCCCGGCGAATACCATCTGTATGCCGACATCGTGCACCGGAACGGCTTTCCGGAAACCCTGACTGCATTGCTCAACGTGCCCGCCGGCATGCAGGGCGGGCCTTTGGATGGCGAGGACGCCTCCGCTGCGCCGCCGCCCCTTGGCGCAGGGATGCTGGGAGCGAGCTACAAGCTTCCGGACGGCTACACCATGGTGTGGGACCAGCGGGCCTCGCTCTCCGCGAACACGGCAACGCTGTTCAGATTTACGCTGCTCGACCGGAGCGGCAAGCCTGCAGATGACATGCAGCCATACCTTGGCATGGCCGGCCATGCGGCCTTCGTCAAGACCGACGGGAAGGTCTTCGCTCACACCCACCCGGAAGGTTCCGCTGCGATGCCAGCCGTCATGCTGGCCAACGCCGCTCTAGACTCCTCCACACCTGGGGCCGTGTCCCCGGCCGGCATGAACGCCATGGGAAGCATGCAAGCCGCATCATCCAGCCCGAGCATGGAACCGCTCTCCCCCACTGTCGAGTTCCCGTATGGCTTTCCTGCTTCCGGTCAATACCGCATTTTCATTCAGATGAAACACGGCACAACGGTCGAGACCGGAGTCTTCGACGCGCTGGTGCGTTGACAAGCCGCCTCGAAGCGTTAGAGCTGTCTCTTCGCGCCGAGGGCGCGGCACCTCGGCACAACCACACCCTGCTGGAGAAACGCTCTAGCCGTTCTTGCCTTCCAGCCATCGGTGCAGCCAGCTCATGTGCAAGTTCAAGGCGAGCGAGGTGTAGCTGAGCATCTCGTGTCCGACGCGCTCGGCTGCCTCCACTTCATCGAGGTGACCCAGCATAGGCCGTGGCGAGGTATACACCTTTAGCCCCGCACGCCGGCAGAGCAGCGCGATGCGAAAGAGATGGGTTCCGTCGCTGACCACAACGATGCGCTGGAAGCCGTGCTGCCGCGCTATGGCGGCGAGGCGCTGCACCTGCTGCTCGGTGTCGAAGGAGTTGGTTTCCGCGATGATATTGGCCAGCGGCACTCCATTGGCGAGCAGGTAGTCGCGGCCAACACCGCCTTCTGTCTTACCCGAGTCCCTGTCGGTGCCACCGCCGAGCGTGACGATCTGCGGAGCAATGTCTCTCTGGTAGAGCGCGAGGGCTTTGTCCAGACGGGCACGAAAGACGGGTGAAGGGCGGCCGGCGTACTCGGCAGCGCCGAAGACGGCGATGGCGTCGGCGGATTCCGCGTTATCGATGGCCGCAAAAGCAACGATCTCGTGATGCACCCAGGCAGACCAGGCGGCCGCTGCGAAAACGACGAGCAAGAGACACCAGGCAAGCGGATGTCCCTTACCCCGTGGTCTGTAGCCTGCTCTGCCTCGCCTCGGGCTCATCGTCTCCTGAAACCCAATGGTCTCAACGAGCAGTATGAGGTCCGGAGCGGTGTGAAATCAAAGGCACGAGTTCAGCCATGCAGAGCCAGTGCAATTTCGTGCGTGGGGATCGCGCCTTCGCGCAGGATCATCCAGGAATTGGCGCCGCCGCTCAGGTCCACGATGGTGGTGGCGATGCTGCGTGCGGTAGGACCGCCGTCCACGATCAAAGGAATCTTGTCGCCAAGCTGATCCCGCACACAACCGGCGTAGGTACACTCCGGCAAGCCGCGCAGGTTGGCCGAAGTGGCCGTGATGGGCAAGCCCAGTTTCTCGACGACGGCTCGGCAGATGGTCGTTTCGGGCACACGCAAGGCCACGTTGCCCGTGTTGGCTGTGACGCGCAAGGGAAGCTTGCTGCCGGCCTTGACGACGATCGTGAGCGGCCCCGGCCAGAAGCGCTCGGCGAGCCGGTCGAAGCCTCCGTCGATACCGCGGGCAAGCTCATAGGCCTGCGACATGTCGGCGAGGAGGAGGCTGAGCGGCTTGTGGCGGGCGCGGGATTTCAGGTCGTAGATGCGGTCGACGGCGCGCAGGTTCACGGGATCCACGGCCAGGCCGTAGAAGGTATCGGTGGGAAGGGCGGCGATCTCGCCCTTGTTGAGACACTCCACCACCCGGGCGATCAACTCAGGCTCGGGCTCGTCGGGGTGGATGCGAAGCAGTTCTGCGCTCAATGCCGGTTTCCAGTGATCCGTGAGGGTACTGCATTCGCTTATAGCATGGATGGTGGATGAAGCAGCCGCGCGTGATCACGAGTAAGAGCAATGAGCGCGTCAAGGCGCTGCGCGAGGGGTTCCGTGGAAGGGCGTCCCGGCCCGGAGAACTGGTGAGCCTGGAGGGAGCGAAGCTGCTGGAAGAGGCGCTGAAAACCGGACTGGAGATTGAGGGTCTGTTTGTGCGCGAAGGACTGGAAGCGGCGTTCACGCGCTTCGGCACAGGCAAACTCTTCGTGCTCAGCGAAGCTGTGTTCGAGAGTGCCGTGGAGACGCGCTCGCCGCAAGGTGTGGCCGCGCTGGTAAGGATTCCGTCCGAGCGAACGGTGCCAGTGGAGACACTGCGAGGAGCGTCGTTGCTGCTTGAATCGGTGCAGGACCCCGGAAACCTGGGTACACTGCTGCGCTCCGCGGAGGCGTTCGGGGCAGAGGCGGTGTTTCTTGCAGGGGAGTGTGCCAATCCGTGGAGCCCGAAAGTGCTGCGGGCCTCGACGGGTTCGGTGTTTCGTCTACCGATCGTGCGTCTGCCGTCGCTCAACGTGTGGACCGGCCTGACGACGTATGCCGCCATGGCGCAGGGCGCGTTCGTCGGCAACCTGCTGGAGACGAAACTCCAGTTCCCGTGCGTGCTGATGGTGGGCAACGAAGGAACGGGGCTTTCGGGTGAAGCCGTGGACGCGGCGGCGCACAGGGTATGGATTCCGTGCGCGACAGAGTCGTTGAACGCGGGGGTGGCGGGCTCGCTGCTGCTCTATGAGGCCATGCGTCAGCGAGGTGGATTGTGAGCAGGGGCGGCGGTCTCTTCGATACCGGCATGCCGGAGCGCTTGCGGCAGGACACCGCGAGCAGCGGCGCTCCGCTGGCGGAGCGGATGCGCCCGCGTTCGCTGGACGAGTTCTTTGGGCAACAGCATCTGCTCGCGGCCGGCAAGCCGCTACGAGTACAGATCGAACGCGAAGAGCAAGGCGAGGGGAGTGGGGGCGGTCAGGCCGCGTCGCTGATCTTCTGGGGACCGCCGGGCGTGGGCAAGACGACCCTGGCGAAGATCATCGCGCGGCAGACCTCGGCGAACTTTGTGGAGTTCTCCGCTGTGCTGGCGGGGATCAAAGAGATCAAAGCCGTGATGTCCGACGCGGAGAAGGCGTCGGCGTATGGCGCGCGCACGCTGCTGTTCGTGGACGAGATCCATCGCTTCAACAAGGCGCAGCAGGATGCGTTTCTGCCGTATGTCGAGCGAGGGTCCATACGCCTGATCGGGGCCACCACGGAGAACCCGAGCTTCGAGGTCAATGCAGCCCTGCTGAGCCGGTGCCGGGTGTATACGCTGCGAGCCCTGGCGCAGGAAGAGATCGTGGCGCTGCTCCGCCGGGCGCTCGGCGACAACGAACACGGGCTGGGAACGATGCGGTTGAGCGCGGCTGCGGAAGCGCTGGAGACGCTGGCTAGCTACTCCAGCGGAGATGCGCGCAATGCCCTAAACGCGCTGGAGGTGGCAGCGCAGCTGGCTGCCGGACGCGGTGAGGCCGTGCTCACGACGGGTATCGCGGCGGAAGCGCTGCAGAGACGGGTGCTGCTGTATGACAAGAAAGGCGAGCAGCACTACGACCTGATCTCCGCGTTACACAAAAGCGTGCGCAACTCGGATGCGGACGCGTCGCTGTACTGGCTGGGGCGCATGCTGCAGGCGGGTGAGGACCCGATGTATGTGGCGCGACGGGTAGTGCGCATGGCGGTGGAAGACATCGGATTGGCCGCACCGGAGGCGTTGAACCTTTGCCTGAGCGCGCGCGATGCGATGCACTTTCTGGGCTCGCCGGAGGGCGATCTGGCGCTGGCGGAGGCGGTGGTGTACCTGGCGCTGGCGCCGAAGTCTAACGCGGTGTACAAGGCATATGGCGCGGCCCTGGCGGACATTGAAGCGAGACCCGCGGAGCCGGTGCCGTTGCACCTGCGGAACGCTCCGACGAAGCTGATGAAAGAGCTTGAATACGGGAAGGACTACCAGTACGCCCACGATGTGGAGGGCAGGGTTGCGGCTATGGAGTGTTTGCCCGAGGGGCTGGCGGAACGGCGGTACTACGAGCCAACCGGCGAGGGGCGGGAGCGTTTGCTGGGACAGCGCATGGAGGAAATCGCGCGACTGCGGCGGAGTTGAAGCCACAGAAGATTACGGTTCCACATCAGTTCCTTAAGCCCGATTCACTCGCGTCGTTGGGTCTCAAACCGCATCGTCGTCCGCAGCCGCCGCGGGTACGCCACCCTCCCGGCGAAGGCGCAGGTAGCCGCGGATAAAGGGGTCCAGGTCGCCATCCAGCACACGGTCCACATCGCCCACTTCCACGCGCGTTCGCAAGTCTTTGGCCATGCGATACGGCTGCAGCACATAGCTCCGGATCTGCGAGCCGAAGTTGATCTCCAGCTTGGAGTCTTCCAGCTGCTTGCTCGCCGCGCGCTTCTTATCCATCTCGAACTCATACAGGCGCGACCGCAACAGCTTCATCGCCCTGTCTTTGTTCTTGTGTTGCGAGCGCTCGTTCTGGCAACCGGCGACGATCCCGGTCGGCAGGTGCGTGATGCGTACGGCGGAGTCGGTCGTGTTGACGTGCTGCCCGCCCTTGCCTCCCGAGCGATAGGTGTCGATGCGGAGCTCGTCGGGCTTGATGTCGATCACAATGCTGTCATCGATCTCAGGTGAGACGTACACGCTGGCGAAGCTGGTGTGCCGGCGCTTGGCCTGATCGAACGGTGAAATGCGAACCAGCCGATGAACCCCTGTCTCACCCGAAAGCAGGCCGAAGGCGGAGTCCCCCGTGATCGTAAACGTCGCGGACTTGATCCCCGCCTCGTCACCGTCCTGCAGTTCGTTGATTTCTGTCTTGAAGCCCTGCCGCTCCGCCCAGCGCAGGTACATGCGCATCAGCATCTCCGCCCAGTCCTGCGATTCGGTTCCGCCCGCGCCGGGATGGACCGTCACGATCGCATTCAGCGGATCGCTCTCCTCGGATAGCATGGTCCGCGACTCAAGCTGTTCGGTGTACGTCAGAAGCGACGCGATCTCCCCTTGCACCTCGGGCTCCAGCGAGTTCTCGCCTTCCCGCATCAACTCGAAGTACGCCTCGATGTCCTCGGCGCGGCGCTTGAGCTCCGCGTCGTAGCCCAGCTGCTCTTCCAGTCGTTTCCGCTCCCGCATCAGCGGCTGCGAGCGCGCCGCATCGGCCCACACGCCGGGATCGGCAACTTTTTCTTCAATGACCTTGAGCTCGTTACGAAGGCGAGGCGCGTCAAAGATACTCCCGCAGGTCACGCACCTTCTCGCGCACCGGGGAGTAAGCAAATTCCAGATCATTCAGCATGTCTTCTAGTCTACTTGTCGTTTGCGCAGAAGCCCCACGCCGACGAGTCCGGCGGTCACTCCAGCACACAACCAGCCTATCCAATCGCCATGCCGGGTATAGAAGGTCTGGTCGTCATGCCAACTGAAGCCTGCCAGCATGGAGCTGCGTATGTGCCGCGGTATCTGCTGCACAATCCGCCCATGCGGGTCGATCGCCGCCGTAACACCCGTGTTTGTGGCGCGGACTACCCAGCGATGATTTTCTATGGCTCTCATTCTCACCATATCCAGGTGCTCCCACGGAGCACTCGAATCCCCATACCAGCCGTCGTCGGATAGGTTGATCAACATATCCGCACCGGACCGGGCGTACTCCCGCATTTCATCGCCGAAGATCGATTCATAGCATATGAAAACACCGTAGCGATGACCGCCTGCAGCGAAAACGGCGTGACTCCGACCGGGAATAAATGGACCCACGTTATCCAGCAGGTGACCTGCAAAAAAGAAAAGCTGCTTGAATGGGGTGTACTCGCCGAACGGCACCAGATGCATCTTGTCATAGCGCCCGGTATGGTCTCCCGCGGCGTCGAAGAAGCTGGCCGAGTTATAGAGTTGAAGCGCCTTGCCTTCGCTCGGCCTCTGCGCAACCGTAATCGAATCGGACACGATGGGCGTACTCACACCTCTTGCCAGCGCTCCCAGCGAAGCCCGAAAAACCGGATCCTCATCGAAAAAATCGTTCGGCGCCTCAGGCCACACAAGAATGTCCGGCTTGGTTCCGTGGTCTTCGATACCTTGATCTCCCAACGGATAGGCTGGATGGAGACTTAGATCGCTGAAGGACTGCAACATCTGTGCTTTGGTTTCCGGTGGCTCGGTCACCTCCGCTCCTACTTTCAAATTTTCCTGTAGAAGCAAAGCCGTCCCCCGGGGGTTTTCTTCAGCTGGCACATACTCGTGGGCTGCCACGGTGAAGACAGCCACCAGCAAACAAGCCAGGGCTGGGCCTCCCCACGGAGCGGTCCATACTTTTCCCCGCAGGCGAACGAGCCAAAGCATATTCACCGCGGCAACGACTAGGGACAGACCCATCACCCCGGTCCAGGGAGCCAGCCGTGTTAGCGCGAGACTATCGACCTGCGTATACCCAAGAAGATCCCATGGAAATCCAGTGAGTCTCGCCCGCGCCAGCTCCACGCCGACCCAGGCGAAGGGAACGATGCAAAGTGCAGCCTGCTTTCCGTAGAAACGGTGCACCGCGCCGATCAACGCTCCAAACCCTGCGTGATATAGCCCCACATAGAGACAAAACAGAAGCAGAATGCCGAAGGCTGCCGGCGCAACGATGCCTCCATAGACGTGCATCGTGGGATAAACCCAGTAGCAGTTCCCCAGGTACCAGAGCGCGCCGCTGAAGTAGCTCACCGTGGCCGCTTGCCCCACGCCTAACGTCCGTCCCTTCTTATTCTTTTGAAAGATCGCGATAAGAAGAGGTGTCAGACAAAACCAGCAAAAGAGCCTTCGCCAGACAGGCACCGGACCCGCTATGGGAAAGGGGAGCGCCTGCAGCAATGCGGAAAGGAGCGAAAGCGCCCAGAGTCGCCATGAAATGGCCCGTATCGACGCCAACATTCGAAGCCAAGTGTAGCATCGGCAGGATGCAACCGGCGCGGCAGCACTTTAGCAGCATCTAATGTTCCTAGAAAGCACCTTCGCATTACTTTTGTGGTTGTAAGGACCAAATCGGGAACGTAGGATAGATAGATCGTAGCCGCTGTAAGTCAAGCCCTGCGGTCACTCGCATCACCAGGAGATGGAATGGACGTCAATCGTATTGTTTCGGAGTTAGACTCCGAAATCGCTCGGCTGCAGCAGATTCGCGCAGCCCTTTCGGGAGTGGCAGCCACCGAAGGTAAAGAAGCACCCAAGCGCGGACGCCCCAAGGGCAGCAAGAACGCCTCGTCCGCAGTTTCTGCCCCTAAGAAGCGTCAACTGAGCCCCGAGGGACGCAAGCGGATCGCGGAAGCGATGAAGAAGCGCTGGGCTGAACGCCGCAAGACAGCTGCCAAGTAGGGATGTGATCCCTGAGCTCATGCCGGAAGAGTCAGGCAAGAAGGAGGCCCACTGAGGGCCTCCTTTTCCTTGCGCGCGATTTCGAGCCTATCTGGTTGCATAAACTTCGCGGATGTTGTCCTTGCCAAGAAATAACCGAATGTCCTGAAAGCCCTTCAGGAACTGCTCGATCTGTCTTGTTTGATACAAACCTGTCACCGGAAAAGGACCGGTGCGCAAGAGCAGAAGGTCGTCGGTGCCGGTAAGTTGGTAGCGGGAAAATACGGTGTCCGGTCCGCTGATCTTGGCATGCGAGAATGCCAGCAGCTTGCCGCCGGTCTGCAATACTTCCTGCATTCTTCGGAAAAAGGGCTCCACCAGCGGAGCTGGCAGATAGTTCGCCGTATCCCACAGCAGGACCACATCGAACACGCGGCCGGAAAATGTGAGTGCCGAAGCGGCGAATCGTTCGGCATCAAAAACTGTCTCTTCGCCTGGCTCGGCCCGTGGACGCCACTCCGGCGCTGCGGCATCGCTCACCGGATGCGCCATGTACACGCTGTGTCCCAGGTCCGTCAGGTAGTTGATATTGGCCGGCGACGTCGCACCAAAATCGAGAACGCGAAGCCCTTCCCTGCTGTGCAGGAACTTGTTCATTTCCGCCCAGCCGCGCGAGTGCCGTGTAACACCTTCCACCGAGCTGCGCTCCGGGTTTCCACTCGATCGCTTGAAGAAGCCCATGACGCGATAACTCCGTATCTGCTCCTGAGAGCTCTTTGTTCCTGGCTGCGTGTCTTCCGCCTCACTCGCAGCAACGTTGCTTGCGGCAAAGGAGCAGACTTTCAGCGCTCGCTAGCTGCCGTTCGACGCTGTCCGAATCTCCCGAAATTTCTCCAGGAAAGCCTGGAGGGAGGCCCAGCTACTGTAGGGTTTGCGTCCAACGCCATGCCCGTTCGTTGCCTTTCCGGGCCTGCGCCCGCGCCGCATCTTTTGCAGATAGCTGTGCCGAACTATATCCCAACACGCAGGCGGCAGGCTGAACCGGCACCCGCGTGTTCCGTCTAAGCTAACAACAGGAGCTCTTCGTTGCCGTTTCGCAGGCTGCTCTTCGCCAACCAGAAGCTACTTTGCGCCACCGCGTTTCTCGACCGGCGCGTAGCTTTTGTGTTGCTCATGGTCAATGGCCTAGCCGCCTCGCGCGCGCAATCTTCCGTCCCGCAGGACTCGCCGCAGCATTGGGTACAAAAGGCCGCGGAGTGGGAGCAGTCCATCATCCAGAACGATGGCTCGTTCCCGCTTCGGTACCGCATCCGCAAAGTCGATGCCAAGGGAGACACCACGCGCGAGGTCATCGAAAGCCGGGACGGCACAGTGGCGCGGTTGGTACAGCGCAACGGCCAGCCCCTCACGGCTTCTGAAGATCGGGCAGAGCAGCAGCGCCTGCAGGAAGTCCTTCGCTCGCCAGCGGACTTCATTCGCCGCCATAAAAGGGACGCTGCCACGCGCAGCTATGCCGCGGGCCTGGTCAAGCTGCTGCCGGCTGCGATGCGCTTCTCCTATGCTCCGGGCCAGCCGCAGTCGCCAAGGTCTCCTTCGCCGCAAGTCGTCATCGACTTCTCGCCCGACCCGGCATTCAAGCCGCCCAATACGCTGTCACAGCTGCTTGCCGGCGTAGCCGGCCGCTTCTGGATCGATCAGCGAACCGGCCGTATGATCCGCGCGGAGGCACGCGTACTCCATCCTGTCGATTTCGGTTTCGGCCTCCTGGTGCGCATCCACGAGGGGGGCACGATTGAGTTCGAGCAGGCCGAAGTCGGTGTCGGGCGCTGGGCTTACTCGCACTTGGAAGAACATCTCGTCCTCCGCGAGCTGCTCCTCAAAACAGCTCCGGAAGACTCCGTCATGAGCTCGTATGACTTCCAGCTCTTGCCCGCGCCGCTTTCGTTTCAGGATGCTGTGCACAGCCTTCTTGCAATGCAGATACCCATCCGTTAGCGCTGTTCCCCTGCCGCAGTGGCTCTCACGGCGCCTCGCCGTTCTTGTTCCGCTCCCGCACGGAATCTGCCTGTCTGCCGACGAAGGCACGCCTACGCAAGCGCCACGCTCGCTCGTCCGTTGCGACGCATCGTTTCGCTCCGCACGGTCAGTGCTTCTACGCGCTCTCGTCGCACCTCGTAGCCGCGTCCAGGCACCGTGGACACCGCAATCTCGCCTTCTGCGTTCACCGCCACCTCCGGCTCAATGATGTCTTCTGCCCAGTACCGCTTGGAAGCCGAGACATCGCCCGGCAGGCTGAAATTGGGCAGAGCAGATAGAGCGATGTTCTGCGCGCGTCCGATACCGCTTTCCAGCATGCCCCCGCACCACACCGGGACGTCATGCGCCTGCGCCACGTCGTGCACCGCGATCGCTTCGGTGAAGCCTCCCACCCGGCCCACCTTGATGTTCACGATGCGTCCGCTCCCCAGCTCCAGGGCCGCCGCCGCATCGCGCCGGTTGCGTATGCACTCATCCAGGCACAGCGCCGTGCGCATCCGCCTCTGCAGATGCGAATGAAAGAAAAAGTCATCATGCCACAGCGGCTGCTCGATCATGAGCAGGTTGAAACGGTCCCACTCGACTAGTCTGTCCGCATCGCCCAGTGTGTAGGCGGAGTTCGCGTCGCAGCTCAGCAAAATGTCCGGCCAGCGCTCCCGAACCGCCTCGAACATCGCCTCATCCCAGCCCGGCTTGCACTTCAGCTTAACACGCCGGTAGCCCGCGGCCACTTCCTTCTCCACCACCGCAAGCTGCTGTTCCATGCCTGGTTGCATACCGATCGACACGCCGCATGCGATGCGCTCGCGTGGAGCGTGATCTCCGCACAACAGCTTCGCCAACGCGATCCCTTGCCGCTGCGCGTCCATGTCCCACACCGCGTTCTCGAGTGCCGCCTTCGCCATCCGGTGCCCGCGCACGGGAGCGAACAACTCCGGGCAATCCCGCCCATGCTCCACCTCGGCCTTCAGCAGGCGCGGCATCAGCTCCGTCAGCAGCGTTGGCCAGGCTGTATCCACCGACTCCTCGGAAAAATAGGGATGCTCTCCCGCCACGCACTCGCCCCAGCCGCTCAGGCCGTCGCCTTCCAATTCCACAAGCAGAATGCGCCGCGCCGTCGTCACCCCAAAGCTCGTCACAAACGGATGCGCCAGCGGCATCTGAATCTCGCGCAGATGAATCGCCTCGATGAGCATTTCAAAATCCCCCAAGAACGTCTGTCCTCTCGACCGGAGCGAGACAGCTTCTTTGTCTCGTGCAGCGGAGAGATCCCCTGTCTTCGAACCGGCGATACCGCTTGGCCCGCACCGATTTTGCCTAGGAACGCGAAGCGTCGTCCCACTTCCCAAGCAGAAACGTCCCGTCGCCTTCAGGACCGCGCCGGTATCCCACCACCGCAAGCCCGGCCGCGAACGCCATCTCCAAGGCATCTGCATTGCCGGCCTGCAGTTCGCGCGCCGTCTCCCGGTACAGGGGTGAGGCCTTCCACTCATAGATGGCCGCCGGCACCCGCACCTGCCCTTCTATCTCCGCCATGGCGGCCTCACCACGCAACGCACGCTCCACGTGTTCCGAGCACAGCCACCACTCGGCTACAACTCTGTCCGTGGGCAGACCCCCTTGCAGCGGCGAGCTCGAAGGCCCATAAAAGTTTCGGCGATAGCGGCGCACAATCGCTCCCAGCCTGGCGATGTTCAGGTGCGCATTTCGAATCTCCAGCGGGTCGAAGGTCCACTCCATCAACTCGATGCCGCGCAGGAGCGCGTCCTCTCGTTGCGCCAGCTTCAGTTTCCTGCCCACACCCTTGTTGCGCCACGGCGGCAGCACCGCCAGATGATGCGAGTGCAGATACGCCCGCCCGTTCCTTACGCCCGGCAGAGCCATCGCATAGCCCACCAGTTCCGTGCCCTCGAACGCGCCGATCACCTGTCCGCCGATCTGCGAGGCCAGCAGGAACACCTTCTGGCTCATGGCATCGGAGGGCTCGTAGCCCCACACCAAGTCCTGCAACTCCACGCAGCGATCAAATTGCACCAACTCGGTCAGCGTTTCCAGGTGGATTCCAGTCGCCGCCTGCGTGCTCAACTGTCGACCTCCTGACTTTCCACCTTCTGTGCAGCCGGCGTTGTCTTCAGCACAGGCTCTTGCCGTTCCTCGGCCTTCACCCTCGTCCAAAGCTCTTCCTTCTCATTCAGCGGCAGCGCCTCAAAGCCAGCCGTATCCCTTGCGCTCCGTTCCATCGCGCCGAACCGCCGCCGGAACTTCGCATTGGAACCCCGCAACGCGCTCTCCGTGTCGATCCTTAGGTGCCGCGCCAGGTTTACCGCCGTAAACAGCAGGTCACCAAACTCCGCTTCCACATTCTGCGTATGCCTGGCTGCGATCTCCACCATCAACTCACCGAGCTCCTCATCCATCTTGGCGAACAGCCCGTTCGCGTCCGGCCAGTCGAAGCCGGCCTTCGCCGCCCTGGCTCCCAGCTTCGCCGCTTCCATCATGGCCGGCATGGTCCGCGGCACATCGTCCAGCATGGAAGACGATGCTCCTGCCGTCCCGCTCTTCGCGCGCTTCTCCTGCCGCTTGATCTGCTCCCAGTTCCGCAGCACAGCGTCAGAGTCCGCCGCCTCTGCGTCCGCAAAGATATGCGGATGCCGCCGAACCAGCTTCGCACTCAACGACTCCGCCACATCCCGCATCGAGAAGTACCCAGCCTCCTCCGCCATCTGCGCATAGAACAGCACTTGCAGCAGCAGGTCGCCCAGTTCATCCCGCAGATCGGCCCAGTCGCGGCGCTCGATGGCGTCGAACACTTCATACGTCTCTTCAAGCGTGTGCTTTTTGATCGTATCGAACGTCTGCTCGCGATCCCAGGGGCACCCACCCGGTCCGCGCAGCCGCGCCATGAGGGCCGCCGCTTTGCGCACCGCTGCAGCCGCATCCTCGTGCGCACGCTCTTCCCGTTCCAACCCTGCCTCGCTCACCTCCCCAGCTTATCCCGTCGCCTCTTGCTATGCGCTGTCAAGCTCCTGGCTCCCGGCTCTTGGCTCATTCCAAAACCATCCCGCCGAGTGCTACCATCCACCCCATGCCCGAGCCGACTCTCGCCTCATCGCAGCCGCGCTCAACCGCTGCCAAGGTCTTCATCGCCTGCGCACTTCTGCTGCCCTACGCCGGCCTTTGCTTTCCACAGATATATGCTCGCGCAACGCCCGCGCTTCTCGGCTTCCCCTTCTTCTACTGGTACCAGTTCGCCTGGGTTGTGCTCACCTCCATCCTCCTCCTCGCCGTCTACCGCTTGCTGAAGACGCGCTAAGCCGGTTCCGAATCGTCAAATCTCCATGGGCGTCCAATCCTGTGCAGAAGTGTCCGCGCCTCGGCGGCCTACACTTGAAGACGTCAGGTATGGATCTCCTTCAGAAAATCCGCACGCTGCCCACCGGTCCGGGCTGCTACCTGTACAAGAACGCCGAAGGCGTCGTCATCTATGTCGGCAAGGCAAAGAACCTGCGCGCCCGCGTGCGCAGCTACTTCCTTGCCGCCTCGCAGGCCCATGCGAAAACCGGTTCGCTCATGCGCGAAGCCGTGGACCTCGAGTACATCACGGTCGCCAATGAGCATGAAGCCTTGGCGCTGGAAAATAACCTCATCAAGCAGCGCAAGCCGCGCTTCAACATCCTGCTGCGCGACGACAAGACGTACCCCTACATCAAGCTCACGCTGCAGGACCGCCACCCCAAGGTCTTCGTCACGCGCCGCCTGCGCAAGGACGGCGGCGCGTACTTCGGCCCTTACTTTCCCGGCAACCTCGCGCATCGTCTGGTCGATGTCGTCCACCGCAGCTTCCTCATTCCCAGCTGCAAAGTCGATCTTAACCGCTTCCATCCGCGGCCCTGTCTCCAGTACCACATCAAGCGCTGCCTGGGGCCCTGTGTGGAAGGCCTGATCCATCCTGACGACTATCGCCAGGTGATCCGCGACGTGCAGCTCTTTCTTGATGGCAAGCCCAGTGAGCTGGAGCAGCGCCTCACCGCCCGCATGGCCGCCGCCGCCGAGAACATGCAATTCGAGCTGGCCGCCCGCCTCCGCGACCAGATCGCCACCGTGCACCAGGCCGGCGAGCGTCAGCGCATCGCCTCCGCCGACTCCAATGACGCCGACGTCTTCGGCTTCCACTTCGATCAGGACATGCTCGCCGTCAATCTCTTTCACATGCGCGGCGGCCAGATCGTCGACCGCCGTGACATGTTCTGGGAGGACCTCCCCGACTTCGAATCCAACGTCACTGACTCCACCGCCGAGCAGGAAGAGAACGCCACCGACATCGAAAGCGATCCACGCCTCGAGCCCGAACCCACCCACTCCGCCCCCGCTA
>CAXTPR010000065.1:0-14571 GCA_964246235.1 uncultured Acidobacteriaceae bacterium
GAGCGTGTTCAGGGCTTGGTTGCTGAAGGTGTTGGCGATGCGGTCCTGCCCGACGATGACATACCAGGAGCCCGGAGGACACGAACGAGTCTCCATGCCGTAGATCACTGCGGAGCCGAGCGTCTGTGCGCCGCAGGCTCGATCAAAGGGGTGATATGTTGTCTCACTCATTCGCAACGGCATGAAAATGTGTTGTTCAACGTACACATCCTCACGCTGGCCGCTGAGCTTCTCTACGAGCGCGCCAAGGAGGATGAAGTTGATGTCGGAGTAGCGGAAGGTAGCGGCAGGGGCGGACTGGAGCGGCGCGGTGAGGGCTCGGTGGATGCCTTCGACTTTGTCGGGGGCGGCCAGGCCCCAGGGATCCTTGAGGTTGACGTCGGCGGGCTCGCCGGAAAAGTGAGTGAGGAGCATGCGCAGCGTGACTCTGGCTCTCTGAGGGTCGTTGGCGGTGTTGAACTCAGGAAGGTATTTCTGCAAGGGATCGTCGAAGCTGGCGATCTTGCCGGCTTCGTAGAGCTGCATGAGGGCGGTGGCCGTGGCGAGGCACTTGGTGAGTGAGGCCATGTCGAAGATCGTGTCCTCGGTCACGGGCTCGGCGGGGGAAGGTTTGCCATCCAGGCCGGGTTCGCTTGCCAGCTTGCGAAGGCCATAGGCGTGCTCGTAGGCGACGTGGCCGGAGTGGCCAATGACGACGACCGCGCCGGGCAGCTTGTGCGCGGCGACGGCGTCGTTGAGGAGCGTGTCGATCTGGGTAAAGTCGTACGCGGGCGAGGGTTCAGGGGATACGGCCTGGAATTTAGAAGATATGGATGCCTGGGCTGGTTCCCCAATCATCGCGCCATGAGACTGCGCAGTGAATGGGCTCCTTGACGTTTGTGCATGGGCCGAGGGAACGCAGATTCCCTTCGGGAATGACAACAAGAGAAGCAGCGCGATCGCTGCAGTGATGGACGAGGTGGCTCGCCTCGGTTTTGGTTGGAGGAAGCTGGCGAAGGTGCCGACAAGGAAGGTGGCGGCGGAGCCGATCAGGACATACCAGGTAAAGGCAATGTGCGGGATAGGGAGTCCTCCTACGGTGCGTAACGGCGTGATGGTGGGGAGCCAGAGAATCATGTTGGTGGCGAAGCCGGCGACCATGCCGACGATCGTGCCAGCCTGCGTGGCGTAGCGGGTCAGGGTGCCGAGCAGGAAGACGCCGAGCAGAGCTCCATAGGCGACCGAAGCGATGCTCAGGCCAGTTTCGACGACGTGGCCCTTGCCGCCCACCGAGAGAGAGTAGATGGCGAGGGCGAAAAGAATGCAGGCCCAAACGACGGTGGAGGCGCGCGAGATGAGGTTGCGCTCGCGGGCGTTCGCAGCGGGGCGGAAGGTCATGTAGAAATCGACGACGGTGGAGCTGGAAAGGGAGTTCAGCGCGGCGGAGAGATTGCTCATGGCGGCGGCGAGGATCGCGGCAACGAGCAGGCCGGCGATGCCGGTGGGCAACTCGCGAACGATGAAGGTGGGAAAGATACGATCGGGGGAGATGGCCACAGGTCCAGGGCCTTGTGTCAAGAGCACGCGAGGCGCAAAGCCGGAGGAAGCGGCTGCGTGAGTGTAGAAGGCCCACAGGCCGACGCCGATGAGCAGGAACAGCGTGAACTGGAAGAAGACGACAACGCCCGAGCTGAGCAATGCAAGGCGTGATTCGCGAAGGTTGCGGGCGGCGAGCATGCGCTGCACCATCAACTGATCCGTGCCGTGCGAGGCCATGGTGAGGAAGCCGCCGCCGAGCAGGCCGGCCCAGAAGGTGTAACTGGTGGCCCAGAACTTCGCGGAGGTGAGGTCCGCGGCGAAATCGAAGGTGTGGAGCTTGCCTGCTGCTGAAGCATTGGCGAGGATGGTGTGCCAGCCGCCAGCTACGTGGTGGCCGAGGCTCCAAACCGCGACCAGCGTACCGGAGATGTAGATTGCCATCTGCACGACGTCCGTCCAGATGACCGCGGCCATGCCGCCTTCGAAGGTGTAGAGCAGAGTGAGCGCGGAGATGATGGCGATGCTGAGCACGTCGCCGGTGCCGACGGCAATGCCGACCACGATGCTGACGGCGAAGACGCGGACGCCTTCCGCGGCGGCGCGGGTGAGCAGGAAGAGGCCGGCAGTAGTTTTGTGCAGCGTGGAGCCGAAGCGGCGCTCGATCAGCTGGTACGCGGTAAGCATGTTGCCGGCGAAGTAGCGGGGAAGGAAAAGCGCGGCGACGACCGCGCGGCCGAGCATGTAGCCGATGACCACCTGGAGGAAGCCGAAGTTGCCGCCGAACGCAATCCCGGGCACGGAGATGATGGTGAGTGTGGAGGTTTCCGCGGAGACGATGGAGAGCGCGATGGCCCACCAGGGGACGGCGTTATCGGCGAGAAAGTAAGACTGCAGCGAAGAACTTTGGGCCGCTTTGCTGGATTTGCGGAAGCGCAGGCCGAAAAGGGTAATGCCCGTCAGATACAGCGCCACGATGACGAGGTCGGCGGCGCGCAGACGCTGCGGAGCTTCCTGGAGGAACAAGAGGGCGAGCGGAAGCGGCAACGAAAGGGCTCCTTGATGTTCGATCCGGACCGCGACGGCTGCTCCACTTTCGGTGCAGGGAGGAGAGAAGACGGCGGGCGGTGTTGGAGGTTATGATAGCGGCCTTGGCTGGCTGACGGCGTGGAAGCGGAGAACCCCTGCGCAGCCGCGTTCTGGAGTGAACGAAACGGATGGCGTACTTTCTGGCGCTGGATGGCGGCGGAACGAGCACCCGCTGCTGGGTGGCGGACGAGTCACGCGTGCTGGCGGGGATGAGCTGCGGCACGGTGAAGCTGATGGCGGTGGGCAACCAGACCGCAACCGCCCGCTTGACAACGCTGCTGGAGACAACCGCGGAGAGGGCAGGCGTGGGGCTGAGAAGTATTACACGCACCTGCATGGGGCTGGCGGGGATCTCCGCCGGAACGGTGCGAGGCTGGGCGCAGATCACTCTGGAGCGTCATGTAGCCGGGGAGATCGTGCTGTGCGGCGATGAGGAGATCGCGCTGGAAGCGGCGTTCCGGGGCGGACCAGGCATCCTGGTGATCGCCGGAACAGGGTCGCACATCGTGGGGCGCTGCTCGGATGGAACGCTGGTGAGCGCGGGTGGATGGGGCCCGGTGGTCGGCGATGAGGGCGGCGGCTACTGGATCGGCATGCAGGCGATGCGGGCGGCCTTTCAGGCGCGGGATCGCGGGGTGGCCACGCCGCTGCTGGAAGAGGCACAGAAGGCATGGAACCTGGAGAGCCTGGGCCAGCTGGTCGCGAAGGTGAACCACCACGACCGGGCGGACTTCTCGGAGCTGACCGAGACAGTGGTGCAATGCGCGGCGCGCGGGGACTCGGTCGCGATCTCGGTGCTGGAGCGGGCGGGGAAGGAGCTGGCGAAACAGGTGGCGCTGGTGATCTCGAAGATGCACGTGGTGCGCTGCGCGCCAGAGGATGCGGAGCGGGTGGCGTTTACGGGCAGCGTACTGGGCAAGGTGGAGACCGTGCAGCGCGCGTTCGAGCAACACATGGGCGTGCTGGCGGCAAAGTCGCGGCTGGCGACCGCGCCGGTGGAGCCGCTGGAAGGCGCGCTGTGGAAGGCCTGGCAAGGGTAACGCGCCGGCCACTCCCCCTCCACAAATTAGGCGCAGAACTCTGAATTCATGGACTTAGAGCCGGGACCTAAGCCGCGCGCTCCTGTCGCCGCACCTTCTTTGGTGCACGCTCTTTCCAGGGATGCGCTCCCGTTCGGCGCTCAGCGGGCCGGAACCGGCTGGCCGCGCAGGTAGGTGGCGGTCAGGTTGCCGTCCGCGTCGAAGCGGTTGAGGTTGGCCGGAGACCCGGGGGCAAGACGAGTCAGCTCGGGGCGGCCGAGCATGCGGGCGGGGTTGTCGCCGGCGAAGCGGACAGCGTCGGCGAGGGAGCAGCCGGTGAACTGGCGGCAGTTGGCCACGGCTCGGTCGAGCGTGAGGAGCGAGCCCGCGAGAGTTTCCTTGCCTCGCTCCATGTCGCCAGTGAGGAGCGCGCGGCCGTTGGCCACGGTGACGGGCAGCCCGCCGAGGGCGTAGTCCCCATCGGGCATGCCGGCGGCGGACATGCTGTCGGTGACGAGGATGGCGCGGTCCGGCTTTCCGGATGGGCCCTTGGCCTTGCGCCAGAGGCGGACGAGAGGCGGTGCGACGTGGATTTCGTCACAGAGGAGCTCGGCGTAGAGGCGGTCGTCATCGAGGACTGTTCCGACAATGCCGGGCTCGCGGTGGTCGAGCGGGCGCATGGCATTGAAGAGATGGGTGGCGGAGGTTGCGCCGGCTTCGATGGAAGCGATCGTTTCGGCGGCAGCGGCGTCGGTGTGACCCAGGGAGACACGGACGCCCTGGGCGGTGGCGTGGCGGATGAGTTCGATGGGGGAACGTGTTGCTGCCCCGCTCACGTCGCGGTGAAGCTGCGCCGTGAATGGGCCACCCTTTCCTGTGCCTTTCCAGGCGTTTGGCTCGGGAGCGAGGGTAAGGAGCAGGATGTGACCACGGGCCGCCTGCTGGAAGCGGTCGAAGAGGGCGGGGTCGGGCGGCTGGAGGTGCTCTGCCGGATGGACACCGCGCCGCGTATGGGAGAGGAAGGGGCCTTCAAGATGAATGCCGAGCGGGAGGGCTTCGTTCTCAGGCGGGGTCCGCTCGATGGCGTTGGCGAGGTTGTCCAAGGCGTGGAGTGTGGTGTCGATGCTGGCCGTAACGGTGGTCGGGAGGTAGTGGGCGACGCCGTGCCGAGCAAAGAAGCGCTGCAAGGCGCTCAGCTCGGCCGGGTTTGCGGACATGACGTCATGGCCCATCGCACCGTGGGTGTGGATGTCGAGGAAGGCGGCGGTGAGGGTGTCGGTCTCATGCGCAAGGGTCAGCGGGTCGGAGCTGATGTCGGCCAGTGTGCCTTCGCCGCTGATGGTGAGAACGGGGTACTCGACAGCGCCGATGTCGGTGAGGAGGCGTCGGGCGGTGAGGGTGGTCATGCCAGAGTCTTCTTCTTACGCAACAGAATGTATATCGTCAGCGAAAGCACTGGTGGAGTGAGCAGTGCTAATTGGGAATGAAGCCGCCGCTGGTCGGATTGATGTTGGCGCCGGGCGGCGGGGCGGGGATGCCGGTTTCGGCTGCGCTGGGCAGCGACTTCGTGTTGTCCCAGGTGCGCTGGGCGGTGCGGAGCCTGTCCATGCGGGCGAGCCAGATGCCGATCGTGTAGTCGTAGTGCTCGAGCGTGGGGCGTAGGGCATAAGGACGGTTGGTACGCAGCCACATCTGTTGATAGAGGTCGCGCAAGAGGGAGTAGCCGTCCTTGATGTCCTGGATGCGGCCGTTGACGCCATTGAGGTAGCTAAGCTCGCGGGCGACCGAGGCGCGAACCTTCTTGTCGGGCGACTGCGACGCGGCGGCGGCGCGGGCGTAGCCGATGGCGATTTCGTCGGCGAGCTGAAACTTCAGGCCGATGAAGTCGATGCGGCGGGCACCGAGCTCCAGGGCATCGATGGCGTCGGGCTCGCGGAGACTGGTGGGGCTGGACGGCAGGGCGTCGGCGGGGTCGTAGGGAGCTGGAGCGGTCGTATCGGCTCCGTCGCTTGCAGTTGAGATCATCTTCCACCTGGTTCCGGCGCCACACGTCATCCCCGTCTGAGTAACCGTTCCGCCTGACGTAACGAACCTCACGCAAGGATAGGAGGCTCGGACCTGGGCGATCAAGGTGAGGGCACGCTCGGCGTGCAGGCGGAGGTCATGGAGGACGGGGCGGATGTTGGTGACGTTTTCACCCTGGTCCCTGGCCCAGGGGTCGGACCAGAAGAGCAGGTCGGAGGCATCGCCAATGTGCACGGGCTTGAGCAGGGCGTGCGCGGCCATGAGCTCGCGCTGCGCCTCGTCGAGCTTCCCGGTGAGGTCGCCGTGGAAGACGCGGCCGTAGCTGGACTGGAAGGCCTCAATGGACGACTCGCCCGGCTGCCAGGCGGCGGCAGCGCCGAAGAGGATGCCGTACCAATTGCTGGAGGCGAGGGCTTCGCCATCGTCGTACCAGATCGTATTGAGCTGGCCGGTGGAGCCGGCGGCCTGGCCGTCGCGGGTGAACTGCTGGATGTTCTGCAGGCCGTTGTTGTAGTTGGGGTAGACGCGGTTCCAATTGTTGATGCCAGGGGCGACCCAGGTTTCGAAGCCGGCGGATTTGTAGGGAGCGAGGTACTTCGCGAAGCCTTCCGGGCGCGGGTTGTACTGCCAGCCGATGGCGATCGTGTCGCGCTTGAACTGGTCGGGCATGGCTTTGAGCAGGTCGGGATTGTGCTGAGCGATGTCGCCCCAAAAGAGCAGGCGGCGGTTGAGCGGTCGCAGCGCCGTATCGATTTGCTGCATGAAGTCTAGGTAGACCTTGCCCAGGCCCTGCGCATCGACGGCGGCTTTGGTCTGGCCGAGGCCGAGGTCGTCGGTCTCGTCGGCTCCGACGTGGAGGAAGGGCGAGGGATAGAGGTTGGTGAGCTCCGTGAACTCGGCTTTGATCACCTCCAGCGATCCCGGTTGCGACGGGGCGAGCACCGCGCCATGCGGCGTTTCGGCGAGCGGCTGGTACTGCTCCCAGGCCAGTGTGTGACGCAGGTGCCCGAAGGCTTCCTGCTCGGGGACGACGGTGACGTGGTACCGCTTTGCGTAGGCGGCGAGCACGCGGGCATCGTCGGCGGAAATGCTGCCCCCTGGCGGCGCGGGCAGCGGGTTGGAGGCGTATTGCTGGGTGTGCTCGAAGTAGGGCGAGTAGAGATTGGCTTTGTAGGCCGCGAGGGTGCGGATGAGCTTCTTCTGGAAGTCGAGGGTGTCGACGGGACCGCGGGAAAGATCGTCGCTGAGACCGCGCCAGGTCATGGCAGGCCAATCGAGGATGTCGGCGGCATGGAGGACGAAGCGCCCAGCGCCGGCGGGATCGGTACCGGCAGGCTCGATCATCTGCTTGACGGTTTGCGCGGCGTAAAAGACACCTGCGGCAGTCGCGCCGGTGAGTGTGAGGGTGGCGGAGCCGGTCTGAATGCGGTAGCCCTCGGCTTGCGCGGGCGGGGAGAGGTCCTCCGCGCGGCGCTGAAGCACGATACGGAACCCGTTGCCGGTGGAGAGGCCGCGAGCGGCAAGGGTTTCGCGGAGGTCCTGAGCAGCGAACTGGTCTTCTGAGCTGCAGGGATCGCATGTGACGGAGACGCCGCTGCTGAGCGCCACATCCGGTCTGGCGGTGTAGCTGCGCGGCATGGGGATGAGGTGCGGAGCGGACTGGGACAGCAGGGGCGCGGCGAAGGGGAGAAGGAGGACGGCCAGCGCCAAGGGATGTCGGAGAGGCATGCGGTTACGGTACACGGGTGGCGTGGCTCTGCGAAGCAAAAGCTTTGACCCGAAGGACGCCGGAACGCGAACGTACGCCACGGCGCCTCTTGTACGTCGAGGCAGGGTCCGTCGAGTGGTAGCTAATCAGTGCTCAAGTCTGGAGTTTCGGCACTGTGAAAAGCAGGGGATGCGGATACGCCACCGTTGGCATCCAACTTTCGCGAAGGAGCACCACGACATGAACGAGAAGAACGATAGTAACGCGAAGGACTACCACGAGCTGAGTGGACCGGACGGTTTGAAAAAGCTGGAAGACCTGATCAAGGGCATACACATCTGCATGATGACGACGGTCGCCGCCGACGGATCGATGGACTCCCGCCCGATGGCTCCGCAGCAGATCGACAAGCTGGTGGAAAGCGGCGGGGTGTTATGGTTCCTGACGCGCGAGTCGAGCGAGAAGGTAGAAGAGGTTCAGGACGACCGGCACGTCACGCTGACCTTTGCGGATCCGGGCAGCTCGAAGTACATCACGTTCAAGGGAAAGGGGAGCGTGAACAAGGACAAGGAAAAGATCCATGAGCTCTGGAACAGCATGTACAAGGCATGGTTTCCGGGGGGAGAAGACGACCCGCAGATCGTGGTGATGCGCGTGGACGTGTCCACGGCGGATTACTGGGAGGCGTCCAGCTCCAAACTGGTGGTGTATGCGAAGTATCTGGCTGCGGCGGTGACAGGCGGGAGTGTTCCGGTGGGAGAGTCAGGCCACGTTCAGGTGTAGCGCGTTTTTATGCGGGCTCAGACCCTGTGATCCCGAAAGAGAAGAGCTAGACGGGCGCTGAGCCGTCGATGACTGTGACACCGGGTGGCGGCTTGAAAATAAAGTCAGCGTCGCGGGTGTTGGTGTTTTCGTGCTGATCGGTGAAGTTGAAGCTGGTAGTCGAGCCGTCGGTTTCCTCCATGCGCATAGCGTGGATGACGCCAGCGGCATCGACCGTTAACGCGAGAGAGCGGAGGTTGGCAGCCCCACGGCCAGGTTCGCCGCGGGGCTTGCCGGAAAGAGTGTAACCGCCGTCCACGAGGGTTAGTGTCAGGCCGTCGAGCTCTTTGCTAAGCTGAGCATGGCCGAGCAGGAAGCGCAGCGGAGAGCGGAGATCGTCAAGTTGCCTGGCTGGGATGCGGGTAGCTTGCGCGTCGCCGGGCGTGTAGCTGGTAGCGAACCGGCCGTCGAGGAGGAAGAGCTTGCCGGGTGGCGAGTCATAGGCCCAGCGCATGTGGCCGGGTTTGCGCAGGGTAAGGGTGCCGGTCTCGGTGCGGTTCAGACCCATGCCGCGGTAGCGTTCGGTGTAGCGGGTCTGCAAGGATTGCAGATGGTTGTAATGGGCGTCGACGCGCTGGGCGAGCGAAGCGGCGGTGGGCTGATGGGGTGCCTGCGCGTTGGCGGTCGCCGAGGCGAATGCAAGCAGGAGCAGGGAGAACCAGCGCGTACGGCGGCCGTGAGCATGGGCGGGGGCAAATACGGGGATCCTTCGGCTGCGCTGCGCTCCGCTCAGGATGACACCCTCGGTTGCCGAAAAGATTGTTGGCGCCCCCATACGAGTAACCCGACCGTTGGGCCGGGTTGCCCGCTCGCGAAGGACCTGGCTGGTGAAGGCCCGGCTACTGGAGGAGCTCGGTGCAGTTGGTACCGCCCTTGGGGTCGAAGTGGATTTGGCCGGACTCGTCGGAGCAGAAGCCGCGGTTTCCGCTTTTGCCGACCGAGACGGGTACAGCCGTGATCGCATAGCTGTTGAACTGATCCTGGTTGTTGACGGTGTTCTTGCTGCCGCCGGTCACGGTAAAGGTGTAGCCGGACTTGACGCCGGAAGCGAGGTCGTCGGGGATGAGCTGCGCGGCTTCGGGAGTGGGGGTTCCGGAGCCCTGCTTGCCGCCGAGCGCGACGATGGAACCGGCATAGCCGTGGGACGGGAACGAAGTGTTGTACTCGCCCTGCATCTGGTTGATCATGCGGACCGACGAGATGGCGGAGGTTTCATCGGCGCGGATGTGAAGATGCTCGTAGCCGGGCAGCGCGAGCGTGATCAAGATCAGGATTACCGACATGACGATGAGGAGCTCGACAAGGGTAAAGCCGGCTTCTACGGAGGGGGTGTGCTTGCGGGTTTGCATCAGGAACTTTCTCCGGGTGCGGGCGTGCAGGGCTCCGCTCAGGTTCGACACAAAGTATAGACGGTCGGCAGGGCGGAGTGTTGGCGCGGATGGGGGATTGCTGCTCAGGCTTAGGGACCGCCCCGGCACGGGCGGAGCGGATGCAGGGATCCTTCGGCTCCGCTGCCCTCTGGTTGAGATGACACCCTCATCCATGCGGAGAGACGAGACCTGTGTGACGCTGTACGGTCAGCAGGCCAGGTCGGCGCGGGTGAGCTTGAGGGAACCGAGGTTGCCGAGCAGGGTAAGGGCCATGGGTTCCGGCTGCAGCAGGCCGTTGGCGAGGCGCTGGATTTCAGAGGCAGAAACGCTGTCGACTTCATCGGTGATCTCATCGAGTGAGAAGAAGCGTCCGTGGTACATCTGCTGGCGGGCAAGCGAGGACATCCGTGCGGAGGACGATTCGAGGCCCAGGACCATGTTGCCTTTGATCTGGTTCTTGGCGCGGTCGAGCTCTTCCTCCGTGACGGGCTCCTGTTTGAGGCGAGTGAACTCGGCAAGCGTGAGCGCGAGCACATCGCGGGTCTTGTCCACAGCGCAGCCGGCGTATACGGCCAGGGAGCCGGTGTCACGGAAAGGGTTCATCTCGGAGTAGATGGAGTAGGCCAGGCCGCGCTCTTCGCGGATGCTCTGGAAGAGCCGCGAGCTCATGCCGCCGCCGAGGATGGAGTTGAGGATGAAGGCGGTGTAGCGGTCCGGATCCGAGACGGGCAGCGATGGAACGGCGAGACAGAACTGAACCTGCTCGAGCGACTTCTTTCTGCGCAGCGTGACATGCGATCTCGTTTGCGGGGAGGCGCCGCGCGTGAGCTTTGCGCCGCTAGTGGCGGAAAGCGAGCTGAACGCGGACTCGACCTGGGCGACGAACGCCTCGTGCTGGAGATTGCCGGCGGCGGTGAAGAGCATGTTCGCCGGCGTGAAGCGGCGGGCGTACTCTTCGAGAACCGTGGCCTGGGTGAAGCTGGAAACGGTTTCGGCGGTGCCGAGGATGGGACGGCCAAGCGCGTCAGAGGGCCAGAAGCGCTGGGTGAAGAGCTCGTGGACGAGGTAGTCGGGGTTGTCCTCATCCATCTTGATCTCTTCGAGGATGACACCCCGCTCCTTGGCGATGTCATCGGGCGCGAAGGTGGGGTGCAGAACCAGGTCGCTGAGCAGATCGAGCGCGGCGGGGACGTTCGAGTCCAGCACCTTGATGTTGAAGCAGACAGTTTCCTTGCCGGTAAAGGCGTCGAGGTTGCCGCCGAGGGCATCGACCTCGCGGGCGAACTGCTGAGCCGAGCGGGTGGTGGTGCCCTTGAAGACCATGTGCTCGATGAAGTGAGAGATGCCGTTGGTTTCCGGGGTCTCGTCGCGCGAGCCGGAGTCGACCCATACGCCCATGGAGACGGAGCGGAGGTGCGGCATCTGCTCGGTGAGGACGAGGAGACCGTTGGCGAGGCGGGTGGTGCGGATGTCGCGGGAATGTGGCGTGCTGGGCGAGGAGTTTTCGGCTACGGGTACGGAAACTGGCATTGCCGGTATTGTTTCATGGGCTCGCGGGGCGGGGGTAGTCCGGTACGGCATCGAACCCTCTATGAGTGCGGAAGAACTGGAACTTGCGGCCTATGCGGCGCGGCAGGAAGGCCGGCGCGACGAGGCGCTGGATCTGTACGACCAGGCGGTGAACGCGTTCGATGCCGAGGGTGCGCCGCTGCGGTCAGCGCATGCGCTGCGGCATGTGGCGGATCTGCAGCGTGAGCTGGGCAACCTGGATGCGGCGCGGGAGAGCCTTGAGGGCGTCCTGCAGGCGTATCGCGGCGAGCAGGTTCCGCCGCTGGAGCTGGCGAACACGTATCGCATCAGCGCCCTGGTGGCCGAAGCGGAACAGCGGACGGGCGAGGCGCGTGAGGCATGGCAGGAGGCTGCGCGGTTGTACGAAGAGGCTGGGGAGACAGCAAGAGCGGCGGAGGCCGCGCGGCACCTCACATTTTGAGAATCGATAAGCATGCGCCTAGGCGCGTGAGCTTAGGCTCCGCCCGCCCGAGCCGGCTCCTCCGGGGCCGGTAGCCTATCGTCCTCGTCAGCCGAGAGGACGGTTCCCTGATGAAAGAGGATCTGCCAGCCGGCGGGGGAGCGGAGCCAAATGGTCGCGCGACGGGTAGGACGCTCGCCTTGCCGCAGCGTGTAGGTCAGCAGAAAGGTGTCCGGGCCCAGGCTACGGCAGGCGACGTCGGAAGTCAGCCAACCGGCAGCGTCTGCATCCACGGGCGGGTTGGCGGCGAGGTGCTGAAGGAGGAAGGCGCGGCTGTAGCGGCGTCCGGAAGCACCGACTTCCCAGTACCCGGGGGCCATGAGCCGGGCGAAGTGTTCGGTTGTTGTGCCGTGCGCCGGACGGTGAAAGATGGGCTCGCGTTCGCTCAGTGCCTCCAGAATCCCGCGGAGTTCGGGAGCGGTATGGGTATGCGTCCGGCATGGGCCGGAGTGTATAGCAGATTGCGCGAGACGCAGGGGGGATCGGCAGACTCGCCCGCCAAGGCTATGATCCTGCGATGGACCTTGAGCGGGATGGGTGTGGAGTCTCCTGGCGGGGTCTCAGGCTGTCGACCCGGATCTGGTTCTCCACCACGCTGTTGGCGACGGCGGTGCTTTGCCTGCTCTGGTCGCACTGGAAGCTGTTCTGGGTAGACGAGCTGCTGGAGTACACCACCGACACCAAGCCGACGTTCGCGGCAGTGTTCCGTGGACAGCTGCGGGCACCATTCTCGCTGGAGCCGCCGGCGTTCCATCTGCTGCTGCATGCGCTGCACCGGGTGATCCCTTCGGCGGAGCTGGCGTCGCGGCTGCCGTCCATGGCGGCGCTGCTGGGGGTTCAGATCTGTGTGTTCTTCCTTTCGCTGCGCTGGCGCGGCGAACAACAGCAGGCTGTGGCGGCGATGCTGTTGCCGCTGGTGCTGGTCACGGTGGACTACGGACCCGAGGCGCGGGTGTACGAAGTGCTTACCGTGTGCCTGGCTGCGGCGCTGCTGAGCTGGCAGCGGGCGGTTTCGGGGCGAGGCGCGCGAGGATGGGCTCTGACCGGTCTTGGCGTGGCTTTGGGTGGCGCGATGCTGGTGCACTACTACGGTGTGCTGGCGGCCGTGCCGCTGTTTGCGGGCGAGGCGGTGCGCACCGCGCAGCGGAGACGCGTGGACTGGCCCGTGGTGTTGACGCTGCTCGCGGGTGTGGGCTGTCTGCTGCTCGATCTGCCGTTCGAGCGGGCGCTGGCTCCGTTTCGGCTGCACTATTACGCGACAGGGGAAACGAGTTGGCTGAAGGTGCCGGTGACCTACAGCTGGTTTGCGCTGCACTGGTGGATTTACGCCAAAGGCGCTCGGCTGCTGCCGCTATGCATGGCCGCAGCCATCGTGTTGTTTGGAGTGGCGTTGCTCCAGGTGGCGGCGGCTGCGGTGGGGCGTCGCAAGCGAGGGCCGGTGCGCATGGACGCCGCTCTGCTGGCGGCGGCGCTTTTGCCGATCGCGGGCCTGGTGCTTGCGCAGGTTGCGCGCGCGTACGTTCCGCGGTATAGCCTGCCGGCCGTGGTCGGCCTCGCTGTCCTGCTGCCCGCGGTCGTGTTCGACTACGTGCGAGGGCACGCGGCGAGGTCGGCCGTATGCGTCCTGCTGCTCTTTGCCGGCGCGGCGTATGGGACTCACCAGATCGTGCGGGCAAAGCGTGAAGGCGCTGCAAGGATGGCGGAGTTGCGGAGTCTTCCAGCGCAGGCGGAGGGCGCAGCGGGCCAGCCGATTTATGTTCAAAACCTTGCCCGGTTCCTGGTGGATCGGCACTATGCTCCAGCGTCCGTGCAGAAAAGGTTGGTGGCGTTCGACTCGCAAGCGTGCGAGCTGCACTGGAGCGGACGCGATCCTTCCAGCCTGTTTGCGCAGAACATTGCGGAGACCACAACTATGCCGGTCGTGGACTTCGCCAGGCTCACCGGAGATCACGCGGTTCGATGGATGGTCGTGTACCACGATCCGGATGAGGAGTGGATCTGGCGAGAGCTAAAGCAAGAGGGAGCCGATGTGCGCCGGCTGGGACCGGCGCTGGGAGGCGAACTGCTGGAAGTCCGGTTCGACGGCGGAAGGACCTGCGAGACGGAAGCGCCGCGGCGAGGACCTGGAACTGCGGCGGAGCAGGATTCGGAACGGTGAGATTCGGCTCTTGTGGAGAGTCGCGGCGCTAGCCGCACAGTATTCTGTAGGCAGTGGAGAACCGCGCTCTCTTCGGGATGACGCAGGCGGAGCTGACAGAGCTGCTGGGTGGCTTTGCGCAGAAGCCGTACCGCGCGCGACAGTTGTTCGAGGCCCTGTACAAGCAGCGCGCGATTTCCGTCGAGGACGTGACGACGCTTTCGCATGAGTTGCGGTCACGGTTGAGGACGGACGGCTGGCGCGTGGAGCAGCCGGAGATCGTGCAGACAGCGGTGAGTGTGGATGGAACCGAGCGCTACCTGGTGCGCATGGCCGATGGCGAGACCGTGGAGGCGGTGTGGATGCCGGACGGCGATGGCGGCGAGCGCGGCGACGGAAGCGAGGCCGCGGACGAGGAGGCGGGCGAGACGGTGGTCGCCGTCGAGGCTGTCGATGCGCCGGGCGAGACGCAGACCTCCGCCGGGAATGACAACAAGAAGAGCCAGGACAACAGCAACGGCGAAGCCATGGATGGCCGGGGCGTCTGGGAGCGGCGTGGCGAGGGACGGGCGAGAGCGGTGTTCGGGACGCTGGCGGAGAATGGCTTTCGCCGGGCGACGATCTGTGTGTCGAGCCAAGTAGGATGCGCTGTGAACTGCCAGTTCTGCCTGACCGCGAAGCTGGGGATTCGGCGCAACCTGACGGCGGGGGAAATAGCCGGGCAGGTGGCGGCGGTGCTGAACCGGCAGAAGATCCAGGTGGGTAAGGACCGGATCAACCTCGTCTTCATGGGTATGGGCGAGCCGTTCCTGAACTACGACGAGTTCATGAAGGCGGTGCGGCTGCTGGTGGAGGGC
>CAXTPR010000066.1:0-14521 GCA_964246235.1 uncultured Acidobacteriaceae bacterium
CTGCAGCGTCGAAAGGCTGATCGTCTTTTCCCGCGCCGGGCTCATGTTCTTGGAAACGAACTGCCAGCTCACCAGCAGAAATGCCACCGCCAGCACCCAGATCAGGACCTGCTTCACTGTTGAATTCAACTTGCTTCCTCGTTTCCGTTCGGCGCCCGACCAGCTCTACGCACCGCAAAACCGCTGACACAATTTCCATCCGTTAGACGACGATGGCGAACATTCGGTGCAAACGCCTGGAGCGCCGGCTGCCTGCAGACGTGAATGCTTGCTCCGATTCTAACCCCCGCCTGCTGCCGCGCATGGAGTATTTTCCCTGCAACTTACGATGTGAATGGAAGTTCAATCAACCTTTTCTCGACAGCCGCAGCTCCCGTGCCGATCGCTCAGCACGCAGGCCTACGCCCAGCTCCAGCCGGCTGCCGATTTTGCCGCTCACCCGGGCCGCCGCGCCGCTCCCATCTCCGAACCCCGACAGCGCCAGCAGCTTTGCGGGTTCCTCGCCGCTCAGGCGCGCTCCAAGCGAACGCGCCGCCGCCCGCACCACCCGCCGCCTCAGTCCCGGGTCAAATCCGCGCAGCCGGTCCAGCTCCAGCGCGCAGGCGACCTCACCTACCCCCGTGCTCACCGCCCTTCCGCCACCCCGCACCGGCGTGCCCGGCAACAGCACACCCGGCATCACTCTCGCTACCTCCGCCATCCAATGCTGCTCCTCGTCTCGCGCGATCGTCGCCAGATTCGCCAGCAAGGCGTCTACTCCGGGGTTGAAGCCCCGCAGCACCGGCATCAACTCATGCCGCACCCGGTTGCGCGTCAGCCGCAGGTCGCGGTTGCTGGAATCCTCGCGCCAGGCCTGCCCCCGCGCCCGCAGGAATATCTCTACGTCGGCTCTCCGAACTCCAAGCATGGGCCGAACGATACGGCCTTTTCTCTCGGCCCTAGGAACGATGCTCCGGCCTGCGACATTGTCCTTCTCAACGGAGAAAGGCATCTGCTGCCCGCCCGGCGACCCGTCGCCGACCACCACCCTCGGCGAAACAGCTCCCAATCCCTCTGTCCATGCACCGCGCAGCAGCTTCATTACCACCGTTTCCGCCTGGTCGTCGAGCGTGTGCGCCGTCGCGATCACATCTGCGTCACCCGTTGCCAGCAGACGACGAAGGGCCGCATAGCGCAGTTCCCGAGCCGCCTCCTCCAAACCCTCGCCTTCACTCACCTGCCGGCCTGCGGTATCCACCCGGAACACACGCAGTGGCACACTGAGCCGGCCGCACAGCTCACGCACGAAGGCCTCATCGCCATCTGCCTCCTCGCCGCGCAGACCATGGTGCACGTGCGCCGCCTGCAGCACCACACCCAGCGACTGCTTCGCCTCGTTCGCCTCCCTGAGCGCCAGCAGCAAAGCCACGGAGTCCGCTCCGCCGGAAACCGCAACACACACCCGCTCGCCGGCCTGTAGCAGTGAGGCCTCAAGCTCCAGCCTGCTCATCTTTTGCAGCAAAGCCATACCGTCTACAGGCTAAGCCTTCGCCTTGCTATACTCCACTTCCCATGTCTGTCTTTGTGATTCTTCCCGCCGCCGGGATCGGCACGCGGATGGCCTCCGCCGGCAACGCTCCCAAGCAGTTCCTCTCTCTCGGGGGCCTGCCCATGCTCATCCACTCGCTGCGCGCCTTCCTCGCTGTTCCGCGGATCACCGCTGTCTATGTCGCCGTGCGCGACTCCGAACAGCCGCGGCTGCGCGAGCTGCTGGCCGAGCACAGCCTCCTTGACCGTGTCACGGTCGTCCAGGGCGGCGATGCGCGCCAGGAGTCCGTTGCAAACGCACTCTCCTCCCTGCCCTCCACCTCCGATGAGGACATCGTCCTTGTCCACGACGCCGTCCGCCCCCTCATTGACCCCGGCACCATCGAGCGCACGATAGACGCCGTCGCGAAACACGGCGCCGCCATCGTTGGCATGCCCGCCGTCGACACCATCAAGCAGGTCGAGCGCACCGCCGACGGCGCTCTTGTCACCTCAACCATTCCGCGTGAGCTCATCGTCCATGCCCAAACCCCGCAGGGTGCAACCGTGCCCCTCATGCGCCGGGCCTTCGACGAAGCCGCGTCTGACGAGTTCATCGGCACCGACGAATCCAGTCTGCTGGAGCGCGCCGGCATTCCGGTCCATGTCGTTCCCGGCTCCGCGCGCAACTTCAAAGTCACCCAGCCCGGCGATCTGGACATCGCCGAGTTCTACCTCGCCGGCTGAGTCTCTCTACCCGCAGCCAAGCCATGACCAGGGCCCGCCTCACCGACCTCCTTCTCTACGTGCTCGCTCTCTTCGCGCTGCTATCGTTCAGTGCCGCGCTCCTGATCGTGTTCCAGGGCTTTCGCGGAGGCTATGGCCGTCACGACGTCGCGGTTGTTCTGCTCGGTCTTCCCGGCTCTGCCGTTCTCCCGCTCATCCCCGACATCCTTCTGGTGCGCCATACCAGCTTCTTCAACGTGGTTGCGCTCCCCTGGGTCATCAACTCGGTCCTCACCCTCACGATCTACTTCGCCGTCCGTCCCTTCGCCGCGGCCACCACCCGCTACACTAACCATCGGATATGAAACGCACCTTCCGTCTGATCTTCGCCGCGCTCGCGATGATCACCGTGATGATCCTCTCGGCTGCCACCACACTGCGCCTTGCCATCCACGGGGGCGAGGTCACCGTGCCTGACTTCTCCGGCATGACGGTTGCGGAAGCCGGCGACGCCGCGCTTCGCAGGGGCCTTGATCTCACCATTGAAAACCGCTTCTACTCCACCACCATTCCACCTGGCCGTATGCTTTCCCAGGCCCCAGCCGCCGGCTCCCGCGTCCGCAAGCACTGGAAGGTGCGCGTCACCGAGAGCCTCGGACCGCAGCAGGTCACCATCCCCGATGTGGCAGGCCAGCCCGAACGCCAGGCAGCCATGGACCTGCGCCGCAACTCGCTCGACCTGGGAACGCTGGTCCACCTCGATGCGCCTGGCGACCCGGATATGGTGCTCGCGCAGACCCCGCCGCCGAACGCCGGCGTGGACCAGCCGCGCGTGAGCCTGCTGCTCAGTTCGCAGTCCGGTGACGCGACCAACGCCGTGGTGCTGCCGTCCTTCGTCGGCCTCAGCTACAGCGGTGCGATCCGTGCCGCCGGCGCCCTTGGAATCAAGCTCTGGTATCAGGACTACAACGCGCCCGCAGCGCCGCCCGCAGCCGCACCGGACTCCGCAACGGCAGGGGGCGGAGCGGCGCCAGCCTCACCTCCCGCTCCAACCACCGGCGCTCAGCCGACATCCACTGCGCCGCAGACCACCCTCGGTCCCGGCGGCGTTCATCTCGACGCCAACGGCCAGGCGATTGCCCTGCCGGTCACGCCCGCAGCACCGGTTGCACCGGTCTACAGCGGCCCATCCGGTCAGGTCACCGGCCAGAAGCCTGACCCCGGGTACCGGGCCGTTCGAGGCCAGACGGTCAAGATCCTCTTCGGCCATGCGCCCGTTGCCCCCAGCACCCTGCCTTCCTCCAGCTCAGAAAGCGCCGCTCCGCAGACCCGCCAGTGACCCACCAACGACCAAGGCCACCCGCAGGCGCTTTCACGGAAGGCTGCCTCTACGCCGTTTGCCCATACGTCATCGTCACCGCGATGGACGTGCCTGCGGGCAGTCCCTGCAGCGGGCCGCTCACCAGCGAAGGCGCTCCTCCGCAAAGCGCGGCCAGCGCCAGAATCATGGCTGGCAGGAAGTCGGTGTTCAGGTCGCTCTTGAGGATGTGGCCCAGTTCATCGACAAATTTTCCCCATGTGGCCGGCGTGTACTCTGCGGTTTGTGAGGCCAGCGTACGCAGGTCGTCGCACAGGTTCATGAACTGCGCCGCGGCTTCGAGAGTATAGAAGACCAGCCGCGCCGGACCCTCCGAACCTCCTGCAAGTCCCGGCAGGGCTTCGCTCAGTTGCGATGATACCCACGACGTAAAGCCCGCATTCTCACGCCGGTCAGGGACGGCGTCCTCTGCCGCCGGCCACCGATCGTTGCTGGCGATCCAGGCATTCCGCCACAGCGCGTAAGTCAGAGCCCGGCCGCTCCACTCAAAGTTCGCCGGATTGTCGGTGTACGTCGCTGCGCACGCCGCCCGGAATGCGGCGTAGTTTCGGGCGTCCTTGCTCTCGTCGTCCGGCTTTGAATGCTGCAGCGTGGAGGCAGCCAACGCGCCGTACGCATCCGGACCGAAGATGAGGTGCAGCGTCTCCGTGCTGTGAGGCTGCCGCGCCGTGGACGCCATCGCGCCCGCAAGCGCCGCGATCTCTGGACCGGACGAAAGCCGTGCCACCAGATCGGCAATAGCCTTGCCAAAGCTGGGCTTGTCCGTCGCCTGCAAAATGCAATGCAGCTTGGGCGGTGCAATCCGGGAGCCGGCCGTCGACACATCCGCTTCAGCGGCGAAATACAGTGACATCTCACTCTGGGTCGCGTTCACGACCTTCAGCACATCGCGTCCTTCCAAGGTCACCAGATGGAACACGTTGTTGCCCGCGTACACCAGGCTGGACTCGCTCAGCGTGGACGTGGTCCACGCCGCATGGAGGGCGCCGAACAGGTTCAGCTTGACTGCAGCCGCCGTCTTGAACAGAGTCTCGATGCCGCTGCCGGTCGCCAGCGTCACGCCCGAATCCGGCATTTGCATCGCATCGAGGAAACGGCCCTCGAGCATCAGCTTCCAGGCACTGGGGTAACTCGCGTTGCCGAGATCGATCGTGTAGTCGGTCAACAAAAATCGGCTGCCGGTGTGCTGGATCGCGGCATCGAGCGAGGCCACTCCGACCTGCGTATGCGAAAGCCAGGAGGTCACCTTACTGTTAAGTTCACTGACGTACTTGCTCACCTCTCCCATGGCGGCAGGGAGCACGCGGCTGCTGAATACCGGCTGCAGCGAATCGGGCATCGACTGCGTGAGCAAAGTCGTCACGTGGTCGGTAGCGACGCTTACGCTTGCGGAGCTGCCGGACGCCAGGGCTAGTCCGAAGTTCGCGTCCGTGCTCACGCTTTGCGTGCTGGAGCGGTACAGGTGCAGGCAGGCCCTCTGCGCCTGGTCGCGCCACAGCAGAACTTCGAATGTCCCGCAGTAATCATAATGGAAGCAGAACTTCGCGCCGGCCTGCACTTCCGGCCGGACCCCGCCAGCTATCGTGACCGCGCCGGCCGTGGCGGGGATGCCGTTTGACGCGGTCGCCGCATAAAACACCGCATCGTAGCCAATGCTGGCTCCCACTCCCAGCTGCAGGTTGCCGTTGAAGTTGTAGTGCAGGTAGTCGCCCGGAGCCATCTGCTCCAGCGTCTTCTCGTGCAGGGGCAACACGAATCCCTCAAAGGCCTGCTGGATGGCCTCTCGGAGGAGCATCGACGGCGTGCAGCTCTTATAGAACGCCACGCTAATGCTGGACGACGCCGCATCCTGCGTGGACACTCCGTAGAGACCCTGCTGATAGCTGCCGTTGAGACCCCCGCTGAGCTGGAAGTCGAGCTCCAGCACCACGTAGGCCTGACCGGGACCTGCGTCGATCGATTTCGCCGTCTTGGCGTCTGCCGCCGGGGCACTCAGGCTCGTTCCCACCGTCTGCGGGAACCCATCCGTGTAGGCCAGCAGCGGACCGGCGTTGACGATTGAAATGTTGCCGCACACCCCCGCGGACAGCGAGAACGTCAGCGGAGACGCGGTGCCCATAGCGGGAGCGCCAATGCTCGGAGTCCACGTTCCGAGCCCGCCCGTGTATTGCAAGGCTGCACGGCTGAGCTTCGGAGGGAGCGCAGAGAGCGGCTCGTTCAGGAACGCTTGAAACTGTTCTCCCAGCTTGAGATTCGTACTCTTCTCAGCGGCAACGAACTCGCGGATACCGGAAAGCGAAATGGGATTGCTGTCTCCCACCGACAGGGAAATGGACACAGGAGTGCTCCTCATCAGTTATGCAATCTGAGCCCATGGAATGAACGCACCATACCACCGGTTCGCTCCTGTTGTCGCCCCTTTCCTGAGTCAGCTCGGCGGCACAGTCAGGCTCGACGCTTATGCGCGCTCCAACAAGGCCGCGAAGAAGCCATCTCCGGCGAAGTTCGCACCCGGCAGCGTCCGCAGGAATCTGCCGCCCAGCAGGGACCGCACGTCTTCCGGCATGGTTCCCGTCATCTCGGGGATAGGGACAGAGCGGAACCCCCCGCCGTCATTCAGCAGACCTTCCACCACGGCTTCGTTTTCCTCAGGTTCCAGAGAACATGTTGAGTACAGCAGCCGTCCTCCCGGAGCAAGCCGCTCGAGCGCGCCGCCCAGGATCAGCCTTTGCCGCTTCGCCTGCCGGGAGAGATCGGCAGGCTGCAGCCTGTGCCGTATCTCCGGATTGCGCCCCAGCGTGCCCGTCCCGCTGCAAGGCACATCGCACAGAATCAAATCGAACTCCCCGAACTCCGGGGGCAATGACGCCGCGTCCGCCTGCGCAACGCGCGCACCCGGCAGCTCGAGCTCTAGCCGCCCGCGCAGACTCTCCACGCGCCGGGCGCTCACATCCGTCGCCAGCAACTCCGAGCAGGTCTCCGCCACGCGCAACCTGCGTCCCAGCACCACCGTCTTGCCGCCCGGAGCAGCACAGCAGTCCCAAGTGCGCCGCGCGTCCGGCTTGGCTGCCGCAGCCAGCTCCGCCACCAGCCGCGAACCGTCATCCATCCACGGCAGCGCAGGCGCTCCCTCCGGCTCCGCAGCAAACAGATGGGGCGTAGCCGGTTCGCTCTGCCCGTACTCGCAGATCCGCAGTGCCGCGGCCGCCCCGTAGTGCGCCGCCCAGCGGGCCACCAGCCAACCTGGATGTCCCAGCCGCTCCGCAAAGGCCGTGGGCGGCTCATGCAGCTTGCGCCCCGGTACGGGCGCATCGGCTAACTTACGCAGAACCGCATTCACCATGCCGCCGGCGTGCTCCTGCCCGGCCGCCCGCGCCAGCTCTACGCTCTCGTTGATTGCCGCATGCCGCGGGATGCGCTCAAGGTGCCGCAGCTGGAAAGCCCCAAGCCGAAGCGCCAGGCGCACCGGCACAGCCATTTCGGCATCCGGGCGCGTCAGCAGACGCGCAATGGCCGCGTCCAGCGCGATCTGCCAGCGCAAGGTTCCCAGCACCAGTGCGGTTGCGAGGTTGCGGTCCACATCGGACAGTCCGGCGAGCAGACCGCTGTGCAGCAGGTCGTCGCTGTGCGCATCGGAGGTCGCCACCCGTTCCAGTACGGCAAACGCAGCCCTGCGCGCCGGGCTGATAGTCCCTGTGCGTGGCGCTCCCCCGCCTGACAAGGGAGCTGTTCGCCTCCATCGCGCGTCAGCCAAGCCGCTCGCCTGCCTTTACCTGGAAGTCCCGCGCGAACGCAGCACCTTGCATCCGCGGCTTGCCTTCCATCTGCACCTCTTCAAGCACGATGGCCTGTCCATCCGCCGCGTGAGCCAGCAAATCGCCTTGGGACACTCGTACTTCCCCAGCGACGGGCGAAGCCCCATCCGCTCTGAGCTCCTCGGCTCGCCACCCTGAGCTCGTTTGGAGCCGCATGCGGTGCACCAGGAACCGCTTGCCCCGAAACTCCGCATATGCGCCCGGCCAGGGCGAAAACCCGCGCCATCGGTTGTAGACCTCCTGCGCCGTACGCTCGGCCAGGGCCATGCGCCCATCCTCGCGTGTCAGGATCGGGGCCAGGGTCGCTTCCGCGTGATTTTGCTGCTTTGAACGTAGAGTCCCGGCCTCAAGCCCGGCCAGCGTTTCGACCACCAGCTCCGCACCAAGCGGCGCGAGCTCGGCGAACAGGTCGCTCGCGGTCGTATCCGGCCCGATCGGCACGCGTCGCTGCAACAGCACGTCGCCGGTGTCCAGTCCTGCGTCCAGCCGCATGGTGCACACGCCGGTCTCGGTTTCTCCGCTCGCGACCGCCCACTGGATCGGTGCCGCGCCCCTGTACTTCGGCAGCAGCGAGCCATGCAGGTTGATATTTCCCAGGCGCGGCAGGTCGAGCATCCACCCTGGAATAATGCGCCCATAGGCCACCACGAGAATGACATCGGGACGGATGTCTTGCAGCCGCTCCCGAAGCTCCGGATTGTTCTTGATCTTGTCCGGCTGCAGCAGCGGCAAGCCAAGCTCCCGCGCAGCCGACGCCACTGCCGGGACCTGCAACTCCATCCTGCGGCCCGCCGGACGGTCCGGCTGAGACATCACCAGCGCCACCTCGTGGCCCGCCGCGAGGACTGCGCGCAGAGTCGGCACCGCGAACTCGGGCGATCCGCAAAATACCAGCCTCATGACGTCACCGGGTGGAGCCCACGCGCCTTTACCACTCGCCGTTCTTCTGCAGCTTGCGAATGCGGCGCAGCACCAGATCCCGCTTTAGGCGGCTCAGCCGGTCAATGAAAAGCACCCCATGAAGATGGTCGATCTCATGCTGGAGCGCCCGCGACAGCAACTCTTCCCCCTCCACCTCGAAGAACTCGCCCTGCGCATTCTGGGCCCGCACCTTGACCCACTTCGCCCGGTCCACCTTTTCGCGAATCTCCGGCAGGCTCAGGCAGCCCTCTTCCTCGTGCTGTTTGCCCGTGCGCTCCACGATCTCCGGATTGATCAGCACCAGCTTGTCTTCCGGCCGCTCCTTGAACGAGACATCAATCACCGTGACCTGCTTGGAGATGCCGATCTGCGGCGCCGCCAGCCCAATTCCCTGCGCCGCATACATGCTGTCGAACATATCCGCCACCAGTTGTTCGAGCTCCGGCCCGAAATTGGTCACGCGTTCGCCGCGTTGCGCGAGCACCGGATCGGGATACTTCAGCACCTCATAGATCTTCTGCGGCCTGACGGCTGTTTCCGTAGTGCTCATCGTCTCTTCACTTCTTCGATGCAATTCCTCAGAATGCCCGAATCTGTTCGCAATATCCGTTGAAGTTGCGCTGCAGCTCCGAGACGCTGTCCCCGCCAAACTTTTCCAGCACGCAGCGCGCCACGGTCAGAGCGACCATGGCCTCCGCCGCGACGCCGGCAGCGGGCACCACGCACACGTCCGAGCGTTCATACGCGGCTTTCGTCTCCTCCCGCGTCTCGAACGATACCGACCCGAGCGGCCGCCGCAGGGTGGAAATCGGCTTGAGGTACCCGCGCACGGCAATGTCCTCTCCGTTGGACATGCCGCCTTCCATTCCACCCGCATTGTTCCCCGTGCGCTCAAAGCGCGTGAACCGCCCGGCATCGCCGATCCCGTCCGCGTAGCGGATGGGATCATGCACCTCCGATCCGGCGGACTGCGCTGCCGTTACGCCGCGGCCTAGCTCCACCGCCTTCACTGCCTGCAGGCTCATGACGGCTTGCGCCAGCAAGCCATCCAGCCGCTCGTCCCAGTTCACATGCGTGCCGATGCCCGGCGGCAAGCCGTGGACCACCACCTCAAACACCCCGCCGACGGTGTCGCCCGTTCGCAGCGCCCGGTCCACCTCGGCCCTCATCCGTCCTTCGGCCTGCTCGTCCACGCAGGCCAGGAGTACCTCGTCCCGTTGGGCAAGCGCCGCAATCTCCTCAAATCGTGCCGCCCTCTCCAACTCGACGCCACCCACACGCACCACATGGCTGCCTACTTCGATCTTCAACACCCGCAGCAGCAGTTTTGCCAGGGCACCGCAAGCGACGCGTGCGGCCGATTCCCGCGCGGAAGCCCTCTCGAGCACATAGCGCGCATCCTTGAAGCCATATTTGAGCGTGCCGGCAAGGTCTGCGTGCCCCGGACGCGGACTCGCCACGGCTTTATGCTTCTCCGGGTCGCCCTCGCCTACCGGCAGAATCTGTTCCCAATTCTTCCAGTCGCGGTTGGCCAGCGTCATGGCCACGGGCGAGCCGATCGTCTTCCCGTGCCGCACTCCCGAGAGCACATGCGCGGTATCCTGCTCGATGCGCATGCGCCCGCCCCGGCCATAGCCCTGCTGCCGCCGCCAAAGCTCCCGATTCATGAACTCCTGGTCTATGGGGATGCCCGCCGGCAGGCCGCTCACCATCGCCACCAGCGCCTCGCCGTGGCTTTCCCCCGCCGTTGAGAACCGAAGCATGAGCTTCCGATTATAGCCAGCCGCTGCGTTGGAAGATCTTTAGCTCTCCGGGTTGGGCTCAGCCCGTTTGGGCTCCACCGGCTCACCCGCCAGCCAGGCTTGTGAATTGAACAACGGCCTCTCCATGGAGCGTACCCACTCGGTGACATCGTCTGCGCGCCGCCCCGCGGCGCGAGAGGCGGCAAACTCATTCCGCAGTGCCTGGAACTTTGCCTCCAGATCGTCCAGTGCGCTGAGCAGCATCGCCTCCGGTGTCATGGGCAGCTTGGGCGAGCCGAACTCCAGCCTGCCGTGATGCGCCAGGATCATGTGCTCCAGCAGCACCCGCAGCTTCGGTGGGAACAGCTCCGCTTCACCGCCGCTCGCCTCGGCAAGTTTGCGAGCTTCCGCATCCAGAGCCGCGATCTTCTCGGCCAGCATCCCGAGCGCAATCGAGATGTGCCCGATGAGCTGTCCTTCCAGCGTGTAGCCGAATGTGTTCTTCCAGCTCAGCTCCCGCACCTTGCCGATATCGTGAAGGATCGCTCCGGCAACCAGCAGGTCGGAGTCGACCTCCGGGTAGAACGGAGCCGTCGCCCTGCACACCCGCACCAGCATCAGCACATGCTCCAGCAGACCGCCGAGCCATGCATGGTGCAGCCGCTTGGCGGCCGGGGCCTCGCGGAAGCGCGGCCCAATCTCCGAATCATCAAGGAACAGGAGCACCAGCCGCCGCAACGGTTCGCTCGCAAACCCCTGCACATAGCCGCGCAGCTCAGCATCCATGGCAGCGATGTCGTATTGTGTCTTTGGTACGAAATCGGCCAGGTCGACCTCGCTTGCCGACGCCGAGCGCATCTTCGTCACCGTAATCTGGAACTTTCCTTGGTACTTACCGACTTGCCCCTGCACCTTGACATAGCAGCCTTCCGAGCAGTGCGACACCACGTCCGCGAACTCTTCCCACATGCGGGCCTCGAACTGGCCGGTCTTGTCCGCCAGCGTGAGCGCCAGGTACTGGCCGCCGCCATTGCCTTTGCGCTCACGAACGCCGATCGCCGCCAGCGCGAAGTAGCTGGTCACTGTTTGCGTATCGAAGCGCGGAGCGTCCGCAACAAAAAAGTCTTTCATCTCAGGAGAAGCATACGACGCGAAAGTCAGGACATTCGAAGCCGGCTCAGAACGTCGCGGATAAAACCCGCGCCGCATGCAGCGCCTGCAGGGATTGCACCCGGTACTCCCCGTGCTGCATGGCCTCGATGCCATCGGCGCAGGCCAGCGCCGCTGCCAGCGTGGTGATGGTCGGCACCCGCGCCAGCACCGCCGCCCGCCGGATCGCCTGCTCGTCGAAGACGCTCTCCGCGCCGCGCGGTGTATTCACGATGAGCTGAATGCGGTCGCTCTTGATCAGGTCGACCACGTTAGGCCGGCCTTCCTTCACCTTGTACACGCGTTCCACCTGCAGACCGGCACTCTCAAGCACGTCGGCCGTGCCATGAGTCGCCACCAGGCGGAAGCCCATGTCGACGAAGCGCCGGCCCAGCCCTGGGAGCGCCAGCTTGTCGTGGTCGTTTACGCTGAAGAACACCGAGCCGCTTCTGGGCAGGAACACACCCGCCGCGGTTTGCGCTTTGGCATACGCCTCGCCGAATGTCTCCGCGACACCCATCACCTCGCCCGTGGAGCGCATCTCCGGGCCAAGCACAGGGTCCACCCCCGGAAACTTGCCCCACGGGAACACGGGGCTCTTCACGAAGAAATGATCGCCGGTGGGCAGGTCCTTGCCACTGCCCAGCGCTTCTGGCAGCAACTCACGCAGCGTGCGGCCCGTCATCAGGCGCGAAGCCACCTTGGCCAGCTGCACGCCGGTCGCCTTCGACACATACGGCACGGTGCGCGAGGCGCGCGGATTGACTTCAATCACGGAAACCTTGCCGCGCTGGATTGCGAACTGCAGGTTCACCAGCCCCACCACTCTCAAAGCAAGCGCAAGCTGCCGCGTATAGCGGCGTAGGGTGTCCAGCACCTCCGGCGCGAGGTCGACCGCCGGCAGCACGCATGACGAGTCTCCGGAATGCACCCCCGCTTCCTCAATGTGCTGCATGATCCCGGCAATGACCACATCTCTGCCATCGCACAGCGCGTCCACATCCACTTCCTGAGCGTCCTCCAGGAAGTGATCGATCAGCACCGGCCGCTCCTGCGAGTACTCGATAGCGCTCGACATGTAGCGCACGATGGCGGCATCGTCGTAGGCGATCACCATGGCGCGCCCGCCCAGCACGTACGAGGGCCGCACCAGCACGGGGTACTCCACCTTGTGCGCCCCGGCGAGCGCCTCCTCCACGCTGGTCGCGATGGAACCTGGAGGCTGCGGTATCCCCAGCTCTTCGATCAGCCTGCCGAACCGCTTGCGGTCCTCGGCCAGGTCGATCGACTCCGGCGAGGTCCCGATGATCGGTACACCCGCGGCCTTCAGCGGCAGAGCCAGGTTCAGCGGCGTCTGTCCGCCAAATTGCACGATCACGCCGATCTCCGCGCCGGAAGCAGCTTCATGCTCGTAAACCGCCAGCACGTCCTCAAACGTCAGCGGCTCGAAATATAGGCGGTCGCTGGTGTCGTAATCGGTGGAGACGGTCTCCGGGTTGCAGTTGACCATCACCGTCTCATAGCCGTCTTCGCGCAACGCAAAGCTTGCATGGCAGCAGCAATAGTCGAACTCGATGCCCTGCCCGATACGGTTCGGTCCGGACCCAAGAATGATAATCTTTCTGCGGTCCGTAGGCGTGGCTTCGTCTTCTTCGTCGTAGCAGGAGTAAAAGTATGGCGTAAAGCTTTCGAACTCCGCGGCGCAGGTGTCCACCAGCTTGTACACCGGCCGGATGCCTTCTGCCTCACGCTGCATGCGCACGTTCGCGGTTGCATTCTTCCCGTCCATGCCCAAGGCCAGCGCAATCCGCTCATCGGAAAGCCCCACGCGCTTGGCGCGCCGCAACGAGCCCTTCTTCCCGTCGTTTGCCGCCGTGGCCACGGCCTTCATCTCATCCGAAATGGCCTTCATCTGGTGCAGGAACCACGGGTCCATCCCCGTAAGCCTTGCCGCTTCGCGCACGCTCATGCCATGGTCCAACGCGTAACGAAGATACGCGAGCCGCTCCGGATGCGGAGTCACCAGCCGCTGCGTCAGCCGGCGCGGCTCGATGGAATCCGCGCTGCCCTTCTTCCCGGTCTCCAGCGAACGCACGGCTTTCATCAGCGCTTCCTTGAAGGTGCGTCCGATGGCCATGACCTCGCCCACCGACTTCATCTGCGGGCCGAGCGTCTCGTCCGCGCCGGGGAACTTCTCGAATTGCCACTTGGGAATCTTCACGACAACATAGTCGATGGTCGGCTCGAAGCACGCCGGTGTGGCCTTGGTGATGTCGTTCTGCAACTCATCCAGCGTGTAGCCGACCGCCAGGCGCGCCGCAATCTTCGCGATCGGAAAACCCGTAGCTTTGGAAGCCAGCGCCGAGCTGCGGCTTACACGCGGGTTCATCTCGATCACGATCATGCGGCCGTTCTGCGGGTTCACCGCGAACTGCACGTTGCTGCCGCCAGTTTCGACACCGATCTCGCGGATGCAGGCAATGGCTGCATCGCGCATGCGCTGGTACTCGCGGTCGGTGAGTGTCTGCGCCGGCGCCACGGTGATCGAGTCACCCGTGTGCACGCCCATCGGATCGAAGTTCTCGATCGAGCAGATGATCACGACGTTGTCGTTCAGGTCGCGCACCACCTCCAGCTCATACTCTTTCCAGCCCAGCACCGACTCTTCCAGCAGGCACTCGTGCACCGGCGAAAGATCCAGCCCGCGGGAAAGAATCTCCATCAGCTCTTCGCGGTTGTAGGCGATGCCGCCACCCGAGCCGCCCAGCGTAAAGCTCGGCCGGATCACGACTGGAAAGCCCAGCTGACCGGCAAATTCCAAGCCATCGCGAATATTGTTCACGAGCTTCGACTTCGGCATGTCCAGCCCAATCTTCTGCATCGCGTCCTTGAACAGCAGCCGGTCTTCTGCCTTCTTGATGGCGTCCAGCTTGGCGCCGATCAGCTCCACACCATACCGTTCCAGCACGCCCCGGTCCGCAAGGTCAACGGCCAGGTTCAGACCTGTCTGGCCGCCTACCGTAGGCAGCACGGCGAACCTGCCCTTGGTGCAATCGAGTGACTCCGCTTCCACGCGGAGGATCTCCTCCAGATAATCCGGCGTCAGCGGCTCGATATAGGTGCGGTCAGCCACATCCGGATCTGTCATGATCGAAGCCGGATTGGAGTTGACCAGCACGACCTCATAGCCCTCTGCCTTGAGAGCCTTGCAGGCCTGCGTGCCTGAATAGTCGAACTCAGCCGACTGGCCGATTACGATCGGTCCGGAGCCGATGACCAGAATC
>CAXTPR010000067.1:0-14027 GCA_964246235.1 uncultured Acidobacteriaceae bacterium
AATAGCTGCGCTACACTAACTCATTCAACGGCACAAAAGATCGGGCACGCCACTGATCCACTCGCTCGCGAACCGGCCGGTTCCCAACCGCTACGTGCGTATCGACGAGATGGGCCGTGCCCAGGCGATCCAGTACAGCGACCTGAGCTACAGCCCGCGCGAAGGCGAAGTGCGGACCTACCTCACGGACTGGGCCAACTACCGCTTCACCGTGAACCGCGAAACCGTCGCCACCAAGTACCCGCTGAGCTACTACTTCCTTTCGCAGCAGCTCGCGGCCCAGTACATGACCGACGACAACAACACACACTTCGCGTCCCAGGTGCTTTCCGGCCAAGTCGAGCAGAGCGACGTGGAAGTGAAGAACGTCACGATTACGTCCATGCAGCAGGAGACCGTCGCTGGCGCGACGATGGCCAGGGGCACGGCCCTGATGAACGTGGACAGGCTCTACTCCGCTCGCAACTCGCACGAACCCCGCATCGAGCACTGGCTGCTGTCCGTGACCTACTATCTGAACCCCAAGCAGGTGAGCGATGAGGCGCGCGTCTTCCCGCAGTTCGAGACCATCAACCCGCTGGGTCTGACCATCACCGAGTTCCACGAGAACCGTGCTTCGGTCGATCCGATTGAGGCCGCACCGGTCGCAGAATTTGATACGCAGCGGCCGACAATCCCTGCACAGAACGGAGCACGCCGGTGAGCTACGAACTGATTCTGCCGTACTTTCCCGAGGAGCTGCGCACGCTCCTGCTCGACTCCTCCATCTCCGACCTGATGATCAACGGCACACGCGGTGTCTACGCCGACCGGAACGGTGTCGTGGAGCCGGTCACGCTCCGCGAGCCTTACACCAACGAACGCCTGCTCGCCGCCATCGTGCGCGTTGCCCGCGTGCTTGGGCAGGACCTGACGCCGCAGAACCCCATCCTGAACACGCGCTTGCCGGATGGCTCGCGAGTCGCTGTGGTCGGTGCGCCGTCGTCCGTCAACGGGCCAACGCTGACAATCCGCAAATTCAATCGCTGGTACACGTCCGACGAGCTCGTGGAGTCGGGCAGCCTGCCCACCCACGTGCGCAATACCGTTGTGGAACTGATCGGCGCACAGAAGAACGGCCTCATCGCAGGCGGGACCGGCTCGGGCAAAACTACCGTGCTTGCCACCATCCGTGAGGGCGCCGAACAGGGAGGCTATGCCGTTGAAGGTTTCGCTCCGACCTCCAAGGCTTCCAACCAACTCCGGGAAGCCGGGATCTCTGCGACCACGCTGCAGCGGTTTTTAAAGCGCGGCGGAAACGAGCGCGCCGAGGGTGACCCCGAGCGCCGCCACCTCTACATGCTGGACGAGTCCAGCCTCGCGAGCACGCGGCAGATGCGCGACTTCCTCAACAAAGATCGGCCCGCAGGACCGCGTCCTCGTAATCGGCGACACGGCGCCAGCACCAAGGCGTTGAAGCAGGCAAACCTTTTGAGCAGATGCAGGACGCGGGGATGAGGACCGCGCTCCTCGATAAGATTGTGCGGCAGCGTGATCCGCAACTGCTCGCCGCCGTCGAGAAGCTTTCCAAGAACGAGACTGCCGCCGGCGTCGAGATGCTGCAGCAGCAAGGCCGGGTCCACCAAGTGGTGGAGCGAGCGGACCGCATCGCCGCGATCGCGCGCGAATACGCGTCCCGGCCGAAGAACACCATCATCGTGTCACCTGACAACGCCAGTCGCCGCGAGATCAACCGGGCCGTTCGAAGCGAACTGCAGGAACGCGAGCTTCTTTCCAGAAGCGACCACCTGCTGCCGACGCTCATTCCGCGCAACGAACTCACCGGCGCCGACCGGCAGTGGGCCGCGCAGTACCGCGTGGGTAACGTGCTGCACTACAACACCGGCAGCAAAGAACTCGAGTTGAAGCGCGGAAGCTACGCGAACGTGACCGCCGTGGACGCCGCGGCGAACCGCATCACCGTCCAGCGGCCCGACGGCACCGAAGTGGCCTACGACCCGAAGCGCCTGCAGGGCGTTAGCGCCTACCAGCAGATCAGCCGCGACTTCGCGGTCGGCGACCGCATCCAGTTCACCGCTCCCTCGCGTGAGCTGGGCGTTGCCAACCGCGACCTCGCCACCGTCCAACGAATCCATGAAGGACACGTGACCGCCAAGCTGGACGGCCGTGACCAAGTCGTAACCTTCGACGCCGAGAAGATGCGGCACTTTGACCACGGCTACGCCGTGACCTCGCACAGTTCGCAAGGCGTTACCGCCGAACGCGTTTTGGTGAACATGGACACTCGCGCCCACCCGGAGCTCATCAACACGCGTTTTGCCTACGTCTCTGTGTCGCGAGCTTCGCACGACGCGCAGATCTATACCAACGATGCCGCGGCACTCGGCCAGCGCCTCAGCTACGATACTTCGAAGTCTTCAGCCGCCGACTTCCGGCACCAGCCCAGACCCCAACCTGAAATGAATGAAAAGAACATGGAAAACAACGCACAACATGGCTTTCTTCCGGAGAACTCAAGCCGCGAGGCCCCAACGGAGCGTATCTACACGCCCGCCGAACACGAGCGCCACTACGCTCCCATCAACCGAGAGCTGCACGCCGACGATGCCCGTCAGTTCGGCTGGGTACAGGAGAACGGAACGGTGCAGAGTTATCAGCATACCGGCACCCACCGGCACATCCACATCGACGGACCAAGCGGGCAGTTCTACGATCAGCAGAAGAACACTATCTCACAGCGCGCTGCGCTCGATCGTGTCATGGGAGAGGGAAAGCATCACGCCCCGACCCAGCCAAGGGGCAGGAGATGGCACAGCAGCAACGTGCTGAACAAGCCACGAGTATCGGCCTCTGACGGCCGCGGACATGGTCAAGTTCGAACACGACTCTGCAAAGGTGCAGATGACGGTGACGGGCGGCCGCACCGTTATACGAACTGCGTGGCGTCTTCTGCATACCTTGGAATTGATGTGACCGACGTGGAAAGGGACGCCGTCACCCGGAGCTTTGCGAACCCGCTCAAGACCTGACTAGAGATGCACGGATTGCCGGCAAGCTACGCGACCCGCGCAGCGAAGAAAATGCGCCGCTACAGGGTCGCAGCCGACAGCCATTTTGTATTCATGCACCTAACACCTTGAACAACGGTCGAGTTCTACTCGAACGGCACCTCGGTCCGACTCCCGGCCAAGACGAACAACACTGCGAAGTGGTCGCTCTCCCGGAGCGTCTGGGCGAACGCCTCTTCCGAGGCGGCTTCGGGTATGCGAAATGCGACGTGCCGATTACGAGCTGCTCCCCGAGATGGTTCAGCAGCCCGCATGGTCGAGCGTGCTCGACCATGCTCGAAGAAAACGCATCTGGAAGGCGGTGACAGGCTCAGCGCCACGCTGGGCGGAGAATGGTCCGCATCCTGAGCGCCGGGCCGAAGAACGTGGCGTGGAAGCTACGGGCTGAGTATCGGTCGCCGCAGTGGCCTACGCAATGAGATGAACCGTCGGTGGTGAACTCTCGATAGCAGTGCTGACCGAAGCGATCCTTTACAGTTTTCAGAGAAAGCATGCAATCAACGGTACGATATGCTTCGCTAATGCCCTACCAGACCGCAATTACCGTCAGATCGACACTCGACCGTGTCTTCAAGCACGACTATGTCCTACCTGCGATCCAGCGTGAATTCGTCTGGAGCCCCAAGCAGATCTGCCGACTGTTTGATAGCCTCATGCAGGGCTTCCCAGTAGGCTCATTTCTCTTCTGGAAGATAGAGCAATCGACTTCCAAGAGCTTCCGTTTCTTTGATTTCAGCCGTGACTACCACCAGCGTGATAAGCCCCACTGTCCTCCTTTAGGAAAGCCTCCAGAAGGTCCGGTAACAGCAGTGCTGGACGGGCAGCAACGGCTTACGGCGCTCAATATCGGGCTCCGAGGCTCTATCGCGGTGAAAGAACCACACAAATGGTGGAATAGCCCAAAAGCCTTCCCGGTCAAAAAGCTCTACCTCGATCTGCTCCATGTGCCGAAGCCTGATGAGGACGGCGCAATATTCCGCTTCGAGTTCTTATCTGTTGAGCGAGCGGCCGCGCTTGTAAACGGAGAGTTCTGGTTCCCGGTCTCAGCGATATACGACATGGTCGATCCATCTGAGCCAATGGTCTACCTTGCCGAGAAAGGTCTCGGTAATGCGACGGCTGCGGTGAAGTCACTGCACAAACTTCAGTCGATGGTGCACCATGCTCACGTCATCAGCTACTACGAGGAAGAGAGCCAAGATATTGAAAAGGTTTTGAACATCTTCATCCGCACGAACAGTGGCGGTACAGTCCTCTCGTACTCAGATTTGCTTCTATCGATTGCTACTGCTCAATGGGAAGGTGATGCACGGACTCAGATCAACAGCTTAGTGAGTACACTGAACGCTACCGGTCTAGGGTTCAACTTCTCCAAGGACTTCGTTCTGAAAGCCGGTCTGATGCTTTCCGATATCGCTAGCGTTGGGTTCAAGGTCGAGAACTTCAACCGTGAGAACATGAAAAAGTTGGAGCAGAGTTGGCCTAAGGTATCCGACAGCCTACTGCTAGCTACCAGATTGGTTGCGAGCTTCGGGCTCTCTCGGGACACGATTACTGCAGACAGTGCTCTACTTCCGGTCGCATATTATCTGCATGCCAGAGACTGCAAAGAGAACTACCTCACATCAAAGGCTGAGTCGAACGATAGAGCCAGAGTGAAGCAGTGGCTCTTCCGCTCCCTTATCAAACCAGGCGTTTGGGGTAGCGCTCTTGATGTGCTCTTGACAGCTTTACGTGAGATCATTCGCAGCTCTCACGCCAGCTTTCCTGTCGAAGCGCTCGAACGCGAGATGCGAGCCCGAGGAAAAAGCCTGCAGTTCAGTCAAGAGGAGGTCGAGGAACTCGCGGATACGAAATATGGTTCCAAGGACCTCTTCGGGCTACTCACGCTGTTGTTTCCTTTCGTAGACACAAGAAATCAGTTCCATATCGATCACGTGTTCCCCACGGCTGTGTTCCACGCTCGCAAGCTGAAGCAACTAGGAATGTCCCAAGAAAAGTTGGAGAACCTGCAGGACCAGAAGGACCGTTTAGGCAATCTCCAGCTTCTGCAAGGCGCCGACAATCAGGCCAAGAACGATCAAATGCCTGCCGAATGGATCAAAAGCACGTTCAAGAAGGTTGACGAACGGCAAGACTACATTTCACGACACCTGCTCGGCATCGTCCCTGTCAATCTCGATGGATTTCAGAGCTTTTACAACGAGCGCCGTCAAAGGCTCGTGTCGAAGATCACTCAGGTTCTCAACAGCGATGCGCCATCTGGTTCGGCACACAAGATGAAATGAGGTTTCGAGCGAAACTCTTTGATGTCGCGGCGGTCCTGTCGCAGGACACAGACCTAAACCAACCTGTTCGCATCTTGCGAGATAAAATCAAGAAGCCTATCGGGGATGATCATCCTCGACGGCAAAGCTCCTGGCAAACTGTCCACATTCGGCAATTTTGTTCGACACATCACCTCAGCAGATCTGTCGACTGCCCAGTTCTCCGGCGCGGTTCCGTTTGGTTTAGGCGGGAAGACTGTGAAGCGGCCGATGGAATGGCATTGACCATCAGGTGACTGCCAGAGAGGCAGGCGAGGCGAACATCTCCCGGAGCTTTTAGAGTTAAGCAGCATGTTCTCTGGCTCAGTTCGCAAAACAGCAACTTCATCTGGATGTCTAACGGAGCTTTTGCCTGCCAATGCCCGCACAGAACGATAACCAGATCCTCCTGAACATTCTGGAGCGATTCAATGGTCTGCAGTCGCTGAAGACGCTTCAGGCCCAGTTGAATTTGGATCGGGAAGAAGCCCCGATCTCCCGGCGTGACTGGAAAGAGACGACCAAGACCCTCCTGGCAGCTGATCCGGTAATCACCGCGACCATCGGCGGCAACACGCGGGTCCTGTTTGGCGATGAGCAAAGCTTCAAGATCATTTACTGCCGGCTCGCGTCCCCGGAGCTGCTGCTGACCCAGGAGCGTGCCATCGTTACGGAACTGCTGGACCAGTATCCCTATGCGCTGTTCGTGTTCTCAGACCAGCCGCAGAAGCGCTTCCACTTCTTGAACGTCAAGGACGAGCCGGAGGGCCAGAAGCGCCGGCTGTTCCGCCGCATCACCGTTGGCAATGGGGAACGCCTGAGAACGGCAGCCGAGCAGCTATCGAAGCTGGACGGGGAGGTGCTCAAGCACCTGCCGCTCTCCGGCATCCAGGCGCGCTTCGATGAGGCATTCGACGTTGGACCGGTCACGAAGAAGTTCTTCGCGGAATACAAGCGAGTCTTCGATCTGGTCAAAGCTGGCATTCAAGGCTTTGCAGCCGACCAGGCAGGAGAAGAGGCACGGAACCTCTTCACGCAGCGGCTCTTCAACCGACTCATGTTCCTGGCTTTCATCCAGAAGAAGGGATGGCTGCGCTACGGGGGGAACGCGGACTACCTCTGCACCTTGTGGACCGCGCACCAGCGAGACACTTTTGCCAACAAGGGCAGCTTCTACGAAGGCCGGCTCAAGCCGCTCTTCTTCCTGGGGCTGAACACCGGGCCGTCTGAGGTGAACCTGGTCGGGATTAACCGGGGCGGCGGACTGAAGGACCTTATCGGCGATGTGCCCTACCTGAACGGCGGGCTATTTGAGAAGGATGCGGACGACGACAACCCGAAGATCAGGATTACCGACGCTGGCCTCGATGCGGTCATCAACGACCTCTTCGAACGGTTCAACTTCACCATCACGGAATCAACGCCGCTCGATGTTGAAGTGGCCGTCGATCCCGAAATGCTGGGAAAGATTTTTGAAGAGCTAGTAACGGGTCGGCATGAGAGCGGCAGCTACTACACGCCGAAACCCATTGTTAGCTTCATGTGCCGCGAAGCGTTGAAGGGCTACCTGGAGACACAGGTCGCAAACGAGTCGAAAGAGGCGATTGCGCGTTTCATAGACAGGCACGAGCCTGACGACATCCGCGATGCCGAGGGTGTGCTGAACGCCTTGCGGCGCGTCACCGTCTGCGATCCGGCGTGCGGTTCCGGTGCCTATCTGCTCGGCATGTTGCATGAACTGCTGGATCTGCGCGAAAGCCTCTTCAAAACAAAGAGACTGGACCACGAAAAAGTCTACGACCGCAAGCTGGAGATCATCCAGACCAACATCTACGGCGTAGATATCGCCGAGTTCGCGGTCAATATCGCGCGTCTGCGGCTTTGGCTGTCGCTCGCGGTGGACTACGGCGGAGCAAAGCCGGAACCGCTCCCGAACTTGGATTACAAGATTGAGGTTGGGGATAGTGTCTGCTCGCCCAGTCCGGGAGCGCTGCAAATGGGTCTACAGCAACCGTTGGTGGAAGCGTTGCTTCAGGCTAAGAGTAGCTATCTACGGTCTCACGACAGCGAAAAGCGGCAACTCAGGGAACGAGTAGTTCACCTACGTGAGGACATCCGAGTATTTGCAAACAGGGGAGCTGCGGAATTTGATTGGGTCATAGACTTCCCTGAAGTGTTTACGAAAGGCGGTTTCGACCTAGTTATAGCAAATCCCCCATACATCAGTGGAAAGAACCTTCTAAGCGGGATGGGAAGGGCATACAAGAATCACTTAGAACGTCAATATTCAAGTGCAGACGGACACTACGATATCTACGTTGTGTTTTGGGAACTTGCTCTTCGACTAGCGAAAGCAGGTGCGCAAACGGTCCTCATCACGCCAGATAAGTTCATGGTAGCCAAATACGGTACTGCAATCCGGCGTTTGCTAGGGCAGTTCCAGATCCGAGCATTTGCGGACATATCTACACTCGGTGTGTTCGAAAGCGCCGCTGTTTACCCGGTCATCGCCGCGGTTCAGACTTCGAAAGAAGAAGGAGAGACGGCCATCTTTGACGGGATTACTTCCGTGGATACACTGCTTGTACATGCTCCCAGGCTAGTGCCTCAGAACACAATCTTCGCTTCAGACGGAACTTCCTGGGCGCTGAAACCAGGGGCAGCGGTCGCGGGAGCAAAACCTTTGTGCGAAATAGCTCTAGTGCATGGAGGAACGACCGGCTTCGCCGCACAGGCGTTGCTGAATGCGATAACCGAGGGACCGTCGAGCGATGACTCTATCCCTTTTATTGTCACGAGGAACATCGACCCGTACTCCATCGAGTTCGGGAATGTTCGTTACATGAATCAGCAGTTTGCTGATCCATTCCTGAGTCCAAACTTCGACTTCGTGACTCAAGGCAAATGGTCGATGTTCAAAGGACCAAAAATCGTCGTAGCAGGAATGACAAGGCGGCTGGAGGCTGCCTTTTGCCAAACACCCGTCGCCGTGGGAGTAGCTGTATATTCGATCACCGGATGGCAGGTAGACCCCTTTTACCTCTTGGGCTGGCTTAACTCGGATGTGGTCAGTGCGTGGTACACGAATGAGTTTCAAGCGAAACACCTAGCCGGAGGATACCTGAGCATTAACAAGGGGCAGCTTGAGCGGATTCCAGTGCCAATCGCATCATCGGAAGTTCAGCGTCGTATAGCGGAGTTGGTGCAATTACAAATGAATGATCCCGACGGCGAGCGTTCTGCCGAGCTTCTGGCCAGCATCGAGGAAATTGCTGTTGAGTTGTTTGAAGAGGCCCTCTAATGGCCGCCCACGATATCATCGACAACCGCACTTCCAAGCTCGTGGACACTCTGGCTCAGATGTTGGGTGGCACGGAAGCCGCACGCTTCGCGGTGGGCTACTTCTTCGTCTCTGGATTAGAGGGTATTGCGAAGTCGCTGGAAGGTGTGAAGGACCTGCGGCTGCTGATCGGCAACACTACTAATCGAGAGACGGTGGAGCAACTTGCGGAAGGACATCGCCGACTGGACCTGGTGGATGCCGATGTGGAAGCGGCCGCCTTCCCGAAGAAGGTGGAGCGAGAGCGGATGGCAGAAGATACTGCCGCGAACGTGCGCGAGAGTCTGGAGCTGGCCGATCAGACCGATGCCGTAGAAGAGACAGTCAAGGTATTGGTGCGGCTGATTCAAGAGAAGCGGCTGAAGGTGAGGGTCTACACCAAAGGCCGGATGCACGCCAAGGCTTACATCTTCACCTATGGGGAGCAATACAACCTCCTTGGCCAGCCCGTCACGAAACACGAGAAGGGCATCGCCGTCGTCGGTTCCTCAAACCTGACGCTCAGCGGCATCACCCATAACACGGAGCTGAACGTGGTGGTGCAGGGCAACAACAACCACGATGAGCTGGTGCGCTGGTTTGATGAGCTTTGGGACGAGTCGGAAGAGTTCGACGCCGCGTTGATGCACGAGATGCAACAGAGCTGGGTGGTGGCGAGGGTAACTCCTTATGACATCTACATGAAGACGCTGTACTGCCTGCTGAAAGATCGTGTAGAAGAGACAGACGATACGGATGTGCTCTGGGATGACGACATCTTCCAGCACCTGGCGCGCTTTCAGCAGGACGCGGTTCGAAGCGCCACTCGCATCATCCGTGACCAGCGTGGCGCGTTCGTTGCCGACGTAGTAGGTCTGGGAAAGAGCTTCATCGGCGCGGCCATCGTCAAGCACTTTGAGCGGACAGATCACACCCGCGCTCTCATTCTGTGTCCGGCGCCGCTGAAGGCAATGTGGGAGCGGTACAACGAGGGGTATCAACTCAACGCAAATGTTCTTTCGATGGGTTTCCTCTACGAGGGAGACGATGCGAGCAATATTTTGCTGGACGACATCAAGTACAAGGATCGTGACTTTCTGTTGATTGACGAAAGCCACAATCTGCGGAACACGGGAACGCAGCGCCACAAGCTGGTGCAGGCGTACATGGACGCGAACCCTGCTCGGCGCTGCTGCCTGCTCACAGCAACGCCGCGAAATCGCGCTTCGTGGGATGTGTTCAATCAAATTAAGCTGTTCCATTCCACAGACAAGACTGATCTGCCAATCGACCCGCCAGACCTTCGGCAATATTTCAACCTGATAGAGAAGCGGGAGCGTACCCTGCCTGGACTGCTGAGGCACTTGCTGATTCGTCGCACGCGCAACGAAATCCTGAGAGGTTATGGCTTCGATTCGGAGACGCACAAGCCGGTGGATCGGACTGCCTTCAGCGAATACCTGTCAGGCAAGCGACGCGCTTACGTCAAGGTGGGTGGCAAGGATCAGTTCTTTCCGGTGCGCGAACTGCAAACTGTGGAATACAGCATTGAAGACACGTATCAGGGGCTTTATAGCGAACTCCGGGCTTCCCTGGGCACGGAGCTCAATAAAGACGGTTCCAAGCGCAGACCGGAACCCGGTCTGCCGCGGCTTTATCCTGGCGAGCTGACCTATGCACGTTACGGCCTGTTTCGTTACGTGAAGAACGCTGCCGCGCAGCACGAACCCTACGCCAGCCTGCAACGCGCCGCAGGAAACCTTCGTGGCCTCATGAGGGTGCTGCTGTTCAAACGTTTCGAGTCGAGTGTGTTTGCCTTTCGCGAAACCATCTCGCGGCTGCTGAATACACATCGCTCATTCCTGCACTCACTGGAACTGGGCTTCGTGCCCGCAGGAGAGCAGGCGCAGGCATTGCTCTACACCTCGGATGGGTTGGATGACAGCGCATTCCTTTCGGCTCTGGAGAACGTCTCGAAAACGTACCGAATCGAAGACTTCCACGTGGGCAAGTTAAAGGAGCACATCGAGCACGATATCGATGTCCTGGAGCGCACACTTGCTCAGGTCGCTCCGATTACGCCGGCAAAGGATGCGAAGCTTCAAACGCTCTTAGGTCTTTTGCCGGAGAAGACCTTAACGAAAGGCAAGCGCCTGATCTTCACGCAGTATGCAGACACCGCTCGATACCTGTTCGACAATCTAAATGCTGGCGGTAAGCATCAGGACATCGATGTTATTGTCAGCGGCGACAAGAGCAAGTTCCGCGCAGTGGGGCGCTTCTCTCCCCATTCGAATCCTGAATACACGTGGCAGACCGGCGATACAGAGCTGAACACCGTGATCGCTACTGATGTGCTTTCAGAAGGACTGAACCTGCAGGATTGCGACACGATCATCAACTATGACCTGCACTGGAACCCGGTGCGTTTGATTCAGCGTTTCGGCCGCATAGATCGTATCGGCAGCGACCATGACACCGTGTACGGCCTGAACTTCCTGCCTGAGACCGGCATGGACAAGTACCTGGGGCTGCGGCAGAAGCTGGAGAACCGCATCGCCGAAATTCACACCAGCATCGGAGAAGATTCGGCCATTCTCGATCCCTCGGAGCAGATCAACGAAGAGGCAATGTACGCCATCTACGAAGGCAAGGCCGAAAATCTGAACCTCTTCGAAGAGGATGAACTGCTCAGCTTGAACGAAGCCGAGGAGATACTTCGACACCTAAAGGCGGAAAACCCAGCTGAGTACGACCGCATCGCCGCTCTCCGCGACGGAATCCGTTCAGCAAAATCGTCACTCTCCAGCGGTACGTTCGTATTCTGCCAGGCGGGAGACTACCAACAACTGTTCATCACGGATGGAGAAGGCACAATTGTTACGCGCGACATACCGGCTGTGCTCGGAACGTTGAAGTGCGAAGCTGGCACTCCGGCAAACCACCTCCCGGCATATCACAATGACCGGGTAATGATTGTCCGCCGCCTCTTCGCCGCTGAGGTGGAGCACCGAAAAACCGAACGGCAGCACAGCCTTTCACTCTCACATGGACAGAGGTATGCCCTTCGAGAATTGCGCAGCTTCGCGGCTGTACTCGAGTATGATGACGATACTCGTTCTTCGGTAACCGTGCTCGAAAGAGCTTTCCGTTCTTCGTCGCTTACAAGCGCGGTAAAGCGTGAACTTACTGGGCTGCGCCGCAACAATGTTGTGGGCGATCACCTATACCGAACTCTCGCCAAGATGTACGACCAGCACAACCTGCGCGAACAGGAGATCCGGGTTTCCGAAAAAGCAGGGTCTCAGATCCCGCGAGTGGTTTGTAGTGAGGCTCTCACCTAACGTCATTCTTCATCATCGGGCGGACTATCAGGATATGTGGTCGGAAGATCACGCTCTTCGATGTCTGGATTGAAATTGTAGTCCTGCTTTGGCAGCTTCGCTCCGTAAACATTATTGTCGTTGTATGAGCGAAGATCCAATTCCAACTGAAGGCAATCACTCAAGGCCATGTTCCGGCGCAGAGCGCTGGAAAGCTGCATATGAGCTGGCGGTGCCTCGAACAGAGTGTACCAACGCGATCGCCTTTTAAGTCCGTCCTGAGTTTGGACCTCGATGGGTATAGAGTGATTCTTTCGCACCCTACGCTCTTGTGGGTCAGTAATGTACTCGCTCTTCAGATGCTTCGCGAGATCACGACGCAGAACCTCCTCCTGGGTCGCTACGCGAGGTGTGATCAACCCCTTGCTTATTGCCCATGGTGAAACTAAGTGAGGTTCTATAGCGGGATCAGAGTTGGGATGAGCTTGCCTATACTGCTCGAGCACATACTCCATCTGCGCCTTCTTCTTCATGCGTTCCGGTGTTGCTTTCACTTTTTTCATACGGCTGCCTAATCTCCATTGAGAAGTTTGGGTGAGACGCTATGTCCCCACCCGTCTGTGAGGGCGGTGCGTGTAGCGGATTCTCTGATTTTGGCGATTAGCTTGCGGTGAGCTCCGTAGCTTACCTCGCCACGTTTATGAAGCTGACCGAGGATGATCCCTGGATGCATTTTCACGCGAATGGAAAACTGAACGATTCGAGTTTCTTGGTAAAGGGGAGCGACGCGTCCGATGAACGAAGTCAGTTCCTTGACCGGCACAAGCGTATCAGCAGCAAAGTAATCAGCTGCGGCTTCGGCTGCGGGCTCCCCAATTTGAAAACCGGTTTCAGTGTTGTTGCCAAAGCTGTCAAACGAGTAAGCGTCTTTTGCAACAACGTGTCCAAGCTCGTGGAACAAGGTGAACCAGAAATTATCGTTGCGATCGAAACGCGCCGTCATGGCGATAACCGGAACATCGCCCATCCAGAACGTTGCTCCATCGAGAGTTGACCCGGTGAGAGGTTCAACGATGAGGAAGCGAATGCCAAACCCAGCCAGGACGCCGGTCAGCTTCGTGACCTCCTCTGGATAAGCGGCGAGTACACGAAGCTTCTTTATGAGTTGAGGCAGGCGCGCTTCTTCGTATCGATCAACGATCAGAGTAGCCGCAAGCTGACGAGCGCGCAGAGCCCACGCTTTTTCTTTAGGCGAGAGCTCGCTGATCGGATCCGACTTGCGAGCAGCTAATTGCCAGACGGGCTCACCCACAAGCTGATCGAGTTCGGTTTCAAGCGCTGCAGTGTTCGCAGTCACAGACAGCCAGCCCCGCCTTTGCATATCACGTATAGGCAGATCAGCGTATAGCTTCGCTCGCTTTGTTATCTCCTCGACTGGAGCATCAACCAAGGAGAGCTCGTATTGAGAACCCCAAAGCAGCCAGTCCTCCGCCGCGTCCCCGAACGCTGCGGCGAGAACCACGGCCATCTCGGGAGAGATGTTTGTCAGTCCGGCCAAGATTTTGGTGATCTGTGAGCGATTCTTGCCAGTGATTGCTGCTAGTTCGTCCTGCGTCCACCCCGAAGCATCAAGCTTCTCTTTCAGAATGACTGCCGGGCTCTTCGGGATGACCATGTCTAACTGTACCATGATTTGGTACAAGCCTTCTCCGCGATCGCGAGAAGCATAGCGAGCACCTCCGGCGCACGGGCGTGTCTGACATCGGCAGATCGCCAATGGTGAGCCTCCAAAGCGTTCCACGGGCGAGGCTCACGGACTCATCCACGTGAACTTTCGCGTGCCCAGCTGCTGAGCGCAACGAACGGCCTCGTTCCAGATGCTCGGAATGCATGGGAGGACATCTCCTCCCAGATGCGGCCGGCTGAGTTGGCCTCCCACTCCCTCCTTAGCGGGCCGTTCCCCCCCCCCACCCCCACCCACAAGGGTCCAGTGCGCTGATTCGCCCCGAAG
>CAXTPR010000068.1:0-13290 GCA_964246235.1 uncultured Acidobacteriaceae bacterium
TCAATTTACGAGAGAACTCCAGCTTCAACTGGTAGAAATTTCCGGGGGCAGGTCAACCCCACTCAAGTTGTAGTTACAGAATCGTGGCGACAGAGAAGCTTGTCGCGACAGAGATCGGCGGCAACCGTTCCTGCTCAGAGCGGAACCGCTCATATCTCACAGCTGGATCAAACCCGCGCTTCGCTCGTTCGCTGGCCAAACCCGGCGGGAACCCTAAGCCACGACCTGCAGCCGCAGTTCCAAACCACTCTCCGTCGCTGTCGCTGTCACATTCTCCAGCGACCCCACGATCCAATCCGCGCCTGCCGCGCGCAGTTCGTCCGCCCCATACGTCCCCACCATGCCCAGCACGCGGCAGCCTGCCCCCTTGCCGGCCTGCACACCTTTGGGCGCGTCTTCCACCACCACGCACTCCGCAGCAGCCGCGCCGATGAGCTCCGCCCCCCGCCGATACGGCTCCGGATCGGGCTTTCCCTTCACCACGCGGTCGGCGCTTATGAAGAGCTCCGGCATGGGCAGGCCGGCGACCTCCAACCGTCCCACCAGCAGGCGGTCCGTCGCCGAAGTCACCACCGCCCAGCGCCCCGGCGGCAGCGAGCGCAGCAGGGCGTCCGCTCCCGGCAGCGTCATAAGGTCCGCCACGTCTTCCAGCTCCATGTCCTCGATCAGCCGGAGGCCTTCTTCAGCATCGATGTCCGGCTTCAGCTTGCGCACAAGGTCAATGGCGCGCTGACCGTGCTCGATGGTCAATGTCTCCGCTTCGGGCAAGCCATAATGCGCGGCCCAGCGCCGCCAGCACCGCTCCACCCCACCCGTGGAGCTGACCAGCACACCGTCCATATCGAACAGCAAGCCCTGCGCATGCACCAGAATTTCTTGAGTCATCAAGCGTGCTCACTTTCCAGCACGAACGCTTTCGCCGCCGCCAGCACCTGTTCCACGCTTTCCTGGCTGCAACTCTCGCAGTACACCCGCAGCAGCGGCTCGGTACCGCTCGCGCGCAGCAACAGCCATGTCTCCGCTGCGTTCGGCTTGGCTGCGCAACCGGGCACATCGAGGAAGAACTTGATTCCGTCCAGCGTCTCTACGCCCAGCACCTTCAGACCTCCAAACGCCGCGTCTCCCGCTTGGATCGTCTTCGCCCGCGCAATCGCCGCCTGCTTCAGCTCGTCCGCTATGTGCATGTCAATGCGCCCATACTGGTGCTCGCCATACTCCTCCTGCAGCGCCGCCACCAGTTCGCCCAGCGTCTTGCCGCGGTCGGCCATCACGTTGGCCAGCAGCAGGCTGTTCAGCAGCCCATCGCGCTCCGGCAGATGCCGCGAAATGCCCACGCCGCCTGATTCTTCGCCGCCGATCAGGATGTTGCGTTCCAGCATCAGATCGCACACATACTTGAACCCTATCCCATGCTCATGCAGCCTGCGTCCGTGCTTGGCCGCGATGCGGTCCAGCATCTTGGTCGTATTGAACGCACGCGTGATCTCGCCCGGCCACTTTTTCGTTGTCAGCAGCCAGTCCAGCAGGATCGCAAAGATCTTGTGCGCATCCACCACGTTGCCGTGCTCGTCCACCGAGCCGATGCGGTCCGCGTCTCCATCCGTGATCAATCCTGCATCGCACTTCTCCGCCACCACCACGCGCTGCGTCTCGGCAATGTGCGGCAAGATCGGCTCCGGGTTAATTCCGGGAAATGCCGGATTGAACTCGCTCCGCATCTCCACATACGGCACACCCGCACGCGCCAGAATGCCCGCCACATACCCGCGGCCCGCGCCATACATGGTGTCGATCAGGAAGCGGTAGCCCGATGCCTTGATCGCCGGGAGGTCGACGAACGACTCCAGTGCCGCCACATAGGGAGGAGCGAAATCCATTTCCTCTACCCGAGCCGACTCCGCCGCCCTGGGCACGTCCTTCATCAGGCAGCTTTCGATCGACGCGATGATAGACGGCTTACCCGACCCGCCGTAGCTCGCCTTATACTTCACGCCGTTCCACTCAGCCGGATTGTGACTGGACGTGATCATCACGCCCCCCGCCGCTTTCCTGCCCCGCACCGCGAACGAGAGCTCCGGCGTCGGCGTGACCTTGCTCGCCAGCATCACCGGGATTCCCGCCTCGGCGAGCACCTCGCTCACCACACGCGCAAAGGACTTCGACCCGAACCGGCTGTCGTAGCCAATGCACACTCCTGCAGCGGCGTCTTCATGCTCCAGCACATAGAGTGCGATCGCGCGCGCCGCCACCCGCACGTTCTCATACGTAAAGTCGTCGGCAATGATGCCTCGCCAACCATCCGTCCCGAACTTCACCACCGTGTTGTTTGTCGTCATTGATGTCTCATCTTCGGGTGTCGTCCTGAGCGGAGCGCGCAGCCGAAAAGCCTGCCCTGAGCGGAGCCGAAGGGATCCTCGTATCTGGGAGCGCCACGAACGCCGCCTGGTCTCAAATCAAATCGTCCCGCCCGGCCTCATGCACCGCCCGCACCACCTTGGAAACATCCTGCGAACGCGCCCGTGTCGTGATCAGCAGCGCATCCGCCGTTTCCACCACCACCAGCCCATCCACACCCAGCAGCGCCACCGTCTTGCCGGGGGCAAACACATAGTTTCCGGTTGCCTGGATCGCGAACAGCCCCGTCGTCTTGCCGTCCATCACGTTTTCAGTCTCATGCTGGCCGAGGTGCTCATGCAAGGAAGCCCACGAGCCCAGGTCGTTCCAGCCGAAGTCTGCGGGCAGGCAAAAGATATTGGATCGCCGCTCGCCCTTCGCCGATCGCCGTTCCAGGATCGCGTAATCCACCGAGATGTTCTCGCAATGCGGGTACTCCCGTGCGAACACCTCCTCGAACTCCGGTGTCCCATGGGCTGCAGCAATGGTCTCCAGCGGCGGCGCCAGGTCCGGTGCATGCTCGCGTACGGCCGCACAAAGCGTACGCACACTCCACAGAAAAATGCCGCCGTTCCAAAGATAGTTCCCCGCCGCCAGGAAACGCTCTGCGGTGTGCGCATCCGGTTTCTCGCGAAAACGCCGCACCCGGTGGACATCGAGTTGCGCCAGACGGCTCGGCAAGCTCTCCGCAACCGCTGCTCCTTGCTCGATGTACCCATACCCAGTCTCGGGCCGAGTCGGCGGGACGCCCATGACGATTATGTTTTCGCCCGCTGCCGCCAGTGCGATGCCCGCCTTCAGCACGTCCGCAAAGCGTTCCGGCTGCGCCACCACGTGATCGGAAGGAAAGATGCCGAGCACGGTGTCCGGTTCGGTCTTCTCCAGCAGAAACGCCACCAGCGCGCAGGCCGGCGCGGTGTTGCGGGGACACGGCTCGGATAGAATCTTCGCCGTTGCGAGCGCGGGCAACTGCGCGGTCACGATCTCCGCAAGCCACCCGTTCGTGATGACCCATGCGTCGGTTGCCGCGGATACCGGCTGCAGGCGATCCAGCGTCTGCTGGATCATCGTGCGCTCGCCTTCCAGCGCGAGCACCTGCTTGGCCTGCGCCCGGCGCGAGCGCGGCCAAAACCGTGTTCCGCTGCCCCCGGCAAGAATCACCGGCGCGAAGCGCGGCTCTGAAGAGTTCGATTCACCCATTGTTTAGCTCAGTCCACCCATGTAGGTGCGCAAGCGTTCCACGCCCTTGTCGATCACGTCCGCCGAAACCGCATACGACAGCCGGATGTGCTCGTCGGTCCCAAACGCCTCGCCCGGCACCACCACCACGTGCGCTTCACTCAGCAGCTTCGCGGCCAGGTCCGACGCGGTCTTCACGCCGCCCTTCCCCAGAAACGTCTTTACATTCGGATACACATAGAAGGCGCCTTCCGGCACCGTGCACGTCAGCCCCGGAATCGTCTTTAGCCCTTCCAGCACGCGGTCGCGCAGCGTAATGTAATCCGCGCGCATCTCCGTCACGCACTGCTGCGATCCTGTCAGCGCTGCGATGCAGGCCTGCTGCACCATGCTGGCCGCATTGCTTGTGCTCTGCGACTGCAGCTTGTTCATCGCCGCGATGATCGGCTTGGGCCCCAGCGCGAACCCCGCGCGCCACCCCGTCATCGCGTACGTCTTCGAGAGCGAGCCGAGCACCACGATGTGCTCCTTGCATTCCGTGAACGAGGCCCCGCTCACCGCCTTGCCCGTGAAGTTCAGGTATACGTAGCACTCATCCAGCAGCAGGTAGATGCCGTGCTTGTGCGCCAGCCGCACGATCGCTTGGAGGTCCTCCGGATTCACCACGGCGCCCGATGGATTGGACGGCGTGTTCAGGATGATGGCCTTCGTCTTCGATGTGATCGCGGCCTCAATCATCCGCGCCGTAATGCGGAAGTTCTCCGCTTCGTCGCTCTCCACATAGACGGCCTTGCCACCCGCGTACTGGATGATGTCCTTGAAGCTCACCCAGTAGGGCACTGGCAGGATCACCTCGTCGCCATGGTCCACCAGCACCTGGATCGCTTCGAACAGCGACAGCTTCCCGCCGGTGGTGAAGATGCACTCTTCCGGCCCATAGCCCGTCCCAAAATCCGCCGCGTGCCGGTCCACGATGGCCCGGCGCACCTCGGGCACGCCGGCCACGGCGGTGTAGCGCGTGTAGTTATTCTGGATCGCCTGGATCGCCGCATCCTTGATGTGCTGCGGCGTTGCGAAGTGCGGCTCGCCCGCGCCGAAGTCCGCCAGGTCGATGCCCTGCGCCTTCAGCTTCAGCGCTTCGGCTGTGATCGCCATGGTGGCCGATACCTCAATGCGATCTATGCGGTCGGTCAGCATCTTCTGTGCAGTAGCTGTGCTCATGTGTATCAGTCTTTCAGATTTCAGCGCGGAGAGAAACTCACCCGCGCTCACCCACCGGTACCGCCAGCAGGTTACGGCCGACGCTTCCGCACCACCCACGTCGTCATGCAACGATAGTCCTGCACGATGGTCGTCTTCAGCGGGTCCACCAGCACCCCATTCATCTGCCGCGTCATATCCAGCAGCGCCGCCTCATCCACCAGGAACCACTCTGACCCGTCCCCAATCCGAAAGATATGGCCACGCACCCGCTCGAAATCCATCCCAATGCGCGACCCAAGCCGGCAGAACAGCAGACCGCCCACCCGCAGCACACGCCACAGTTCCTCGACCATGGCCAGGAAGTGTGCCTCGTCTCTCGCAAAGTGCAGCACCGAGTTGCAGATCACCACATCCGCAAAGTCATCGGAAAACGGCATCCGCTCGATAACCCCCACCTTGAAGTTTTCGCTCGGCAGTCCCGGGGCCAGTTCCGCGGCCAATGCACGCACATGCGCTACCGCCTCCGGTGCGGCATCCAGCGCAAAGATCTCCACGCTTTCCCGCAGCATGTGTACCAGGTTGCGCCCATAGCCGCACCCCGCATCCAGCACCCGCATTCCCGCCGCGATGTTGCCGCGCAGGATTTGGTCGAACACATAGATATCGATCTGCCCGAAGCGCTCCTGCACCGTCAGCGGCCGCTGCTCGCTCACTCCGCGAGTCCCGGCACTTTTGTCTTCAGCCGCTCCACCACCAGCGCCGGCACCAGCGCGCTCACATCGCCGCCCAACCTGTACACGCCCTTGATCAGCCGGGAACTCACATAGGTATACTTCTCCGCCGGCAGCATGAACAGCGTCTCCAGCGCCGGGTCCAGCTTGCGGTTCATCATCGCCATCTGGAACTCATACTCGTAGTCGGAGATCGCGCGAATGCCGCGCAGCACGGCGTTCGCTCCTTGTTGCCGCGCGAAGTCCACCAGCAATCCATCGAACGTCGCCACCGAAACATTCGTGAGCTCCGCTGTCGCTTCGCGGATCATCTCCTCGCGCTCCGGCACGCTGAACAGCGGAGCCCCCTTCTCGGAGTTGCGCAGGATCGCCACCGTCAGGTGGTCAACGATCCTCGCCCCACGCGCAATCAGGTCAAGATGCCCATTCGTCAACGGATCGAAGGTGCCTGGGTAAATCGCTTTGGTTTGCATCGACAACCCGAGGATACCAGCGCCCTGTGCGTCAGAGTCGTCTTGAAATCACCGCGGGTGCAGCAGTTCCCGCGCGATCACGATCCTCTGGATCTCGCTTGTCCCCTCGCCGATGGTGCACAGCTTCACATCGCGGTAGAACTTCTCCGCCGGATAGTCCTTGATAAAGCCATAGCCTCCATGGATCTGCACGCCTTCATCGCAGATTTTGCAAGCCACTTCGCTGGCAAACAGTTTCGCCATGGCCGCTTCCCGCGTCACGCGCTGCCCCGCATCCTTCATCTGCGCCGCGCGCATGGTCAGCAGCCACGCCGCATCCAGTTGCGTCGCCATATCGGCCAGCTTGAACTGGATCGCCTGGAACTCGGCAATTGCTTTACCGAACTGCTTGCGTTCGCCGGCATACTTCAGCGCCGCATCGAGTGCCCCGCGAGCCATGCCCAGCGCCAGCGCCGCAATCGAGATACGTCCGCCATCCAGCACCCGCATGGCGTCCTTGAAGCCCTCGCCCACCTTGCCGATCAGGTTGTCGTCAGGTACGAAGCAGTTTTCCAGCAGCAGCTCGGACGTATCGCTGGCCCGGAGCCCCAGCTTGTTCTCCTTCCTGCCCGGGCGGAACCCCTCCGTGCCTTTTTCGATCAGGAACGCCGATACGCCGCCATGCGTCGCCTTCTCGCGGTCCGTCACCGCCAGCAGGACCGCACAATCCGCATAGCTGCCATTGGTGATGAACGTCTTCGATCCATTCAGCTTCCAGCCGCCGTCCACTTTCGTCGCCGTGGTGCGCATGCCGCCCGCATCGGAGCCCGAGCCCGGCTCGGTCAACCCCCACGCCCCCAGCCATTGCCCGCTGGCCAGCTTCGAAACCCAGCGCTTGCGCTGCGCGTCGTTGCCCGCCAGCATGATGTGATTTGTGCAAAGCGAGTTGTGCGAGGCGACAATGATCCCCACGCTGCCGTCCACGCGCGAAAGCTCCTCTACCGCGAGCACATACTCCACATACCCCATCCCCGCGCCATCGAGCTCTTCCGGGAAAATGACGCCCATCAGACCCATCTCCCCCAACTTCTTCACCACCGCCTCAGGGAACTCGCTGCGCTCGTCCCACTCCGCAACATGCGGCCCGATCTCTCGCTCTGCGAACGCCCGCACCTCCCGCCGCACCTGTTCCTGCTCCTCCGTCAACCCAAACATTTGCTTCCTGCCTCCGCCTCGAAACCTCACACCGTAGCACATCGATGCTGGAACGCGCTGTATCACACAGGACCGGCAGAAGATTAGTTCACCCCAAGAACATCGTTCGCGGCTGCCGGTTGTCATTGTTAACGACTACAGCGTTTTCGGTACTATCCACTCGTTTACTCTTGAAGGGTGAGTCAACGTCGCACATCACGCAACCGCGCCGTAGCGTGGCTTCTGTGTGCGATGCTCTTCTGTTTGACTATCGATTCGCCCCATTGCGATGTGTGTGACGGCCCTCCGTTCGCGACCGCCACGTCTCAGCCTGTCGTGCGTCATCACGTGCCCGCCGCGCCAGACACTTGCAATGGACATTGCTCCTGCTGCGTTCTGCAGGGTCTGCCGATCGTGACACCTGTTCTGGAAAGAACTCAGATCGCAAGTGCGGACGAATCCCTGGATTCGCCACGGGACGTCCATTCACGGCCATCGTTTGTCTTCCGGCCACCTCGAATCACCAGCTTCTGATAGCTGTGCAGTCGCCTTCCCGCGGCACATACATCACGAACTGGAGATTCCATGCGTCACATTTTTGTGCCGCCCGCTTGGGCGTGCGTGCTTCTGTTCTTGTGTCTGCCTGTCTTCGGGCAGATGCACGCCGGAGATCATCCCAACTCTGCAAAGCCTGACGTTCTTGACGATGACCCGAGCGTCATTCTCGAGATGGGCGCCGCAACAAGCTGGAACACCACGGGTGGTGCAGCGACCTTCGCTCCGAGCTTCGCTGCAGAGACAACGCCGATCGAGAATTGGCTGGAGCTCGAAGCAGGCGTTTCCCCATTCTTCACCGCAAACTCAACGGAATGGGACACGGACCTATTGTTTAAGAAGCCTTGGACCTTTTCGAAGAAGGCTGAGTTTATGCTTGGGGTCGGTCCGGAATGGATTTACCTCCGGCAAAACGGAAAAGCCGCGAATTTTGCGGCTGGTGAGGTAGCCGGAGACTTCATGTTTTGGCCAACCGGAAGACACCGTTTCGGCTGGTACTTGGAACCGGCCTACGACTACAGCTTCGCAGCGGGTCACCAGCAGTCGGTTGGGATGAGTGCGGGGCTTCTCATCGGCATTAGACGGAGGCACCAGTGACGAGTTCAGTCACGACCATCGCGCTGATCGTTGGCTTTCGCAGACACAGGTGAGCTCTCGTGCCATGGATTATGGTTGCCGGTTTGGGCTGCATCGCAGGAGCGGCATGGTTTTGGAGACAAGTTTCCGTCGCACGCGGTCGAAGTAACGATCACATTCTGCGGCAGCGAAAGGGGCGTCGTTACAGCACACCCTTGGTCCGGAAACGCGATACACCCACGTAGAACGTGTTCGCATCCGTCCCCGGATTGTGGTCGCTAATGTTTGCGTTCGACAGGTGCTGGTAACGGTACGCGATCGTCACATCCTGCCGCATCTTGCGGAAGATGTTCACTCCCAGCCCCAGGTCCGTCGTAAACAGCAGCTGCGACCCATCCGGCGACAGCACCTTCTTGTAGAAGTAATCCAGACCCGAGTGCTCGCTGAGGAAGGGCTGCACGCGGCTGCGTGGAAAGAAGTTCATCTCGAACCCCACCGGCGTGAGGCCGCTGCCGTAGGTTCTTCGCCGCAGCGTGTACTGGTCCACCGGCGCCCAGTTCGGCTCATCCAGCAGCGCCAGCGCGGTCAGTTCCGGCGCGTAGCGCAGGGCAAACGTCTCGCGCGTCCAGAAGCGGTAGCTGTACTTCACATTGATGGGCATCCACTTCACATCTTTGTCATAGCCCAGGTAGTGCCCGCTGTGCAGCGACAATCCCCACCACACGCCCAGCTCATGTTTGCCGCCCGGCAGGTCCACATCCGGCGGCGGCACGCGCCCGATGAAGTGCTCAACGTTCCGCTCATCGCGCGCTTCCCTGTCAACACCCTTCATCAAGGCAGTCTCTTTGCCGCCCGGCCCTTCCGCCGTTACGCCCGCGCTGCCCTCGTCCGGATCGCTCCACACGCTGCTCGCCTTGACCACCCGATCGTCGCGATACCACAGCGGCCGAAAGCGCAGCACGTTCGCCGTCGCATGCCCGGGCGCAAACGCCATCGACTCCAGCGTCAGCAGGAACCAGTTATGGCTCTTTTCCTGCAGCCGCTTCACCACGTACTTATCGAGGGCATCTTCGCCCACGGTCCACAGCAAACCCCCGACCGGTGTCGTCACCAGGCTTACGAAGCCGGTCTCGTTCCGGTAGCCGCCCTCGGTCTCCTCATACGCCAGATGATCGCCCGCGTGTCCTACGCCCGATTCCCCGAACGGCCCCAGCTTCCACTCCGTGCTGTAGAAGGTGGAAAACGCCAGCGCCCGCAGCCGGCTGCGCCAGTACGGGTAGTTGTTTCCGAACGGGACCGTCATCCCCTTGGGATCGTTCTGGATCCACAGGTAGTCCGAGATGTCGCCCATCAGCGGGTGTCCCACATAGTCGTCCAGCTTGGGGTTCCCGTCCGACCACGTTCCGAACTGATACCCGGTCACCGAGTTCACATACCGGTCGAACCACTTCCCGTGTGTCGTCTCGTAGCGGTAGTAGTACCCCGTGTAGGCATTGCCGCTGTTCTGGAACGTGTTGAAAAGCGCCGTCGAGATCGCCAGTTCGCCCCAGTGCACGCCGCACTCCGGCGCATGCACCTTCGTGTAGGGGCAATCGCGCAGCTTCACCCATTCCCGCTCTCTGGGTAGATGCACGCTCATGCCCTCCATGCCCGCGGGCTGCAGCCGCAAGGGGTCATAGCCCTCCGAGGCACTGGAAAAAAACGCCGGGGCCAGCTTTCCCGACTCCAGCAGTGCGTCCCCTTGCGGAGCCGGTCCAGCCACCGGCATCCTCTCGATCTGGCGAGGCCAGCCTGCCGGCATGGGCGCATCCGGCAGATCAGCCAAAGCGGCATTCGCAGGGAACGCGGCCCTCCCGAAAGAAAGAACCTTCTCGTCCGGGGCTACCGGACCGGCAAAGGCGCTCGCTTGTTGCGCCGCCGCCCCAGGCACAGAGCCCACCATCAGAAAAGCCGCTGGAAGCGCAGCCCGCAGAAGCTGCTTCCGCTCACGCGGCCACCTGACCCTGTTCACCATCTCATCTCCGAATCTTGGTCCAACCTACCACACGGTTCGCGGCGCGATATGTCGCGCACCTCTGCTCCGCTTTTGCCGTTCCCGGTGTCTATACCTACGTCCTCCGTCCATCTGTGGCCGGTCGACGTATCACCTTACGGGGCCGCAGGAATGCAGCTATAGCTCCGCCACGCCGTAGCCTTATCCGCATCGTCGCCACTCTGCAAGCCCGCACGCTCTCCTCAAGCCGGAATGCAACACCCCGAACACCGCACCCAAGGAACGCCATGCGCCTCTCCGCCCCCATCGCCGCTCTGCTCATCTCCTGCCTCAGCCTGAACACTGCCAACGCGCAAAAGTCCAGGGTCCCACCCCGCGAACAGCCTCCGGCCGAGCCGCGCGAGCACACCGTCAGCCTGCCCGTCACGCGCGTCTCGCTCTACAAGAACGGTGTCGGCTTCTTCGAGCACACCGGCCACGTCACCGGCGATGCCAGTGTCACCATCGACTTCACCACCGACCAGCTCAATGACGTCCTCCAGTCCCTCACCGCGCTGGATCTCAATGGCGGCCGCATTTCCGGCGCGGGCTATAACTCCACCACGCCGCTCGACCAGCAGCTTAAAACCCTCCCTCTCGCGCTCAACGCCGATACCACCGCCGCCGACTTTTACGCCTCCATTCGCGGCTCGCGGGTGGAAGTCCACGCTCCCGGCGTCGGCATCGTCGGTCGCCTGCTCTCCGTGGAAGACCGCAGCACCGCTACCCCCAGACCCTCCAGCGACGACGACAACACCGGCGGTTTCAAGGAGGTGCAGGCGCACTTCATCACCGTCGTCTCCGACACCGGCCCAACATCGGGCACGATCCGCACCGTCCAGCTCACCCAGCAGACCAGCGTTCGTCTGCTCGATACCGCACTCCACCAGGACGTCAGCCGTTACCTCCAGCTCCTCGCAGACAATCGTTCCCAGGGCCTCCGCCACCTCACCCTGGACGATCATGGCACCGGAATTCGTCAGCTGCAGGTCTCGTACATTTCCGCCGTCCCTGTTTGGAAATCCACCTACCGCATCCTCTTCACGGACTCGAAATCTACATCCCAGAGCGCCACCCTGCAGGGCTGGGCGGTGGTCGACAACACTGTCGGGGAAGATTGGAACAACGTGGAGCTTTCCCTGATCGCGGGCCGCCCCCAGAGCTTCACCCAGCCGCTCTCCGACCCTATCTACACCACCCGCCCCGAGATCCCCATCGCCACGGCCCAGCAGCTTGCGCCGACCGTGCACGAGAGCGGCATCGGCGCGGCGAGCCAAAGCGTCGTGGTGAGCGAAGGCAACGCCACGAGCCTTCCTCTTAGTGGCCGCGCTCTGGCACACGCCTCACCGAAGATGGCTATGGGCGGTCCCCTGGCAATGCACGGCATGGCAGGCGGTTCTGCCGGAGGCGTTATGGGTGGCATGCTCGGCGGCACCGGCGGCGCCCCGCCCCCGCCATCCTACGAACAGCTCGCCCAGGACTCCATCGCCCCGCAGACGGAGACCGCCGCCTTCGACGACTTCTTCCAGTACCGGCTTTCGCAGCCCATCACCATTCGCAAGAATGAGTCCGCGCTCGTTCCTATCCTCCAGGCCAAAGTTCCCGCCAACCGCGTCACGCTCGTCACCACGAACGGCTACGCGGTGACTGGCCAGCCCCTGCGTGCGCTCTGGATTACCAACGACTCCGGCCTCACGCTCGACCGCGGCAGCTTCTCACTGGTTGAAAACGGCAGCTTCGGCGGCGAGGGCCTGCTCGATCCCATCCACCCTAACGAAAAGCGCCTGCTCTCCTATGCCGCTGACGAAGCCGTGCACGTCTCTACTGAAGCCCAGTCGGGGGGCTCACGCGTCATCGGCATCAGCGCGAGCAAGGGCGTGCTCGTCCTTCGCCGCGCCGAAACCCGTGACGTCACCTACGTGATCCACAACTCCGCGGCCGACGCGCGCACGATTGTGCTCGAACGCCCCGTGGAACCCGGCTTCACACTCACCTCGGACCCCAAGCCGGCCGAAACCACCGCCACTAGCTACCGCTTCCGCGTGGAAGCCGGAGCCGGGCAAACTGCCCGGCTCCACGTTGGCGGCCGCCGAGCCACCACGGACTTTTACTACCTCGCACAATCCGACGACAACCAGCTCACCGTCCTTCTTGACTCCACCAATCACAGTCCCGCCCTCCTACAGGCCCTCCAGCCCATACTCGACGCACGCCGCCGCGTCGCCGATGCCCAGAACGCGGTGAACCAGACCAATGCCACCGTCAACGCCCTGAAGGCCGACGAGGAGCGCCAGCGCGCCAACATCACCGCCCTCGCCAACGCCGACAAGGCGTCCCGCGACCGTTTCGTCGCTGACCTCAACAAGACCGAAGACTCCCTCTCCGCCCAGCAGCGCGAACTCGCCACCCGCACCGCCGCTCTTGAGGCGGCCAAAGCCGACCTGGCCAACCGCATCGCCTCTCTTCAACTCGACGAGACCCTGTAGCACTTTCCGGATCGTGGCTTGTTCTGCTACAGCGGGCGTCATCCAGAGCGCAGCGAAGGACCTCTGCAGGAAGGAGCTCTGTAGTTGAGGTGGAGACACGCGATCGATTGCCGGCACCCTAACTGGTAAACTGAACATGCTATGCCGCAGATCAACCGTCGCCCCTCCGTCTCTGTCAACATAGGCGGAATCCGCGTCGGCTCCGACGCTCCGGTCGTCGTCCAGTCGATGACCAACACTGACACCGCGGACATCGAATCTACCGTCCAGCAGATCGCCTCGCTGGCCCGCGCCGGCTCCGAACTCGTCCGCATCACGGTGAACAACGACGAAGCCGCCAAGGCCGTTCCCTACATCGTGGAAGGTATCCAGGCCAAAGGCTGGAACACCCCCCTCATTGGCGACTTCCACTACAACGGCCACATCCTGCTACGCAAATATCCTGACTGCGCCAGGGCGCTCGCCAAGTACCGCATCAACCCCGGCAA
>CAXTPR010000069.1:0-5758 GCA_964246235.1 uncultured Acidobacteriaceae bacterium
TCTCCTGTCCAATGTGTCTCTTATCCATTGGCACATTGCAAGCCGGGCACTCCAACGGTACGTTCTTCATCAACATTCGTTACATGTTCAACGGGGATCGGCTCGCCTTTGTGAAGGCTTATCACCTGCGGGATTCGCAACCGTCGCTGCCCCTAGTCGCTCCAGAGGCGCTTTGGAGCGCTACTGCGACAGGGAGTGTAGAGACATAGCTAGACATCCGGGCCCTGCCGCTAACATAACCCCGTCGTAAACGACCGTCGTTAGACTGCTGCTAATCTCTGATCCGCACACATGTACGCGTGCAACCGTCGCGATGGTCTCTCGTTCTGGAGACACAACCACAACTCAGGCAGATGGTGCGCTTCTGCAGCGTACTGTCAGCGCCGAAGACTGATTGATGAGGTCTGCAAGGCCAGCTGCCATTCGTACGCGCAGTAATTCTTTAGTGCTTGGGGCGAAACAGCCGATCTATCGATATCCCAGCCGAGAGCAATCAGGATGATACGTTCCAAGTACCACTGCAGATGCTCAGCAGCATAGCTCAAAGCTAGGAAGCTGCTCTCTGCGAACGCCTCACCATGGACGATAGCGTTTCGAATCTGAGACAGCGAATAACCGTGCTTCGCTGTAAATAGGGGCCAGAGATCGCTGAAGTCACGAGGGCGCGATCTCGCAAACTCTCGAAAGACGGGGCCGATATCCGGTAATTTTGAGCCCTGAATTTGCATAGCGAACATCAAAGCTCCTTCTATACCGAAGAAGAGCCGCGCGATGCGCAACTCCATAGGTAGATTTTCGGCGAGAAGCGCGTAAACGGCTGAGCTAAGGCGTTCCTTGTTGCCCGACTTGCTGTACACACCCAGTGCCCTCTTCATAAACTCCGCGCATTCGTAACGATCACGCAAGAGCAGAGGCTCTTCCCTATCATCTCGTCGCCGAAACTTCCTGAAGTTGAATCGCCAGTGGCGGTTCAACTCGCCCTTACGCGACTGAGTATTCCAATGCCAAGTGACGGTTCGCTCGCGTGAGGCAAAAGACGCTAGAAGCAGGAACGCATCTATTTCTTCCTTCGTCTTCTCCGAATCCGTGAAGCCACGGACGTGGATGGAAAATCCTCTTTGCTTGACCTCCTGGAGGGGTCCAAGCTGATGCGACTGCAAGTGATATTTGACTTCGGCGGTTGCTCCATCAGGAAGGGTGAACCTTGTTTTTTGCTGCTTGACTTCAGAACTTACGACCTGCTTTCGTTCGTTCTCCTCCGAGTTGGCGAGAATCTGGAGCACAAAGCACGGGCTTACAACGAACCATGCGAACGACGCAAAGTCCTGCTGGTTCTCATCTTGCTGAGAAGTTTTGACGTTCTGGGTGGTAAGCTGCCCGATGCGACCGGAGCTTTGCGTCCAGTAAACAGCCTCGTGACGAGGCATCTGCTTGCCGGACTTTGGCCAGATGTCGTTCGCTGTGAACGTTGTCATCTCACCTTCCCCAGCGGCGAGCGTACCTGTGAAGTTTAGAGGCCCTGTGAGCCCATACAGGCGCTTTGCCTGCTCGTGGTCTGTGTAGAAGAAAATGCGGCCGCTACGACTCGACGGGCCAATTTCAGAGAACTGGACCAGCAAACACTGCATCTCGAATCCATTTGCTGCGGTGAGCATTCCTGTTACAAGGGAGCCCCGTTTGCCTGCTTCTTTGGGGATTGAAATGTCAGCTTTATACAGCTTGGTCATCGGTTCCCTGACTTTCGTGGAACGTCAAACCGCAAGGCAAGGTTGGTCTGCCTTCTTGTACTCGCCAAACGGGCGTGATTGATGGCTGCCAGACTCTTCACCAACCCATTTTCAACCCACGAAGCATCTTCCCTACAGGTTTTTTGCGGGTTTCTGAGGCTCTCTGATTACACGTAAGTTGTTGAAAGTGCGGGTTGTCTCGCTTCTGCAAAACCAGTATTCGTGGGTTCGATCCCCACCCGGTGCTCCAATACTCTCCGCTGACCTTCGCCGCCCAGGTGCCAATTTGCCTGTTTGATCCAGGTGACCAAAAGTCTTGAATGGCATTACTGTCGGTCAGGCTGCGCTGCCGTATGCTCACGCCAGACAGAAGTGAAGCACTGGCCTCCATCGAAAGGTGGGGGCCGTTTTTTGCTGCAGCAGCGACGACCGAGGCGTCTAGGGTCATCAGAGGCAGACTCCCAAATCGAGGCTTGGACACTTGGAGGTCAGCCAGATCGTGCCGTCCGGTTGAGGAGGCAAGCTCGCCTCCCTACTTCGGCTCCGAGTTGGACAGCAGCTTCAGCAGGTAGTCCTTCCAGAGGGCCGCCTGGGTGTGAGTACCGTGGCCGCGGGTTGCGTCGGAGATCGGAATGATGTGGAACTCGGCATAGGGCATGCGGCCGACCATCTTTTCAGCTATGCCGAGCTCAGGCGGATTGATGAAGTCGTCGGCGGAGTTGATCCACATGACGGGTACGGTGATCTTCGCGAGATTGGGACTTGGATCGTAGTTTCGCGATGCGTCGAAGTAGTACAGCATGTTATTCGCGTCCGTGTTCGCGGTGGAGCGTGCCAAGGTCGAATCAATGTACTTCTCGGCGGCATCGCGGGTCGGCGCGGCCTTTTGCTGGACCAGGGGAGCGGAGCCCATCACGAACAGGATCTCGTTGGCTGCGCGCAGGCCCTGTATGGGCTCGCTGGTGTAATTGCCATTTTGCCAGGCCGGGTCGCGCTCGATGTCCTCGATGGCCATATAGCGCACCATGCGGTTACGGCCGGCGATCTGCACCGGCAGGCAGGCGAGCGGCATGAGCGCGTCGGCGAAACCGGGGTAACTCTCGCCCCAGACGAAACTTTGCATACAGCCCATGGAGGTGCCGATCACGAGGCGAAGATGGTCAATGTGGAGACCGTCAACGAGCATCTGGTGCTGCGAACGAACCATATCGTCATAGTCGTAATGCGGGAACTTCATGCGCAGGCCGTCGGAGGGACGGGAGCTTTGGCCGTGGCCGATGTCGTCGGGAAAGATGAGGAAGTAGCGGCTGCTATCGAGAGGCTGGCCGGTGCCGAAGAGCACATTCGCGAACTGTGGAGCGAAGAGGGAGTGTGCGTCCCCGCCGGTGCCGTGAAGCAGAAGGACGGCGTTGTCTACGCGGCCGGCAGCGTTGCGGTGCGGTGTGCCAAGGGTAAGGTAGTGCAGCTTGAGCTCCGGAAGGACCTCGCCGCTGCCGAAGTGGAAGTCGTGCGCGATGTAGTCGCCGGGGTCGCCGGTATATTTCCTGCCGGTCTGCGCGCCGGGTGCCTGCTGTGGCGCGGGAGTTTGCGCGTGAAGCGGGAGAAAGACGAACGCGATGAGGGCTAAGGCAGCAACGCGGCAGACAAGCATGAAGGTGACCTCGGGAGGGTGCAAGTCCACTGTAAGCCTCAGCCGCTCAGAGCCTGACGAGGAACTTGCGTGAGCCTTTGAGCAGTTACTGGCTTCGGCACCAGTTTCGCCCGCTGGGCGTACCGGAACGCGTTTCTTCATCTTAGAGAGACTCAGGGAACTTCAGTCATTGCCGGATCCGGAAGGTATTTCGGACCGTTGTAGAATCTGCAGAACCGTCGAAAAAATGTGACAACCTCACCACGGAGCGCGTGATGATGATACGGAAGCTGACACTGACCGTTTTTGCTGCTGGCCTCAGCTTGCTCCCCGCGCGAGCGCAGGCCCAGGGCTTTACGCTGCCACAGGTGATGAGCGGCACATTCAATTCAGAGCTGCAGGCCGCGCCCAAAGGTTCGGGCGTGGTGTGGATGGCGAACCAGCAAGGCAAACGCAACGTGTGGTTTGCCGACCTTGGCAGCGCTGGCTTCGCTCCGCGTCAGCTCACCGCGTACACGGCGGACGACGGGCAAGACATAGGCGACATAACGTGGACGCCGGACGCTCAGTCGGTGATCTACGTGCATGGCGGCGACTTTGAGTTTCCCGGCCGGCCCGATCCGAATCCGGCGCTGCTGACCGAGGGTGTGGAGCAGACGATCTACATTGTGCCGGTTGCGGGTGGAACGCCGCGCCGCATCGCCGCCGGCCGCTCGCCTCACGTTTCACCCGACGGGAAGACCCTCACGTATCTGAGCAAGGACGGTATCTGGATGGCCCCGCTTGCGGAGAACGCCGCCAAGCCGGAACTGATGTTCCACGCACGCGGCACGCCGGGGGCGCCGGTCTGGTCGCCAAATGGCAGATATGTCGCTTTTACCAGCAATCGAGGCGATCACGGGTTTATCGGCGTCTACTCGGTTGCCGACAAGACCATCACGTACCTCGATCCCTCCACGCAAACCGACCGCTATCCGGAGTGGTCGCCCGACAGCCTGAGGATTGCGTATGTACGCACCGCGGGCAGCAGCGGCGGAGGCATGGGCGCGCGCCGCACGGGCGAACCGTGGTCCATCCGTGTGGACGATGTCGCGACGGGCACCGGCCGCGAAGTGTGGCATGCCTCCAAAGGGCAGGGCAGCGTCTTCCATCCTCTGGCCACCGAGCAGCAGTTGTTCTGGTCGCCCGGCGGTCACCTCGTCTTCCCGGCGGAGCTGGATGGCTGGGACCATCTATACTCCGTTGCGGTCAGCGGCGGCGCGGCCTCGCTGCTCACTCCGGGCGAGTTCGAGGTCGAGCATGTGCAGGTGAGCCCGGACCGCGTCCACCTGGTATTCAGCTCCAATCAGGGAGACATCGATCGTCGCCACGTCTGGCAGGTCGCAAGCGATGGCAGCGCCGGCCCGCGGCAGCTTACGAAGGGCGACGGCATCGAGGTGTTTCCCATCATGACCGCGGCGGGAGGCGTGGCGGTCCTTCGCGCCGATGCTCGCGTGCCCCTACGGCCCGCGGTGGTCGCGAGCGACGGAGAGCTTCACGATCTGGCGCCGCAGCTTGTTCCCGCGGAGTACCCGGCCGGCAAGCTGGTGATCCCGCAGCAGATTATTTTCGCCGCTGCCGACGGCATGAAGATTCATGGCCAGCTTTTTTTGCCCGCAACAGCCGGCGATGGCAAGCGGCATCCAGCCCTGGTGTTCTTCCATGGCGGCTCGCGGCGCGAGATGCTGCTGGGCTACCACTACATGGACTACTACTCCAACGCGTACGCGATGAACCAGTATCTGGCGAACCTCGGATACATCGTGCTGTCGGTGAATTACCGCAGCGGCATCGGCTACGGGCTGGACTTTCGCGAGGCCATCAACTACGGCGCGAGCGGAGCCAGCGAGTACAACGACGTGCAGGGCGCAGGTCTGTACCTGCGCAACCGCCTGGATGTCGATCCGGCGCGGATCGGTGCGTGGGGCGGGAGCTACGGTGGATATCTCACCGCGCTCGCCCTGGCGCGCTCGTCCGATCTGTTCGCCGCGGGCGTGGACTTCCATGGGGTGCATGACTGGTCCGCGCGCCTGCGGCAGGGAACTGGAGAGGGGGCCGCTCCCGACCCGGCTGTGACTCGGCTCGCCTTCGAGTCTTCGCCGATGGCCTCGGTGAAGACTTGGAAATCGCCAGTGCTGCTGATCCAGGGCGACGACGATCGCAATGTCGCGTTCTCGCAGACGGTCATCATGGCAGCGGCGCTACGTGCGCAGGGCGTCAATTTTGAAGAACATGTGTTTCCCGATGAGATTCATGGATTCCTCATGCATCGCAGCTGGGTCACCGCCTATGGGCTGACGTCGGACTTCTTCGGACGACACTTCGGAGTCACAACGACGCAGTAGACCAAGCAGCCGCGCGG
>CAXTPR010000069.1:5858-12332 GCA_964246235.1 uncultured Acidobacteriaceae bacterium
AAGGCGCGGACGTATACTCCGCCTATGCAAAAGCTGCTGCTCGCTTCTCTGCTGCTCGCAGGATGCTTGCCGTCCCTTGGAGCACAGGAGATCACCGTACGTCTGGGGAGGGAAACAGCAGCGGCGCCGCGCGACGGCCGCCTTCTGCTGCTCCTGTCCAACGATCCGAGTGATGAGCCGCGGATGCAGATCGACGACACGCCGCAGTCGCAACTGGTGTTTGGCACGACCGTCGACGGATGGCAGCCAGGGTCTGCGCGGACGGTGACCGAGCAGGCAACCGGTTATCCCATCACAAGCCTGAGCAAGGTTCCGGCGGGTGACTACGTTGTGCAGGCCGTATTGAATGTGTACAAGACCTTCCACCGTGCCGACGGTGCAGTGGTCAAGCTGCCGCCGGACATGGGCGAGGGACAGCACTGGAACGTGAAGCCGGGGAATCTGTACAGCACGCCGCGCAAGGTGCACATCGGCCCTGGCGCGCCACCAATCACGGTCACGCTGGATCAAGTTGTTCCGCCGATTAAGCCGGCTGCGGACACCAGATACGTTCGCCACCTCCGCATTCAGTCCACTCTGCTCACGCGCTTCTGGGGAACGCCGATGTTTCTGTCGGCGATCGTGATGGTGCCTGAAGGCTTTGACACGCACCAGGATGTGCACTACCCACTGCTTGTCTTTGAAGACCATTTCGCAAGCGACTTCAATGACTTCAGGGAAACGCCGCCTGACCCGAACCTGAAGCCTGATTACTCGGAGCGCTTTCATTTGGCCGGGTACAACCGCATCCAGCAGGAGCAGGCGTACGCGAACTATCAGCAGTGGACGGCGCCCAACCAGCCCCGCTTTCTGATTGTGAAGCTGCAGCACGCCAATCCGTTCTACGACGACAGCTATGCTGTCAACTCCGCCAACGTGGGACCCTATGGAGATGCCATCGAGACGGAGCTGATCCCCGCAATCGAGAAGCAGTTCCGGGGCATCGGCCATGGCTGGTCACGCTTCCTCTACGGCGGCTCTACCGGTGGATGGGAATCGCTCGCCGTGCAGATGTTTTACCCGGATCACTACAACGGAGCGTTTGTTGCCTGCCCCGACCCTGTCGACTTCCACGCCTACATGACCGCGGATCTACAAGCAGAAAAGCATCTTCTACCAACAGGGCGCGGAGAAGCGCGTGGAGCAGCCCGCCATGCGCAACTATCTCGGCCAGACCCTGATCTCCATGCGGGACAACGTGCAGTATGAAGCGGCACTCGGCGATCATGGCCGGTCAGGCGATCAGTTCGATATCTGGCAGGCTGTGTATTCGCCGGTTGGACCGGATGGATATCCCGCTTCGATCTTTGACAAAACGACTGGAGAGATCGATGCTCGTACAGCACAGTACTGGCATGAGCACTACGACCTCGATGCCATTCTGCAGCGGGATTGGAACACACTTGGCCCGAAGTTACAGGGCAAGATTCATCTGTATGTCGGCTCCGACGATACCTACTTCCTGAATAACGCCGTGTACCTGATGGAGGATTTTCTGAAGACTACGGGACGGCCGGGCCGCGGGGTGCCTTACAACGGCGAGGTGACATACGGTCCTCGCGCGGAGCACTGCTGGAACGGTGATCCTGATAAGCCCAACTGGTACACGCGTCTGCACTACAACCAGATGTACCTGCCCAAGATTCTCAAGCAAATCCACGAGACCGCGCCCGCTGGAGCAGACCTGACCAGCTGGGTGTACTAACACTCACGATGTAGCGTTCTCACGAGCGCATCGTTTATAGGTTTGCTTCCCTCACCCGCCAGAGTGCCTTTGCCTTTGGTGGAAGCCTTGCCAACCTCCGTAAGAACTTCGGTGCGCGGCAAGCGGGTCCGGCAGTATTACCTGGGTACCTGATACTCCTGGGCCTACACTCTGCAGGGATTCTGCTGTCGGCTAATACCATCGTGGGAGCCCAGCGCTGGTTGCCCGCAAGTAGAATCGACCCGCAACCTAGGAAACCGATGACTCCGATGAAGCTGGCACGCAAGTTGTCTCTTTTTTCCGGCCCTGCCGTCTTGATCGCCCGCGGGCTCTTATCTGCAGTGGCTTTCCTGTTCCTGATCGAGTCCGCAGGGGCGCAAAGTCTGCAGGTCACCTACGGAGACAAAGGGGTGCAGACCATCCGATTCGGGAACACGCTCCTGGAAGATGTCGGCCAATATGGCAGCGATGCTTTCCACATCTGGCATATGCGTTCCAGGGACATGAACGGCAATCTCATTACCTCAGGCCAGTACGGGTGGGGCGAATCCAATAGTGGGGAGTCCTGGAACGCCTCAGCAAAAACAGAGACCTACACGTTCTCCTGGGGCAGCATCACGACCGAGTTCCTCCAGAACGGCAACAACCTGGACATGTACGTCACGGAAACGAACCGGGCGGACTCGGGCATCATCTTCGATGGCGCAGAGATCTTTCCGTTTGCCTTGCACTTTCCCATGGATCCGGTGGGCTTCAACGGCTACACCCAATACGCGATCACGACAATACAGCCGGGGGTGAGCGTAGCCGACTTCGGTACCGGCGTCGTGACGTCCGTGCTGGTGAACGAGTCCGCCGCTTTTTACGGTGGCTGGAAGATCCAGGGCACCAACACCTACAGTCCTATCATGACGGGCACCTTTCCGGATTACATACCGACGTTCCTGCCGCACAATAGTCTTCCACTGCCGCCAGGTCAGAGCCTGAGCTACCGCGTCTCGCTGCGGTTCACGCCGGAGGGAACGGTGGCCTCGGCTGCCGATGCGTATGCCGGTTTTGCCGCAAAGTATCCAAGCCAGATGACCTGGACCGATCGGCGCATTATCGGAACGGCCTACCTTGGCAGCTCGCCCTCGGGCTTGGATGTCACCAAGCCCGGCGGATTTCCTACCAACCCGCGGCGCTACTTCAACGACTCCTCCGTAGACATTACGACCGCGGCAGGATTGCGGGCATTTCAACAACGCGTGATCACCCAGGCGCGGAACGACGCCAGCAACGCACTCGCATTGAACGCGCAGGGTGTGATCACCTGGGACATCGAGGGCGAACAGTATCCACAGACCACAAGCTATGTGTGCTCGCCGGATCAGATCGCAACCGCCGCGCCTGAAATGGAAAGCACGATCAGCGATTCGAGCTCTCCCTACTACGGGCGCAAGTTGGATGATGCGTACTTCCAGATCATGTCTGCCTCCGGACTGAGGACCGGAGTCTGCCTCCGTCCGCAGGTCTTCACGCCAGGCGCAAACGGCACGGCCAGTCAGGTGTATCTCTACGCGAACGCTGACATCATCGCCAACCTGGAGAACAAGGTCAGGTATGCCAGCTCCCGGTGGGGCACGACGATCTTCTATGTGGACTCCACGGTGGACACCAACGGCGGAACACTCGATCCCGCCATCTTCCAGCAGCTGATTACAGATTTCCCGGCCTTCCTCTTCATTCCAGAAGAAAGTACGCCGCGGTATTACGCGTACAGCGCACCCTTTTACACGTTCATATTTCACGGCGACCTAGGAACACCTGCGTCGGTTTACAACTACTATCCGAATGCCTTTGGCGCCAACCTGGTGAACGACGTTGCCGCCGCAACCCTCTCGACGTACACGCCGCAGCTCACAGCATCTGTGCGCAACGGCGACATTCTGATGGCCCATGCCGATTACTGGCAGGAGAACAATCCCACGCTCGTCGCGATCTACGCCGCCGCGGGAGCGACCAACTCGAGGCCGACGCAGGTCACGCCCTCGATCACGTGGAGCACACCCTCCGCAATCCAGTATGGGACCGTGCTGTCCACAACTCAGTTGAACGCGCTTGCGAACACTGCGGGTACGTTCGTCTACACACCTGCAGCCGGCACGCTGCTCACAGCGGGCGCCACGAAGCTCCTGGCCACCTTTACACCGTCGGACACGGCGCACTATACGTCCGCGACAGCTTCCGTTCCGCTCACCGTCACGCAGGCCACACCCGTGATTGCCTGGTCGGCCCCTGGAAGCGTCGTCGCTGGTATGCAGCTCTCAACGGCACAATTGAACGCGACAGCCAGTGTGCCTGGCAGCTTCACGTACACGCCTTCGCTCGGAACCGTGGTCAATGCAGGAACAACGGTTCTGACCGCAAACTTTACTCCGAGCGACGCAACGGATTACACATCGGTCGGCGCATCGGTCAACCTGACAGTCACTCCGGTTGCCCAAACCGATCCGGTGATCAACTGGCTCGCCCCGGCGTCGATCGTGTATGGCGCCACACTCTCAGCGACACAACTGAACGCGACGGCCAACGTGCCCGGAACCTTCAGCTACAGCCCCGGCGTGGGATCTACGCCGGGGGCAGGGAACAACCTGCTCTCCGTGACGTTCACACCCTCCGACACAACTCACTACCGCACCGGGTCAGCCGTCGTGAACCTGAGCGTGGCGCGAGCGGTGCCGGTGGTGAGCTGGGCCGCTCCCAGCGCGCTTTCCTATGGCACGCCGCTCTCCAGCACACAGCTGAACGCATCTGCTTCCGTGCCTGGAACATTCGTCTACACGCCTGCGGCCGGCACGACGCTGCCTGTCGGGACGTCCGTGCTCTCCGTGAACTTTGTGCCGGCCGATGCCGCCGATTACACCTCCTCGACAGTGGGGGTGCCTGTCACGGTGAACGCGGTCACAGCGCCCGCCGGACCGTTGGCGCTCCTCTATCCACAGCCCGGCGCGACCCTTTCCGGAACGATTGTCGCTAGCGGTCGCTGCAGTCTGCCCCTGGATGCCGCCGGCACATTCCTGATGGTGGACGGACGAGAGATCGGAACGCGCCGCGTCTTTGGCCCGTTTGTCTACGACCTGGATACCACCACATTGAGCAATGGTCCGCATGTGCTGCAGATCTGGGCGCACGATATCGGCAACAACACCACGCTATCTCCGGGAATCAGCGTCAACGTGGAAAACTAGATCTCTGGGACCATACGACTAGAGCCTTTCTCTTGAAGGTCTAGCTCTGTCTCGTCGCGCTGAAGGCGCGGCCATACCGGCCTAAGGTCCAGGTACTTGTTCAACAAAGAACAGGGGCGCGCTGAAGGCGTGACCCAATGGACACACACACGCGTCGGGGAAGGCATCCAGAGCTCTTCCCGAGTCCAAGTGCGACCGCCGAACTGCTCAAAGAAGTGATGGCGGAGAGTGAGGGATTCGAACCCCCGATAGCCTTGCGACTATGTCTGATTTCGAGTCAGGTGCATTCAACCGGGCTCTGCCAACTCTCCGCTTCGTATTCGTTCCATCGCGCATCGCAGGTGGGCTCGGTGCGAAACGAGCGTTATGCGGAAGCTTGAGAGACCAAAAGGCCGAGAGGTTCACCCAGGGTGCAGGTGCTCGACTCGGCCTTACCAGTCTACAGAATGTTGAACCGTTGGAACAGGGACGCTGCTCAAGCTTCGCAAGGGACGGCGGAAGGGCGGAGCTTGCGGCGTGCAGCCGCTGCAAGCCCGGTCAGTCCGGTCGCCATCAGGATCAGGCCGGATGGCTCCGGCGTGGCGGCAGCATACGATACGACTCCGTTGAATGTGCTTTCTAAAACGCTCGCGGTAAAAGAATCCCCTGAAGAGAGTCTGAAGATTCCATTCGGGTAGAAGAAGGTGGAGTACGCACTGCCCAACTGGTAAGTGACGGAGGTGTTTCCATACGACAACAAGACAAGACCCAGGGTGTCGTACTGTCCCGCGCTGGTGTTCTGATATCCGGCCTGAAAGGGGTTAGGGTTGGAAGAATGGTCCTCGAAGTACAGGGAAGTTCCGTAATCGAATCCCGTACCGAGAGCACTCGGACTGCTTGCCGCCGGGGCTGTTGTGCCGAATCCTGTCCCGGTGACGGTAATCGTCGGGTTGGCCGCAGAGCCGCTGAACGTAACGCCGGTGATCGTGCTTGCCACGCACGCCGAGGGCACGGCAAGAGCCGAAAAAAGGCCGAGAGTTATAGCAAAACTGCGCATAAACAGATCCTCAAAGTCAGATGATTCACCCATCTTTGAGGGCAAACTGGAGGAAGTCAAGAAAACTTTGGTTCATCCGAAAGTCTGCAATTAAGAGGTTGCGGCGCTCGACAGTTTAAAGAAAATGGCGGAGAGACAGGGATTCGAACCCTGGATACCTTGCGGTATACACGCTTTCCAAGCGTGCGCCTTCAGCCACTCGGCCATCTCTCCGCGAACAGCAACGGAAATGTTTACTCTCGAACCTTCTGAATTTACCACAGCAGCGCTTTTCACTACTGCGGCGGCTGGCCGGCCACACGAGTCAGGGGTCGTAAGAAGCATCTACAAATTGTCCTTATGTCCGATAACACATATTCTGTAAGTTTGAGGCGTAGGCGCTCGTTAGAAGTGTCAGGTCCCCGCCCATTTAGAACTGTCAGGTTCTAAGGATGGCGTGGACGAGGATGAGCGAGCGCGAAGTT
>CAXTPR010000070.1:0-12232 GCA_964246235.1 uncultured Acidobacteriaceae bacterium
TCTCCTGTCCAATGTGTCTCTTATCCATTGGCACATTGCAAGCCGGGCACTCCACATGGCGGTCCCGTCCCCCTCACCCCTACTTACTTCCAAGTCTTCGAAGAGACCGAGGCGAAGCTGAGGCTCATCACCGATCCCACCAGCCTGATCATCGTGGACGAAGCGGACAGGCTGACCATGAACGGCTTGGAGCAACTGCGGTCCACCTTCGACGACAGTGGCCTGGGCATGGTGCTGATTGGAATGCCTGGCATCGAAAAGCGCGTCTCACGCTATCCTCAGTTCTTTTCCCGGATCGGCTTCGTGCACGAATTCAGGCCGCTTCCAGACAGCGATGTCGAGATGCTCCTACGCAGTCATTGGGCGCCCACCGGAGTCCAGTTGCCCAAGAACGAGATCTCTCTCCCAGAAGTCGCGGCGGCGATTACCCGGCTCACCCGCGGCAACTTCCGCCTGCTCGCACGTCTGCTGACGCAAATGCAACGAGTCGTCGAGATCAATCAGCTCAGCGAGTTTTCAATTGATGTGGTGGAGACCGCCAGAGAAAACCTCGTCATCGGTCAGGCATAGGTCTATGCCGTCGTTCCCACGCTCATGTGTGCCACATAATTCGAACAGAAGTGTGCCACATAATCAGATAAGCGACAGACATGCGCTCTCCTGTTGCTGCGGCTGCGGTGGGCTGTACCTCACGCGAGCCAGGTCCCACCAAAACTGGGAACCCAAGGGCCAAGCGAGTATGCCGGCTGAAACAGCTCTATTGGCGTGGCTCGACATTCGCCCGTAAGCAGACCGGGCGCACCTCAGTAGGGTTCGGGATCGGCGTTCCTCGATTGGTATCTCAAAAGAAACTGTAGGTCGGCATAGAATCCCGCATGATCCGAAACCGTGCAAGCCTCGCGTCCTGAAAGGACGACCGTCTCGGCATCGAGACAAACACCGCTTCGCGTCGGCACTACCATGCGAGAGTTGATATCAGAACGTCGAACGAAGATGTGGTCGATGCGCTGCCGCGGACACATGCGGTGAGGACCATCTTTATTGAGGCGATTCGCCGGATCCCAAGTCACATCCGACGGTGTTCCATGCATGTGGTCATGGACGCTCACAAATCCCGCCTTCTCCATCGACGTGAAGTTATCAAGGGAGACGCCTGGGCCGGCGTTGAAATCGCCCGCCAAGATCGTTGTGCCACTCTCCTGATCTGCGGCCCCAAGCATCTCTGCCAGCTGCTTACTGCGAATGCTTTCGATGCGTGCATGTTCAGGGTGCGACCAAAGACCGCCGGCGGTTGTGTGCACGTTGAACACAGTAAGTGGTCCGGATTGTTCGCTGGATATCCGGCAGACCAGATAGCCTTTCGGATCAAACACCTTCTCGTGACGGGGTGCTGTCCGGAAGGGGTGCAGAACAGCCTCCATCGGCACACGTGAGAACGCCATGAGGCTGCTCTCGAAACGAATCCAGTGTCGACGATTCCGATAGGCGGCCCATGGATATACTTCGCTCAACTCGGCAACAAATCGCCGACGATGCTCTAACAGGTAAACTTCCTGGAGCAGGATCAGGTCGGCATCCATCGACAGGAGCTGCTCTGTCAAGGCCTGACTCCTGGCCTTAAGATGCGGCACGCCTTCCACGCGACCGCCAAGAAAGCCGAGGAGGCCGGTGTTCAGGGTCAATATGCGCATGGCGTCAGATCTGTGCCCTCTCCATCGCTTCCAGAAACTGCTTCACCATGGCCCAAATGCATTGGTTTGTAGACCGTTTCTGTGCACCGAGTCGGAAAGCCTTGAGAATGTCCATGCCGACTTCTTCGCGGTGTTCCGTAAGCACCCGGAACATGAGCTGTTCAAAGGCCCAGCTATGAAAGGTCGCTAGTTTGAATCGGGGAGTCAAATGACCGGCAACTTTACTGTAGAGCTCTTTCCCGCCGACCTTTTCCATATGCTCGACCAGAAAGTGATCCACAAACTCTCGGTGAATGGCGCGAATATTTGCCAGGCTCTGCTGAATCGTTTTGCGCGCCGTCTTTAAGAGCTGCAGGTCGCTAAACATCCTGCCCTGCCGGACAGACCCGCCGATGAGTCCGAGATCGATGAGAATTTCTGACAATACGGAACGCACTTCAAGTGGCAAAGAAATGAGAACGCCGAGCAGCCCAATGTTTTCGCAGACATAAATGTAAAAGGCCGGTTCTTCGGAGCTGCGCGCCCTTTCCAGAACTTCGCGTGCGTAACCGCCCTGCGCTCCGCTGCCGGCGCGATGAAGATGGAGCGCCTTACCGTACGTCCCGATGATGTTGAAGTTATACGGTATATCCCTGAGATAGAACTGGCCCCTCCAATCCTCAAGTATCTTGAGCGCGACGTGATGCATTGTATCCATTGTGTCGTCATTGTGCTTCTTGCTGAAGCAGTTAATGTGGTAGAGAGCCAGTGAAGCACAATAGAGTGCAATCGGGTTGCCGGATTCCGCCAAGTCCTTAATAGTCCGCATGCATCGCTCAGATTGAGTTACGGATTCCGAGCGATGCCAGGAAACGGAAAGAGCGAATGTCAGCATTTGAAACGTAAAGCTTTGTTCGTTCAGGACGATGGGCATCGCAAACTTTTCCAGATGCCGAGGGTCGCAGTCTCCCATCAGAAACTCGACAATCTGTTCGTAATACGGCAGATTGTCTTTGCGGTTCTGGTAAAAGCGCTCGAGTTCACGGGCGTTGATGGGATTGTGCAGGGAGTTCAGAACGCTCAGAAGATACCCGACCATAACCTCGGTCAGCTTACCAAACACGGGTAGGTCGCCCAGAAGCTCCACAGCTTTGACGACCTTGTTTTCTCTCAGGTGCAAGCGGGATAGCAGACTGCGTGTGACGCTCCACACCTCCTCGAAACTCTGCCCCTGCGTTTCAGCAAGAAGCATGATCATCAAACCGGTCAAGTTGGTCAGCCGGATTCGATACTCGTCGTCTCTCAATTTGAGAAGACCGTCTACATTGCCGACGATCAGGTGGGTAGCAGCAACGGCATCGTCACGCGACTCGCTTCTCCAGAGAAAGAAGAGATACAAGACGGCGACATTTGAGACATCTTCAGACGGGTGCCGAAAACCCCACTCGAAATAGCCATGCAAGAGGGCCTGGTGTGCGGACCGTAAGCTTCCTTGCTCCTTCAGCCAAGTGTTATAAGCTTCATCGCTGACGATGCGGTATACCGCGTACATCACTGGAAAGGTTTCAAATCCTTTACCGGGTTCAAGGCTACGCAGAACCTTGGTCATGATCTCCAGACCTTCCGAACTCCTGGCAGCGCGAACGATAGCCGAGATCACTAGGTTCAGTCCGCGGACATCGTGTGCGGCAATGCGCTTCAGAATGGCAGCATAGTCATCAGCCGAGCATCGCTGTAGCCAACCCGAAAGCGTCTGCTGCAGGGCCCCCAGCGCCACGCTCATCTTTTCAGCCCGAAGAAGGTTGGCGATGATGACATCCGCGACCGCATCGACCGTCGTGCCGCCATGCTCCCGGCGCTCGTCGATGTGCTGTGATAGTTTGTTGGAAATCAGGTACTCGGCGATCCGATCGTAGTTAAAGCGGACCTCTTCTGAGCTGGCGGTGGCGGTTTTTAGCAACACTCTTTCTTCCAGCAGCCTGGAGCCATCCGAACCGACTGAACTGGTGAAGAGCCTGTTGTAGAGATCCTGGTCGCGTTTTCGAACGCTCAGATCGATCGATGCACGCTGGAGGACTCCCGGCACAACGGCTCCATCGTCATGGGTGAAGAAATCTTGAACGACACAATGAACGAGATTTGCCAGCCCCTTTTTCTTCAGGTCCTCGATATACCTGACGAAGACCGCAGCGGTATCCATGTCTCGCGGAAATTCCTGCCCGGCATACGCTTCCGTTGCGAGGTCTAGCAGGAACGGCTCGCGAAGAAGAAGGCGAGCCAAGGCGGAAAGGCTGGTGAACTTCGTTTGGATGTTTCGCTGCACGCGGTAGTTCTCGTAAGCACGCTCAACTTCCGCCTCGGAAAACCCCACGAGACGGACACCGCTGACAGCGGGAAAATAGGCCGTCCTCGCCATATCGAATTCGGTACTGCTAGTTGTTCCCCTGCGCCACACTTCGGGCCTGCAAGTGATGACTACCTTTACCGCATGGCAGCTCTGGTGCAGGCGAGACACGAACTCATTGATTTCAAGCATAAGACTTGCGGCACTGCTTGCATAAGACATGGATTCATTGAACTCATTGACCGCATCGAGAAAAAGAATCAGTTTGGTTTCGTGTCTGGTGCAGACTGCATTGATCTGCTTCCAACTTAGAAGAGGTCCCCCGACGCCCAACCGGCCTGCAAGCGTTTTCCGAATGCCATCCCGGTTGCCATGGAGTTCCGCGACTGGAAAGACGGCGCACAGGTACCCGCTTCTGGACCACTCACAAGCGAGGTGCGCCACCATCGTGGTTTTACCGACGCCCGACTCGCCAATGATCGCCATGGCAGTGTAGGTGTTTGTAAGAAAGTCCCAGAACGAACTCTCCGCGTCCCGCGGGACATAGAAGGAGTGTCCGCTCCCTGTGCGCAGAGTTCCTAGAAATGCCTGTGTGCGTCTATCGCATTCTTCTTGCAGATGCTCCCACACATCCTCAAGGCCAGCGTTCGCTTCTACATGCCAGTTGACCTTATAGCCCACACCACGCTCGGGAGCGATCGGGCAATGACCGCGGAGTTTCTGGCGAAGTGAAAACACGATGGATGTGAGCTTTGCCTTCGAAGAACGGTTCACGCTTTCGCTGGAATTGCCACGCTCGGGATTAGAAGCAATGATCAGCTCCCTGTAAGACACCGGGCGATGAGCATTCTTGAGCATGCACCTTAGCACTCCTTCTTCCGGCTCACTGATGTTCACATGCCCTTTGCCTTTGGCCTGCAGCCAGCTGAGAACGCCGGTTTCGCTCAGTGAGAAGAGCAGGTTGTCAGAGGAGGGGCCGAATTTGTAGTGAGCACCTGGCATCTTCGTCGCTCCCGCAACAGCAATCTCTAATACTCATCAATAAATGCTAATAAACCTCTTAGAGTCAGCGATTTACCTATCGACACCCAGAGAGCTGCCCAGACAATTCAGTGTCAGGAGGTGTCCGTCAATGGACCCAATTATTGAACGCATTGGACAGCAAATCGCTCTCGGCTGGAGAGGCAAGGATCATGCTGAACCCCTCACAGCGGATGACATCACAAGTGCGTACGAATTTGCAATGCAGGAAGTGAAACATCACCGCCACGAGCTGGAAAAATACATTGAGTTTGCGCGAGACAACCTGAAGCGTGCGTGGGACTGCGGCGAACTCCCGTACCCCATCCGGAAACTGGCCGCGGAGCTGCGCGGGGAAGGGACGGTGCAGTGATGAACAACAACCAGTATCAACGCACGAGCATTCAACCGCCGGCGGAGTATCTGAAAAGGAAAGCCGTAGTGGAGTACTGCCGGAGGCTTGGACCGCGACTGTTTCTTACGATCAAGACGGCTCTGCTTCTAGTGGGGACGGCATTGACGGCATTGGCCGACGTTGTTTGCGTCTTTTTCGTGATGCGCCAGCGTTACATTGACGCCACCGGCAATTTCACCGGCAGCATCGTTGAGCTCCTGGCCGTCTCGACGATGACGCTTTGTGCTTATTTTCTCATGGGTTTCCTCTACAAGCACGGCCATGAGGCGGGCGCCAAAGTGCTGTATGGCGTGATTCTGCTCACGCTCGCCCTAACCCTTTGGTCGACGGAAGTGCCATACTTGCAGCAAATCTGGGCTGGCTTTTCCAGTACGTCTGGAACCGCTTTTGCGGATAACTCGACTACCGCTTCTTCGGGTGCTCCGTTCTGGTTTCTCGCTGCAGGCGATCTTGTCCTCGCCTTTTGCTTCACCATCGCAGGTGTACTTTTCGCGATTTGCAAGCACTACCTAGAAGCCTGCATACCTGAATGGGAACCTCACACCATGGTGCGGAGCGAGCACAAGGAGCATGAAGAGCATGCTGCCATGCAGAACGATCTCGGTCAGAAGGAGGCTGCAGCCGCTGCGCTGGGCAGCGACCACGCTCGTTCGGTGAGAGCCGTTGAACATGCCTGCAACGAACACAAGGCCGGATTGTTCCGGATGGCGCGGGAAAGCGAAGCGATCGCTGCAGATCCGCTCAGAACCGAGGCGGAGAAGTTGAGAGCACAAGCAAAGATCCAGGAGTTTCTCCAGTGCGTGGCCTCGGTCGACCAGGCGCGCAGGACCGCACTGCGTGCCCCGGACTCCCGCGCCACGATTATGGGGTTCCTCTTTCTGGTTTTGCTCCCAGCCATTGCGGCTCACGGCCAAGCCCTCTCTCCTGTCTGCAGGACCGCGCCGACGATGCAGCTCATTGTCGACGCATCTGGTTCGTCACCGGCCCTTGATCCCGCGTTCATTGCCGCTGTTCTGCAGCCATTGGAGCAGCAGGTCCGCTCCATGCCTGTCTGCTCCACGATCACCATCACCACCGTGGGCGACGCCTCGCAAATGCCCGTCATGCTGCGCACACGGGTGCAGCTAAGGAACAGCCGCGAAGGCGCGACCATGGACGACATCGTGGCTGGCATGCGCAGATTCCTGCTTGGCTTTCCACAGCGAGCACACGGCCACGAACAAGGGCGTAGCGAGCTGGTCGGGGGCTTCTCCGACGCGGCCGGCAACGTGAACACGGAAGCCACAAAGCCGAACGTCATCGTGATGCTGTCCGACCTCGTGGAGCACAGCCGCATTGCTTATTGTGGGGCGGGTGTCTGCCGGCTTCCACCTCCACGCATCAGCCTTTCCAACACCGACGTCACGGTCTACGGAGCGGGTTTGGGCCTGAGCTCGGACCGCGCCTTTGTACTCACCAACGCCTGGAACGAATGGCTCAAGAGAGCAGGCGCTAAAGCGACTCTGCACAGAATGTTTTGAAGAAGAAAGGTCAACCGCTATGGATGTGAGTCTGAAAAAGCAAAGCATTACTTCAGCCAACGCCGCTTTCATTCTTGCCGCGGCAGCTTTCGCCGACATCGTGCTACTTCCCGCGGCCCTCGCGTTCTTTTCGGGAGTGTTCGCGGTGGAGGCTGCCGTTCTCGATATCGTGATCGATCTCGGCATGTCACTCCTGACGATCGCGATGCTGGGTTTTCACTGGGCCCTTTTACCTACATGTGTCGTCGAGTCCATTCCTGGGCTCGACGTCGCTCCCACCTGGTCTGCCTGCGTCGCCTGCATCGTCTGGGGCCGCCGCAAGCAACTGTCTCCGGAAGCAAGTAACGAAGGACCGCTCTGCAAGGAGGAAAGACGATGGACAGCACCAGCAGCAGTCAGGACGTCAGCAGCAGCAGCCACGATCAGCACACTGCTGCACCGGCAGCGGAACCGGCGCAGCCCGCATGGGACTTCAATTTCAGTCATACGCAAGAGAACGCCGTCCACGTGGATGCGCAGCACTATACAGCGCAGCAGCATGAAAAGGACGACTACAACCTGCAGGGACACTTTCAGGACTACCACCTGAATGGCAACGCGGGCGAAAGCCATAGCAACACGGTTGACCTGCACGACCTAAATGCGAGCCACGTCGATGAGCACCATCAGCACCTGAATGTTTACGAGACTCCGCATCAGGAACACAATGCAGCCCCTGCCTTCGAGAACCACTCGACCTTCGACGCACCGTCCCATGACGTGGGCCACTCGGCCTTCGATAGCCATGGGGGATACCACGATATGGCACATGACCACGGCGGCAGCAGTACACACGATCACAGTGGCGGGGCCAGTCATGATTCGGCCTCAAGCATCTGACCGGCACCGTCACTCGCGATCCGGAGAGCATTCTCTGGACCGCGAGTGACGGTGCCCATCCTGGAGGCTTTGTGTGACGATGACGAGCACAACCGAAGTGACCAGCCTCACCCGCAGATTATGTGAAGGACTCGCTTTGATTCCGGGCAAGCGACAGTGCGACCTCGCACAGAAAATCAAGTCTGCGCATGGAAGCTACCTGGTCGAGATCATGCCGGAGACGATTGCAACCTTTCGTTCTGCCAGAGAGGTTCTGCATCGGCTCAAGACGCAGAATGAAGAACGGATCAACGAAGCCCTGAAGAGAAACGAAGTGGAAGATTCTGCGGTCGTCACGAAGAGGCGAAAGCTCGAGGAACTCTACGCTTTGATAGAAGATCTCCGGCACGACGCTCCCGATCTTCTGAAAAATCACCTTCCTGAATCAGCCACGTCGCTGAAGGCAGTGCAATTTGGAAAAAGCGTGCTGCTGCACTTTCACAGCCATCGTCACGCCGAGGAAGTTTTTGCCAAGGCTCAACGGCCACTCTACGAGTGGAACAGCACGCGTACCGCGGACATTTTCGAAGAAGTCAGCACCGAGGCTGCGGAGATCACACTCGCAGCAAACGCTCTGCTGGATGGTCTGGTACCCTCTCTTCGCCGGTTCGTCTTTCGGGAGCCTGGCTTCTTTCCGGTGACGGCCTCTACGGTTTGGGATCCCTACGAGTTGTTACGCAGCATTGGACAAGGCTCCGGCATGCTGCATAATCTGAAGCCGATCCAGAAGTATTCAGCCTGGATCACTAAGTGGCTCAGGATTCCAGTTAACACCATCGTGGCGGGAAAGTCCTTCGAATCACTCGCAGCTGGGAAACGCACAGCCATGCGCCGTGATCTCGCCGGGGCCGCAGCGGAGCAGATGCGGCGTAACCACACCGCAGCCTTGCAACAACTCCAGTCTTTTCTCCAAGAAATAACCCAGGAGATCCGCAAGGGCGCGGCACTGTACTTCGAACAGCAAAGATGCCGTTATGTGGAGAAGTCTCGTGAGCTGAACCGCAGCCTGCAGCAGTCTCGGGAGTATGCAGCCAGAACGGAGCGAGACCTGTTGTTCTGCGAGCAGATCGCGCGCGAGATCATGGCCGGCGCCGAACAGATCGTCACGTAAAGGAGGCAAGATGAGCTACCTAATACTTCACGGTACCGAGGAGCTTCGGGCCAAGAACATCTTCAGACTGAAGCGTATGTATGAGGCTGACCGTGTCGACGCGTGTGACGTCGCTCTCAAAGACGGCGCCAGGACGTGGCGAACCGTTGGCGACACATTGGGTTTGACCTTTGGGTTTGCCCCCGCGAATCCATGGGAGAAGTCTGCTCCTGCCCCGCCGCCGGTCCCCTGGTGGGTAGTGACTGTCCTGGGTGTACTGACCTTCGGTTATGCCCTTTCGATTATCGCTGTCATCCAGGCGGTGTGGTCGCGAAAAGTAGAGCGCCGCTGGGCACCGGTCCTGCTCGCGCTACTGAGCGCGATGACGCCGCCCGTTCATGTCGTCTGGATCGTCCGCTCCATCCTGCAAGGGGCGCATCTTCACTTGGGTCAGGCACTTCTGGAATTACTGGTCGGTTTCGTAGCAGCCGAGATCGCAGCGTATGTGCTTATGACACTCGCTTCGCTAAGCATCCGGCGTTCGCTGGTACGAAGGTTTTCAGAAAAAGGGTTCAGAATGAGTTGGCTCTTAACGGTATCGTTCTCATCCGTGTATGTCGCCTATGCGATCGAAGATCTTTGGAACTCATACCACTAAGAAATGAGGTGTAAGTTCAAGCGAAGCGTACTCTGTGTCTTCACCTTTCCCCGGTACGGATGCGTCTTTCCTTTGCGCACAGGTCGTCCAGCACCCAGCGTCTTTCCCCAAAGCTGGATGGTTTCGATCTGCAGCCTCGCGAGCTCATTCCGGCGCAGGGCGCAGCCGGTGAGTAGGGAGAGAATCACGTACTCTCGTTTGCCTTGAGGGTGAAGCGGTCCGGCACGGCGAGCAGTTCCCTGGCCTGCTCTTTTGCCGGGCGACAAACGAGAAAGCCGGCGTCAAGCTCCAGGAACACTGGCAGGAGTGGTTGGGCTGCGCCGTGATTGCGCTGGCTTCCTCCCTTACAACCGGAGCGCTTCACGGGCAGACGGGCGCTGATTTGCGTCCCCACAGACGAGTCCGTCTGTCCGAAATCGTCTTCTTTCCTGTCGGTGACCGCGCGTGCCTCATCTCAGGTCGCTTTGCGGCATAGACAGGCCGCGGAGGAGGGTGACGGAGGACGCATAGCGGCCGGAGACAGGAGGAGGAATTCTTACCTATCCCTTGCGGCTTACTACTCCCGCCTTCGCAAGAGGCGTTCGGCATGAGTGTCATGCCAAGTTCGGCATAAAAGCGATAGCCACAGCACCACCACAGTGGAGCAGCACTCCGATGATTGAGGCGAATGGGCGGCATGTTCGTGCAAGTTGCTGGTCGTTCTGGTTCGATGAAGGGCGTAGGTGGAAGGGCTTCGAGGATCCCTTTGAGAGCGACACCATGAATCCGCTCTGCGTGCGAGACGGCGGCAAGCGACCATAAGTGGGTTCAAAGCCCCAAGCAGTCATTTACAGCTGACGCAATATCCTGTTCCGAGCCGAGATAGCGCTCGGTCGTCTGTATCGACGAATGGCCCAACAGAAACTTGATCTGCTCCAAGTCGCCGCCGGCCTGCGGCACAGCTTCGCGCATGTTCGCCGCAGGTCGTGCGCCCCAAACCTCTCAATCCCGATCTCTTTCGCCGCCTGCTCGACCACCGACCACACCGCCCAGTCGCTGAGTCCATCGCCTTGCACCTTGCCGCTCTTGGAGACCCGGCGCAGCAACCGGCGTCGTCGATCTTCGCGGCTGTCATCCAGGTGTTGATCCCCTGCTCTGTCGCTTATCTGATTATGTGGCACACTTCTGTTCGAATTATGTGGCACACATGAGCGTGGGAACGACGGCATAGACCTATGCCTGACCGATGACGAGGTTTTCTCTGGCGGTCTCCACCACATCAATTGAAAACTCGCTGAGCTGATTGATCTCGACGACTCGTTGCATTTGCGTCAGCAGACGTGCGAGCAGGCGGAAGTTGCCGCGGGTGAGCCGGGTAATCGCCGCCGCGACTTCTGGGAGAGAGATCTCGTTCTTGGGCAACTGGACTCCGGTGGGCGCCCAATGACTGCGTAGGAGCATCTCGACATCGCTGTCTGGAAGCGGCCTGAATTCGTGCACGAAGCCGATCCGGGAAAAGAACTGAGGATAGCGTGAGACGCGCTTTTCGATGCCAGGCATTCCAATCAGCACCATGCCCAGGCCACTGTCGTCGAAGGTGGACCGCAGTTGCTCCAAGCCGTTCATGGTCAGCCTGTCCGCTTCGTCCACGATGATCAGGCTGGTGGGATCGGTGATGAGCCTCAGCTTCGCCTCGGTCTCTTCGAAGACTTGGAAGTAAGTAGGGGTGAGGGGGACGGGACCGCCATGGATATAGCCAGAGTCGTTGCGATGCTCCGCACGCCATGCTTCGTCCGCATGCGTATCGCCTCCAGGCGAGTGCGAGAATCGTCGCGGGTCGGTCGTTGCGCTGTGCTCGATACGATCTCACGAGCTCGGCGGAGATCGTTGCGGATCTGCGACGGAGATGTGATCACATCGGGTGTATAGAAGATGGTGTCCAGCGCTTGTCCGTCCGAGGTGCGAACGCTCCAGCGATCAATCGGCGTAATGCGTGCGCTTCGGCTGAAGTGGATACCGGAGAGGGTCTTGCCGACACCTGGCGGCCCGTAGCAAAGACCGATATAGCGGTCGCGCCGACAAGCCTCGCAAAACTCGACGAACCTTCGATACTCAAGCGTCTGAACAAAAACAGGAAGTTCGCTACTCGTTGTAGTAGCGCTTGAGCCGAGGACGTTGCAGCTCGGCGGTTGCATCTGTGCGTACATGGACTTCCTCTCGAACGTCGTTCCGTTTTAGTTGAAGGAGCGTGTCTACGGTCTGCCGCCTGCTCTTCACGATCGCGCGCAGCTCTTGTCGGCGCTGGTTGCGAGCGCGAACGATATCTCGCAGGGGTACGGTCTGACCAGCCAGGTCAGCCGAAATTGCTCTGCAGAGGAACTTGTCTCGATAGAAAACCCGGATCTCGCCCATGTCTCGGGGATCGTAGCGGATGGTCACGTTTTCACCCACGTACGCTGCCAGGGTGAGTGAGAGGTAACGAAAGCTATGGAAGTGAATGCCATCAGGTCGGACTCGGCGACTACGTAGTTCGTGGATGAGTAGGAGGTCGAGTTGCTCCAAGGACTCCGGCATGCGCGGCAGAAAGGCGCCTTCCTCCCACCGCTCCTTGGGAGATG
>CAXTPR010000071.1:0-12226 GCA_964246235.1 uncultured Acidobacteriaceae bacterium
CCGCCGCCTCCTCCCCCTCCGCCTCCAGCGCCGGCGGTGAAGGTACAGCCGATGGTCTCGGAAATCGACCAGGGCTTGCATGCGCCGACCAAGATTCCTAAGGACATCAAGATGGTGAAGGAAGAAGCTGCGCCTCCGCCGCCATCTTCCGGTGGTGTGGCCGGCATGTCAGGAATGGCTGGCGGATCGTCGAGCGGCATCATGGGTGGCATGCTGGGCGGCGCGGGCACGGCGCCGGTCGTAGTCGCAGCCAAGCCGAAGCCTCCCGCCGGGCCGGCGCGTATCTCCTCCGGTGTAGTTTCCGGTTTGAAGCTTTCAGGGCAAACGCCACAGTATCCAGCCATTGCGCGTGCAGCGCACGTGGGTGGCTCCGTGGTGTTGCACGCGATCATCTCCAAATCCGGCTCGATCGAGAGCTTGACCGTGGTGAGCGGCTCTCCCATGCTGCAGGATGCGGCTTTGGAAGCTGTGAAGACGTGGCGGTACAAGCCGTATCTCCTCAATGGAGACCCGACCGAGGTCGACACAACCATTACGGTGAACTTCAACCTGAGCGGCGGTTAGCCACGTAACCCGCAGTTGCGGGCTTTCCGTCGCATTGTCCCAGTGGCAGGCTCGGTTCTTCTGCCATATCTCTGTCGCCAAGATGGCTTTGGCAAAGGCTCGCGCACCGGATCACCGGTCAGCATAAGCGGTACCCATCACCAGGAGGAAGTTCTCGTGATTCTCGCTCATCTCGCACATCCCGCCCACCTCACTTCGCTTGCCATGTTTTTCCAGGACGCCGCGCCCTCGGGCGGCGGTTTCAGCCCCATGGAAATGTGGGCTTCGATGGCATGGCTGGCTCGCTCAGTCGTTATCATCCTGTTCATTATGTCGATCTGGTCGCTGGCGGTGATCATCGACCGCGCCTTGTACTTCTCCGCTGCACGCAAGCAGTCTCGCGAGTTCGCGCCGCGGGTGGCCGGAGCGCTCAAGGAAGGGAGGCTCGACGAGGCGATCAAGGTTGCAGACCGTTCCAAGAAGTCGCACCTCGCCGAAGTCGTGACAGCCGGTCTAACCGAGTTTCGTTCGTTCGGCTCTGGCGGCGCAATCACCGAGGAACAGGTAGAGAGTTCCAAGCGCGCCCTGGAGCGTTCGGAGGCGATCGTCCACGCGAAGCTGAAGAAAGGCCTCGGCGGACTTGCGACGATTGGCTCGACGGCACCGTTTATCGGCCTGTTCGGCACAGTGGTCGGTATTCTGCATGCCTTCCAGCAAATTGCGACGCAGAAGAGTTCGGGAATCGGCGCGGTTGCCGGCGGTATCTCGGAAGCGCTCGTCACGACCGCATTTGGTCTGCTCGTTGCCATCCCCGCTGTGATGTGCTTCAACTACTTCACTAATAAGGTGGAGGCATTCGACGTCGAGATGGACAACAGCTCCTCGGAACTGGTGGATTACTTCATCAAGCAATCGCACCGGTAGAATCCATACGAGTCGAGCTCATGGTTTCACGAGCCACGCTCATGGCGTGACGCAAAGCCGCACAAGTAGCCGGATGCTGTAGAGTGCATTCGGCTACTTATGCAAAATCTGAACGGTTTCCCCGAGCCTGCTCCCCGGAACGGGTGGTCCCTGAACGGAGTTTAGAAATGGCACAGGCAGTTCGCGCTGAAGGTAAGAAGGTTAACTCGAATATCAATGTCACGCCCATGGTGGACGTGATGCTGGTGCTGTTGATCATCTTCATGGTTATCACACCCATGTTGAACAACAAGGTCAATGTAACCCTTCCGGTCGTCACAGCCGCGACCATCATGGATGCGGCGAATAAAGAAGATGCCATTACGGTGGCGGTGACACGTGACGGCAAGACCTTCCTTGGCGGAGATCAGGTGCCTCTAGACAACTTGGGCGCGCGGGTGGGTGAGTTGCTGGCGAAGAAGACTGATCCTGCTGCCGACAAATCCGTCTACCTGCGCGCAGATATCCGTGCTAACTACGGCAAAGTGATGGATACGATCGACGCAATCCGAGTGGCTGGCGTGAGCCAGCTCAATCTACTCACTGATAACCAACAGCAGTAATGGCCGAGCGTGGTCCGCTGCAAGGCACGTCGAGAGACTAAGGAGTATCGATATGGGAATGAGTGGTGGATCTTCCGGCGGAGCTGTCTCCGAAATCAACGTGACGCCGTTGATTGACGTGCTCCTTGTACTTCTGATCATTTTCATGGTGATTGTCCCGGTTACGCCCAAAGGTCTGGAGGCTCTGGTGCCGCAGCCGCCCAAGAATCCTCATCAGGACACGCCGAATGACCGGACGATCGTGGTGCAAGTTACCTCGCGGCCAGGAGGCGGCCTGCCCGGCTATAAGATCAACGACCAAGATTTCGCTAAGAATTCCATTACCAGTAAGCTCAGCGAAATCTTCGCAACCCGGCAAGAGAAGGTTATGTTTGTGAAGGGTGACAAGGATCTGGATTTCGGGCCCATCGCGGAAGTGATTGGTTTCGGGCATTCGGCGGATGTCACGAACATCGGCATCATTACACCTCAGGTGGAAGCCGGGCACTAGAAGCTTTCGACCAGCGTGTTGCCGCCCCTGAGTTTAGGGGCGGCTTTCTTTGTTGCGTCTTGTGTCCTGGAGTTGGTGCAGCGGACGAGCAGAGCTACATTCTGCTAGGTGAATTTCTCATTTTTCCCCGAAGTCGCGGATCCTTCATTGATCACGCGGTGTCTAAGTCTGCAAGAAATGACGATAAGGAGGCGAACCTTCGCACACGCAGTCTCATGTGAGTCAGTCACAGAGTCTTTCATGTGGCCGCGGCAACACGATCTAGGCAAAGCAACAAGCCGTACGATCTAAAGGAAATCTCTTAGGTCCTCCGTTATTCGCCGGCCTCGCTAACCGGAAACCTTACCGTAACCCTGCCGCCGTGCTCGCGCTCCCCACACCCAAAGGAGGGCGTATCCTCATGGCATTTCACACAGGCAGTCCATCCGCGGCTTTGGCCGAGATGAATGTCACTCCGCTTATCGATGTTCTTCTGGTGCTACTGATCATCTTTATGGTCATTGTGCCGATCATGCCACGAGGCCTTCCGGCCGTGTTGCCACAATCTCCCAAGAGACCCGCCGATCCGCTTGAGACGGCTCTGGTCGTGCAGTTGGAGAAGCTTCCGAACGGAACTACGGCTTACACATTGAATCGGAAGCCGCTGAGCCAGGTGGAGCTGCAGAAGAGTCTCAGCCGGGTCCTGGAGCAGCGTCAGAACAAAGCCCTGTTCGTGCGTGGCGATCGCGAGTTGCAGTTCTCCGAGGTGGCACAGGTGATCGGCTGGGGGCGGCAAGCCAACGCCGAACACATCGGCATATTGACTCCGCAGACCGAGGCCGGACAGTAGCACTCCCTGAAAATGCGGGGGGCGTGAGCGGCAGGTAGATTCGTTCTTCGAAGCTGACCGTGTCGATTACGGCAGTCCGTGAAGGCTAGCGTTCGCAGTCGCCCGAGACAGGCTCGGCGCCGATTCGCGGCTTCATGATGCGCAATGTGCCGAGGAAATTACCACCGTAAGAACCGACGGCCTCCCGAATGTGGGAGGCCGTCAGGCAGAGCGGAACGTCTGTTACTTCATCGATACGCCGCCGGCCAACTTCTTCTCCTTGGCGGCTTCATTCGCCTTGCGTGCGCCGGTGGCCTTCTGCACCCAAACGTCGGCCTGCGCGAGATCGGCCTTGCGCGCCTGATCGTTGCCACACTCCAGATCTGCTTTGCGGCGCCAGTTAAGATTCAGATAGGTCATCGCATCATCGTAGGTCGGGTTGATGTTGACGGCTTTCGTCAGATGAGTCTGGGCTTTGTCCACCAGATCGGTGTTTGCGGCCACGATCTTGGCACACACATCCTTGGACTTCTTCACGTTGCCCTCACCATCATCGGTGAGACCGGCGGCGGCAAGGATCTTGGTTGCATTGATGTAGGCTTCCTGCCAGTAGATCTGGCCCAGCGTGTACTCCGCGTCGGCGTCGTTGGGAGCCAGAGAAATAATCTTCTCCTCATCCGCCTTGGCCTGATCGTACTGCTTGATGTTGCGGTGAATCGAGGCGACCTGGCGCAGGGCGTCCACGTCGTTCGGATTTTCCGCAAGCACCTGGTTGAAGCCGTCCAGCGCTCGTTGCGCGTTCTTCAGGTTGCCAGGGCTGCTGTCGCCGGGGATGACCTGATAGCTGTAGGCGGTCGCAAGGTAAAGCTTGGCGTTCGCGTAGCTCGGATCGTAGTTGATCGACTGCTGGAAATGATCGATGGCTTCCTCGTACTTGCCGCCCTTGAAAGCCTGGATTCCCTTCCCGAGCTGATCGCGGGCCTTCAGCTTGGCGCATCCCAGTGTTCCAGCCAGCAGTAGCAAAAGTGCAGAGCTACCGGCGAATCGTGCAGCGAATCCTGCGCTACGTTTCATCGAAAAACCTTCCTTGTCGGTATGTAAGCCGCCCGCTATGCGCGAGAAGCTCACTGTTCCTGCCGATGATGTTGGCTTGCCGTCCGATTGTACCCGGCGGAAGTGCATCTTGCCAGATTCAGTGCAGATTCGTAGCGTACCGCGAGCGGCCAACAAATGCCACGCCGCATTTTCTAGGACGCAGAACTTTTCATACAGGACGCCTGACGCACCGAGAAGCCGTGAGACACTGCGTTCGCATAGGGTTGATGCCGGCGGCCGCGGAAAAGCCGGCAGAGACCGCCGTTGGACAGGTGAGCCACGATGAGTGAAGCAAAATGGACGGCGAATGCCATTCCGCCGCAGGACGGTAAGAGGGTGGTGATTACCGGTGCGAACAGCGGAATTGGTTACCAGGCGGCCGTAGAATTGGCGCGCCGCGGAGCCCATGTGATGCTGGGATGCCGCAGCGCCGAGAAGGGCCGGGCTGCGATGGAGACGCTGCGGCGCAGTGTGCCCGGTTCACAGTGCGAGGTTCTCGATCTGGACATGGCGTCGCTTGCCTCGGTGCGCTCGGCAGCAGAACGCCTTGTGACCAGCGGCCAACCACTGGACATTCTGATCAACAACGCCGGTGTGATGGCGCTGCCGACCCGGGAACTCACCACGGACGGCTTCGAGCGGCAGTTCGGAACCAATCACCTGGGCCACTTTGCGCTAACGGGTCTGCTGATACCGGCGTTGCTGCGGGCGAAGGCGCCTCGCGTGGTCACCGTAGCTTCCCTGGCGCACCGCGGCGGCAAAATGGAGTGGGACAACCTCCAGAGCGAGCGCAAGTACGTGCCGTGGAATGCGTACAACAATTCCAAGCTGGCGAACCTGCTGTTTGCCCTGGAACTGGATCGGCGGGCCCGTGCGCAGAGCAGCAAGCTGGCGAGCCTGCCTGTCCATCCGGGCGTTGCGCAGACGAACATCGTGGCCAACGGCCCGGGTTCGGGGGACCTGAAGACGAAGCTGCTGTTCACCTTTGGCAAGTTCCTGACCCAGAACGACGCCATGGGAGCGCTGCCCACGCTGTACGCGGCGACCGCACCCGCCGCACAGGGTGGAGAGTACATAGGACCGGACGGATTCATGGAAGCGAAGGGGTATCCCAGGGTGGTGCAGCCTCGGCGCAACGCGTTGGATCACGCGGCGGCACATCGGCTATGGGACGTGAGCGAGCAGTTGACGAGTGTTACCTATCCTGCGCTCCAGTAGGTTCCCGCAGTGTGAGTGGGCCTAGGGAATCGTGCTTCGGCGCTCTGCGGTTCGTCCGGCCTGGAACCTTTGGCTACTCCGCGTCAGCGAGGCAAAACGCCTGCTGTGAACCCCGATGGACCTCCCTCTGGCAGTAGTCTGCACCTTCTGCGCCCTGTCACCTTCGGCATCCTTGTTCAGGGCCGAGCGTTACCGCCGAGCAAGAGAGTATTCTTCTTCCATTCTTCGAGTCATTCGCTCGTCCATTCTTTCGGTGTTTCCGGAGTTCTCATGATGCGTATGCCTGCCTGCTCTGCCTTGTTGATGGCCGCCTCGGTTGCGGTGCTGCCTGCCTTGACCGCGCCCGTGCAGGCGCAACAACCCCCGATCATCGACCGCAACCTGTTCTTCGGGGAAGTGCAGATCGCGGGCGCACAGATCTCGCCGGACGGCCAATGGGTGTCGTTCCTGAAGCCGTACAAAGGAACGCGCAATATCTGGGTGAAGAAGACTGGCGAGCCGTTCAGCGCGGCGCGGCCGATGAGCGCGGAAGCGACACGGCCGGTGCGCGGCTATTTCTGGTCGCGCGACGCGAAGTACCTGCTGTATGCGCAGGACAATGCGGGCGACGAGAACTTCAATGTATACGCCATCGACCCGAAGGCCACACCGGATGCGGCGAAAGGCGTGCCGCCAACGCGCGCGCTGACCGACCTGAAGAAGGTGCGTACGGAAATCTACGCGACGCCGAAGAGCAAGCCGGATGTGCTGTACATCGGGCTGAATGACCGCGACCCGCGCTACCACGACCTGTACGAGCTGCACATCTCCACCGGCAAGAAGACGCTGGTGAAGCAGAACACGGATCAGATCGCGCAGTGGATCTTCGATAACAGCGGCACGCTGCGGCTGGCGGCGCGCACGAACCAGGGGGGCGACACGGAGATCGAGACGGTGACCCCGGCAGGGTTCAACAAGATTTATTCGTGCACGGTGCTGGAGAACTGCGGCATCGTCACATTCGCGGCGGGCGATAAGCTGGCGTATCTGATCACGAACCAGGGGAACATCGACCTGGAAGAGCTGGACACGCTGGATCCTGCGACCGGCGCGACGGCAAAGGTGGAAAGCGATCCGCTCCAGCGGGCGGATATCTCGGACGTGGTCACGTCGGAGATCGACTACCGCATCCTGTTCACCGGCTACACGGACGACCGGCGGCGGCTGTACTTCCGCGACAAGCCTTTCGAGAAGGAGTACGGCTGGCTGCAGGGCAAGCTGCCCGGCAAAGATATCGCGTTCGGGGCGCGCAGCGCGGATGAGAACGTGTGGATCGTGAACGCGTCGAGCGATGTGGAGCCGGGCGAAACGTACATCTGGAACCGTAAGGCAAGGACGCTGGACCTGCAGTACCGCATTCGCGAAGAGCTGCCGCGAGCGTCGCTGAGCTCACGGCAGCCGTTCCACTTCAAGAGCTCGGATGGGCTGGAGATTTCGGCGTACCTCACTCTACCCAAGGGACTGCCGGCCAAGAACCTGCCGATGGTGATGCTGCCGCATGGAGGACCGTGGGGACGCGACGAATACGGGTACGACACGTTCGCGCAGTTCCTGGCCAATCGCGGCTATGCGGTCCTGCAGCCGAACTTCCGGGCATCCACCGGCTATGGCAAGAAGTTCCTGAACGCGGGGAACGGCCAGTGGGGCCGGCTGATGCAGGACGACCTGACCTGGGGCGTGAAAGCGCTGGCCGCCAACGGCACGGCGGACCCCAAGCGGGTGGGCATCTTCGGTGGCAGCTATGGAGGGTACGCCACGCTGGCGGGGGTGGCGTTCACGCCGGATGTGTATGCCGCGGCGGTGGCGTATGTCGCGCCGAGCAATCTGATCACGCTGCTGGATGCGATCCCACCGTACTGGGAAGCCGGGCGCAAGCAGATGTATACGCGCATGGGCGATCCCAACACGGCCGAGGGCAGGGCGCTGCTGGTGGCGGAGTCTCCGTTGACCCAGGCTAAAGCGATCGTGACGCCGCTGATGGTGGTGCAGGGAAAGAACGATCCGCGGGTGAACATACGCGAGAGCAACCAGATCGTGGCGGCGGTGCGGGACAACGGCAAGCCGGTGGAGTACCTGGTCGCGCCCGATGAGGGCCACGGCTTTGCGAGGCCGATCAATAACCTGGCGCTGGTGGCGGCGATGGAGAAGTTTCTCGCGGGCTATCTGGGCGGGCGCTACCAGGAGACCATGACGCCGGAGGTGGCGGCCCGGCTGAAGCTGCTGACTGTGGACCCGAAGACGGTGAGCGGCGATGTGTCACTGAACGGAGCCCTGGCGGACCCGAAGTGACGATGACGGAAGGTCCTTCGTGGTCAGGGAACGTGCAACTCTCCCTGTCAGGGGATGTGGGGATCAGCTGCGGCGCACGGATTTCTTCAAAGCCGATTTCTTTTCGGAGGAAGAAGCACGCCTGGCTGAAGATTTTGCAGGGTGCCTGGAGGAGGCGCTCTTTTTCGCAGCCTTCTTGCCAGGCGCCTTTGACGGCAGCTTCTCCGCGGAGGGTGCAGACGCGGCGCTCGACAACCGTGCCAGCTTGGCCGCGTGAGTCTCCAGCAACTTTTCCAGCTGACGGAGCAGCATACCGGTTTGCATGGGCTTGACCAGCATCTTGTCCGGCGCGCCGTCTGCCCAGTCATCGCCCTCCATGGGATAAGCGGTTAGCAGCGCCACTGCGGGATGGTAGGACGCCGTGCGTGCGGCCTGGATCACCTCGCGGCCGGCCGCATCGGACTCCATGCGCATATCGGTGATCACCATCTGGTACTCGCGCTGCTTGAGCTTGAGCTTGCCTTCGCGCGCGGTGGCCGCGGTGTCGACGTCGAAGCCACTGATCTCCAGCACGGCTTTCATGGTGAGCAGAACGGTCACTTCGTCGTCAACCAGCAGAACGCGGCGCTTGGGCAAGAGATTCTCCTTTGCGGTCGCGCACGTGCGGACCGCCCATGCTGGAGCTCAGAACATGCTCAAGCGTTCCGGCCATGGTCGCCGATTCACGCGCGGGATGCAAGCCGCGAGCCGGCCGCACTGCGATGCGATGAAGGAGGCGCTCTCGCGTTTACGCGGGATCTGGGACGGGCCCGGCCCGCAGGCTTCGGGCGCGGCGAAGAAACAGATCCATGGAACCGCCCTGCACAACCACGGAGAAGACCACCACGATATAGGTGATGCCTAACAACTGGGGCCGGCCGGCTGCAGCGGGCACGCTCAAGGCCAGGGCGAGGGAGAGTCCCCCGCGAAGGCCTCCCCAGATGAGGGAAACCAGGCCGCGGTGAATGCCGGGCCGCCAGGGCCGCAGCGCACCCAGCAGTATGGCGACAACGGCAGACCGCACCAGGAGCACAAGCCCGATCGCCACAAGGCCGGCAACGGCGGAGGCGCTGGTTAAATTGACCGCGAGCACTTCAAGCCCCAGAAGCACGAAGAGGACCGCGTTCAGGACCTCGTCGGTGACCTCCCAGAAGCGATCCAGCGTTCGGTGCGCGATGGTGTCCCTGGAAAGCGTCTGGTTGAAGGAGCGGAGGGCTATGCCAGCGGCCACGGCTTCCAGCGGCGCGGAGAGATGCAGGACCTCGGCGAGCGCGTAGCCGCCGAAGGCGAGAGACAAGGTGAGCAGCAGGTCGATGTGCTCAGCTTGCACGCGGCGCATGAGGTGGGAGGCGATCCAGGCGAGGAAAGAACCCAGCAGCAAGGCGCCGCCGATCTGCAGGAGAAGCGCCCCGCCAATGTGCGCGAGAGATACCGAGCCGCCCCGCCAGGCGCTGAGCACCGCCAGAAAGAGCACAGCGCCGACACCATCGTTGAACAGGGACTCGCCGGCAAGTTGGGACTGCAAGGGCAATGGCGCGCCCACGCGGCGCAGCATTTCGAGCACCGCGATGGGATCGGTGGGCGAGATGAGGGCGCCGAAGAAAAGGCATGGAAACCAGGGCAGAGGCACGCCAACGAACCGCAAAGCAAGATGAAGCAAGGTCGCGACCCCGATGGCGGAAAGAAGCGTTCCCGGAAGTGCAAGCACCGCGACGGCCAGCTTCTGCTTCCAGAGCTGCTCGAGATCGAGCAGGAACGCGCCTGCGAACAGCAGCACCGGCAGCATGCCATGAAGGATCAGCGCTTCGAAGTCGATGCGCTGCACGAAGAGCGCGGCCCAGGTGTGGAGCGAGGGATGCAGAAGACTTGCGCCCTTGAGCAGCAGAGCGGCGAAGAAGGTCAGCAGCATGGTGCCGATGGTTGCAGGCAGCCGCAGTGCGCGCGTACTCAGCCAGCCGAACAGTGCGGCGGTGGCAATCAACGTACTGAGCAGTTGCAAAGTGGACAAGTGCGGCATGAGATCGTGTGCGTGATGAGGGCTTGTTGCGCCTCGGCCCTCTGCACCTAAAGCCGAGTCTAGCGGGTAAGACTCACGTTCGCGAGTCTCTGCGGCAGGTGGATCGAGACCTCCTGCCAGACGCGCGAAATATGGGTTGGGTGAAAGTCGTGCGGGAGCGGAAGAGCGGCTTTGTTCTGAAGCAGGAGCTCAGGGCTGGTAAAATGAGAGAACTGCGCCTATTGCACTTTCGCGCGTTCATGAGACCGCGAACGTCGCGCCTCCCGCCTTTCAGTGCAAGTGAGAAAACATTCAGTCAGGACAAACGCACCAAGTGAGTAATCTAGCTATCCGCAACATCGCCATTATTGCGCACGTCGACCACGGCAAGACCACGCTGGTGGATGCCATGCTTCGCCAGAGCGGAACGTTCCGCGCCAATGAAACCGTAGCCGAGCGCGTAATGGACTCCAACGACTTGGAAAAAGAGCGCGGCATCACCATTCTGGCCAAGAACACCGCAATCCACTATCACGACTCAAAAATCAATATCGTGGATACGCCGGGCCACGCCGACTTCGGCGGTGAGGTGGAGCGCGCGCTGAAGATGGTGGATGGCGTGGTGCTGCTGGTGGATGCGAGCGAGGGTCCGCTGCCGCAGACACGCTATGTGCTATCCAAGGCACTGGAAGCCAAGCTGACGCCGATCCTGGTAATCAACAAGATCGATCGGCCCGATGCGCGCGCACAGGAGGTGCTGAATGAGGTATACGACCTCTTCATCGATCTCGACGCGGATGAATCGGTGCTGGAATTCCCGGTCATCTACACCAACGGAAAAGCGGGCACGGCAACCATGGACCTGCAGCAGCCTGGCACCGACCTGCAGCCGTTGTTCGAACTGATCATGAAGACCATTCCGCCGGCGCAGGGTGAGGCCGATGGGTCGCTGCAGATCCTGGTGACGAACCTCGACTACTCGGACTATCTGGGCCGGCTGGCGATCGCGCGCGTGTTCAACGGGACGTTGAAGACGGGGCAGGAAGTCGCGGTGTCCAAGCGCGACGGCTCCATGCAGAATGTAAAGATCACCAAGCTGTTCAGCTATGACGGGCTCAAGCGCACGGACATCATCGAGACCGTGCTGGGCGACATCGTCGCGATTGCGGGCGTGCCTGGGATCACCATTGGCGAAAGCTTCTGCGAGATCGAGAACCCGCAGCCGCTGCCGCTGATCACCATTGACGAGCCCACGATTGCGATCCAGTTTTCGGTCAACAATTCGCCGTTCGCCGGGCGCGAAGGATCCTATGTGACCTCGCGCAATCTGAAGGAGCGCCTCGATAAAGAGCTGCTGACCAACGTGTCGATCCGCGTGGAAGATACCGGCAGCCCGGAGACCTTCAAGGTGCTGGGCCGCGGTGAGCTTCAGCTGTCTGTGCTGATCGAAATGATGCGGCGCGAAGGCTTCGAGATGATGGTATCGCGACCGGAGATCGTGACGCGGCGCATCGACGGCGCGCTGATGGAACCCAATGAGCTGCTCTCGATCGACGTCCCGGAGAGCTTTGTCGGCACGGTCATAGAGCGGCTGGGACCGCGCAAGGGCGAGATGATCAAGATGTCGAACCATGGGTCGGGACGTGTGCGCATGGAGTTCAAGATTCCTTCGCGCGGCTTGATCGGTTTGCGCAACGAGATGCTGACCGAGACGCGCGGCACGATCATCATGAACTCGATCTCGGATGGCTACGTTCCCTACCAGGGCGAGATTCCGCAGCGTCCCACGGGCGCGCTGATCTCGGATAGGCCAGGGACGACGACGACTTACGCGCTCAACGGCCTGCAGGATCGTGGCGTGCTGTTCGTGCCCGATGGCATCGAGGTGTACGAGGGCATGGTGGTCGGCGAGCACTCGCGTGACAACGACCTGGACGTGAACGCGGTGCGCGAAAAGAAGCTGACTAACATGCGCGCCTCCAGCGCGGACGAAGCACTGCGGCTGGTGCCCTACAAGCAGCTTACGTTGGAGCAGTCGATCGAATTTATCGCCGACGATGAGCTGGTGGAGGTTACGCCGAAATCTCTGCGCCTGCGCAAGCGGGTGCTGCAGGCCAATCGGCGGCCGAAGAAGAACCAGACGATGGAGTAAGGGCGTGACAGTGCAGCCGCAGTGTTGCGGCTGACGCTACTTTGCTGGTCCT
>CAXTPR010000072.1:0-12040 GCA_964246235.1 uncultured Acidobacteriaceae bacterium
TGTCCAATGTGTCTCTTATCCATTGGCACATTGCAAGCCGGGCACTCCACTTGAACTCAGAAATAGCTGCGCTACACTAACTCATCCAACGGCACAAAAGATCGGGCACGCCACTACCTTCCGGGAGAATCACGTATAGCGGACCCCTCGCTCACCTTGCTGGTGGTGAGCTTGCGATTGGGCCCAGGATTGGCAATGAGCGCGATGTCCAGTTTGCCGACGAGCAGAGAGTGAACGAGTTCAGGCGCGAAATCGCTGTGGAGGTTGACTTTGAGATTGGGGTAAAGCGGGAGATGAATGGAGAGCAGCGCAGAGGTTAGGAAGGGATCGGTATACGGGGATCGTCCAATGGTAAGGATCGACTCTTGCCCCTCCGTTGCCGCTCGCGCCGCTTGCACTGCACGTTCGTTGTGCAGCAGCGACAGCCTCGCTTCCTTCACGAAGACTCTACCCGCCTCAGTAAGCGTGACATTGGCGTTGTTGCGCTCGAAAAGCTTGATCCTGTGCTTCTTCTCCAGTGCCATCACTCTTCGGCTGAAGGCCGATTGACTGATGCCGAGACGTTTAGCGGCACGGGTAAAGTTCAACTCTTCAGAGAGCATCACGATTGCAGCTAATAGGCGAACATCAATCCATCTCTGCATGGCCCGCCTCCCACCTAAACGGAAGGTTACGTCTGCGTGCCCATCGCCCCATGCGATTGAGCCGCCTTCGTGACTAAGTAGAGGCTGCAGCCGGATTTGGTTGCCACGCTGGCATCCGCCCCGGAATACGCCTCATCTAAGCGCGCCCTCGCCGCTAGGTTATGTGCGCAAGTCATAATGCAGGTCGCGAAACTCATTGGACATGAGTCTCACGGATGAGAAAACCTGCTGATACGAGGGGACCGAGATGCCGTCGAATCGCCAAATCGCCGAAATGCCCGCAGGGAACGAGTCGCGTTGGAACGATCCCGAGCCGACGGCGGAAGCGCCAGACCCTGCGCGGAAGAAGCCCGTTCGCCGCGCAGTGATGCCCGCAGATCAACGCCTTCTGGTCGACCGTCGTAATGCAGCCCAGTACCTGTCCATCAGCCAACGGAGCCTCGATTACCTGCTGGCTCACGGCGAGCTGAATGTCCGCCGTATCGGCTCCCGGGTTCTGATTCCACTCTCAGAACTGCAACGGTACGCCCGGATCGATCACAGGCGACTTGCGGGCTGACAAGGGATCGTCTCGTATTCGCTTCCGCAATCCGGAGCCGCGGCGATAGCTGCGGCTTTCGTGCGACTGGGATTGAAACAGGACCTAAGCGAAGGGCGCGATGCGGTTTTGCGACCACTGCAGGCGCTTGCACCCGCTTGCACCGGAAGAAGGTGCAAAGTATCCCAAAAGTATCCCAATTTCGAAGCGCGTCAATCTGCGTTTCAACGTCGCGACTTGTAAAGTGTTGCAATCATGGGAGTTATTGGTGGCCCGGGCAGGAGTCCAACCTGCGACCTTCGCGTTAGGAGTGCGCTGCTCTATGCATCTGAGCTACCGGGCCACGTGATGGTAGTGTATCGCGCGAAAGAGCGCTCTCCGCTTTGCCACTCGAGTGAGACCCGGGAGCGAACAGGCGAGCATCGCCGCTCGGAAAACAAGCGCCTCCGCCTGAGAGCTACGCGGGACAGCGGTGGTGCGTCACATAAGGTTTGCGCCACTCTTCCAAAGTGGCGTAGGCGACGCAACTGGAGCCAGTCCTGGTGTTGACGCGATAGGTCAGGTTTCCCTGGCGATACCACTGGAAGATCCCGCTGGCCCCAAACCGAACATCGTTCGGCGCATTGGCGGGCTGGCTATCTGTTGCGTAAGAGGGAGCGTAGGGAGTCGTACGGTCGTACTTGCCGGCAGGCGCCGTGTCGTTTGGGTACAGACGGTACCCCTTGGCTGTCTGTCTCCCGTACGCTGGCTGGCTGAGCGTGGGGTCTGGATCGCTGGGCCGAGACGACGCGTATGGGTCTACCGTGATCGGCGTGGTCTGCGTTTCCAGATCTTCGCGGGTGGCGTTCACGGGTTCGCCATTGATGGTGCCGGGCTCGTCGCTACGGGAAGGTGTCGGCTTCGCTTCACCAAGGTTCTGGCCGTTCTCCATGGTGGTGGTGCCCGTTTCCATCGCGGCTTCACGGCGCACCACGGAACCGTCGTAGAGATTCGGGTTGCGGTAGGCGCGCCACCACCAAACGCCGGCGACAATAAGGAGAATGATGAAGATGATGGTAACGATGCGACCCATGGGCGAGATCTCCCCTCACTTGGACCGCCAGGTGCGTAGCATAGCGGATACAGCTATGCTAACCCGGCGACCTTCGATCCAAACCCCAAAATGTTCTTGGCCTTCTGCAGCGTTTCGCAGTGAGTTCGGGGTACCGGCGTGATAGGGGCTTGGAAGTAGGTTTGCGGCGCAGCCGGGCGAACGTAAACGGAAAGGTGTGGGGGGTCCCGTGCATGACCAGCGGGGTTAGAATCGAGATGTGCCCAAGTACTCCATCGTCGTGCCGTTCCATAACGAAGAGGAGAACGTCACCCGGCTTTACGATCGCGTGAAGGATGTGATGGAGCACGTCGGCTCACCCTTCGAAATGGTGTTCGTAGACGATGGATCGCGAGACCGCACCTACCGCTTGCTGGAAGAGATCGCCGCGGTGGACTCGCGTGTGCTCCTGGTGAAGTTGCGCCGGAACTTTGGGCAGACGTCTGCGCTGGCGGCAGGATTCGACCACTCGCAGGGGGAGTACATCCTGGCCATGGACGGCGACCTGCAGCACGATCCAGCCGAGATCCCCGGCTTTCTGGCAAAGCTCGAAGAAGGCTACGACGTGGTGAGCGGATGGAGGGCGCAACGAACTGACAATATGGTTTTGCGCCGTCTGCCCTCGCGGGCGGCGAACTGGATTGTGGCGCGGCTGAGCGGTGTTGACATCCACGATTTCGGAACCACCTTCAAGGCATACCGCCGCGAGGTGATCCATAGCATTCCACTGTACGGGGAAATGCATCGCTTCATCCCGGCCCTGGCAAGCTGGTATGGGGCCAGCATCTGCGAGATTCCGATCTCCAATCCATCACGGGAGAGCGGCGAAAGCCATTACGGCCTTTCACGTACCTTTCGCGTGATGTTCGATCTGCTGACCATACGCTTTTTGCTGAAGTATATGACGCGGCCGCTGCACTTCTTTGGCGGCATCGGATCGGTGGGTGTGCTGGCAGGCGGCGGGATCGCGCTCTGGCTGCTGCTGGCGAAGCTCGTCTCCGGCCGCGCGGTCGCGGGAGAGCACGGACCCTGGTTCCTGATAGCGGCTGTACTGATTCTGGCCGGTATGCAGCTTGTCGGCATCGGTCTGCTGGGCGAGCTCCAGGTGCGGCACTTCTTCACGCAGCAGCAGCGCTCGCCGTATGCTGTGGACCGGCTAGTACGCATGCGGTCTTCAGAGGAAAGCATGCTGCGGTAAGCGCACCGGCTTCGTACGTCATTGGGAGCACGTCAGCGTTTCTGGTGACGTGAAGCCGGCATGCATGCCGCGATAGGAGATTCGGTGCGCGCTATACAGATTGCGGAGACCGGCGGGCCTGCGGTGTTGCAGCTGGTGGATCTGCCGGTCCCCGTAGCAGGAGCTGGGCAGGTGCTGGTCAAGATCGAAGCTGCCGGCGTGAACTTTATCGATACCTACCTGCGCGAAGGCCGGTATCCTGCGGCACTGCCGTTTGTTCCTGGGCAGGAGGCGGCTGGTACCGTGATGGCGGTGGGTGACGGTGTCACGCAGTTCGCGGTCGGGGATCGCGTGGCATGGAATGGTACTCGCGGGACCTATGCCGAGTATGCCTGCGCTCCGGCCGTCGATCTGTTGCATGTGCCGCATGGGCTCAGCCTGGAGCAGGCGGCGGCGGTGCTGCTGCAGGGGCTCACCGCGCACTACCTGGCATACACCACGTATGCAATCCAACCCCGCGACACCGTGATGGTGCACGCGGGAGCGGGTGGCGTGGGTTTGTTGCTGACGCAGATGGCGAAGCGCTGCGGTGCACGCGTCATCACCACCGTTTCAACAGAGGAGAAAGCGCGGCTCTCCCGCGAAGCAGGAGCCGACGAGGTCGTTCTGTATACGCAGGCGAGCTTCGTTGAGCGGGTGAGGGAAGTCACCGGAGGCAAGGGCCTGCCCGTGGTCTATGACTCGGTGGGCAGGACTACGTTCGAGGACTCGCTCAAGTGCCTGCGACCGCGCGGTTTGCTGGTTCTTTACGGAGCTTCCAGCGGAGCCGTGCCGCCCTTTGATCCGATCCGGCTGATGAGCGGATCGCTGTATCTTACCCGACCTACGCTGAAGGATTATGTGGGGACGCGCGAGGACCTGGAGTGTAGAGCCCGTGAGGTCTTCGGCTGGGCTGCCAGCGGAGAACTCACGGTGCGGATCGGGCACAAGTACAAATTGGAAGAGGCCCAGCAGGCCCACATCGATCTGGCGGCGCGCAGAACGACGGGCAAGGTGCTGATCGGGATGTAGCTGCCGAATCGCTGGGGTGTTGCCGCTTGCCGTACACTGAAGGCCTCCCTGAGATGCGCCGGGCTGTACGAGCCGGTGTGCCACAACCACCACAACCGCTGGGAATGTTTGGGAAGCGCGGTGAAACTCCGCCACTGCCCCGCAACTGTGAAGCGCGCACCCCGGTCCGTCATAGAAGTGACGAACAGCGGTGAAGGCGGCCCGGAGCACTCACTGATCGCCTAGGCGATTGGGAAGAGACGCTCCAGATGCATAGGGTTTGCCTTAAAATCGCGCCAGTCAGGAGACCGGTTTCCTGCGCTGTATCACGCCGCGCCTCCGAAGGGGAGGCGAAGGAGACTCACCATGCCCTGTGCACGGCGCCGCGCCGCGGCCAGCCTGCCTTTGCGCGCAGACTTTGTTGCTTCCGTTTGCCGCGTTGCTCTTTCCACGATCTTCTTCTGGACCTTTACCGCTCCGGCCCATGCCGTCATCGTGCGTGGTCATGCCACTGATTCGCTGGGCCGTCCCGTGTCCGGCGCACGCATCGAGCTTATCCAGGGGATGCAGGTTGTCGCCTCGGCAACGTCCGATGAGAAGGGCTTCTTCGAAGCTCGCAGCGGCAATGCGGGGCGTTTCAAGATGTTCAGCACGGCACCGCGCTTCCTTCCCGCGCTCGGAGACGAGTTTTATGGCGCTGCCCTGGATGTGCTGGAGAAGGATGTTTTCCTTTCCGCCAACACCGTTCAACAGGAAGTTTCCGTCACGGCAACAGGCTGGCCAACGCCGCTTCCGCAGCTGACCGCACCAGTCACGCTGATCCCGGGTGAAGATCTCAGCACGCGGATCGGCATTGCCGATGAAATGCGGCAGTCGCCGGGCGTGTTCCTGGTACAGAGCGGGCAGGTGGGATCGGTCACCTCACTCTTCATGCGCGGCGGCCAGTCGGATGCGAACAAGGTGCTGGTGGATGGCATTCCGGCGGAGGATGTGGGCGGCCGCTTCGACTTTGGCACCCCAAGCTCCACCGGGATTGCCAGTATTGAGCTCTACCGCGGCCCGAATTCCGCGTTATACGGCACGGATGCGCTGTCTTCGGTCGTTGCGATTACCACGCCGCGCGGTACGACGCTGAAGCCGGTACTCAACTACTCCGGCGATGCCGGAAATCTGCACACTTTCCGGAACGAAGCGATTGTGAGCGGCACACGTCGCAAGCTGGATTATCTGGCAGGCTACTCGTTCTTCCAGACAGCCAATGCGCAGCCAAACGACGAGTACCACTCCGGAACCCCCGTCGCAAACCTCGGCTACGCGTGGGACGAGCGAACGCTGTTCCGTGGAACTGTCCGTTACGGTGTGTCGGCCATGGGCGTACCGGGCGCAAGTGATTTCTACGGCATCAGGGCGAATGCCAAGGAACAGGACCAGGACCTTTACACCCAGGGAACCGCAGAGAAGACGACAGTGGCTGGCTGGCACAACCTGGTGCGCTACGGGGTGGCGCGCAAGCGGGAGCAATTTTCCACGTTGAGCGATGTGGGTACGCCGGTTACTTCGTTCGGGTACACCACCTACTACGGTGCCACGGTCACGATTCGCGGCGCCAATGGATATGCGACCACCGGGCAGGCTGCGATCAATTATGGGGGAGATGCGCCAGCAGCCTACCTGCTGGTGTCGAATCGGGACGAACTCTACTTCCAGTCCGATAAGGCTTTTACACGGCACCTGCGAGGACTGTTCGGGTTTCGCTATGAGAATGAGCGCGGAGCCTACCACTATCCGAACTATCTGATCAACCAGAACATCCAGCGGACCAATTTCGAGTACACCGGAGAGTTGCAGGGCGACCTGAAGGGTCGCGTGTTCGTGACACTGGGCGGCGCGGTGGAAAAGAACCACCTGTTCGGGGTGCGTGGCACGCCGAAGCTGGGAATTGCGTATGTTCCGGTGCGGCCGGGACAGGGGCTGTTCCACGGCACCAAGGTGCGTTTCAACGTCTCGCGCGGCGTGCAGGAACCCAACCTGACGGCGCAGTTCGGTTCGCTGTATGGAACGCTGCTGCTGGCCAACGACACGGCTGACATTGCGAAATACGGCGTGACGCCCGTCAAGGCCGAGGAGGCACGTACCTACGATTACGGCATCGATCAGAACCTTGTAGGCAGCAAGCTCATTTTGAAAGCCGGGTACTTCCATTCTCAATACGATCATGAGATTGAGTACGTGAACTCCGGCGCGCTGCAAACCTACTTCGGCATCGCAAGCACCGCCGCAACGGTGTACGGGGCTTACGTAAATTCGCTGACCTACCGCGCCCAGGGGCTTGAATCGGAACTGGACTGGCAGGCGGGACGGCGTCTCTTCGTACGCGGCGGGTACACATACCTTGCCTCCCTGGTAGAGCGTTCTTTCTCCACCGACGCGCTGCGGGTCTACGGCTCGACCACAAACCCCTTGTTTCCAGGAATCACGATCGGAAGCACGTCGCCTTTGGCAGGTCAGCGGCCTTTCCGTCGGGCACCGAACACGGGCTTTCTAAGCGCCACCTACACTGGAAACAAGCTGGGATTGGCATTTCGAGGCGCGTTCGCGGGCAAGTCGGATGATTCCACGTACCTGGGTGGGAGTACGCCAAGCTTCGACAATTCCTTGCTGTTACCCAATCGCAACCTGGATTACGGCTATGCCAAGCTCGATCTGAGCGGCACCTACGCGATCAAGCCGAAGCTGACGGTGTTCACCCAGGTCGAAAACCTGATGAACAACCAGCACATCGGGCCGATCGGGTTTCCAGGACTGCCCATCACGGTGCGCGCCGGCCTGAAGGTCAGACTGGGAGGAGATGAGTAGCTTTGAGGAAGAGCAAGGCTCACGGTTTGCTGTGGGCCTTCTGTTTTCCGGCAGCCGGAACCCTCTGAGGCGAGGAACCATCTAACAGGGAGAGGATTTTTGGTATGAGACTCTTCAAGTGTTCTCCTTTTCTGGCGGCCCTTACGATGAGCGCGGCAAGCGCTCTCTATGTAGCGAGCGGCCGTGCTCAAGAACTACCCATGGAAGGTCCGGTGCCGACCACCGCGACGGTTCGCGTGGATTCCAAGAGCCATGTGCCTCTGGATCCCGCCATGCTGAAGCTGGAGGTGAACGGCCATCAGACGCCGATCGACTCCATCACACCGATTCAGCCCGCACAGGCGCAAGTGGCGATTCTGATCGACGACGGATTGCGCACTTCGTTCAGCCTGCAAGAGCGCGACCTAACCGACTTCGTCAACGGACTGCCGGCGGGGATGCAGGTTCTGCTCGGCTATATGCGTAACGGTGGCGTGATGTCGCATGGCTTCACGACAGACCACGCCGCAGTGTTGAACGATCTGCGTATTCCCATAGGGGTGCAGGGAATCGGCGGCAGTCCCTACTTCGCCTTGTCGGAGTTCGTGAAGCAGTGGCCGTCGCGAGTGCAAGGGCCGCGCTTTGTGCTGATGATCACGAACGGAGTGGATCCGTACAACGGGAGTGTGAGCCCGCTGAACCAGGACAGTCCCTATGTTCAGACTTCGCAGGACGACGCTCAGCGTGCCGGGGTGGCGGTGTACTCAATCTACTACCCAATTCGTGGAGAGCGGGGGAACCTGGTGAGCTTCAGCGGACAGAGCTATCTGCAGCAAATCGGTCAGGCCACCGGGGGTGAGTCGCTGTACATCGGAACCATCACGCCACCTAGTCTGCAGCCTTTCTTCGAGCGCTTTCGGCGAGACATCGCGGAAAGCTACACGCTGCAGTTCCGGGCCAGCGCCAACCACGAGAAGCCGCGCACACTTGCCCAGATCAAGCTGAAGACCAGCCAACCAGATGTGAAGGTGCATGCACCGGATAGCGTACATCCGGGCGTGTCCGAGTAGACGTAGCAGCAGAGACGATCAAGACTCCCACCCCTGCGCGGGTGGGAGTCTTGTATTGCTCAGGAACCTAAGCGGAACTCTGCTCAAAGTAGCAGCACCGCGCTGACGAGCAATTTACAGCTTCGGAGAAGGGCGACGTGCTAAGGAACGCGGAGGATTCGCGCTCAGGCTATGGGATACGCCACAGCTCCGAGGCAGAGGACCGCGAACGCGACAACGGCCAGAACCAGGCGAACGCCGAAGTTCTTTACGGTCCTATCCAGAAGAGCGACGACTGTGCTTCGATCTGTGTTGGCGGGAAGGGAGCTCATCTGCGTGTTCAGGGGAAGCTGCTTCCACACGGTAAGCACGAGCGCAGCGAGGGTGAGCAGGAAGCTGGCGGCGGTCAGCCTCGCCAACGACGTCTGGTGCTGCACGAAAAGGCTAATCGAGCTCGCCAAGGTCAGGGCAAGCAGGGTGACTTTGTAGGGCGGCATGGATCGGGCCATGTACCGGTCCAGGATTCGCCAGACGGTGACGAACGTAGCTGTATCAAGATTGCGCATCGTGGGTAGCACCCCGATCTGGCAAAACAGCGCCATACCCGCGTACGCTCCACAAAGAAGGAGGGTCAGGAAGAACAGGAGAGCATTGAGAGTGTGCATGGAGAGTGTCATCGGCACTATGGAATACGACCGCTCGACTTGAACGGTTCCCGCCTTCGGCCTCAGAGTTCATGCATTCGCCGCAGAGTAGCAGGTCAAAGACGCAGAATATCCCTTCGCGCGCACAGCAAGACGCAAACGTTCGGATGCCATCTTCGCACGCGCGCTGAAGCGTTTGCCTGCGCCGTGCGAGCAGTCTCTGAGACGCACATCGTGGAGTGAGACCTGGGCAACCGGCAGCCCGGATTAACCGGCGCTGCCGCCTTCGCTGCCGGGGGTGTTGCCGGAGATTGGCCCGGGAATCACTTGGACGGGCTCGGGCAGAATCGACAGCGGCTGCGGAGGAGTTTGAGGCGTTGGCGTTGGCGATGGGTCTGTTTTGTTTGCGGTAACGACTACAGGGCGTGCGTCTGGGATGTTTTGGGACATGGAGTGTGCCTTTCCGTGGGTGTATGCATGCAAAAACGGATGTTCCGCCGATTCAGCGAGGAAGAAGAGGAAACGTGTCGTGGCGACCAGAAGGATGTCGCCGAACACTAACAGAGGCGGGAGGTAGCGCAGCGCAAGCGAGAGAACCGTGCTTGCGGCAAGGAGGGCCACCGTGCAGAAGACAACCCAGAAATAACGGCGGCGTGGGTACGCATGGCCTATGAGGAAGGTCCCTTTCCAGCGAGGCCGGCGCGCAAGGAGGATCGTAGGAAGTCCTTCGATGAGGAACACAAAGAGTGCAAACAGGGTAAAGCCCGCGGGAAGCGGCAGGTAGCGCAGGTAGTCGCCGGAGAGCAGAGCTTCCATGTAGTGCGCCTGTAATTGGACTCCCCACATGCGCTTTTCCAGAACGATCTTCTCATCGGTCGAAGTCTCCGCACCGACGACTACGAGACGGCCGGCAAGGTTGACCGGGGCTGCGTTCCCGGAGCAGGAGACCGACCATCTGCGCCGAGTGGTCTCGTCCGCCGCGGAGCACAGCAAATCGGTAGTCGTGATGCGGGGCAGGTCCGTGGAGAGATTTGCATAGGCATGGTCGTCCTTCGCGATGAGCCTTTGCACGCGCGGTTGCGCCACGAAAGCGGGGTCGTACGCCCTGACGGCGGCCAACGAAAGAGAGTCGGCAAGCTCAGGCCGGAAGACTTCCTCGGAGGAGGCCTCTGGGTGAGCCGGCTCAGCCGAAGTGTTCGTTGCCCGGTCCGGGGTCAGAACGAGCCAGCGGAGAGGGAAGCGCTCCGGCTCGCTATCGATGCGGGTAATGCCATGCCGCACGTTCGGGGAGTGGAAGTCCAGCTGCGCCTTGCGGGCGAGACAGGAGCCGCCTGCTCTCTTCTCGAGTCCGTTGGTGGACTCGCCGACGACGACGGGCATGGGAACAGCATCGACGGCTCTTAACAGGCTCTCAGTTGACGCGGGGTCGGAAGCGCAGGCATTCGGGCTGTAAAACTTGTCGATGGCGATGACCGTGGGATGCTCGGTGGCAAGCACGCGAAGAACGTCGGCCATATAGGCTCTGCCCAGACACAGGTTGCTGTGAATCTCTTCCAGTTCGGCAGGGATGACCACAGTGGCGACGTGCCCGGCCGCGTGTGAGGAAGACCACTCGAGAATCCGACTATAGGGAATGTTGTAAAGGCTGGGCTTGGTTACATCCTTAAGGGAGCACTCCGATGAAAGCACTTCGAGGTGCTCGCGGTACTCCCATAGGATGAGCATGCTCAGCGCGCTGAGATACAGGAGCGCGAGACAAAGGCGGATCAGGCGCGCGCGGTTCTTTCCGGCAAGGGATAGAGACGCGCGGTCGGGGTGACGGGTACCTGAGCGAGACGGCATTCGACCCTTGTGCAGTGTGAAGTGGTGCTACAGGGCCCGAAGAACGTCACTGGTGCACAATATAACGCGGCGAAGACACCGAGGAAACGAGTCCGGACGAGCCGAACCAGAGACACAACAGCTCCCGGTAGCACAGAGTAACAGCAAGGCCCCGGATTGCTCCGGGGCCTTGCTGTTACTCGATCTTGCGTGCAGCGCATTCCGCTGCGTGCAATACCTAGTACATGCCGTCCATGCCGCCGCCGGGAGCGCCGTGCGAGTGACCGCCGGCTTCCTTCTTCTCGGGGATCTCCGAGATCATGGCTTCGGTGGTGAGCATCAGGCCGGCGATGGAGGCCGCGTTCTGCAGGGCAGTGCGCGTGACCTTCGTCGGGTCGATGACGCCGGCCTTCACCAGGTCCTCGTAGGCGCCGGTTCCGGCGTTGTAGCCGAAGTTCGCTTCCTTGGACTCGTGGATCTTGCCGATGACGACTGCACCCTCTTCGCCCGCGTTGTGGACGATCATGCGCAGCGGCTCTTCAATCGCGCGGCGGATGATGTTGGCGCCGATCTTCTCGTCACCTTCCAGCGTCTTGATGAGGGCCTCGACTGCAGGGGTGCAGCGCACCAGGGCCACACCACCGCCCGGGACGATACCTTCCTCGACGGCTGCACGGGTAGCGTGCATCGCGTCTTCCACGCGCGCCTTCTTCTCCTTCATCTCGGTTTCGGTAGCCGCACCGACCTTGATGACGGCGACGCCGCCGACGAGCTTGGCGAGACGCTCCTGGAGCTTCTCACGGTCGTAGTCGGAGGTGGTCTTCTCGACCTGAGCGCGAATCTCCTTGACGCGGCCTTCGATCTTCCCATCTTCCCCGCCGCCATCGATGATGGTGGTGTTGTCCTTGTCGATGGTGATGCGCTTGGCGGTGCCGAGATCTTCGAGCTTGACGCCTTCCAGCTTGATGCCGAGGTCCTCGGTGATCGCTTTGCCGCCGGTGAGGACAGCGATGTCCTCCAGCATGGCCTTGCGGCGGTCGCCGAAGCCGGGAGCCTTGACGGCCGCGACGTTCAGGGTGCCACGCAGCTTGTTGACCACGAGGGTGGCGAGCGCCTCACCGTCCACGTCCTCCGCGATGATCAGCAGGGGCTTGGCGGTGCGGGCGATCTGCTCGAGCAGCGGGAGCAGGTC
>CAXTPR010000073.1:0-11817 GCA_964246235.1 uncultured Acidobacteriaceae bacterium
AGCCGCACTTGCACTCCCAGTTGCCGATGGTGTAATCGACGAACTCGAGCTCCGAGACGTTGCGGAAATCGGTGATGGGGAAGACGGACGTGAAGACGGACTGGAGGCCGTTATCCTCGCGCTCCTGGGGGAGCTTGTCCATCTGCAGAAAGCGCTCATAGCTGCGGCGCTGGACCTCAATGAGATTCGGAATCTGGATGCTGGTGGGGATCTTGGAAAAATCGAGACGGCTGCGCTGCGCGCGCAGTGCGCTGGAATTGCTATTCGGGGTTGAGGACATGCTCTCTCCTGGTGCCTGGAAGCTGCTGGTCGAGGGAGGAGCGTTACGCCATACATCGGCATCACACTCCGGAACCGCTTTGCGCCCTTCCGGTCCAGCCGCTCCTCGCGGCGACTGAGCCTCAGCGCAGGGTGTTACACCCCAGCGAAGCACTCTGCGGGGTCAAAACCTGGGTCACTCGTCGCGGCAGGCTGCGGCAAGCTGATGTACGAATCACCTAGAAGACGACAAAAGCTCCCATGGGAGCGCAGAGCTCCGGGAGCGAAGAAAAAGCTTCAGGTACGTTCTGGTGATGCTGGATAGTGCCCGCCTCTTACAAGCCTGCCAAGCCTGAAGGAATGCGCTGGTCGTGCTGGTGTCATCCTGCGGACCCGCCGCTCGAACCTCAGGATGGCCGGCTCCGTAACCTGCTTCGCAATGCCAGGATGAACCGGGGTGTTCGCTGTCGTCAGTGATTAGGACGAACTATTCGTACTGAAGTAACAGATGTCTTGGGCCACGACCCGGATTCCATGCGGGTGATAGCAAGCCGCATGACCGGGCAGCTACGATCCGTCCCAAAGAAGATAGTACCGCACTATGGCCCGTCCCCGCAACCAGCTGCGACCAAATTGCACTTTCCGCCATACCGCTTATGCACGACGAGAAACCGCAAGGCGGTCAGGCCGGAGCAGACGCCCCGACCTGACGGCGCAAAACGGCAGCGAAACAGCCGTTACTTGATCTCAGCTACTTGATCTCGACCGAGGCGATGCCGTCAAACTTCTTCGCGATGACCGCCGCATCGTCCTTGGAGATGTTCTCCTTGAGGGCCTTGGGAGCGCCGTCGACCAGGTCCTTGGCTTCCTTCAAGCCCAGCGCGGTGACTTCGCGCACGGCCTTGATGGTGTTGAGCTTGTTGGCGCCGGCATCCTTGAGGATTACGGTGAATTCGGTCTTCTCTTCCACCGGCGCCGCTGCCGCGCCGCCGCCGCCGGCCGGAGCCGCCGCCACTGTCGCCGCTGCTGCGGAGACGCCGAGGCGCTCCTCAAGCTTCTTGACGAGTTCAGCCGCCTCAAGCAGGCTGAGGCTCACGATCTGATCTTCCAACTGCTGCATGTCCGCCATGATGTTCTCCGTGTTGTTGCGAATGTCGTTGCTGCTGATTTGTACCGCCTGAGGCTTGCTGCCGCTTCAGGTTGTCTGCCTTGCCGGGTTTCCGTTGCGCCCAGACTGGCGCCCCCGGAAGGCTGACGAAACTTGGGTCATCCTTCGACCGGGTCGGTTGAAGCCGCTTCCCCACCCTGCGAGGCGGTGGAGTTTTCCGGCTGAGCCGCGCCGGAGGGCTGCTCGGTCGCCACAGGATCGGCTTCCGACGCTGGATTGGCCGCGATCTGCTCTGCCGCCGTCAGCGCTTCGTCCGGGGTGGGCGCTTCTTCCTTGTGCGCCTCGGCCAACGGAGTGGCTTCGGTTAAAGGAGTGGCTTCCGGCTCGGGAGCCGCTTCGGCTGCCGGCGCGGAGGCCGCTTCAGCCCTGGGAGCAGCCGCAGCGGAGCCGGCGAACTTGTTCTGCTCGCGGGCCTGATCGAGCACCACGGCCAGATTGCGACCGGTGGCATTGATGACCGTCGCCAGCCGGGTCGCCGGAGCATTGATCAGGAACAGGAGCTTCGAGAACAGCTCTTCCTTGCCGGGCAGCGTGGCCAGCGCGCCGATCTCAGGCACCGTGAGCACCTTGCCGTCGACGATGGCGAGCTTAAACGTGAACTCGGCGTTGTCCTTCACCCAGGTGCTGAGCGCCTTGGCTAGCTCAACCGGGTCGCCGGAGGTGTAGGCCACCGCCGAGACGCCCTTCAGGCCCTGTAGCGCCTGCTCGACTTTGGTGCCCTGTGACGACTTGGCGACGAGCTTGTTCTTGACGACGTGGTAGCCGCCGCCGGCGGCGCGCACCGTCTTGCGGAGGTCGAAGTCTTTGGAAGCGGTGAGGCCGGTGAAGGTGCCGATGATGGCGGAGGTCGAGCTTTCGAGCTCCTTGGCCATCATGGCGACCTTTTCATTCTTCTTTGCCTTGGTCAATGCCATGGTGTTCTGCCTTTTCGCCGGTCGCATGCTTCAGACCGGCTCGATCTGCCGCCAGCGGCTGGGCTGGCGAATCCTTTTTGCCTAACAGCTTTGAGTTGCGAGCTCCAAGCTGTCAGCCTTACGCCTTGCCGGCGGTGTCCGCGGTAGCGGCATCGAGCTCGATTCCGGGCCCCATGGTGGAGCTCAGAATGATGCGCTTGACGTATTTGCCCTTGGCTGCGGACGGCTTGGCCTTCATCACAGCCGAAACCACGGTCATGGCGTTTTCTTCCAGCTTGGCCGGGTCGAAGGAGAGCTTGCCGACCGGCACGTGCACCAGCGCGGTCTTGTCAGCGCGAAACTCGACCTTGCCGGCCTTGATCTCGCGAATGGCGCCGGCCACATCGGTGGTGACGGTGCCGGTTTTGGGGTTGGGCATCAGGCCGCGGGGTCCAAGCACCTTGCCCAGACGGCCCACCGAACGCATCATGTCCGGGGTGGCGATCAAGGCATCGAAGTCGGTCCAGTTTTCTTTCTGGATGCGCTCGACGAGGTCGTCGCCACCGAAGAACTCGGCACCGGCAGCTTCGGCTTCCTTGACCTTGTCGCCGGACGCGATGACCGCAACCACCTTGCTCTTGCCGCCCAGGCCGTGCGGGAGGACGACGGTGCCGCGCACCATCTGGTCGGCGTGGCGGGTGTCGACACCCAGGCGCAGGGTCAGGTCGACGGTCTCGTCGAACTTTGCGTACTGGGCCTTCTTGAGCAGCGGGATGGCGTCGGCGATGGCGTAGGGGCGGGGCTCCACAAGCGCGCGCGCCTTCACGATATTCCTGGACTCTTTACGAGGCATGCTGTTCTTGATTCTTTCTGTCAGGTCTTCCACCCCGTACCCTGCCGGTGGCCCGGCTGGTCATGCGCTGTGCTGCATGGGCGTGGTTGCGACGAGGCCGGCACCCGAAGGTGGAGGCAACCTTATGAGTATGCCGGAATCGCATCTAGAGGTCAATAGGCCGCCGACAAAGACGCATTGGCGGTTCAATGCCGGCAAAGGCGACGCTTGTGGCGGCAGTATACCCGCTACGAAGACTCAGCCCCAGATGCGCCCAAGCTCCAGCACAAAGCCTGCGATAGGGCCTTCTCCGTACACCTCCGAGCGGCCCTCCTGGATTTCAGGCTCCGCGCTTGGCCGGTAAATCTCTACTGCCTTCCGTCGCGGATCAATGAGCCAACCCAGTTCGGCACCGTTGACCATCCACTGCTCCATCTTCATGCGCTGGCCCTCAAGCGTGTCATTCTCCGAACGCACTTCGATGACAAACTCGGGGCAGACCGGATAGAACCCCTTGCGCTTGCCCGGCGCGACCGCATTGACCTTTTCCCATGAAACCCACGCGGCGTCGGGGATCCGCATGGATCCGTCCGGCAGCCGGAAACCGCCGTTTGAGTTGTAAACTCTTCCACGGCCATCTGCTCTTGCCCAGAGAGCAAGGTCCACCTCGACGTCCGTCTCGTGGGCGCTTCCCTCGCTGCCCGTGGGGCTCATGATCGTAAGATCTCCGTTGGGCTCCTGCTCAAAGCGCAAAAGCTCGTTATGCGCGCTGAAACCAATGATCTCTTCGTCGGTGAGCGGGTGGTCAAAAGCAAGGCGTGCCGGAAAATGCTCTCCTGGAAAAACAAGGTGCATCGCGAGCCTGCCATCTTCCATTCCGTACGCCGAGTCGTGCGCTTCCTGAGATGAGGACTCGAAACCCGAAGCGAAGGCGCTCATGGGTGAAGTCTACCTCCGGCGCGTACGCTCCGTCAGCTTTGGCGGGGTGCGCGGCAGTCTGGGAAAGTCGATGCAGGTCTGCGCATCGGTACGCCAGGCGGCGAGGTGCGCGTCGGTCACCAGGTCTACCTTGAATGCATCGGGCCTGCGGAAGTAGCCGACGCCGGGGTGGCCGGCGTCCTGGCGAACGACAAGCGCGGCCAGCGGCGGGAGACCGCGCAGGCGGCAAAGCTCGGCGATTTCGGTGAGCGGGCCGCCAAGGCGGCGGGCCTCGGCGACGACCGCGGCGCGCTGGATCAGGGTGGCGTAACTGATAAGGTAGCCGGCCGGGTAGAGCTTCGGCTCACGCGGCGCCCGCTCGCGGCGTGCCTGCCACCAATGGTCCAGAATGGCCTGGAAGAGGGCATGGGTCAGGTCGGCGGGGTTGGCCGGCATTGATTCAGCTCCAGATGGTGCCCAGTTCCAGGCCAAAGCTCGAGACCGGCGTGAAGTCACCTCGCATGACTGAAGTTTACTGCCGCAAGCCGGCGAGGGCGACACTCGGAGGTGTGCCACGGTCCGGCGGCATCCTACTTTCTCACGGTAGCCTGCGAGGCGCCGGGAACGGGGATCAGAGGCAGGATGTTTTTTTACAAGTTGTGGCGGCTGGTAAAGGTGGTCTCACACTTTGGGTATGCGGCGGTGGAACTGGCGATCAAGCGGCCGCATTCGCGGCCGGATCGGGCTGCGTGGCTGAGCACCTTCTGCCGGCGTGTGTTGCGGGCCATGGACATCGGCTTCACGACCGAGGGGACCGTGCCCATGGAAGGCGCCGTCATCACCAACCACCTGAGCTATGTAGACATCATGGTGCACTCGGCGACGCGGCCTTGTGTCTTCGTCTCGAAGATCGAGGTCCGCAAGATGCCGCTGCTGGGCTGGATGAGCATGATGGCGGGGACGGTCTACGTCGAGCGTGGAGCCGGCGGCAGCGCGCAGACGGCAGCGGTGACGATGGCCAAGGGCTTTCGTGACGGCCTGCCGGTGGTGTTCTTTCCCGAGGGCACAACAGGTGTGGGCGATGTGCCGGCCATGCCCTTCCGCAGCGGCCTGCTGGCGCAGGCGCTGGCCGCGGAGGTGGACGTCACCCCGGGCTTCATACGCTACGAGCTGAGCGCCAAGGATGCAGCCCGGGGCAAGACCGTACGCAATGATGTGGCATGGGGATCGCAGAGCTTTCAAGCGCACATCTGGAACTTCATGGCGCTGGGGCCGGTTCGAGCGACTGTTCGCTTCGGCGCCGGGCCCATTGCGTTCTCGCCAGCGGCGCTGCGCGACCGCAAAGTGGCTGCCGGGGAGGCTCGAGAGGCTGTGCTGGCCGTTGCCGAATCGGGCACCTTACAGTTTGGGGCGACAGCCGGACTGACTGGGGTGCGAGAATGGGCGGACACGGTTCGCCGTTGAGCAGAATCTCTTATCCGAGCGGGGATACGAACGTCCAGCGTGGGCACTCTCGCGATCAGCGTTGTGGTCGTTCTGGCTTTGGCCCTTGCGGCTGCAGGAGGGGCGTGGCTGCGGGAGCGCCGCCGACGCATGCAGCTGACAGTGCAACTGCACGAGGCCCGCGAGCGCCGCAGCCGGGACCAATCCGCGCTTACCAAACGCCGGGAGATGGACCGCCTGAAGGATGAGTTCATCTCCACGGTTTCGCATGAGCTTCGCACACCACTGACCAGCATTCGCGGAGCGCTAGGGCTGCTCGCGGCCGGCGCAGCGGGACAGGTAGACGCCAAGGCGCAGAATTTGCTGCGCATCGCCAGCACCAACACAGACCGGCTGGTGCGGCTGATCAACGACATTCTGGACCTGCAGCGCATGGACTCCGGGCAGGCACCCCTGCACCTGCGCCGCTGTTTGCTGCCGGATGTCGTACTCCAGGCGACCGAAACAATGCTTTCCATGGCCGAGGCCGCCGGTGTCCAGCTCGATGTAACGCAGCCGGCTTCGGTAAGCTCTCTGGTATTCGACGGTGACCCTGACCGCATGCAGCAGGTGCTCTGCAATCTGCTTTCGAACGCTGTCAAGTTCTCGCCGCCGGACACGACGGTGCGGATCGAAAGCTCGGTAGAAGCCGGTTCTCTGCTGCTCCGGGTGGAAGACCGTGGACGGGGGGTTCCGCCCGACAAGCTGGAGAGCATCTTCGACCGGTTCGGTCAGGTGGAGTTGTCGGATTCGCGCCAGAAGGGGGGCACGGGGCTCGGATTGGCGATTTGCCGGGCCATCGTGGCGCAGCATGGCGGCGAAATCTGGGCGGAGCGTAACGACCGGGATGGCCGCGCGATCCCGGGATTGAGCGTCTGTGTACGACTTCCGCGGCTGGCCGGAGCGGAGGAACGTGACGCGAACCTGCCGCTGGGCAGCGTGCTGGTGGTAGATGACGACAGCGTCGTGCGCGAGGTCGTCAGCGGACACCTGAGGGGCCATGGCTACTCGGTACTGGAAGCAACAGGGGGCGCAGAGGCGCTGGAGATTGCCGGGCGCGGCGGAGTAGAGGCGATCCTGCTGGACTTGTATATGCCAGGGATGAGTGGATGGGAGACGCTGGAGCGACTGCGGGAGAACCCGGCCACGGCACATGTGCCGGTCGTCGTGCTGAGCGTTCTCGCACCGGGCACCCGGAACGGTGAGGATCGTGCGGAGCTGGAGACCGCGTTGCCCGCCACGCAGGGATGGGTGCAGAAGCCGTTCGGAGAGGAGCTGCTCCTGGCAGCACTCGGACGGGTGCTCCATGCGGGAGCAGGACAGGGACGCATCCTGCTGGTGGAGGACGACGCGGACCTGGCCGCGGTGGTGGTGGCCAGCTTCGGCAGCGACGCATCGGCCGGGTTCGGGGTGCAGCATGTGAACTCGGTCAGCGACGCCAAGACGCAGTGCGAGCTGCAGCCGCCCGACCTGATGATCCTGGATCTGACACTGCCGGATGGCGACGGGTTCGCGTTGGTGGACTGGCTGCGGCGGCACAACGATCTGCGCATGATGCCGCTGGTGGTGTTTTCCGGCCGGGAGCTGAGCGAAGAAGAACGGGCGCAGCTGCGGCTAGGCCCGACGCAGTTCCTGACCAAGGCGCGCGTGCAGCCGCGCGATGTGGAGAAGCTGGTGATGTCGCTCATGCACGAGGTTCGCCAGCCTGCCGGCGAGCAGGAAAGCGCCAGCCTGCAAGGCCTGTCCTAACACTTCCGCTGTATTGCGCCGCACTCTGCGGGGTGGTCGTCTGAGAGCGGCTCCCGGTGTCACGTAGACTTTGAGCGGACTGGCCGGAGACGGAGTTCACCCTGTCATGAGACGAGTGCTGATCATCGACGATGAGGACGATATCCGCGAAGTGGCGGCGCTGTCGCTGGAGTCGGTTGCAGGATGGGATGTGTCCACGGCAAGCTCAGGGGCGGAAGGCATCCGGGCGGCGACGGCGGGGCAGCCGGATGCGATCCTGATGGATGTGATGATGCCTTCCATGGACGGGCCGACGACGTTCAAGGAGATGCAGAAGCTGCCGGCGATCGCGCATATCCCCGTGGTGCTGCTGACAGCCAAGGTGCAGGGTGTGGATCAGCGGCGGTTTGCCGGACTGGGCTTTGCAGGGGTGCTGTTCAAGCCGTTCGACCCCATGACCCTGGCCGAGCAGATGTCGGCAACCCTGGGCTGGAGCTAGACGGCATGAGCGCGGGCTCGCAGGCAAAGGAAGCCGAGAAAGCGACTCGCTCGCTGCTGGCGACGCTGTGGGAGCGGAACCTGCCGGTGCTGCGAGAGCGGCTCGACCTGCTCGATGCGGCTGCGGCAGCGGCTGCGACCGGCTCGTTGACAGCAGAGCAGCGCACGGAAGCGGGCTCGACGGCACACAAACTGGCCGGCTCGCTGGGCATGTTCGGGTATCCGCGCGGAACCGATCTGGCGCGCCAACTGGAGCAGAGTTTCGAATCGGGAACTTCGCTGGAGAAAGATGCCCTTGCGGCGCAGATGGCATCGCTGCGGAGCGAGATCGAGGCGTAAGCCCATCCCCGTTTCTTGCGCAAAATCTTTGAAGCAAGGAGCTTGAGGGTGGACTGGGGTACAAGCTTCCAGGCTTGTCTAGCGACTCGCTGCGGAGGGAGCCTTGCAAGGCATGACTTCGTCAAATCCAGGCACTCTCGCTTTCCATGCATGCGCCCACAAACTCGCTCACCGCACCGGTGCGCACCCGCTCAGGTGAATGCCAACTCCGGAAGCGCAGGCTCAGGCGCCGGTACACGATCTTCGCCGGATGTGAGCTTCGCGCGCCGAACCGCGTTCCACAACAGAGGCGCCAGGATCAACGGCCCAGGTTGAAGCAGAACAACTTCCGTCAGGAACGCCATCATCAGCGGCAGCAGCCAGGCTGCCACCAGAATCTCGCGCTCCCACGGCAACCATCCGTCGCGCAAGCCGATCACCGTCATCCATGCGATCGGAAACGCCAGCCACGCCAAGTCGTAGTCGAAAACATACGGGCTTAGCAAAAACGTTCCCGTCATCAGCGCGGCGCCACGCAGTTGCCAGTCGCCGGACTTCCTCCAGACCGTATACACCCCAAGGGCTCCTGCGAACGCCAGCGCGAACTGCGCCGCATACGCGGGCGCAAGCGGCACATGCCAGATTCGCAGCATCGCGAAAGTTGTCGGCATCTTGTGCCAGGGCAGACTTCCATTCTCGGTAGACTGACGCGCGAAGGCAAGCCCGGCAAGAAACGGTTTGATCGTCGCCGTCCCAAAGACCGCGACTGCAGTCCCGGTCAGTGCGAGCGCCGTCACGGACGCCGAGGCCAGCGCACGCCATTCACGAAGTCCGACCAGGAGCAGAGGAAACAGCAGCGCCAAATGCGGCTTGGTGGCCAGCAGACAACCGATCAGCACACCCGCGAGCAGCGGGCTCTTTGCAAGCAGCAGGCATCCGCCCGAGGCGAGCGAGGCAGTCAGAAAGGCGTTCTGCCCGTGCAGCAGATTGATCCAGAGTCCAGGAAATCCAGCCAGGCACCACATCGCCAGCCTGCCTTTCGCGACCGCACGCAAGACCCGCACATAGATCGCGAGGGTGAAGCCCGCGAACGCCGCGTATGCCACAAAGAAAGGCATCGCTGCCAGCGGCAGGACCGAAAAGAAGAAAAAGGGAGGGTAGAACCAGGCGGTCAGCTCTGCGCCTGGAATCACCGCGCGTTCTGCCGCCAGCATATGGGGTATGTCGTACGCCCAAGCGGCATGTCCGGCAACCGCCATCTTCGCGCCGGCATAGAAGGTCAGGAAGTCGCCCAGGACCGTACCGCTCGCGTCTACCATGGCAGACGACCGGCTCGCCCAGACGCAGGCGCCGATCCCCCAGACCAGCAAGAAAAGCCGCGGATACACCGTCAGGCGCCGCTCATTCAGCCAGTGTGCCTTCTCGCTCACGCGTGACGTTTCCATAGCTCGTCCGACCAGACTCGCGCGTCCTGCCGGGCGACAGATATCCCACTTCGATGGGAGCCTCACGCTGCCGCTCCGGTCTGGACCCTACCTGGCGACGGGTAGCCGCTCGCCTTCAAGGCGACATGGAATGACAACAATAAGAAGCAGGTCCGCTTCCCGCAGGCAAAACGTCAGTGCGTGACGGCCTGCGCAACCAGCCAGCGGACAAGCTCCTGGCCGGCGGCGAAGTTGTCTTCGCCGAGGGGGAGCTTGCGGCCGTCGGTGTACTCGTTGTAGATCCAGGGGTCTACGTTGGCGTAGACCAGGCCCTTGCCGAGACGGCTGACGGCCATGACGGTGAAGGGCTCCGGTGACTCGGCGTCGGTGTGGGTGAGGAGCGACTTCGCGGGTCCAGAGACGGTGAGGGTAGAGGTCTCCTTCATGAGGGCGGTGTGCGCGTTCTGGAAGATGCCGCCAGTGCCTGCCGGGATGGGTATGAGGGTGTTGGCGTAGCCCGACTGGCCTGCGCCGGCAACTCCGCTGGGCAATCCGCTGGGCAATCCGCTTGAAGTTCCGCCGGGCGACCCCTGGCCAAGTGCTGCAGCAAGCTCCTTATTGACGGCTACCGGATTGAAGTGAAGGCCGAAGCGGTCGCTGAGCAGGTCAAAGCGGATCTGGTCGGCGTGCTCGGAGTCGTTTTCCATGAGGACGAGAACGCCGCCAGCGCGGAGCCAGACCTCGATGGCATCGGCACTGGGCTTGTCCATGAAGTGAGGACCGGCCGCAGCGACGGCGGTGACGGCGGTCCTCCCTTCCCTGCCGGCGGATGCGGCGCTGGGTTCGGCGGGATGGACCGCGACCCGGTCGGGCGAGGCGATGATGTATATCTCGACGCCCTTCAGGTCCTCGGCGCGGGGGGCGTGGTCGAGGACGTCAGAGCGCATGCCGTACTGGAGGAACATGCGGTTGAACCAGGAGTAGCCGCTGTTGCTGTCGTCAGAAGGCTTGTAGTGGAAGGGCTCGGCGCCGTCATCTGCGTTTCTGCGGGTGTCGGAGTTGAACCACGCGTCGAAAAGGACGGTCTTGCCCCTTGCCCGGCGGAAGAGGTCGCCGACCTGCTTGCGCTGCGTCATTTCGCTGAGAGCGAGCAGGTAGGCACCAACACCCTTGGCGTCGTTGTCGACGACTTTCTCGGACAGGTAGTAGTCGTAGGAGCCGGACCGGTAGGGGGTGCCGCCGAGACCGCCGACGGAGACGGTGCCCGTGAGGGTGCCGTCGAACTGAACGAAGCGGGACTGGATGCCGGCCCAGCCGCGGGTGACGTTGCTCTCGAAGGCGAGGGGGAGGACGTCTTCGCGGATGGCGCGGGCGAGGGCGTAAACGAACATGCAGCTGGCGGAGGCTTCGAGGTAGTTCCCCCTGGCGGCAGGCCGGGCGGGCTCAGCAGGTCCGGTAGGCCCCGCTGGGCGGGCAGGGACGGGACCCTTGTCCATGACCTCGTACCAGAGACCGGTTTCCCGGTCCTGGAAGCGGGCAATGGTCTGGAGGGTGCGGCGGGTGAGGTCTTCGATGGCGGCTCGCTGAGGGTCGACGGGCGGCATGCGGTCGAGGACATCGACCAGGGCCATGGCGTACCAGCCCATGGCGCGAGCCCAGACCTCGGGGCTCTGGCCGGTGGTCTTGTCGGCCCACGCCTGCTTCTTGGCGGCGTCCCAGCCGTGGCGGAGGAGCCCGGTGCGGCGGTCCCGCATGTGGGTGTCCATGAGCAGGAGCTGCTCGGCGACGCCGTCCATCTCACGGGGATGATTGAAGGTGCGGGCGTAGTTGGCTCGGAAGGGCTCGGCCATGTAAGCGCCATCGAGCCACATCTGGTCGGGGTAGATGCCCTTGTGCCAGTAGCCGCCACGGGAGTTGACGGGCTGGGTGGCGAGCTGGTCATGCAGGAACTTTGCGGCGGCGTAGTAGCGTGGCTGCTGAAGAACACGGTAAAGCGTGAGGACGCTGCGGCCCATCTCGATGTCGTCCAGGGAGTGTGCGGCGGCGGGAAAGGGCGCGCCATCGGCCACGTGGATGACGCCGGTGGCGTCGACGGCATGGTCGACGGCGGCGTGGACATAGTCGAAGAGGCGGCCATCGCCGGTGGCGCGCCACTCGGCGACCATGCCATCGAGCAGGACGCCTTCTTCGTAGCTCCAGGCGCCGGGGTTTTTGTGGGTGGCGATGCGGCCCTCAGGCCACTCGCGGAGGACGCGGGCAAGGACGGGGTCTTCCTGTGTGGCAGGGGCGGAGGCGGTG
>CAXTPR010000074.1:0-11669 GCA_964246235.1 uncultured Acidobacteriaceae bacterium
GACTCCGGCATGCGCGGCAGAAAGGCGCCTTCCTCCCACCGCTCCTTGGGAGATGGCTTACCCTCTGAGCTCTGTCGGCGGTGGTAGACCTCAAGCAAGAAGTTGCGAAACTCTCGATCCAGGTCTGTGAGGATGAGGCTCGGAGAGCGGGTGGGTCTTGCACCATAGCCGTCGAGGTCGCAAAGAAACATCTCGTTGACCGTTCGAAAGAAGCGTTCGATGCGCCCACGGCCGCGTGGCTGGCCTGGTGTAGAGAACACAAGCCGGATCTTGAGATCAACGGCGACCTGCTCAATATGCTTCGATGTGAAGTCCGCTCCGTTGTCGGTATAGAGTGTGTCTGGGATGCCGCAGATCTCCCAATGAGGGTGTCCTTTTCGCCAGATCCCTTGCCTCAGGGCGAGGGCGGTGCGCAGGGATGAAGGCGGCTCGAAGCCAAGATAGTATCCTGCAATCGCGCGGCTGAAATCGTCGATCAAGACCGTGAGCCAAGGCCGGGCTGTACTGCCGTCCTCCTGAAGTACGCGAATGTCCAGCTGTGCATGATCTACCTGCCAGATCGCGTTGGCTCTCGACGCCTCGCGCCGGTGTACCAGATCGAAGGTCTCGCCGTAGGCCCGTGCGCCGCGATGTGCGAGAGTTGTCAGTCCACTGGGCAAAGCGCGCACGATCCGGCGCACGACGGGATAGCTCGGCCTTCCTTCGCCGAGCATGCTTGCGATGGCAGTTGCTTGTCTGTAGATGGAAGAGATCGGCAGAGGCGGCCGCTCTAGAGCGAGGCCTTGGATCGCTTGAACCATCCGTTCCGTCGCGAGGCGGCGAGCACCCTCATCACTTCGGCCTTTTCGCGCTAGAGCTGCTAGGCCATCCTTTCGGTAACCGGCAACCCAGCGCGCGGCGGTTCGATAGGGAATGCCCTGATCCTTAGCAACAGAGCGTAATGAGAGGACACCATCCAGATAGGGTCTGAGCAGCTCAAAGCGCTTCAGCGCGAGCTCGCGCGACTCCGCCGAAAAGGACGCCAGCTCCTCCATACCGGAAAGTGTGCCACATAATTAGAACAGAAGTGCCAAATAATTAGAACAACGACAGTCCGGGGAATCAGCCCGCCTGTCGTGGGCACTGAAAAAACGATCTGCAGTAGGTTCTTCTCGAATCTGATTAGGTCAATGGCATCAGGCAAAGCAATCGCGGTTTGTTCGTTTACGGTAGGATTTTGCGAGTCTCATGTTTCGCGAACCCTTATATGAGTTGTCTGATTTTCCTTTAGAACATCAGTCCTGTAAAGCACACTGAAGACTATAAGGTTTTCGGAAGTCCTGATTCTACGGCGGATAGGTGCTGATCTTTTCCAGCCAAGTTCGGCAAGATTTCCAGCCGGGTGCGGGGATCATTCCTTCCGGCTCCGGTACTGTCCATCCAGCGGAGTTCGGGGCCATAACCAGCCAGGTTCGGGAAAGCTTCCGCTCCGGTTCGGCATGCCTTCCAGCCAAGTTCGGGACAGCAGCGATTGCATCCTCATGTAGTCTTACGGGCGGTCAGTACCTCAATTTCCAGCCAAGTGCGGGTAAAGCCCTGCGGAACGATGAAGAATTTCCAGCCCGGTCCGGGGACTTATATAGAGCCCGACAAGAACTTCCAGTCAGGTTCGGTACGAAGCACGGCCTCTCTTGTATTACCGGACCCCAGTGTAAAACAGGCGCTTTGCCTTCTTTTTTCCAGCCCGGTTCGGGGTGGAAGAGACGAAATTCTGCCGTTTGCCAGCCCGGTCCGGGCTTTCTGAGACGCCGACGTGGCGTCGCACGAGCTTCGCTGCTCGGCTTCGGGTAAATACGCAAGCGATCCGCACTTGGCTGGAAATCGATGACGTAGCCGTTGAAGATGTTGACGCGCATGCTAAAAGGATCAAGGACGTTGCGCAGCAAGTATGCTGGGCATGAGGCATCTATGCAGACCGACGAAATCCTCGCAACAATCGATGCACAGATTGCGCAATGGCAACAGGCACGTGAGTTGATCGCCGGCGGTGCGGCCGTAGAAGCGCCCGCCGAGCGCCGCGGACGGCCGAAGGGCTCCGCGAAGAAGACCGCACCGAAGAAGGCTGCCAAGAAGACGGCCTCCGCAGAATAGCGACCAGCCTCCGAGCCTTGCGTGAGCAGATCATCGGCAGAACAGGGAAGCCGCAACCTGAGCATGGCTTCCAGCGAATCGGAGTCACCGGAGAGCTGGAGATGCGCGCCCTCGATCAACGTCCGGGCAAGCCGTTCCCGCCGCTTGCGTAGGGTGTGCTGGAGCAAGGACTCGCCATCGATAGCAAGCAGATCGAACGCGTAGAACACCAGATGAGGTGGCGTAATGCCGCTGTAGTTCTGCAGCAGGTTGAAGCTGGGTCTTCCCTGCTCATCCAGAGCGCAGAGTTCACCGTCCACAACGGCACTCAGCGGAATGCCGCGGGTCAGCTCCGGGAGGAGTCTCGGGAACTTGCGACTGAGATCCTTGCCGTTGCGTGAGAACAGCTGAAGACCATGGAGCGTATGAACGGCCTGACAACGGTAGCCGTCGAGCTTGATTTCGTGCCCATTCACGGCCGATGGGGAGCGCAGACACCGCAAGGCATTCCATGGGCTCGGTGAACGTGAGCTCAGCAGGCGGCGGCAGGGTGCGCGTACGAGGCATTCCATCAGCGTAGCAATAGCCCGCTCATGTGGTGAATGGCTCTGACGGTACCGCGCTCAGGAGGAAAACGTTTCCGTGGAGGATTCGCGGTCCCGCTGCTCGTCAGTCCAGAGCCGGGCTTGCGTGGCCTCGACGCCCGCGCGGTCCAGTTCAGTGATGCGGAGCTTCCACTTCCCAACCAGCTTGGCGGCTTGCCGGTGGCGCCGCTCAACTCGTGCCGGCATCGGTTCGGCGTGCACTCTTTGCGCATCATCGGCGTTAACGCGTTCTCTGCGTTCTCGAGGACATCGGCCATGGCGGCCTTCAGCTTCGCCGACTGCGTACATCCGTGGGCTGATGTGGTTCTCGACGCGGGTCGCGTCCACGTTCACGCGTGCGTTCTGCGCAAAATTCAGAGCGGAGAACAGCAAGGTGCTGTAAAGGATTGAAGCAGTCCAGATTCTCAATTAGCTCTGCTGTCGCGCATGTGGCGGTCCGTGAAGTGAAGCGTATGCCTGACGTATTCCTGCCAGTAGGTCCACTCGTGTCCGCCCGGATGTTCGTAGTACTCGTGCGGAATGTTCGCGCGTTCCAATTCACGGTGCAGAACGCGGTTACTTTCCAGCAGCAGATCTTCCGTGCCGCAGTCGAAGCGTAGGGGAGGCAGGTTCTCCGCCGCCGCAAGAATCCAGTGCGCTGCGGAGAGTTCCGGCCGGGGCGCAAGGGCGAGGTAATCCGCAATTGGCTCCTCGACAAACTTCCGCATATCGTCGATGTCCGTGATGGAGGAGTGGGCGCTGATGGCACAGAAGCGTTCGGCGTATTTCGCGCCAAGCCGAAGTGCGCCGTAGCCGCCCATCGACAAACCACTGATCGCGAGGGGCGCATCCGCATCAAGAGCAGGCGCGGCCAGTTGAGCGGCCGCTACAGCTTCTTCTACGATCCAGCGCTCCACGTCCTCACCGCCCGGCCAAATCAGGTAGCCGCTGCCGTCCCGCAGCAGGCCGTCACTCGGCATGGCGATGACCATGGGTTCAATCTCACCCGCATCCATCATGCGCTGCGCGGTGCGGTGGACACCGCCCTTCATCGACCAGACCCAGTGACTCCCCCAAACACCGTGAAGAAGGATGAGAAGGCCCTGGAGGCGCTCTGCTTGCGGCACCCACACCGTCACATCACCGCGCCGGCCAAGCGCGCGGCTCTTCACCGTAACAAGCCGCAGACCCTCGTGCTCGAATGCGGGGTCGGACAACTCGACCGTGTGGAAGAGTTCACGCAAAGGTGATCACTCCTTTGGCGTTGATACCGGCATGCATGTCACGGAATGCGTCGTCAAGACGATCGAGTGCGTATCTGCGCGTCACCATCGCATCCAGTGGTAGCTCACCACGCTGGTACAGATTGAGCATGAGAGGAAAGTCACGTTGCGGGCGGCACGCCCCGTAGAGCGGATTGATGTAGACCTTGTCCCACTCGAACAGTTCCATGTCCACGGGCACAACCTGCTCGATCCCGCTCACACCCACGGCGGTTCCCGCACTGCGCACCATTGCAAGCGGAGCTGCCGCAAGTTCCGGAACGGCTGTGCACTCGAACGCATAGTCCGCGCCCCGGCCGCCGTTTCTGCCACGGACCTCAGCCGCAGCTTGCAGCAGATCCGTGTCAGCGCGATCTGCCAGGATCGTTTCGGTTGCGCCAAACTGCAAGGCGAGCTCAAGGCGTGCCGGGTTCACGTCAATCGCGATGACGCGCGCCGCCCGGCAGTACAACGCGCCAAGAATGGTGCTCAGCCCAACGCCGCCGCAGCCCAGCACGACGACAGTGCTGTTTTGTTCCACCCGGGCCGCATTCACCGCGGAACCAAAGCCTGTCATCACCGCGCAGCCGAGGATCGCGCCGATCTCAAACGGCACGGCCGCAGGCAGGGGAAGCACTGCGGCCTGCGGCACGAGGGCGTACGTAGCCATCGTGCCCAGCGAGAAGGATGCGTTGAATCCACCCGGGCCGGCGCTGCCCGTATTGCGTACCGTCGTGCTCTCGCCGATCGCATCACTGGCCATCGTTCGGTGAAAGCTGCGGTTGGGAACCCTGCCGCGGTCTTCGCAGATGTTCTCTTTCCCCCGCGCGCATTGGAAGCAGATTCCGCAGGGTATCGCCCAGTTCAGCAGTACCCGCTCACCAGCGCAGCATGCGCTTACACGCTGCCCCACGCGCAGCACTTCACCCGCGCCCTCATGACCCAGGATGAGCGGCCGTCCCCATCGCAGCGAGTCCCAATCCGTGTGACATACACCGCTCGCGCGCATCCGTACCAGCACCTCGCCGGGCCCGGGTTCTGCAAGTTCTATCCGTTCCACCGCGTACGCGCCGCTACCGTCTGCAACGGCTGCCTCAATCTCGATCATTGTTACTCCAAGCGTGAGCCGTCATGCGGATCGCCACTGCCCTTTCTGGGCCAGTACACAAAAGCGTAGACAAGGCCGATCACCAGCAGCAGCACGCCCAACCAAAACGTGGCGTGCAACCGGGCCAGCGTTGTCGCCGGTGGATGCACCCATTGGTATGCACCGCCCGCCGTCAGCATGATGCCGTAAATGCTGAGCAGCGCTCCGATGTAAAACCAGACCTCAAACGTTCGTCGCATGCTGTCCTCCTACCGGAAGAGCCATTGCAGCCAAAAGAAGACGAGTAGCGCAGTGCCGGCCCAGAAAACCGGCTGCTGCACCAGCGGGTAGCGCTTCTGTGCGGGCAGTGCAGTACAGCCGTACACCAGGCCGTTCAACGTGTCATACAAGACGGGCCGCGTACACAGGCTGATCGTTACGGTAACGATGACGCATATCAGCCAGGACCACAGCATGCGGTACAGAGACTCCGCCATGGGCTGCGCATCCGGAGAGAGCGCAAGCAGCTTCAGCGCGGCCGGTTCCGCTTGTACCCACACCCACATGCTTATGGAGGAGAGCGTGCCCGCAAGCAGTCCCCAGAACGCTCCCGCACCGGTTGCCCGCTTCCAGAGCATGCCAAGGATCACCGTTCCGAAGAGTGGCGTCACGAAGAAGCTGAACAGCGCCTGAACGTATTCCATGATCGATGCGAAGTGCATGGCGAAGTACGCTGTTCCGATTGAAACAAGCACGCCGAGCACGGTGCTCCAGCGGCCTACGGTCAGCAGGTGCGCATCCGTGCTCCGCGGTTTTAGAAGCGGTTTGTAGATATCAAAAGTCCACACCGCAGAAAAGGCGCTGACGTTTCCAGCCATGCCGGACATGAAGCCCGCGACCAGTGCGGTGATGCCAAGCCCAAGCAGACCCGGGCCGGCATAGCGAATCAGCAGCAACGGCAGGACCTCGTTATAGGTGTGTTGGCCGGCGTGCGCGGCACCCTCGCCGACTAAGGGCAGGCCCGCTTGCGGCAACACCGCCAGGCCGATCAGTCCCGGTAGGATGACGATGGCCGGCACAGCCATCTTGAACCACGCGCCGATGATGGGGGCCATTTGCGAACTGCGCAGATCTTTCGCCGCAAGAACGCGCTGAACCACCAAGAAGTCCGTCGTCCAGTAGCCCAGCGCGCCAACGAAGCCCAGGCCGAAGACGATGCCGGTCCAGTGCACGCCCATGCTGTTGGCCCGGGAGTCGCCCAGTGTCGTCCACAGATGCAAATAGCCGCTGCTTGTCGTGTTTGCGATTACGCGTGCCTTCAGCCCGCTCCATCCTCCGGTCTCTACCAGGCCCAGTACCGGCACGACCAACGCGCCTGCCCAGATCAGAAAGAACTGCAGGACTTCATTCAGGATGGCGGAGCGCAGGCCGCCCAAAGTCACGTAGGCGGCGACCGTGAGTGACGAGACCAGGATAGAGAAGTGCAGGTTCCAGCCAAGCACCACCTGCATCACCTTGGCCATGGCAAACATGTTGATGCCGCTCATCAACACCGTCATGCCTGCAAACGACAAGGCGCTCAGCGCGCGCGTCGGTTCGCCGAAGCGCAGCTTCAGGTATCCTGGCACGGAGTGCGTTCGCGAGATGTAGTAAAACGGCATCATCACCAGCGCAAGAAAGAGCATGGCGGGAACGGCACCGATCCAGTACCAGTGCGTTGCCAGCAATCCGTACTGGTACGCGGAAGCAGCCCAGCCCATCAGCTCAAGCGCACCCATATTGGCCGCAAGAAAGCTGACGCCCGCGACCCACGCGCTCATGTCACGGCCGGCCAGGAAAAAGTCTTCACTTGTGTTCATCTGCCGTTGCAGCAGAAAGCCGAGGCCAAGCACCGCGGCAAAGTAAACGACGATCACCGCCGTATCCAGCCAGTGCAGCGTTGTCAGCCGCTCCGTAAACAGGGCCGCTGCTATCAAGCGATGCCTGCGTCGGTAACTAGCTCCGGCATGGACGAGTACACCACGGGATTCAGCGGCGAGGAAAGAACGTCCCCGGCTGTCAGGCCTGGCATCCACCGTTCCATGTCGGTTATGTGGTTCTTGTGCTTCGGCGGGGCAAGGCGAATGTTCTCGTCCATGTAGATCATGGTCATCACTTCGCGGGGCACGTCCGTCGTGTTGGCGCCAGCGCGGTGAAAGGTCCAGCCCGCGTGGAAGCTCACATCCCCAAGGTCATAGGCGCTGTTTTCCATGGGGAAGCGCTCGAGTGTCTGCTTCAGAGTGAGTTCGCTCTCATCGCTGATTTCCAGGTCACGGCCCATCTGCAGCCGGTGGCTCTTCTCCGAGAAGATGAGCGGACCCATCTCCTTCGGCGTGGTTTGTAGCGGGATCCAGGCTGTTACGGTCTTGTCGCTGTCCACCGGCCAGTAGTATTGGTCCGCGTGCCAGGGCGTGATCCCGCCGCCTGGCTCCTTATACAGCGCCTGGTCGTGGTAGATGCGCACGCCGGTCACACCCATCAGCTCTGCAGCGATACGCCCCAGCCGCTTGCCGAAGACAAACTCCTTTACTTCGTCTGACTCGGTCCAAAGGTTCATGATCTGCAGAAAGGCCTTGCCGTACGTGTCCCGCTGATCCAGCGGCACGGCGTCACGAGACAGTTCGGCCACCCGCTCGTGGATGGCGCGCCCGTAGTGCTCCAGCAGTTCCGCAGGCAGCACGTTCTTCAGCTTGATGTAGCCGTTTTGCCGGTACGAGTCGACCTTCTCCGGAGTGAGATGGAACGGGCCATCCAGCTCATCGAAGCTTACGTGTTCCTTGGATTGCGGGATCATCGGAGTTCTCTACCTTAAAGATTGATGAAACATTTCAGCAACGGCAAGGCTGCCTGAGCGTACCGTACTTTGTCAAGAGCTCTCGCTCGGGCTGAAACCGCGCAAACGCTAAGCTATGTGTGTGTCGAAACAGCGCACTGCCAGCCCCCCAGCACTCGCCGCTCTGCCGGGCCGCAGTTTGCCCATAACCGGATTGCGCAGGCCCCGCATCCAGGATGTTGCCGCGCACACCAACCTTTCGCTCGGCACTGTTTCGGCGGTCCTGAATGGAAATGGACGCATCAGCACGGAGACGCGGCAGCGCGTTCAGGAGGCGATCACCGCGCTGGGATACCGCCCAGACCTGTACGCCAGCAATCTGGCGCGCCGCGATACCCGTGTGATCGGTCTGCTTGTGTCGAACCTGCAGAATCCGTTCTTTGCGGAAACCGCGCAAGCAGTGGAAGAAGAAGCGACACGGCTGGGTTATCAGGTCTCGCTCATGACCACGAACTTCAAGCCGGCGCAGCAGCGCGCGGCGTTGGAGCAACTGCTTAAGGCACGGATCTCCGGCCTTGCGGTGATGACCTCCGAGCATGATGACGCCGCCCGGCAGATGGTGCTTGAGAGTGCCGTTCCGGCCGTCTTCCTTGATCTTCGAAAGCCAGAAGCGAATGTTTCCACCATCCGCGTAGATTCGCGTGGTGGCATGCGTGCTGCCGTAGAACACCTGCTCGAGCTTGGCCACCGCAAGCTCCTGTTCGTGCGCAACTCCCAACAGGCGGACGGCAAACCGCTGCGCTCGCATAAGCTGCGCGATGAAGGCTTTGCCGCTGCCGTGCGCTCGAGCGCTCCTTTAGGTCTGCAGACTCGCCTGATCGACATTCCGGGACCAAGCGCGGAGGCGGGCGAGCGGGCCGTCGCCGAGGTGTATGCCGAAGAGTTCTTCTCCGCCGTCATCGCTGCAACCGATAACGTAGCGCTCGGTGTATACCGCGGTCTGCAGGCGCGGCAGCTGCGTATCTCTCAGGATGTTTCGGTGGTTGGCTTCGACAACACATATTTCAGCCGCTTCCTAAATCCGCCACTGACGACGGTGGATGTACCGCGTGCAGACTTGAGTCGGCTTGTCCTTGAGGCTCTTCTGTCAAAGGAGCTAGTTCCAGTGAGAACAGTGCGCACATCGCTTATCACGCGCGAGTCGACGTCACCTCCTGGTTCAGGCAGGCGATGAGTTGCTCTGTTTTGAAGTCGTTCCCAAATGATTGCCGCCATTTTGCAAGCAGTGCCAACCCGCACAGCATCTGCTTTGGTACCGACACGTCCGCTGTTCGTCAGTAAACGGCGCGAACTTTCCGAACAGCGTTCTAAGAGCAAGCTGAAGTTTTGTTTGCTACGCTGCTTGCATGGATTGTGCGCTCGCCTCGCGTGTTCGTGACGACCAGGCCGCTCACTACGCGACAAGCCAACTCGCCGAAGTTGGATTCCTGAGCATGCCTGGCCCTTTCTCATCAGAGCGCTTCGGTGCAGTGGTGCGAGATCACGACGAGGCGATGGCCGCTGCTTGTGGTCCAACTTCAATGTTGGAAGCACCACAACGCGGATGTCGGACGTGCTGAGTTTCGATGCAATCTTCGATGAGGTCTTTCTGTACGAGCCCCTCCTAGAAATCTGCAGCCGATTCTTTGACCGAGACTTCAAACCCAGCTAATTCCTCGGCAGAACCTTAAGGGCGGAAACACCAGCGCAGGCGCTGCACGCAGACTTGCCTCGAAGCTCAGAGGATGCTCCGCTGTTGGGCTTCATTCTTATGATCGATGCGTTTCTGGAAGACAACGAAGCTACACTCTTCGTTCCCGGACCGCATCGCTGGCCCGGCGTTCCGGCCGAAAGCATGACAAACCCGAGATCGAGGCACCCCAAAGAACAGGTGAGGTGTGGTGCACCCGGTACGATGGTTCTCTTTGATGCGGCCATTTGGCATGGCCATACAGCGAACGTGACGTCACAGCCAAGGCGTTCTATCCAACGTTCCTTCGTTCGGCGCAACGCTCGGCAAGGCCTTCCCTTCCGCAGCGTCCTGCCTGATCGAGTACAGGCCCGCATGATCCACTCGCCCGGCATTGCTGGCTCTGGAAGAGAAACCGTAGCAAGCCCTGTGAAGTTGGCTAGTGTTTACTAATGCCGATTTCAACTGACGAGAACAGCCCAATGAGCGTTTCCAAGCCGATGCACTCATCGAGCCTGGACTAAGGCGACATCAGCAAAGTCCTGCAAACGCGCATGGCGGCAGTTAACGGCCGACAGCGCCAATGGCGAGTCGCGGACTATGCTCTTAATCGTTGATTGCTGTCGAGTCCTCGCTTATCAATCCTCCTCTTCCGGCGGCTCTGCGCACTCCTCTATAACCTCGCTGTCCGCGACAGGGATGTTCTGAATGACGATCTTGTCGATGGCCTGATCGATGATCTCTTTGACTTCGGGGGCGTGCTCGGACGGGACTGTAGCAGAAGCTCTGATCGTGCTGTACGGCATTGGCTTGGTTACCTAGCCAAGCGTATGGGCGATTGCGTAAATCAGCCACGTCACTTCGGAGAGTGTCTCTTGGCTGCACCGATGCGCTTTCGTGGGGGTACCGATAGTTCTACCGCTTGGCTTGGACCTGCCGACAATGTCACGCTCTCCTCCACCTTCGCGAGCAACGCAGAAGGGCGAAGGCCGAGGGCTTTGGCTACTCGCAGCAGGGAAGGGAGAGACATCCCGAAGCGGCCAGCCTCGTAACCCTGCCACGCGGAGAGATGAAAGCCATGCTGCACGACCATATCGCGCAGCGTCCAGCTGCGCTCCTTGCGCAGGGCGCGGATCTGGGCGCCGAGCGCCTTAACGAATAGCGTGTACTCCTGCTTTTCAGCTTCTTGCGGGTCGCTGGTCTTCATGGCGCAGTAGTTCCATTAGAAACACGCCTGTGGGTTTTCCTCAAGGGTGCGATTGACACAAGTACCGAGTTCCTATACCTATAGAACAGTAGTAATCAAAAAGAGAGCACAAGTCACTACTTCGCCGCTGCGCCCGGCACTCCGGCGTGCGCCCAACCGTCACAAACCAATCTTGTCCAGGAGACCGCACCCCCATGCGTCAACGCCCTCGCTCGCCCTTTTTAGTCGCTCGCATATGTGCGCCGGTTGTCTTCTTCGTTTTCGCCTCCATGGCTCACGCTCAGGGCTCGATCGATATGTCCGGCGCGACAACTTTGATGAACACCTTCAAGACCTTTGCAATGTATGCCGGCGCTGTGATCTGCCTCGGCAGCTTGATCTTCGCGGGTATCAAGATGATGAGCGGCAACTTTCAGCAGGCCATCCCCGGCCTGCTCGGCGCGCTGTTCGGCGCCGGCGTTCTCGGCTGGGGAGCCGGATGGATCAGCTACACACAGGAGTACCTCGACGCTTCCAGCCCACGTTCGCAGCAGATACGCGAGTACCTAGAGAAGACAGGTTTCCAAGGTCCGGAAGCTGCCCAGATCGCTGCCCACGGCACGCGCGACGGCAAGGAAGCGCACTCCACCGCTAAGGTGATGGCCGCACATTACAAAGTGGCTGCGGCCCATGGCAATCAGGCCGCAAAGGTGGTGGCCACGGCCCGCGAGCGGGAGCAGAGTCAGGCTGTTACGCCATCCATCGACACTGAAAGCCGTGCACACGAAGCGGTCACTTACGCGAAAGATCGAGGCTTCGAGCGCGAGGCGGTTTCAGACGAACGTCTGCTCCTGCGTGACGGGCTCCGCCGCGGTATGGGCGACATCACCTACCCGGAGG
>CAXTPR010000075.1:0-10965 GCA_964246235.1 uncultured Acidobacteriaceae bacterium
TTGGTGGACCTGATCGGGATCGAACCGATGACCTCTTCCATGCCATGGAAGCGCGCTCCCAGCTGCGCCACAGGCCCACTCGGGGGAAGAACTCTTCATATTGTCCGCGATGCGCTCTCTTCCGTCAATCAAGCGCATGGAGTGCAGCCTTCTCAGCGGCATCTTGCATGCAAGCGGAGCGCGTCACTGGACGCGCCCTATGGAACAAACCATGGCCACGCGGTGTCTATAGCCGCAGAGTGAGCGAGCACTCGGCCGCCGGCGGCGCAGTTCTTCCAAGGCTCGCCCGGCGCAGTCTGCCGCGCTGTAGACACCGGTTGGGGTGTTGGCCTAAGGTAGTGAACATTCTCGCGGCAGCACATGCGAGTCAGCCGGGTGCCTCGGGGCGCCCGCATCAGAGCGAGGTTCTCTTTGGGCGATCTGGCGAGTGCGATCGGTCTCCGGGCAGAAGAGCACACGCTCGTCACAGAGTTGAAGGCCGGCTCTGAACAGGCGTTCTCCCTGCTCATCGCCCAGTACAGTCACCCTGTCTACTCGTTGATCGCGCGCAGCCTGCGCGACCCGGCCGATGCCGCTGATGTGACGCAGGACGTCTTCATCAAGATCTTTCGCAATATCTCCAGCTTCAAAGGCGACGCCAGTCTGCGCACCTGGATCTATCGCATAGCGCTGCATGAAATCTCCAACCAGCAGCGATGGTGGTGCCGGCACAAGAAGCAGGAACTGACCATCGACGCGCCACAGGAGAACGAGGATGGCGATGCGTTCTGCCTAGCCGATGCTCTGGCAGCAGCCGACGCCTCCCCCTTTGACAATGCAGTTCAGTCCGAGCTCCGCGCCCACGTGGAGGCTGCCCTCGGCAGTCTGCCTGAGTCGTTCCGTGAAGTGGTGGTGCTGCGCGAAATCGAAGGTTTCGGCTATGAGGAGATCGCCGAAATCCTGAACTGCAATCTAGGCACCGTCAAGAGTCGCCTCACCCGCGGACGCGCGGCCCTGCGCACACTCCTGTTGAGCGCGGAGGCTCACCCGGCAGAACCCAAACCCGCGTCGGCGCATCCCATGGGAGGCTCCCGATGATCCGCTTTCTCGATCCGCCAGACCGTGCCCAACCTAATCTCCCCCGGTCCTGCCGCCATGTCCGCGGCCAGTTTTCTCCCTATCTTGATGGTGGTCTGAGCGGACGGGTTCGCTCGGGCGTCGCGGCCCATCTGGAGAACTGCCCTCCCTGCGCGCAGGAGTTTGCCGCCTGGTGCTCGGTGCAGCAGTCGCTGGCGGCCCTCGGTCCCGCCCGTCCGCCGAAGTCCCTGCAGACGCAGCTGCGCAACGCGCTTCATGCCGAGCGGGAGCAGAACACGCATCTCTCCCCGGGGAACCGGCTTCGCCTGATTGCGCGGGAGGTCTTTGCGCCCGTGGCGTTGCGCGTGGCCGGCGGTCTCTCCATCGCCATTGTTCTGCTCGGCAGCACCATGTGGATGTATACCCCCGCCGTCACCGTGCAGGCCAACGACGATCGCATGGCGCACCTGACCGCGCCGCATTATCTCTACTCCCAGGTGCCGCTCGCCGCGATCCAGACCCGGCACGATGTTCCGGTGCTGGTGGAGGCCAAGATCGACACGCAGGGCCGCGTGTATGACTACACCATCGTGGCCGGCCCTCGAGATCAGGCCGTACAGCGCCGCGTGGAAGGCAACCTGCTTTCCAGCGTGTTCAAGCCTGCTACTGCGTTCGGGGTGCCGGTGCTGGGCAACGTCGTTATTACCTACACCGGCGTGAGCGTACGCGGGTAGGGAGCGCTGCACAGGCACGTGCCTGCGGCGTGCCACGTTTTGCCGAGCATATGCTGCGCCTGGTCAGCGCAGGCTATGGAGCGACCAACAGGCTCGAGCACGTAGTCCACTGCCTCATCCCAGCACAGCAATGTTTGCCCGCATAAACAGACGGCGGAGTCCCGGCATCGCTGAGTGAGCGCAAATCGCTTGACGGTCCAGACACGCCCACACACGCAAAGGATATTGTCGTTGTCCATGAGAGTTCGGCTCGCTGGAATTTCAGCCACAGCGATCGGTCAGTCTTCGCTCCATGCCAGTCTATCGGCAGAATGTCGACACACGTGAAAGATATCATCTGCGCTTCCCCTGGGCAGCGATCTCTCATTGCCGCGTTCCTGCGGCTTCCGTAGACTGATCCGGTGCGTCGTACCTTTACTGTGCTCCTCCGATTCGGCCCTTTCACGCTGCTCGCGGCGACCCTCTTGGGCGGCTCCATCGCTCCCGCGCAAAGCTCCTCCTCGTCCTCCAACACGACCCAGCGCCCCTCGGCGGATGACAGCAGCAGCTCAGTAGCCCGTCCCCGCGTCGCGCAGATCGAGCCCGGCGGCTCCGCCGTCACCCTGGAAACCTCCGAGCCGCTCTTTCACATGGCGGCCGCTCTCAACGCCTGCGGCCTCGATGCCGATCTCGCCTCCTCGGCACTCGTCCGCAAGGAGGTCCGCTCCGATATCAACACCGCGCTCGCCGGCTCGGAAGCTGCCCGCGACGCCCGCGACAAGCTCTGCGCCTACGTCACCGAGCATCACCTGAACGACCGCGGCCTGGATGTCGGCCAGTATGTCTCTTTGTCGCTCTACCTGTCCCCGCCGCCCGACCTCACTCCCAGCGCCGACGAAACCGACCTTCCCCCGCAAGCTCTGCAAGTCATCAACGTGCTTCCCCTGCTGCGCACCTTCTCGCAGGAAGCCGGCCTGCACGTCCTCTGGCTGCGCCATCGCGCCGAGTATGAAGCTCTGGCCGCCCGCGTGCACGACCCCATGACGCAGATGATCCTGGGCACCAACATCTACCTGCACCAGCCCGTCTCCAGCTACGATGGCCGCCGTTTCCTTGTGCTGCTCGAGCCCCTGCTCTCGCCTGCGCTCACCAATGCGCGCATCTACGGCAGCGACTACATCATCGTTACCTCGCCCGACAACTCGGCCGGCAATCCCGTGCATATGGAGGAGATCCGCCACATTTATCTCCACTATGTCATCGAGCCCATGGTCTACTCACGCGGCTCCGCCATGGAGCGCCTGCAGCCCCTCCTGCGCAGCGTCTCCGACGCGCCCCTCGAGTTCACCTACAAGAGCGACATGGTTGCGCTCATGACCGAGTGCCTCATCAAGGCGGTCGAAGCCCGCATGTACCGTATCGACAGGCCCGAGCCCTCAAAGCCGCGCAGCAAGGAACGCACGGAGACGGAAAACTACGTGGCCGCCAAGGACGTCTACGACCGCGAAACCTCGATCGCCCGCCTGCGCCTGGTGGACCGCGACGAAACCGAAGGCTGGGTGCTCACCGGCTACTTCTACGGCGCCCTGCAAGGCATGGAAAAGAACGGTGACGGCCTGCGCGACGAGATCGCCCCCATGATCTACGGCATGGATATGAACCGCGAGCAGCAGCATGCCCGCGAGATCGTCTGGGCGAAAAACATCTCGCCCGATCCGCTCAGTGCGCGCGTGCGCCCCCGGCAGATCACCGCGATGGACCGCGCCGAGTTGGCCCTGCTCAAGGGCGACAGCGCCGCCGCTGCCGATGCCGCCGGGCAAACTCTCGCCAATCCGAAGGCGTCTCCTGAGGATCAGGCTCGTGCAAAATACATCATGGGCCGCGTGGCGCTCAATCACGATGACGGCCAGACAGCCTTCGACGATTTTGCAGCCTCCCTTAAGCTAAGCCAGGATCCCCGTACCTTGGCCTGGTCGCACATCTATCTCGGACGGCTCTACGACATGATGCAGGCCGACGAGGACCACCCTCGGTCCGAGAGCCGGGCTCACGCTGTCGCCGAGTACCGCGCCGCCCTCGCTGTTCGCGATGCCCGTCCCGACACTCGCAATGCAGCCGAAGCCGGTCTCGCGAAGCCCTACGGGAGACCGCAGCGCACTCAGTCTGCTCCCACGCCCGCCCAGACCGGCGACGTCCCTTTCGATCCCACCGGCAAGGCCGAAAAAAGCACCTACAAGCCTCCGCAACCCGGCTCGCCGAGATAGGAACGGCCGACGCGCGTGCAGCGGCTGCAACGCGCGTTCTCACGTTTTCTTGTTGTCACCCGAAGGGATTCGATTCTTCGTGCGATCACATCTTGAGGGGAACGAGCCCTCAGCTCGCGGCGTACCGCTCAGCACGTTCCCGAACCGCTACCATAAAGCAAGTCTGATGCCCGCGCGCCAGCCCAAATCCGTTCGGTCCAGGAAGCTCAACAAGCCGGACGCGTCTCTCTGCGATCTGGAAGTCCGGCTCGGCTATACGTTCGCCGACCCGACCCTGCTGCGCCTAGCCCTCACGCACCGCTCCTACGCCTATGAAACTGTGAACGGCCCTGGCGATGCCCTGGCCGCACCTCTCCATGAAAACCACCAGCGCAACACCCCCGGCACCGATAACGAGCAGCTGGAGTTCCTGGGCGACGCCGTTCTCGGCCTTCTTGTAACCGAAGCTCTGCTGGGCGACTTCCCCGGCTGCAGTGAAGGTGAGCTCACCCGCATGCGCGCCGCTCTTGTCAGCCGGGCGCGCCTGTCCGAGCTCGGCCGCGCGCTCTCGCTCGGCGATCACATCCTGCTGGGCCGCGGCGTCAGCCAAACCTCGAGGGAGCCCGATCGCGCTCCGGGAGGCCCCCGGCCCGCCCTTCTGGCCAACGCCGCCGAAGCCCTCCTCGCTGCCATCTACCTCGATGTCCGCCGGGGCGGCGGAGACCCGCTCTCCGCGCTGCGTCCGCTCCTCGAGCAGCACCTCCTCGCTCCCGACCGGCCTCTCCTGCGAGCGGCTTTGGCGGAAGCCCCTCATCGCGGCGCCCTGCGCGACAGCAAAACGTTGCTCCAGGAGTTGACCCAGGCTCAGAACGCGGGCAAGCTGCGCTACCTCGATCTTGAGCAGGCGGGACCGCCGCACGATCGCCGCTTCACCGTACAGGTCCAGCTCGAGCCGTTTCCCGCCGAAGCCGGCGTCGGCGAAATCCGACTGCTGGCCACAGGCGAGGGCCGCAGCAAGAAAGAAGCGCAGCAGGCCGCAGCCGCCCTGGCCTTGACGAACTGGTCCAGCAACACCACCCTGCACGGCATATCGGCGTTGCAGGCGGCTGGCCTCCGAACCGCTGCGGCAGACCCTGCCGCATGAATCGCCCGGCAGTGTACGAGGGCGTCCTGAGTTTGCTGCAGCCTTTGCTCGAGCTCCTGGTCGTCTTTCTCTTCGTCACCACCTTCGTCTTCCAGACCACCCGCATCCCTTCTCCATCCATGGCGCCTACCCTGCGCGTCGGCGACACCCTCCTGGTCGACAAGCAGAGTTTTGCCCCGCGCAATCCCCGCAACCCGCTCGCCTTCCTGCTCCCGCCTACAACCATTCAGCGCGGCGATCTGGCCGTCTTTTATTTCCCCGCCGACCCCTCCCGGGACTTGGTCAAGCGCGTCGTCGCCCTGCCCGGCGACCGTATTTTTCTCCACCACGGCACCCTGTTCCTCAATGGCGCGCCCCTCACCGAGCCCTACGCCACCCACACCGCTCACGGCCCGGACATCTTCCGCGACGAGTTTCCCAGCTTTCGCTCCACCGATCCCAATCTCGATCCGCTCTGGTGGGCCACCCTGCGCCGCACGGTGCGGCACGGCGAGCTCACCGTACCGCCCGGCCGCGTCTTCGTTCTCGGCGACAACCGCGACAACTCCGAAGACAGCCGCTACTGGGGCTTCGTGCCGATGCGCAACATGGCAGGTCGCCCGCTTCTGGTCTACCTCGCGCTCCCGCCCGCTGCCGCAGGCAGGTCCCCCACGCTCCGCGCTCTCCTGGCCAACACCCTCCACGCCATCCGCATCGTCCGCTGACTGCAATTCCCCGTTCTCATCTCTGGTATCTCATTCTGATCTCGTATCTCGCCTCTCGTATCCCGCCCTCCCCGCGCTACACTATCTCCCGCAGGAGCCTTCGTTGCCCGAATCGATCGACGCCCAGACAGAACAGACCGAGCAAGCCGCCGGGCACGGCAAGCCGCCCTCCGCCGAGCCCGCCGAAACGCCGCTCGAAGCCATCGCCTCCATGGCCTACGTGGTAGTCATCGGCCTGTTCCTCTTTGCTTTCGTCTTCCAGAACTTTGAAATCCCCTCGCCCTCCATGGTGAACACGCTGCTGGTCGGCGACCACGTCATGGTGGATCGCGTCACGCTTGCGCCCGGCACCTCCTGGGCTCCCTTTGTGCACTATCGTCCTGTGCGCCACGGCGACGTCATCGTGTTCCTCAAACCCAATCCTGAATCCCCCGACCTCATCCTGGTCAAGCGCGCCATCGGCCTGCCCGGCGACAAAATTCATCTCCAGCACGGCACGGTCTTCCTCAACGGCGTGGCCCAGAATGAGCCGTATCAGCTGCCGCCCCGCAGCGACGGAAACTTCCAGCACGCCTACAATCCCTACCGGGATGACTTCCCCGCTAACCAGCCGGACCCCGGTGAAGGCCTGACCGAGCTCTGGCGTCAGGACCTCCCCGGCAACATCCAGAACGGTGAGCTGGTCGTTCCGCCCGGCAAGATCTTCGCCATGGGCGACAACCGAACCGAGTCCCTGGACAGCCGCTATTGGGGCTTCGTCCCGCAGGAAAACATCATGGGCCGGCCGCTCTTCGTGTACTGGTCTTTCAAGACCCCCGCCGACCAGGAAGACAAGACCTCCTGGAGCGAGCGCATCGCGTTCGCCTTCCATGTCGTCGTTCACATTTTCGATGGCACCCGCTGGGCCCGCACTGGCCACGTCATCCGCTAGCCACCCACCCGCTCGTCACGGAGCCCGCGCTCGTGCGGCCGCCGCAGCGGTGAGACCCCTGTAGTCCGGGGGCAGGTCGCGCAGCGACGAGCCCGAGCCTCACTCCCTTACAATCACCAGGATGCCTCTGCCGGACGCCCAACCTGCCCCATCGCGCGTTCGCCGCCGCCTCGCCCTTGCCCTCGCTGTCATTGCCGTCCTGCTGGTGCTGGTCGTCACTCCGCCGCTGGTCAGCGTGGACCGCTACCGGCACCGCATCGTTCAAACCATGAGCGACAGTCTCGGCCGGCCCGTCCATATCGACGAGGTCAAGCTCCATCTGCTTCCACTTCCCAGCCTGGAGCTGCGCAATGTCGTGGTGAGCGAAGATCCCGCCTTCGGCGCCGAGCCCACCATTCGCGCCAACCGGGTCGAAGCCATCCTCCGCCCCACTTCCCTCTGGCGGCGCCGCATCGAGTTCTCCACCATCCGCTTTGCCGCCGACGAGAGCGGGACCGGCCCTTCGGTCAACCTGGTGCGCAATGCCGCCGGCCGCTGGAACCTCGACTCCGTCTTGGTGCAGGCCGCTCACGTCTCCTCCGCCCCCACCGGTCAGCGGAAAGCCGGTCCCGCGCCCCGTTTTCCCTACATCGAAGCCACCGCCGCCCGCGTGAACCTGAAGCTCGGCGCCGAGAAGATGCCGTTCTCCCTTACCGAAGCCGACTTTGCGCTGTGGCTGCCCTCGCCCGGTCAGTGGCGCGTCCGGCTGACCGGCCGGCCCGTGCGCACCGACGTCCGGGTCTCCGAAACCGGCATCGTGCGCCTGGAAGGAACGCTCTCCCGTGCCGCTTCCATGCCTGAGGTTCCGGTGGACCTCCTGCTCACTTGGAATGGCGCTCAGCTGGGCGAGGCCACGACCCTCCTTACTGGCGAGGACATGGGCTGGCGGGGCACTGGCTCCGCAACGGTCACCCTCCAGGGTCCGTTGGCGAACGCGGAGCTCGTCTCCACCGTGGATCTGCACAGCCTGCGCCGCGCCGATTTCATCCCTGCCCGTTCCCTCAACCTCGCCGTTGTCTGCCGCTCGCAAACCGCCGTCACGATGGCCACCCTGGAGAACCCGGTCTGCAGCCTGCCGGCACCCCTGCCGGATGGCGGGAACAGTGCCGGAACCGTTCAGCTGCAAGCCGCCCGCTTCGACCTCACCAGTCGCTCCGCTGACGATCTTCGCTTCACCCTTCACGCCTCCGACGCCTGGCTCCTGGACTGGGCGCGGCTGCTCGCGCCCGGCATTCCTCCGGATGAAAACCCCGACGGAGCCGTCGAAGGCGTCTTTACCCACATCCCTGCTTCCGCTGCGCAGGCCGCGTTCTGGGCCGGCTCTCTGCAGGGTGATATGACGGGCCTCCTGCCCTGGCAGAAGCCTGGGGACACGCCCTCCACCTTCACCTTCGCCGTCACCGGCTCGCCGTCCGGCTTCGATCTTGCGCCAGTCAACGTGGCAGCCCCCACGGAGATGCCGCTGGCTCTCACGGGCAGTCTCGGTGCCACCGGCTACAGCGTTCACCTCGCCGGCTTCACCAGCCCGCAGCACGCGAAGGCGCTCGCGGACAAGCTGCCTCCCCTGGGCACCGGTCTGGACACAGTCCTTTCCCGGCCCTCAGCAGCCGCACCGCATGAAAAAACTGCGCCGCTGCCGCCCCGGCGCATCGATCTCACCTGCGGCCGCGCCTGGGCCGCGGCCCAGCAGACCTGTACTTCAAGCACTGCCGAGCCTGCCGTTCGTTCGCGCACCGCGGGCCACGCTTCCAGCCGCCGCCACCGCTGAGCCGTTGTCCGTGCCCGTTGCCCGTTGCGGTCGGCCCCCGTGCCCTCCTCCCCCAGCGCAGCGGAGTCGAAGGATCCCTGGAGTTCGTTCGCGTGCCAACGAAGGCTCGGAACCCGCACCCTCCACCCTTACCGGCTGCGCACCTCACGCCGATGCACGCTCGTCCGCCTCTCCGGGGTGATCCCGTCATTGACCTGCACCGAGGTCGGAGCCGACTCCGCCTGCACCCGCGCCGTCGCATTGCCCAGGCCAGGCACCACCAGCCGCACCGTCGTGCTGAAGCTGCCCGAGCTCACGATTACCGGCACCTCTGCCATCGCGTCCCCCGCGTTGTGCACGGTTACAGCGGTGAGCCACCCTCCGTTCTGGCCCCGCTCCGTCACCGGCAGCTTGCGCGGGGAAACCTCCGCCACCGTCAGCTCCGGCAGACCGCGGTCGTGCAACACCCAGTCGTCGAAGAACTGGTGCAGGTCCTTGCCGCTGTTCCGCTCCAGCAGCGTCTCCAGGGCCACCGCGTCCTGCTCCGCGGTCGTCGCTGCAGGAGCGTTCCCAGGCGGTCTTGCGCGCCACGCCGCCAGCGTGATCTGCAAGGCCTGGTCGCCCACCATGTCTCGCAGCATCAGCCAGACCGCCGCTGCCTTGCGCCGGTACAGGACCTCGGAGCCCGCCGCAATCAGCGGCTGGCCTCCTGGCGTCTCTGGCGCGGTCTCCATCCTTCCGCTCAACATGGGCTGCTCGGCCTCGAGCGGCTTCATCAACTCCGCAAGCTGCGCCACCATCGCGTCCCGTCCACGCGTCTGCTCCACCTGCAGCAACGCAAAGAACTGCGCCAGGCCCTCGTCCACCCAGGGTCTCCCCGTCTGCACCCATGCATGCGCGAGTGACGCGATCAGCCCCGGCTCAGCCTCGGACGTCGTCAACTCTGTCACGGGTGCCACCAGCAGCGGCCCATCCGCAAACGCCTGGCCCGCATGGTCCAGCACCGTCAGCGCTGAAAGCGGCCGCGCACCCAGCCATTGCTGCAGCAGCGGCACCAGGTGCTCGGTAGCACCGGCCAGCGCCGGGATGGCAGCCGCGCCTGCCGCGTCCGCGCTTTCCACGGCCAGCATCGGCGTGCCCCCGGCACCCGCGCTGCCCGTTTTGTCGCCCAGCGGCGCCGTCAGCACTTCCGGCCGCGCGATCACAAACAGGCTCGGTGCCCGGAACCCCAGGGGCTCCGCCGCAAACTCCGCCGATGCTACCCCGGTGGCTCTTGCGGGAGGCTCACCCGGTACCTCCGGTGCAGCTGCGTTCGGGAGCGCATCGCTCACCGCCGTAAACGCTGCCCGCCGCCCGCAGAAATACACTGCGGCAGGCGGTTCGCCCGCATACTCCACGCGCAGCCGCAGCCGCACGGTCGCGCTTTGCTCTGCCAGCGTCTCAGCAGCGATGCCGTCGAACAAGCGGTTGCCGTCGCCCAGGAACAGCTGCGGCGACGAGACCGGGTACCACAGCACATTGCCGAAGCCGCGTAGCGCCACCCCGCCCGGCCCGATCATGTCCCAGTCCGCCGCCATACCCTGCACGTCGTTGGCGCCGATCCGCGACAGCCGCTCCGCATTCTGCGTCACCGTGCCGCCGTAAAAAGTATCCAGCGTCACCGAAGCACCCGGCGCGAGCGCCGCCGGCAGCTGCAACACGGCCTCGCTCGCTTGCCCGGTGTGGTCCGTGTCCGTATCGATCAGGTGCTGCGCCAGCGCAAGCGTCTCACTCCCACTCGCTGCCATCAAGCTGACGCTCTCCCACCGCAGCGCCGAAGAGATCTGCAGGGTGATCTTTGGCAGCGGGGCACTACCCCGGTTCCGCACCGTCACCCGCGCCCGTACCGTGAGCTGGCTGCTCGCAGGCGTCATCCGCGCGTCCAGATCGTAGGCCGTAAACAGTAGCGAGCCGCGTTCACTATCGGAGATCTCGGGCCCGGCCGTCTGCTCGCCGGGAGTCGCTTCCGCCTCGCCTGTACCTCCGTCCACACCGTCCCCCGGCAACAGCTTCCGGCGCGGACTCAGCGGATCGACCGGCTCTTCCACGGGAGGCGGCGGTTCGCCGTGGCTCTGGAAGAGCACGGTCCCGCGCGCAGGCGCTCCGGCCGGGGAAGTACTGTCAGGTGAAGCTTGGACGGTCGGCTCTGTCGCGGGAGCGGCCATCCCTGGTGAACTCTGCGGAACCTGTGGAGAACCTTGCGGCTGCGACGGGCTCTGCATCGGCGCTTGGGGCGGCCACTGAGGTGATACGGACGCCGTCTGCACCCGCACATCTGCCCCCGCAGACATCCACCCACTCAGCGCCAGCGCCGCGACATACGCCCTCACCAATCCACCTTCCCCCACC
>CAXTPR010000076.1:0-9992 GCA_964246235.1 uncultured Acidobacteriaceae bacterium
AGCCAAGGATTCCTTGCTGCCATGATCGTCGCCATCGGTAAGGACGACGAGCGCGCGGCGATTGGTCTGCTTGCTTTCAATCTCGTCGGAGGCCAGGAACACGGCGTCATAAAGCACCGTCCCGGCGCGGTCGCCCCGGGAGCCGGGGCCGTCATCGCGGCGCTGCGAGCCTCGTGAATCGTCCTGCGGATCGCCGGCGCTTTGGGGGCTCCCCTGGCCTGCAAACGACGGACGGCCGCCGTCCTGGTCCACATCTTTGAGGCCCTGCTGGAGCTTGGGGTGCGAGTCGGTAACATCCTGCAGCAACTCGGCCGAGCGGGCGAACTGAATGATGAAGCCCTTGTCGGCCGCACGCTGGCTGGCGGCAGGGGCAAGCATCGTATCCAGAAAAGCGCTGCTGGCTTTGCGCTCGTCTTCGAGCACACTGCTCTGGCTGCGGCTGGTGTCGATCAGCAAGCCGACTGTGAGGGGCAGGTCGGTGTCGCGGTCGAAGTAGCGAAGCATCTGCGGCTTGCCGTCGACCGAAAGGGCAAAGCTGTCCTTGGTCAGATCGCCGACGGTGGCGCCCTTCCTGTCGCGCACAACTGCAGGCACCACCACCAGGCGAGCCTGCACGGAAAGGGTGCCGGTCTGGCCGGCGCCTTGTGCGGCGGGCGGGTTGCTCTTCCCGGATGCCGCGGTGTCCGTGGTTTGTAGCTGCGGCGTTTGCGCGCCAAGCGGTAAGGCGAGGAGACACGCGATCACGGGCGCACGACGAAGGTTGGGCATCGTGAAATAAGACGCGTGCTGCCGCCCGGAGTTGCGAAGCGACGCTTTTAGCGGGAATCTGGGGGTCGCTGGGCTAGCATGAAGTACGATCTGCTCCCTCACGGGGCCGAATGGGAAAGAGGCAGACTCCGCATGCGAAAGCTGTTCGGGACAGACGGGATACGGGCCGTCGCGGGCGAAACGCCGCTGGATGAACGGACGATCCGGGCTGTGGGTGTGGCGCTTGGGCGCAAGCTGGCGGTGAGTGGAGATCCTGTCCGCGTGGTGCTGGGCATGGACACGCGAGAAAGCGGGCCATGGATCGCCACGACGCTGATCGCAGGATTGCAGGAGAGCGGCGCGGAGGTGGAGTTTGCCGGGGTGATCACGACGCCGGCCGTCGCCTTCCTGGCCCGCAGGCACGGCTTCAGCGCCGGAGTGGTGATTTCGGCGTCGCACAATCCATGGAGAGACAACGGGATTAAGATTTTCGGGGGCGACGGATATAAGCTGCCGGACGCCGTGGAGCTTGGGATCGAGGCGGAGATCCAAAGCGTGCTTGGCGAGCAGGAGCCGGGCCACAGAAGGCAGACAGCTGGAAGTGAGCTACCGGCGGTGAACGACGGTTTTCGTACGGAGTACGTTCAGTTCCTGCTGGAGACCGTGCCGGGCATCTCGCTGGATAACCGGTGTGTGGTGATCGACTGCGCCAACGGTGCGGCGAGCACGGTGGCGCCGCAGCTTTTCGAGCGTCTGCAGGGAACCATCGAGGTCACGCACGCCTCGCCCGACGGACGAAACATCAACGAGGGCTGCGGCGCGCTGCACCCTGATGTAGTGGCCGCGGAGGTCAAGGCGCGCCAGGCTTCCATGGGATTCACGTTCGACGGCGATGCCGATCGTGCGCTGTTTGCCGATGAGCATGGCAATGTGGTGAACGGAGATGCCGTGATGCTGCTGTGCGCGCGCGACATGCAGGCACGCGGCGAACTGCGCGGGGATACGGTGGTGGCGACCACGATGTCGAACATGGGCCTGGAGGCGGCCTTCAGGCGCTCCGGCATCCGCATGCTACGGGCTCCCGTCGGAGACAAGTACGTGCTGGAAGAGATGAACAAGTCGAACGCCTCGCTGGGTGGCGAGCAGTCCGGGCACATCCTTTTTCCGGCACGCGCGACCACCGGGGACGGCCTGCTGACCGCGCTGGTAGTGCTGGATGCCGTACACCGCTCGGGCAAGACGCTGGGCGAGTTGATCGCGGACCTGAAGAACTATCCGCAAGTGATCGTGAATGTGAAGGTGCGGGAGAAGAAGCCGCTGGAGAGCCTTCCCACGGTGGTGACGGCGATCAGCGCGGCGGAAGAGGAGCTCAGCGAGACCGGTCGCGTGGTGATCCGCTACTCCGGCACGGAGGCGCTGGCGCGGGTGATGATCGAGGCTGAAAGCATAGAGGCCATGCAGCGGCATGCGGATGCGATCGCTTCCGCCATCCGCAATGAGCTAGGCACCTAACGGCCGCTCCTGACCACAGCGTTCGGGTGGCGCCGTGTACACTCGCCTCAAGCATCTGCATTCCGACATCGAAAAGCGCGCAGGCTCCTACGCCTCGTGCAAGGAAACCTGTTCCCGGCGAGCAGGAACGACGGAATGTGCGGAAACACGATTCGAGGGAGCTGGCGAGACATGGAGACTTTGACGCGGCGGAAGTTCAACCTGCTGGGCAGCTCTGCCCTTGGCGCTGCCTGGATTTCGGCGGCGTGGCCCTTCGCTCGAAACAGCAAAGCCGCTGTGCTCACCGCGGCGGCAGCCGATCTGCCGTTCCGTAGCCTTACGGAAGTTTCGGAGATGATCCGCCAAGGCAGGGTGACCTCGACCGAGCTGGTGAACGCGCTGCTGGAGCGGATCGCCGTCTATAACGAGAAGGTGAACTGCTACGTCACGGTGATGAAGCGCGAAGCATTGCAGCAAGCCGCGATGCTCGACACCGAGGCGAAAGCGGGCAAGTTCCGCGGGCCACTGCATGGCGTTCCCATAGCGCTCAAGGACAACATCGATACCGCGGGCACGCGCACCACGGCCGCCAGCCCCATGTTCAAGGATAGGGTGCCGACTGAAGATGCGGACATCGTGGTGCGGCTGAAGAAAGCCGGTGCGGTGATCCTGGGCAAGCTCAACCTGCATGAGTTTGCCATCGGCTGTAGCGGTGACATCAGCTACTTCGGGCCGGCGCGGAACCCGTGGTCACTGGGGTATGCGACCGGAGGCTCGTCCTCCGGGTCGGCAGCGGCGCTGGCGGCGAACATGGCCTTCGGCACGCTCGGCACCGATACCGGCGGCAGCATCCGGGTGCCTTCGGCATGGTGCGGCACGGTAGGTTTGAAGCCGACGCTTGGGCTGGTGTCGATCCGCGGCATCATCCCTTGTGCGCTGAGCCGCGATCACTGCGGGCCCATGGCGCGCACTGTGGAAGACGTGGCGCTGATGCTGGGGCAGATGACCGGGTACGATGTGCAGGACATCAACAGTGTCCAGAGCCAGCCGCAGGATTACGTGGCGCAGATGAAGCAGCCGGTGAAAGGCTTTCGGCTATCCACACCGGATTCGTATTACGACCACATCGACCCGCTGGACGAGCCGGTCGTGAAGGCTGCGCTGGACACGCTGAGCGGGCTTACGCAGGGCGTCACGTCCACCGCGCCGCTGTGGGACTCTACCCCCGGCGGCACGACAGGTGAGGCGGAGGCCTACCATCACGAGCTGATCGAGAAGTACGGGGTGAACTACATGGCTCCCGACCGGTCGCGCTTTGAGCGGCTGGAGAATCCGACGCCCGGGACGCACATCACGACCGCGGCAGAGTCGGCCAGGGATCATGAACGGCTCGCGCTGGTTCGACGCATGATCGACTTCCAGTTCAAGGACTTCGATGTTGTCGTGGTGCCGACCACGCGCAAAGCGCCGCCCAAGATCAACGAGTCGTTGGCCAACGAGATGAAGATGGGCGCGGCCGCCGCGGCCAGCGGCAAGGTGTATGACTGGTTCGCGCCCGGCGGCGACTGCACCAACACCTCACCCTTCGATAGCTACGGCATTCCGGCCATCTCGGTGCCGTGCGGCTTCACAAAGGACGGACTGCCGGTGGGCATCATGATTGCCGCGCCGCACTTCCAGGAGGGCAAGGTGCTGGCCTTGGCCTACGCCTACCAACAGGCCACACAGTGGCACACCAAACGGCCCAAGCTGGACCCGAACACGCCCGTTCCTCTGATCGTGGAAGGCAAGACGCCGGAAGAGAACAAGGCAGAGAAGCGCGAAGAGAAGACCGAAGACAAGGCCAAGCCGATGAAGGACGAGAAGTAGCCGCGCGGACTCGGGACCGGTGCGTGGCGAGCCGATCGATATCGGCCGCAATATCGGCTGTAAGAATTCTCTTGTTCATGCACTGTTTAGGTCATGTCCGAACGTGTACGGTTTTGGCATAAAGGAACAGGCGCGCCTCCGACGAAAAGTTTTCGACAGGCGCTCCCCGCAAGGCTGCATACGCCTTCAGAAGGGGAACTCTCCCATGGCGCCCACCCGTTCCGCTGCTCCCGTTCACCGGCTTGAAACCGCAACAGAGCTGCAGCCGCTTTCCGAAATCATCTCCGCCCTGACGTTTGCGCTGGACCTTACGGAAGGTGCGGTCCCCGGCCATGCACTGCGCTCCTGCCTGCTCGGCATGCGGCTTGCGGACACTATCGGCATGTCCACGCCGCTCCAGGCCAGCCTGTATTACGCGCTGCTGCTCAAAGATTGCGGCTGTAGCAGCAACGCCTCGCGCATGTACAAGATCGTGGGCGGAGACGACCGCGCCCTGAAGTCCGCCGCCAAGCTCGCGGACTGGACCAAGCCGCTAAGGCCGGACGCGCGCACGCTGAAGTCCGTGTGGGATCAGGTGGCGCCGGGCAAGGCATTGCCCCTGCGAACCCTGCGCATGATGCGCATCGCGCTGACGCAGCACCGCAACAATCGCGTGATGATCGAGATGCGCTGCAATCGCGGCGCGGACATCATGCGGCGGCTGGAGATGGACGACAATGCCGCCGGCGCGGTGCGCCACCTGGACGAGCACTGGGACGGCAGCGGATACCCGGAGGGGTTGAAGGGCGACTCCATCCCGCTGTTTGCGCGTCTGTGCGCGCTGGCGCAGAATCTCGATGTCTTCTACACGGAGGACGGTCCGGACGCCTCGATCGCGGTGGCTCGCGCGCGCAGCGGAAGCTGGTTCGACCCGGAGCTGGTGCGCGCCGCGGAGTCGCTGCACGCCGGCGGCCGGTTGTGGGATTACTGCGATCCTGCGGCGCTGGAAACAACGCGCACCGCGGTGCTCGCGCTCGACCCCCGCATGGAAGCGGAGCTGTCACCGGAGCGGGTAGACCGAATCTGCGAAGCATTTGCCGAAGTCGTCGATGCAAAATCCCCCTTTACCTTTCGGCATTCGCTGGGAGTAGCCAATGTGGCCACGGAGATCGCGGAAGAGATGGGCATGCCACCGGCGCAGGTACGCTGGCTGCGCCGTGCGGCCCTGCTGCACGATGTGGGCAAGCTGAGCGTGCCGAACAGCATGCTGGAGAAACCGGGCAAGCTGACCGACGAGGAGTTCGCCGTGCTGCGTCTGCACCCTGGTCTGTCGCGCTCTATCCTGGAGCGCATCTCCACGTTCCGCGACTTGGCCGTCATTGCCGGGGAACATCATGAAAAGCTGGATGGCAGCGGCTATCCCAACGGTCTGCGCGCGGAGGACCTTTCCACGGAGTCGCGCCTGCTCGCGGTGGCCGATATCTTCGCGGCGCTGGCGGAGAACCGGCCCTACCGTCCGGGCTTCGAACTGGCAAAATGCATGAGCATTCTGCAGGTCATGGTTCCGCACCAGCTGGACGGGAGCTGTTTCGAAGCCCTCCAGTCGGCCTCCCATCGCTGGGGCGGCAGCATGCCTTTCGCCACCAGCATCGCCGACGTGGAAGAAAGCAATACCTGCTGCTGGATGCCGACGCCGCAGTTCTGCTGAGGAGATCGAACTCAGTGTGTGACAGGCGCGGCCAACGGGCGCTGCCTGAGAGGCGATCCAGGAGCCCAATCGGTGGAAAGAATCTCGAAGAGGTAGGCGGCTCGGCTGGGGACTTTGTCACGCATGAACTCAGGCTTGGACGAAGACAGGTGCCACCAGGCGATGGGAGCCTGCTGTATGTCAAAGCCGGCGTCATCCATGAGGACCAGCGCGATACGGCCACACTGCTCTTCGAAGTGTTTAGCATCTCTGTAAGCTGAGACACCCGTTCCCACCTGAGTTGCCAGACCCACCCCTGGGATCAGCAAGGTGGCAAGGGCAGCCGCAGATCTGCCCTGATTTCCCGGGACGGCACGGTATGTCTGCTTTTCCAGAGCAATCGCAATAGTTTCGGCCAGAACGGCGGCAAGCTGGTCGTCGGAAAGAAGCTCAGCGAGCGGCTCCGGCACCAGAACGATCCCGTTCGGAAGCGTGAGGGCGTCTTTCCAGAGGCTTTCGACGACTTGGAAACGGAAGTCTATCTTGTTCGGGTCCCCATCGGCGAGTTCCTTCTGGAGTGCAGGGATGAGCCGCTTGCCTACGGCAGCGACACGGCTCTGCAGAGCGTCGTTGTGTGCGGCGGGTACGCGCTTGTAGTTGAGGCCAAGGAAGAGCTTGTTGACCGTGCTCTGACGCTGGTCTTCCGAAACGGCGGAGGGATCGAACTCGCCTTTGTCTTTCAGCTTCTGCTCGGAAGCGCTGACGCGTGGGGCGAAGAAAGTGACGGTACCGGCCTGAACAATGCCGTCGGCGTTGCGTTTGCCGCTGTAACGAACCCACTGCCCGGGCTCTGGTGCAGCATCGGCGGCGAGAGGAGCTTCGCGCACGAGCCGTGTGGACGGTACGAGCTGAAGGGCATAGCCGTCGGCGCGCAGCATGCCGGGTGCAAGCACAGCATCGAGTACTGCAAATCCGCTCAGGGACTGCCCTTTGGTGTGGTCGGGAGACTGCACGTGCTTCGGCCAGAACGTTGCTGCTTTCTTGTCGAGATGTCCAAAAAGCAGAAGGTGCTCGCCATACAGGTGGGATGTGCAGGATTCACCTGCTTTCAGGGTTTCCTTGTCACTGCCTTGTCCCGCTGGACGGCACAGGACGTGGATGCCGTTTACGTCAAAGTCCTCGGGCGTGCCAACTCGCGTCACGTAGCCGTCGAGTTGCGGCACAGGCTGATCCTGGTCCTGGGCGCCCAGGACGGCACTGCCCGAGAGCAGGACGAGAACAAATACCTTCCTTGGAAACATCCCTGACAGTCTAATGGAAGGGGAACGTTACTTGATGTCGCGCCAGTTATCGCCCAGGCCGACGTCGGCGACGATGGGCACACGGAAACTCGCCGCCGACTCCATCTCGGTCTTGACCAGCGATGTCATCTCGTCGGCTTCTGCGGGGACGACATCGAACAGCAGCTCATCGTGTACCTGGAGCGTCATCCGGCTCTTGAGGCCGCGGGCGCGGATGGCTGCGTCGATGCGAATCATGGCGAGCTTGATGAGGTCGGCGGCGGTGCCCTGCAACGGCGTGTTCACGGCGGTACGCTCAGCGAAGCCGCGCTGGTTGGGATTACGCGACTGGATATCCGGGATGGGGCGGATGCGGCCGAAAGCCGTGCGCACGGATTGTGTCTGCCGCGTTTCCGCGATGGTGCGCTCGATAAAGGCGGCGACGCCGCGGTAGCGCTCGAAATAGCGCTCGATGTATGCCTTGGCGGTCTTCTGGTCGATGTTGAGGTTGGCGGCCAGGCCGAACGGCGAGATGCCGTAGACGATGCCGAAGTTGACCGCTTTGGCGCGGGCGCGGGTTTCCTTGTCCATGGTCGCCGGGTCGACCTCGAAGACCTCCGCCGCGGTGAGTGTGTGGATGTCCTTGCCGGTGGAGTAGGCGTCGACCAGCAATGGATCGCCGCTGAAGTGGGCCATCAAGCGAAGCTCGATCTGGGAGTAATCCGCCGACATGAGTAAGTTGCCGGGAGCGGCGATGAAGGCCGCGCGGATCTCGCGGCCCACGGCGGTGCGGATCGGGATGTTCTGCAGGTTGGGATTGGTGGAGCTCAGGCGGCCGGTGGCCGTGCCGACCTGGTTGAACGTGGTGTGGATGCGGGCGTCGCGGTCAGCCAGCACGGGAAGCTGGTCCAGATAGGTCGACTTGAGCTTCTGCAGCTGGCGGTGCTCGAGCACGATCGCCGGCACCTCGTGGTGCTGCGCGAGGTCTTCCAGGATGTCCTGTGCGGTGGAGATGACCTTGCCCTTGCCGTACTTCAGGGGCTTGGGCAGGTCCATCTTGTTGAAGAGCACGTCACCCAGCTGCTTGGGGGAGTTGATGTTGAAGCGATGTCCGGAAGAGGAGTAGACGCGCTCGGCGAGATCGTCAATCTGCACGGCGATGCGCGTAGACTGCTCGCGAAGCAGGGCGAGGTCGACGCACACGCCGGCCTGCTCCATGCGCAGCAGCACGGGGACCAGGGGAAGGTCTAGGTGGGTGTACACGTCGGTCAGGGAGGACTCAGGGCCTAAGGAGATAGGAGATACGAGAGACGAGAGACGAGTGTTCTTCGTCTGATCGGATCTCGAAGGTTGGCCTGCCGTCTTTCGCTTTTCTTCTCTCTGCCGCTCCTCGTGTCTCGTCTCTCGTGTCTCGTCTCTGGCTTTGTCCGCGAACAGCATCTCCTCGGTCACGGCCCCGCCCAGCGATGGATCATCCAGGTGAATTTCGTGCTTGACCGGAGCGGCGTCGGCGAGTTGCGGTGCGAGCGTGGCGGCCAGGCGTGCGATGGCGGCGGCGGCCTCGGGCAGCCGGCTCGCGTCATGCGGGTTCTCTTTGGAGGGCTGATGAATCAGGGCGCGCGAGGTGCTGCGCGCGGCGATATCGATCAGTGTGTGCGAGCTGTGCGTGGGGTTGAGCAGATAGCTCTGCAGCATCACATCCGTGATAGGACCGGCCAGCGTTACACCGTGCGGGGCGAGGGCGCGGAGCACGGCTTTCAGATCGTGGACGAGCTTCGGGACCGAGGCATCTTCAAGCAGTTCGCGCAGCCCTGGGGTATCGAGCGAAGCGCGCAGGCCGGTGTGTGCATCGAGAGCGAGGCCAAGCTCGCACGCCGGATCCGCCGCACCCTCCTGGGCTGAAGGGTGCGTTCCGCCGCCTTCAGCCACGGATGGGCTGACGCCCATTCCCTGCAAAGGACCGGTCGGCGCCCCGAAGAGAGACATGGTCTCGGCAGGCGCGGGTTCGGGCTCAATGTCCGGGTTCGCATTGGGATCGTCCGCTTCCGCGGAAAGCTCTTCGAGGATGGACTGCGGGGTGTCTGCAATGGCGATCGCCAGGCCGGTCTGGAACCCGCTCGGAGCCGTGAGATTTTCGACGTTGAGCTGGCGAGCTTCGTACAGGAATGCGGTCAGCTCTTGCGGCGTGGGGCGGGGCTGATAAACGGGCGCGACCTCCTCCACATCGGCAGCAAGGCCCTTGAGCAGCACGGTAAATTCAAGCTCGGTGAACAGTGCGCGGCAGGCGGCGTTGTCCACAGGCTGGGTGCGCATCAGGCCGAGGTCCGCGGTGATGGGCACGGACGTGTGAATGGTAACGAGTTCCTTGGACAGCAGGATGTTGTCGCGATTGTTTGCCAGGGATTCGCGATAGGTCTTGCGCTTGATCGCGTCGGGTGTGACTGTGGCCGCGTCGATGGCGGCCTCGACCGTACCGAACTGCTGGATGAGCTCGACAGAACCTTTGTCCCCGATTCCCGGCGCACCAGGAATATTGTCGATCGAGTCGCCGCGCAGCGCCATCACGTCGATCACCTTCTGCGGAGGAACGCCGAGCACGTTCTCCACGCCTGCGCTGTCGAGGATGAGGTTGTCCTTGGTCGGGTTCAGGATGCTGACACGCTCGTTGACGAGCTGCATCATGTCCTTATCCGACGAGACGACATACACGTGGTGGCCCAGCGCCGAAAGCTCGCAGCTGAGCGTGCCGATGACGTCGTCCGCCTCATACCCCGCGTAGTAGACGATGGGGATACGAAAGGCTTCCAGCGCGCGGCGGATGTAGGGCTGCTGCTGGATCAAGTCCGGCGGCGTCTCCACGCGGTTGGCCTTATAGCCGCCGTATTCGACCGTTTCGAACTGCTGGGTCTTGATGTTGAACTTCTGCACGTCCTTGAGCT
>CAXTPR010000077.1:0-9773 GCA_964246235.1 uncultured Acidobacteriaceae bacterium
GGATACATAACTCTGACACCCACCCGAAACAACGGCCCAGACCACACGCTTACAGTCTTTCGCACTCATCGCTACCAAGCCCATGCTCTCGGCGATTTCAACTTGGCAGAGAGGTGATATTTCTACTTGGCAGCTACACACGAAATCACGGAACGAACCTTATCGGACGTACAAAGCTCACGGCTATATCGAATTGCCTTCCTGTCATCGAAAAGTCGGACGGTCGTTCCTTGGGTCGATACAGCTGACCACAATATAAGCAGAACAGAGTCAACTCCTCGTGAACCTAAGCCGAAGATTTTTACCAAGTACCGCAACGGCGTGAACACTGCCCGTTCTTTACATCATGCCCCTAGCGGCTAGCTTAGGTCCCCAGATCAGCACCAGTAGGCCCAAAGCGATCGCGGCGCACACTAATCTGCCGATCCAGGCCCGGAGCGGAAACGATCCCACCAGTGCAATCACGGCGTATGAAAGCAATAGCCGAAGGAGCAGCCACTGCTGGGCATCGTGCTGCCAAAGGAACGTTGCTCCACCGCAAACCAGCAGTGTCAGCAACACTCCTTTCGCAACTCTCCCCGGCTTTGCTTGTGTCAAAGTCCACTGGACTACGGCCGCGGCTATCACTGCCGCTGTCGTGACCATAGCTGCCGACAATGACAGGTCCTTCTTCGCTTCCAGCATCCACGCAAACAACACCAGTACTAAAAGCGCTATATTGAAGAGCACCACGACTGGCACCAGCACCCAGGCCGGCTGCGTTCGTCGTGTCGAGCTCAATCGGTAGAAAAAGCTCGGAATCCAATTCAGCCCTGCCCGGAACGCCAGGCTCGCTTTCACCGCCTCGCGGTGCTCTGCGGGCACGGAATCGCTCAAGGATTTTCCCAAGCGCACTATCGCCAGCGAACACTCTTCCTGCAACGCCGTAAAAGGCACGTCAGTCCAGAACGACGAGGCTTCCGAGACTGCGTACGGTGGCAACATGCCTTGTCGGATTGCCTGCGTTGCCACGCGCACCAGCAGCGCATCCGGCGTGCCTTTTCCGGGTGTCCACTTTTTTGGCATTCCCAACATCTCCGGCAGCGGAGCCTCTTGTTTGTACTGTCCCCAGTCGTAGTGCTGCTCGAGGGTGCACTGCGCCACTGTAGGCCACTCCTCCGAGAGGATCTGCTCCTGAGCCGCTTGAACCACTAAGGTCACCATTGTGTCCCATGCGTCTCTCGGCGGGCAGGTCGTCGCAAAGTACGCGTCGATGGCGGCTTGAATAGCTGGTGCATTTGGCGCGTTTGGCAGACAACGTTTCACCAGTCCTGTGGGCATCTTGTACGGTTCGCCCGTAGGCCCGCGGCGTGTACTGGACATGCTCGCTAGCCGCTCCTTGGTCAGCAAGCACTCCGTCAGCAGGCATACCGCGTCAAAGCGTCCCATCATAATGTCGCTCGCGCGCCAGCCCTTCTTGAAGAACGCGCCGAAGTTCGCCAGCGCCGTTCCTCTGACCTTCTGCGCAAGCGGCACTTTGCTCAGACCCCTTTGCGCGTCAAGCGGGCTGAAACGCACCACCCGGATTACGTTCGTGGATTCGAAATCCGACCCGATCTGCAAAGGCAGTAGTTGACGATCGACCTCAAGGAACCGGCAGAATTCGTTGCGCAGCAGAACACCCGTTTCTTGAGTCAGTGGGGTGTTTTCCAATAGTTGCAGCGCCGCCTTCAAGGCTTCGTCCAACCGAAGCAGCAAGTTGGGTTGACTCCCCTGTATCGGTTCGGGAGACTTCATCCACGCCACCAGATCGTCATAAAACTTAGCCCGTGCCACCGTCAGCGCTTGCGGAACGAACGCAAACGCTGGAACTTCGACATTGCAAGTCATTAACTTATCCAATTTGTCCTGAGCCCTGCCCCAAACGTCGGCGGAAATCTCGCGAAACCTGTCGAGCCGTGCGCACTCGTCTAGGCTGTCCATGTCGGGATATCTTGCACTAAGGCTCGCCCACTCCAGATCGCATTGCGTCAGCCACTGCTTCATGGCCCACTCCGCAATTTCGCACAATTGAAACAAGTGGTTAACCGCCTCCCACGTCTCCGTGGGCACCCGTATTGGCTTCTTTCTGCAGGCCGCCTTCAACGTCGCCATAAGCGTGTTCGACAGGTGATGAACTCGACGCTTGCGATAAAATACGTCATAGTCCGCAAGCGTCTTTAACTCATTTCCTTCCCAAAACCAGAAGCTCTGCACTAGCAGCCGACCCGACCGCCGAAGATCGGCGGGCCCGCGCTCACCGGTCGCATCCTCTTCAAAGGTCGCCTGCATTGGCGCAAAGAAGTCCCGTTGTCCACCCTTCGCATCGAGGATCGCGCCGATTGCCGCATCGTTCACCGTTGTCAATCGTCCCGCGATGTATGCTTTCGTTTCCGGGCTCTGCATCGTGGGTACAGTGCCCGTACTCAGCAGGCATTCCGCTCCGACATCTGGCGCATCGTCCAGCGCGCCAAGAATGCGTTGGAATCGCTGCGCTCTTTCGTTGTGTGCCTCGATCGCCTGCAGATCCGTGGCGATACTCTGGTACGAAGGAATCGAAACCAGCGAATTGAAGGCCGCCTCCACGAGCGTCGGAACGGCCGGATCGCGAGAATTCTGCTGAAACCGCTCTGGGCTTGGCTCCACATAGATTAGGAATCGCTCCACCTCCCTCGTCGCCGTACGCCCCGCGATCGCATCGATTGTCGAGGTGAACGGCTTATTGTTCAGAATGCCGCCGTCCATGTATACCGCGGGTCCATTTAATTTTCCCCATCGATAGAAGTTCGTATCAGCGGCCGTTACCTCCGTGGGTTTGAAGGCCGCTGGGAAACCTGAGGTTAGCCGTGACAACTTTGCCAGATCGTCCGGCTTTACCGGAGTCGATTCACCCGTTTGCTCGTCCACCTCGCCAAACTCGAAGTCATTCTTGCGAACCGCACCCTGATGGCCGCGGTACTGCAACTGAAACATTGCCCTGTGCTTCTTCACGTCGATTGGATGGCCCAGTTCGTCATAGATGGTCGACACTACCCCATGCGCGTCGGTACCTGTCACAAACAGATCAAGTTCGGTGATCTCAGGTGCCACGCGGCCCTTTCCCGGCCTCTTGAGGATATGTTTGAAGCAATCCGCGAGCTGCTCCTGGTAGTACACGCTGTCTAGCACTGAATGCGTGTCCTGGTCCTCCGGCTTCCGCATTAGCTTCTGGATATCCCCCGCATTCCGCCACAACTGCGCCGACGGTAGAAAATCGTATCCCTTAGCCAGACAATAGCCCAGCATCACCCCGTTCACACCGCCCGCAGAGGTCCCGCTGATGACATCCACGACGATGTCCGAATCGATCAGTTCCCGGATGAGTTTGTACACACCGTCACCGCAGATCGCCCGGTAAATCTCCTGCGCGATCCCGTTCTCATAAATCGCCAGCGAAACCCCGCCATACAGCACCAAGCCAAGCCGTACTTCTCGAGTAGGCATTCACTCCCTCCGATACCCGTAGCTCTTGGTCGCAAACATTACCCGCGCATACACAAGGCGCGAGTGAAAAAAGCACCGAGAACATAACTGGATTGTCGGCATCCTACAGCACAATAAACCTTTTGGATAGCACTGCCGGAGGCTCTATGAACTCAGACTCGGCAGATGCGATTAGCATTCGAGTGACACATGTGATCCGCAGCGAGTATGACTCCTGGTCTTATGTGAATCCCTGATAATTCAGACCCAAAGACCGAGCAGCTTAACCGTTCCCAAGGCGAACTTGTCGTGGCAGATCTCAACACCACTGATCGGTCAACGCGGCATGATGGATGCAAACGCTGACCGAGCAGCTGTCTGACCATCGAATCTGTAACAACTCGCGGTGCGAGCGCGATTGGCCAGTAGCCGTTCAGTCTGTCTCAGCCTGAGGCTCAGGACGGCAGCTGCCGACTCCTTCGTCCGACCTCCGGCCGGCACTCCCGTGCACAGCGAGTCGCGCTTGCTCACTGTCGTCCAAATCATCCTTAGGAACTAACAGTTCTTGATAACGCGTGATCATGCCAGCCAAATGCGTTTAGGGAGAGCTTGAGAAGTGTAGCAATCACCGCGACGGTCATAATGAAGCAGTGATGGTCCGGTTCTGAGAGTCCACTTCGGCGGGCGAGGCCCTCCGAGATAGCTTAACAATGATTAGCGAAATCACCAATACGGCACCAACGTAGAACAGAGGAATAGAGCCATTTAACTCCAGTCTGGATATGAGCAGACATTCCCCCAAAAGGAGTACCACTAGAGCAAAACTGAGCAACCCGACGCGGCCGGCCCAGTTGTTGCTACTTCTCAGCTCTGACGCGTTGCTTGCTCGACGAGCCCAGATGAATGCTGCTAGAGAAGTCAGCATGAAGACATACCCGCAGCCAAATGTGAGACCTAGGGTGTATGTACCCCAATGTGGGACCAAATTGTAGCCCAGAACGACGGGTACAGCACAACCAGCATAGATCGTGTACAGACCGAAGTGCGTGTGGTCGCGGACTCGCTTTCCTCTGCACAATCTGCAATCACGGGTACGAACGGACTCAAGTCGAAGGAAGTATTCTCGCCTAGGTAGGTCATGCCTACTTGCCATGGTCTTCATGATGAATGCTGCACCGACAAAGCAGCTAGAGAGAACCTGAAACGCGTTGGCTAGTAGCCCAACACCAATCAGGATTGCTAAAGCAGCATTCCCTGATGAAGCCATCGCGAGAACGCTAGGAAACGGAGGCAATACCTCACTCATGAACCTAGAGAGTGAGGGTGATGCAAAGCTGCGGGCAGGGTCCTGGGCTGCAGCAAGAGCTCGCAGCATGATGGTTCCTTGATGAGCCCCCCCGAAAGCGCGGGTTTCCAACAGCGCGACTGCAATCATCACAACCGTTACTCCAGCTGCAGGCACTAGGGTCATCAGCAGCTGGTGAGCCATTGATCTCGATGTATTGATTTCCTCGTTCTGCTCGACGGAGAACGTCGCCCACTGAAGGCTCGTCCACGCGATGGGCACAATCGCCAGTGTTCCAAGCCAACTCAGCCTGGTGTTCAATTGATAAAAATGATGCGAAGTGTCAAACAGCAACAAGTGCCTGAGGCTGCTGACGCTAGTTTCCGGCAAGCGCGTGCCGGGTAGTCGTGTCGCGATAGCCCTTGTAAATACGTCAAAGTGCAGAGACACAGTCTGCACACTCCTACCGAACACGACACATTCAGCTATCAGGGCGCACAGTGCAAGTGTGAACAGTACCTGCTGAATTCGTATGAAGCGCCGCAGTCCCCCGTTCAGGATCCATAGGGCTGCAAGAATCACCAACACCGTTGTGATGACGACACCGCCTGGAGACTGCGCCATTGCTCCCAAGAGAATCAATTGCGTTTTGCCTGAATAGAAACCCAAGATGTAGCAGATCGGACCTATTCCGACGGTTGCAAACAGCCAACCAAGCGTCGCGACCCACTGCAAGGGCCAGATCACGAAGCCACTGAGCACGATTGCCCCGCCGAATGCACCGAAAGCGTCTGATTGGTAGAGGTAGTCGCCGCCATTCCCACGCATTCTGCTCGAGAGAAAGCTGTAGGCTAAACAAAGCGGAATCTCGATAGCAAACGCCAGGAGCAGAGCTAACGGTACAGATGCACCTGGAAACGCTGCCAGTCCAGACAGATACGCCCAAGGGAACATCGGCCCCATAGTGAGGAAGTTGTATATAGCGCCATCCATCAGAACCATCGGCTTTGTACGGCTGGGATCAGCCTCTACTTCGCCTTTACTCGCAAGCACCTAACACCTCCTCGTGTCCTGTCGGATTACTGCTGATCAAAAAATGAGGCACACCAGTCTTGCACAGGCTTTGATCCATTACTGTCGGCTGAATCCGGTCGTTCTGGGAGCGCACTGTGATGTCTTATACACGGAAGGACATCTTGGATGGCGGGCGAGCGTAATGACTCCTGGATCGCTCCGAAAAGGGACTGCCCGTCTTTCTCGACCTGAACTCCAAACAGCTGCTTCCAGAAGATACGCGCGCCAGTCGGCGCTATCTCATCGTCGGCAACCGCGATCGCGAACTCCTCCTGGTCAGAACCTAGGCGGGTAAGGTACTCCTTCCAGCCAGCGGTTCGATAAATATCTACTTCCGGTAGAGGACGATCAACAAAGATTCGCCGACTTACACTTCCCAACCCCCTTGCGAGCACGTTGTCTAGGACTACCCCATCGAGTCCGCCCGCTGTCCGTTGTGTCACATCGAAAGCCTCCTTCAGACTCGCAAAGGATGGAAACGCTACGATAGTTAATCGCCCTTCGAATGAAGGCATCTCACTAAGTTTTTTCGCGAGCCACTGATTCGTTGAACCCTGGATTACCCCAACAGTGCGGTTCGTTCGAAGCCAGTCAGAGAGTTCTTGGCCATCGGGCTGTCCCGCCGGCAGAATCAAGGCGGTCCTCAGTGGATAATAGCCGTCTGTAAGACGTATACCCGCACGCTCCCTTTCCTTTGCGCGAGTCAACGATCCAATAAAAAGATCTATTTCCTTCCTCCCCAAGGCGCTCAGCCCCTCGTCGACACTTTGAAAGTTTTTGAAAGCGATGACCGGTACTGTGCCCAAATCGTTAACGGGTAGCGGTCGCACGACATGGAGAAAGGACGGTTCGTTACGGTAAGCGTCTGCGGCATCAAAACAGGCCTTCGCGTCAAACGCAAACTGTTCCCCTTTGCCCCGGATGCAATGTTCGACAATTAGGCGTATCAGATCAATATCGTGTCCGCCCCGCATGCCACTGCGAATCCAGCTAAACTCGACATTGTCGGAGTAGCTTGTACCCACGACAACTACATACCGGTTTTGATTAGCTTTAACGGTGGCCGGCGACGCGAAGGATATTTCAGAAGCCAAATCGCACCCGCTGGGCGAGGGGGCCTGCTTATAAAAGCAGAACGAACCAAATTCGCTCCAGTTGGATAGAGCCTGTCCGCTGAGGGCTGATTCCTCTGCATTCTCGTTCCCTTGAGTCAGGAGACTAGCATTTAGCGGTACAACCCGCCATAGATATCTACCCTCTGGTGCCTGGCGCCTCAGCGGTATATAAGTGCTTTCAGCGTTAGCCTCACTCGCTCGGAAAAAGCAGATGGCCGAGCTCATGAAATCGCACCGCTCGTCGTGGTCTTCATATGTGCGCTTTCGAGCATCATAGTGCTGTTCGTCAGGAAGTGAAGGATCAGCCATCCAGACCATCTCTATCAAATAATCGACCCCCGCGCCGGCTCGTGCGAATTTCCAGCGTAGCTCTGGCAACTCCGTTGAGATGAGCCGGAGATCGTGCAGCGGCCACGCGAGGTGCAAATCTACACCGCTCCCATAGTTCCCAGAGGCGTGAGAAACCAAGCGCGATATCTGTTCATGGTAGGCGGTATTTGCATCCGTTGTCGCCTTGATTTTTGCTTCACGATTGCTGTGAACAGCCTGGAGACTTATGGAGTACCAACCTGCAAAGAGGGCAGTTATAGTTAGCGAAAAGCTTACTAGGCTGAGAACATCGGAGAACGTGGCACTGCTCGGGGCTATCACACTAGACATCTGACCGCGCCACAATCTGGCGACGATCCGCCTTTGACTCACGAATAAGAGGATGAGGCTTACGCAGGCAGCGACCAAGATTACGAATGGGATCATTGTGCCACACCGCAGTTTCTGTGACACCCACTTGCTACGGCTGACACATTGCCGTTGCGTATAGAAAGCGCAAGCTCAAGGAATTGCCAGAGAGGACGGCGCTCTGCCGGCACAGAATCTACCGCGATCGGAAACGCTAGCTTCTCCGATCCTTGATAGCCCAAAAAGCTTTGCTCGTAGGCTTTCCACGGGGTGGGATCAGACGAGCGTAAGCTTCTCAGCGGCTGCCACTCGTTCCGGTCTACAAACGTTTCGTCTATAAGGACTCCATCAATTTCACCCCGATCCATAGCTTGATCCATCGACGGGAAAGAAGAAAACGGTTTTCTGTCCAACTTACATGTTTCACCTGACAAGACCCTTCGGCTTGGACAATACCTCAACAGCAACTTGCCCATAAGAATGTCATTGGAGCTGTTTTCAATGACGCCGACAACACGCCTGTGTACCAGCCATCTGGATAGACTAGTATCAGCGTCGGCTAGATCGGCTTTATTTACGTAGACGCGCGTTTCAAATTCCCTATAGCTAGACAGGAATCTGATACCGTCACCTTCTCGCGCCTCGGCGGCAGTCACACCTCCTACGAACAAATCGATTTCTTTTCTGCTCAGGGCAGAACGCCACTCCCCCCATCTCTCTATCGGAACGAACTCTACACATACTCGCGTTTGATCATGCAGACACGCAGCAGCACTGGAGCCTTGGCCGAGAGATCCAGACGAGCTACATCGTTGGGCATCGATGGAGAGCCGCACATTGCTCACCGCCAAACAATTCTCGACGATCTGGCGAATTCGGACAACATCACTACCCGCGATTGTGCCTCTTTCCGCGTAAGTGAACGGCGAATTCTGCGATAAGTCAACGCCTACTCGAATTCGCCGCGTTGCCGTAATTCTGTCCTCGATAGTTTTGTATATAGTGAAGTAGCCATAGTTGCTCCATGACGATAGCATCCCAATTTCGGGGTCGGTAGAGCTCTTGGGATCATACCCTTGAGAGACCTGGGCAACCCGCCACACATACTTCCCTGGAGGCAGCTCTTGTTCAGGCGACGACGGAAGCCGCGACGTGAGGTGAGCCGAATCGGACGCTAAAAAGAAGGGCTCCGGGAGCGTATCGATTGGTGCGGGACTACTTTCTTCTGAGTCTGACTCAAGACGAACCAAGTTAATCTCATATTGCGCATTTGCAAACTTGGAACCTGATACAGCTGACCAACTGACATCAGCATGTGTACCTATGAACTGCGCATCTCGGTCGGAGACCGTCGGGTGTGGAATATTCTCATCCGCTTGAGCTGCGGGTGCAGCTCGCGATAGGTCCGACAGGCTCCCACGAAGCGCAGCCGCCTCGTCGTCAAGCGAGTGTAAGGCCTGCAATTGGGCATCGTTTTGAGACTTCTGTTCCCCGATGAGCAGCATCGAAAATGACAACACGAGAGCTGCAAAGATAGAGGTAGCATAGAAGATCAGTTTGTAACGAGGTTCATCTTTACCTCCCGCTCGGATTGTCTGCAGAGCAATGCGGGGAAGAATCATAACAATTCTCCGGACGAGCGATGAGCGTGCAAAGCCTTACGCGTGAATAATACACTCCAAGAGGGCTGATCAGAGAAGAGAATGTTTAGTAGAAGCGGCGCTATCGGCGGAAGAGCGTCCGTTGATCTGAAGGGGATCGGAGATCCAGTTACTGATGCATTCACTACAGGTGAGCACAGATGTAGGGGGCTCAGAAGTAGCGTAGCATCCGATCTTCAGAACACATGCAATCCTCATCTTCCCCTACAGACTCGCGCACAACGGACCTCCACCGTTGTGCGACCTGGAATTGTATTTTCAAACCGGCTGTTTATTCTCTGGCCCGGTGGAGGTCCTGTTAGAGGCCGAAGCCCAAACTCTGGTCAACACGCTGCTGTTGCGCGACTTCTTGCACCTTCGCTGGCTCGGGCGCGTGATGGTTCCCGGCTCCCATGGCGCCGTCGAGGGCGGCGTGCTGCGAGATCGGGTTCTTCTGCTGGTCGTAGAACTGGCCGCTCGGCCCGTCGATGTGGATGTGGC
>CAXTPR010000078.1:0-9724 GCA_964246235.1 uncultured Acidobacteriaceae bacterium
CGTGGGCTGCGGCTGCGCTTGCGGTGACGGCGGCGCGGGGCGGGGAATGAAGGCAGGTGGGGGAGCTGGCCGGTTTTGCGGTTGGCTCGGCTGGTTGTTCATCGGCTGGGGAACCGGTTGGCGGCCAGCATCATTGCGTTCCATGCCCTGACGCTGCCCGTCGAAATTCGGCCGCGGCTGTGACGGCTCGGAACGGTTGAAGGGCTGAGCTTGTGGCTGCGGTTGCGTGTAGCGCGGCTGAACCTGCGGCTGCGGTTGTGACGGCGGAGCGACGGCCTGGGGCTGTGCACTCCGCTGCGGGCCCACAGGCCCGTGAATGCCGGGACTGGGCACAGCCTGCGACGAGGGCTGTGGCGACGGAGTCGCCGGCCGTTGCCCCGGGCTGGCCGGTGTGGGCTGCATGCCTGCCGGGGACTCCCCCATGGGTGTACGGACCGGTTGCGGCTGGGCGTAGCGCGGCTGTTGCTGCGGATTGGGAGTGGCCGCTCCGCTGCCAGGCTGACGGGAGCCCGGCTGCTGGCTTCCTCCCTGGTAGTAGGTCGGCTGGTTCGGGTTAGGATTCTGCACCGTGCCGCCGAGACGGTAGTTCGGAGCCTGCTGAGCAGGCTGTGTGGGTGAGACTGCTGGATTTCCGCCGGTGGAGCGTGTCGGCTGCTGTTGCACGGGACGGGGCTGCTCCGGAACTGAGGGAGCTGTGCCGCCGTTGCCGTACTGCCGGCTTTCCGCCTCTCTTCCGGGGGCGTAACCCGGCTGGGCGCTCCCGTAACCCGGTTGGCCCGCCCCATTGCGGAAATCCGGTGGGTTCTGGCGCTGGTCGGGCCGGGGCTGTCCGGCCGAGTTGCCACCGCGGATTTGCAGCTCCGGCCGGTTCATCACCGGCGGCAAAGCGCGGGCGCCGCCGGAAGAGAAAATCGCTCGAGTGGGGGAAGCCTGCGGGTGCGCCAGGATCGGCGCTCCGGACCACTGACCAGGGTCGACGCGCAACGCGGAACCCTGCACCGGCCGTCCGGAAGCAAAGGCCGCCTGCGATACAGCCACCGTGGCGGGACGATTCATATACTGACGGCCCGGATCGGCGCGGAACGGACTGGGGCCGCGTCCGGCATTGACGTAGGTGTTGCGCACCTCTGCCGTGTTGCGATTGTAGATATTGGTGACATTCACACGGGTCACGTAGCGGTCGCTGGCGCGGTACCAGGGCTGGTAAGGTTCCCTGGGACCGAGCGGGAACCATGCGGTGACGCCGCCTGGACCACCGGGTCCGCCAAAGCCGCCGCGTACTGAAAACCCAGCACCGCCGACGAAGGCGACCAGGGCAGGCGAGTAGACGGGCCGCACGACGCGCGGACCGGGGATCCAGCCCCAGCGGGCCCCAAAGCGGCTCCAGCGGCCGTAGTGGAACGGGGCAAAGCCCCAGGGTTCCGAGGCGATCCAGGTCCAGCCCCACGGTGCGATGTAGGCCCAGTGGCCGGAGCGGTAGGGCTGCCAGTCCACCCCGACGCCGCGCGGATACCACACCGGCCCGTACTCGGCATCGGAGCTCCAGTCGCCGTAGCTGCCTAGATCAGTTGCACCGATGGTGTCTTCCGCCACATAGCTGCCGCCGTTAGCCAGGGCGGCCTGAAAGGTGTTGTCCTGGCTGGCGGAAAAGCCGTCCAGCTCGTCCTGCCGTGGACGATAGATGTCGCGGGCGTACACCTGATCGGTGCCGGAAATCTGCAGGGACTCGCCGGGCCGTAGCTGCTGGGAGATGCCGGGCGCATCGACCTGGGCGGCGCCCGAAAGCAACGTGACCACAGTGGTGTTGTTGGAGGGATAGACATCGACGCGGAGGTCGCCGGGAGCAAGTACGGCTACAGAAGCATTCAGCGTATCCACTTCGGTGGTGGTACCGGGATCGAGCCCGAAGGCGCGCAGGTGCACGCTGCCTTGGGAGAGCCCGAACTGCGCCAGCGTGTCGGTGAGGCCGGTCACGGTGAAGTCGGTCCGCTGGCCTAGCCGGAGCGCGATTTGGCCAAGCTGCAGCTCGGCCAGTGAGCTGGAGTCGGCCCACAGGCGATCCCCGGTGGTGAGCGGGTAATTGACCTCTGCGGGCGAGAAATCCGGCACGCCGGAGGGCTGGAAGCTGACGTTGCCCTGCGCGAGGCTGAGGCGTGCAACGCGTGAGGGAGGGTCCTGCGGGTCGGGATACCCCTGAGTGACCTCCGTGTTCGGATCGGAGTAAGGCTGCTGATACTGCTGGGCGGCAGCGCCCCCCGCGAAGGCCAGAACCAGGAACGCGGCTGCGCAGCGGAGCCGTGGTGAAGGACGCGATGCGAATCGGTCGGTCGGGCGGATGGCGGGCCTGCCGATGAAGGAATCAGGTGAAAGCATGGACTTCTCCCCTCGCGTCCCCGTCGCGCGATGTGGCCGCGTTGAGGCGCTGTTGAGTGTAAACCCCGGAGCGGACAGTAGTTTCAGTGCGTCGTGGGGCGACAGGAGTGGAGCGGGGCTTTGGGCTGCGAGGATCGTCGCAGCTCCCGAATACGGGTCTCTCCACTCCGTTCCGGTCGAGAGGACGCGTGGTGAAGTCCAGCCCTTGCACCGCGTCAGGCAAAGAGCCGGATACCCGCGATGCCGGCAGCGCCGGCATGGAGGCAGTCAGGTGTGTTCGCGGCGGTGACGCCGCCCAGTGCGAGGACCGGAACGGGGTCGGCTGCGTACACGGCTTCACGCAGCAGAGTGAGACCGACCCCTTCTGTGGCGAGTGCTCCGCCGACCATCTTCTCGAAGACGGGACCGAAGAGTATGAGGTCGGCTGCTCCGGCTATGCGAGTGCGGGCGGCGTGTTCGGGGGTGTGGCAAGAGGCGCTAATGAAAGGGTTGGGGTGCCCGGCATGCGCGAAGAGGCAGCGAACCTGCCGCGGGGACAACTCTCCGGCACCCGAGGTGAGATGCACCCCCTGGTTGGCAGCGGCTATGGCGACATCGGCGCGCGCGTTGATCAGCAGCCGTGTGGAGCTGCCGGTTTGCAGCAGGTCCCGCTGCAGAGTTTGCGCGAGGTCGAAGAGTTCCCCGGCAGGGAGCGACTTTTCACGCAGCTGAACGAAATCGATGCCCTCTGCGGACCAGCGACGAAGGGCGGAGCGCGCCGCCTGGCGACGGCTTTCCGGGCTGCCGGCGGTACGCGTGAAGTCCGTGATGGCGCAGCGGAGCATTGTGGGCAGTGTAGAGCGGGAGGAGTGGTGTGGGAGCTTTCGAGTGTTGCACGGGAATGGTTTGAAGCGGGCGGATGAGGCCAGGCTTCGGCCAGAACCATTGCGTGTGCCGCGTGAACAACCGGACAGCCGTATGATGAACAGGACAACAGCCGCACTTCCTGGGCGGCCCCTCGCTGAATGAGCGCGACGCTGGGCCTAGTCTAATGGTGTGGTGGAGGAGTGGCCGGCGTATGGCTTCTGTGTACGACCTGATCGTGATCGGCTCCGGACCGGCGGGACAGCGCGCGGCTATTTACGGCGCCAAGATGGGTAAGAAGGTCGCTGTGGTGGAGAGCCGCGAAGTGGTGGGCGGCGCGTGCATCAATACCGGCACCATCCCATCGAAGACGATGCGCGAAGCCGTGCTGCACCTCAGCGGCTACAACTACAAGTCGATCTACGGCATGAACTACCGGGTCAAGGAACGCATCACGATGGCGGATCTTGCCTTCCGGGTGCAGCACGTGATCAAAACCGAGATCGACGTGACCGAGGCACAGCTTTCGCGCAACAACGTGGAGATGTTGACCGGTGTCGCCAGTTTCGACGATCCGACGCATGTCCGCGTGACCAATTCGCGCGGCGCAACGGTGCACGAGGGCAAAAACGTGCTGATCGCGACCGGAACCAAGCCGGCGAGCTCGCCCAAGGTGCCGATCAATGGGGTAAGCATCATCAACTCCGACCTGGTGATGAACCTGCCCAGCCTGCCCAAGACCATGATCATCGTGGGCGGCGGCGTCATCGGCGTGGAGTACTGCTGCATGTTCGCGGCGCTGGGCGTGCGCGTGACGCTGATCGAGCGACGTCCGCGGCTGCTGGAGTTTGCCGACCAGGAGATCATCGAAGCGCTGAGCTACCACTTGCGCGATGCCCGCGTGACCATGCGGCTAAACGAGGAAGTGGAGTCGGTGGAGGAGATCGAAGGCGGCTCGGTGGTGGCGAATCTGGAAAGCAAGAAGCGGGTGCAGGGCGACGCGCTGCTGTACGCCGTCGGCCGGCAGGGCAACGTGGATGAACTGAACCTGGCCTCGGCCAATGTCGAAGCGGACTCTCGCGGCCGCATCCCGGTGGACAAGGATTTCCGCACGCGGCAGAAGGAGATCTTTGCGGTGGGCGACGTGATCGGCTTTCCGTCGCTGGCGTCGGTGAGCATGGAGCAGGGAAGAATTGCGGCGGCGCGAGCCTTCGGCGACACCAGCGTGGTGTCGAACCCGAGCTACTACCCGTACGGCATTTATACGATTCCGGAGATCAGCTTCATCGGCAAAACCGAGGAGCAGCTCACCGAGGAAGATGTACCGTACGAGGTGGGCGTGGCCTACTACCGCGAGATCGCGCGCGGGCAGATTCGCGGCGATACGACCGGGCGTCTAAAGCTGATCTTCCACCGTGAGACGCACGCGATTCTTGGCGTGCACATCATCGGCGAGGGCGCAAGCGAGCTGCTGCACATCGGTCAGGCCGTGATGGCGCTGGGCGGCACGATCGACTACTTCGTGGAAACGGTGTTCAATTACCCGACCCTCGCCGAGTGTTACAAAGTGGCCGCCTTCAACGGGCTGAACCGAGTCGCCAAGTTCGACTAAGCGAATTTTGATGAATTAGGCCTCCGATCCTGGGTTTTCGCTCGGATACGCTGAAGGCAGTTGACGGGCGTCCCCCGCGCCGTCTACTTTCTCAAAACCGGTGGACGGCACGACTTTTCGGCGGACCAGAAAGGAGCAGCGACCCAATGGTTGGTTCGAACGACATAGGCAGCGAAGCTTCAACGACGATGGTCGGCCTGATCATGGCGGAGCGGCTGTTTGCCGGCCTGATCGTGGATCACAAGCTGTCCGGTGAACTGCTCAGCTTTCCGCAGGGTTCGAGGCCGGACAACTCCGACGAAGACGATTCACTGGTGGAAATGCACGCGGATGCGCTGGTCTCCGCGGTGTGCGAGCTGGTATTGAAGGCCGCGGAGGGCCATGAGAAAGACCTCGTGGCCGTTGGGGTGGCGCTGCCGGGAATGATTCGGAATGGAGTCGTCGAAGAAGCACCCAATCTGCCGCAGCTGAAGGGCATTCGCGTTGCGGAGGTGCTTACGGCGGGTCTGCGCGCGCGCGGGGTCGAAACGCCGGTGCAGATCGTGAATGACGCGGACGCGATCGCCGCCGGCCTGGCTTCCAACCATGGCAAGCTGGACCACTTCATCCGCGTATGGACGCTCGGCACCGGTATAGGCTACGGGCAGTACCCCTTCAGCGAAGGCGTTTGGGAAGGCGGACACGCGCCGGTCACGCTGGATGACAAGGAGAACTTCTGCGGCTGCGGCGGGCGCGGGCACCTGGAAGGCATCATGGGACACCGCGCGATGCGGCTGCGATTCCTCGACATGGAACCGGAGGAAGTGTTCGCGGCGGCCAATCAGCGCAATCCGGACGCTCGCTGCCTGGAGTTCAAGCAGCTCTGGCACAAGGCGCTGGCGGCGGCCACCGCGACCAGCATCCACCAGGCGGGCGCGGGGCGTTTTTTCTTCACCGGCTACAACGTCCGCTTCCTCGACCTCAACATGCTCAAGGACTACCTGCACCAGATGGTGAAAATGAGTCCCCTGCAGGGCTACTCGCTGGAGATCGTGCAGGACAACCAGACCACGCGGGTGATCGGCGCTGCGGTCACCGCGGAGTGCGGCACGGACCGGGAGTGACTCTTACCGCTGGCACGTGGGGCAGTAGATGGTGGTGCGGCCGCCCACTATGATTTTCTTCAGGTTTGTGGAGCAGGTGCGGCAGGTTTCCCCGGCCCGTCCATAGACCTTGTGCTCGAGCTGGAAGAAGCCGCGGATGCCGTCAGCGTCCACGTAATCGGAGACGGAAGAGCCGCCCAGCTGAATGGCCCGGGCAAGCACTTCCTGCAGCGCGATGTGCAGGCGATTGAGCTCGGCGCGGGTGAGGCGTCCGGCGGCCCTGCGCGGGCGAATACCGGCGCGATGCAGGCTTTCATCGGCGTAGATGTTGCCGACGCCGTGCAGAATCGACTGATTCAGCAGCGCGGCCTTGATGGCGAGCTTGCGGCCACGGAAGAGCGTAGCGAAATCGGCGCCGGTGATCGTTGTAGGCTCCGCACCAGGACCGAGATAGCCCGCAGCGGCTACCGGCGCTTCTTCCCGGCCCGCATCTTCCGGAACAAGGTCCACGACCGAAAGCCGGCCGAAGCGGCGTGGATCGACGAAGCGCAGCTCGCGGCCGTCGCCGAGCGCAAGCACCGCGTGGGTGTGCGGGGGCAGGGGCACGTTGGGCTGCGCGACGAGCAGGCGGCCGGTCATGCCAAGGTGGACCAGGAACTGAGCATGCCGCGAGCCGCCGCGGGAAAGATCCATGACGACGGTCTTGCCTACGCGGCGGACGCCTTCGATGCGCGACCCGGTGAGGGCTTCCGCGATGGTGGATTCGGGCGACTTGAAGGTCTGCGGCTTGCCGCTGGTCCAGACGCTGCCGATGCGCTGGCCGGCCACGCGGGCGTGAACGCCGTTGGCCACTGTTTCGACTTCCGGTAGTTCAGGCATGCCGCAGTAAGGATAGCGTGCGGCAGGCGCGTCTAGTACGCGGGCAGCGCGCGGCTGCGAGTCTTGTAGAAGAAAAAGCCGAGCAGGTTCACCCCGATGGTGGTGCCGAGGATTTCGGCGGCGAAACGCACAGGACTGTCCACGCCGACGAAGGGATAGGCATTGAGCGCGATGATGAACAACATCACCAGGGCCCCCACGCCGCACACCGCAGTCACCCAGCGCGGGAGTTTGCGGCGCAGGGCGACGGACCCGATGACGGGGATGAGAAACATGGCCAGGTACGCCAGCGCGTAGAACTCCGAGGAGCTGTTGTTGAGCAGGTTGAAGGCTTCCGCGGCGTGTGTTCCCGCACTGGCGAGAAGCAGGAAGCCGGCCACCAGCGCGGTGGTAAAGAGAATGGAGTTGGCCGGCGTCCGGAAGCGTGGATGCAGCCGCGCGAACCACTCCGGCACCAGGTGGTCCCACCCGGCGGCCATAGGCAGGCGAACCACGCCGGTGAAGATGAAACTGGCGGCCCCGAGAATGCGCAGGGTAAGCAGACCGATGGCCAGACGCGCCAGGACGCTGCCAACCCCGGTCTGGCCGAACGCGAGCGAAAGCGTCTGCGGGATGGGAGCGATGTAGTTGATGGGTACGCCCGCATAGAGCTCATGAAAGCTGACCACCGAGGCCGTGCCAAGCACGAACATGAGCACAATGATGGGCGAGGCGATGACGACGGAGCGGCCGATGTCGCGGTGCGCCGCGTGCGTTTCACCGGCCATGATGGCGATGTACTCCAGCCCCGAGGCGGCGAACAGCACCTGGCTGACGAGCGAGAGCGAGGTGGCATCGCGATGCGGCAGATGGAACGAGAACGGGGCGTAGTGGATGGGCAGGTGGTGCAGGGAGGCCCATACCGGCGTGACGATCAACAGTGCAAAAACCAGCATGATGACCGCGCCACTGATGTTGTGGATCCACTTGCCGACGGCGAGGCCGCGGTACGACGCCGCGGCAAGAAGGCCGAGCGTGACAGCGAAAATGGCGGCCACCGCAGGGCGGCTCTCCGGCAAGTGGGTAGCGGAAGGTCCGATCAGGAAAGAGAGCTCACTGGGAATCTGGGAAAGCAGGGTCGCGATCACCAGGATGGCATAGCCCCAGATGTTCCATGCCGTCATGAAGCCCAGGCCGTCGCCGAAGGCGCGGCGCGCCCAGATGTAGAGGCCGCCCTCCAGCGGCATCTCGCGATTGAGGTAGTAGACTGCTACTGCCATGGGCGCGTAGAAGGCCAGGAACGCGGTAAGCCAGGTGACGAACTGCGCGCGGCCCAGGCCAGCCGCCAAGCCTACCCAGGAGCTACCCACCACGGTAAGCACCTGGGCCAGCACGAGGTCGCGCAGGCGGAGCTGGCGCTGGAGTTGGTGCTGTTCAGCGAGATGGTGCTGCGCAGCGGAATCGACAGGGAGGGAGCTCGAGGCAGGGTCTGCGGGCGCTTCCATGCGCTATGTTCGCACGGGAAACGAGGCAGTTCAGGCTTTGCCGGTGACGAGCAGCTGTTCGATCCTGCCATCAGGCTGCGTGTAGGTGGTGACAACGACCGCAGTTCCGTCGGCGAACGTCACCCGCCAGATGCCGAACTGCATGCCGCCGCGCAGGCTGCTGCGAACAGGCGTAACGGCGGTGACGCTGCCGAGCGGCGCGAGAGAGCTTTTGTAATCAGCGAGCGCGTCAGCATCGAAATAGGCGTTGCAGTTCCGCGTGAACTGGGAGCGATCAATCTGGCCCTGCTGCAGGGCCTGCAGGATGGTCTGCAATCTGGCGGCGACCGCGGTACTTCCAGACGGCGACGAGCCGGCCGAGGGGCCGAGCACCAGCGCCTCCAGTGCCCTGGCGATGTCGGAGGCCGCAGTTGAGGCTTCCTGGTTGGTGAGCACGGCGATAGCGGTGTGCTGCTCGGGAAAGACCTCGTTTTCGGCAACAAAGCCGCCGACTTCGCCGGAGTGCTCGATCTTGAGACGGCCCTGCGTGTGGGCCACGAAGATCCCGAGACCGTAGCGTGAGTCCTTGCCGTCCTTGAGCACGAAGGAAGTTTCCATCTGGTCGTAGCTGGCGGATGTAAGCAGGCTTCGGTTGATAAGCGTGAGATCCCAGGTGAGCAGGGATGCGACTGGCATGGCGAGGTCGCCGTCGCCGAAATACCAGCCGGGCGCTTCGAGCGCCGCGGGGCGCAGCGGCGCCAGCGCGTTGCGCATGTACCCGGTGACCTGCAGCCTGCTCTGGTCGATGTTGAGATTCAGCACATCGTGGAGACCGGCGGGCTGCAGAACGCGCTCTCGCAGAAACCGCGCGAACGGCATGCCGCCGACCTTCTGAACGATGAGCGCGGCAAGGACGAAATTGGTATTGCTGTACTGCCACTGCGTTCCGGGCTCGAAGTCGAGCGGCTTGCCGGCAAACTCATGCACCACCTTCAGCGGGTCGCCAGGCAGCCGCCACGCCGGAATGGTGTAATCCTGCGGTGCATAGTCCTGGTAGCCGGAGGTATGGGTGAGCAGATGGCGCAGGGTGATGTCGCCGGCTCGCGTGAGCTCGGGGAAGTACGTCGCGACAGGATCGTCGAGCGAGAGCTTGCCTTCTTGCTGCAGCAGCAAGATAGCGGTGGCGGTGAACTGCTTGGAAATGGAGCCGACCGGATAGGCTATCTCCGGGGTGGCTCTCAGTAGCGGAGCGAGTCGCGCGGAGCCGAAGGCCGCGGTGTACACGATGCGGCCGTTCTGCACGATGCCTACCTCGGCGGACGGCACACCGGTGTCGGCGAGAACCTTCTGCGCGGCGGCGTCGATCCTGGCTCGCAGGTCAGGCGTAAGCTGAGCATCAAGTAACGGCGGCGCGGCAAGAAGAACGAACAAGGCAGAGAGGACGGTACGCATGCACGCGCAGGATAGCACCG
>CAXTPR010000079.1:0-8004 GCA_964246235.1 uncultured Acidobacteriaceae bacterium
TGGTTGCGGGGGCAGGATTTGAACCTGCGACCTTTGGGTTATGAGCCCAACGAGCTACCGGGCTGCTCCACCCCGCATCACAAGAATATCGTGCTTGTGGTACTGGGTCAAGACGTAGCACCTAAAGGTATGTCCGGAAAGGACATTTACCCACCTAAAGGATCCGTAGCCCGTACGCCAAAGCTGCAGCAGGGCGAAGGGCGGCGCGCCGTATCGGTAGGAAATGTTCGGAACTTTCTTCCGGAAAGCGCGTCTTTGCTGGTGAACGTCTGGTGTACGAGGATCAGACTTCGCTAAGGACGGATGACGGAGGGAAGATCGATGTGTTCATGGCAGGTGAACGGCAAGAGGGTGCTTCTTTTGGGTGGGGTTTTGGCCGCAGTCGGGAACGTGGCTCGGGCGCAGGGACCCAACATGCCGGATGCACAAGTCGAAGCGAACGTGCTTCGCCAACTTGCTTCCGCGCCCGAACTCTCAACGCAAAATATTCACTCTTCATCCGTGTACGGGATCGTCACTTTGTCGGGCAACGTTCATGATGAAGCGATGCGAACGAAAGCTGAAAATCTCGTCGCTCGAGCTCCCGGAGTGAAGAAGGTTGTCGATGAGCTTACCTTGGGGGATTCGTCTGCTCCCGCCGCCGCCGGGGAGGAAACGACAGGTACTTCACGGTCGGAAAGCTCGGCGCCTCCGGACGGTCAAGTTCTGCAGTCAGATGGAACGTATGCTCCGGCACCAGCAGGCAGCGCCGATCAAGCTGCAAATGGCATCACCTCGCAGGGCGGTGCACCTCCCTATAGCGACGATTCACGTAATTACCACGACCCCTCGGGAGCTTCCGCTCGTTCAGGTTCCCCACAGCCCTATCTGACGCAGCCTGGGTATCCGGCTCGGCAGCCTGGGTATCCCGGGAACCAACAAGCAGATCAGCCGGGGTACGGAACCATGCCCTCACAGCCTTCGCCTTACCCGCAGGCGGGACGACAGCCTGTATACCCCAACGGATACACGCCGTATCCGCAAAATGGAGAGCAAGGCGGGCAGGCTGGTGGACAGGTAGTAACGGTGGCAGCGGGGTCTGTGCTGCAGGTTAGGCTCGACCGTGGGTTCGATGCCAACCACGTTCAGCCAGGCACAGCTTTTTCAGGGGTAGTGATGCAGGATATTGTGGCGAGCGGCGCAATCGCAGTTCCGCGAGGCGCCAACGTACAAGGCACGGTTGTGGACGCGAAAAAGGCAGGCGTCCTCAAGGGTGAGGCGGAGCTTGGCTTGCAGATCAATGGCTTAACGCTGGGTGGGCAGAACTACGCGGTGAGCACGGAGGTATGGCAGCGTGAAGGCCGCGATAAAACGGTGCGTACTGTGAACAGTGCCTTGGGCCTGGGTGCTCTTGGCGCCATTCTGGGCGGTGTGGCCGGAGGGGGTTCTGGCGCGGCCATCGGTGCAGCGGCGGGCGGGGCTGCAGGAGTCGCGGGTTCGGCAGCTTCGCCGGCAGGCCACGTCATTGTCCCGGCGGAGGCGGTACTGACTTTCCGGATGTCGCAGCCCGTGTCCGTGACCACGGTCGGGCAGGCGGAGCTTTCAAGATTGAGCTACGCGGCGGGTCCGGTACAGCGTCCTGTACCTGCGCGCCGGTACTACAGTCCTTACTATGGAGGGTATTACTACGGGCCGGGGTACTACCGCTAAGGGTGTCAACGTCACCAGGGAACTCAAGCTCTAAGTGGTCGAGATCCCACGGGACAGGTCAACGCTAATGAAAATCATGTGAGCGCACCTCAATGGCTTCCGCGTGGAGCAACTCCAGCGACTCTGCCTTGACGTGGACCACGCCGTCCGCATTTTGCAACTTTCCGTAAACCTTTAAAAACTTGCCACGTGTCACGAGTATGCGTTCATGCTCATAGAGTTGCGGATGGATAATGACGTTCGCTATACCTGTCTCATCTTCCATCGAGAGAAAGATGAACCCCAGGGCGGTACCGGGGCGTTGCCGGGCGATTACGGCTCCGGCAGCAGTGACGTATTTGCCATCAGGAAACTGCTGCAGTTCGCGTGCAGAGAATACGTTAGTACGGCGCAATTCGGCTCGCCGATAGGCCATGGGGTGAGGGCCGGTCGTCAAGCCGGTTCCAGCGTAGTCGCTGACGAGGCGTTCGCTGGTTCCCATGCGACGCAGGGGCGAAGCTGACGATTGCGAGGAAGCTGCAGAAGCGCGCAGCAACGGCCCCACATACTGACTGCACTGTTCTACTTGCCAGATAGCGTCACGGCGATGTGCGACTCCGCCCACGAAGTTCAATGCCCCGATCCTGGCGAGTTGCGTGAGATCGCTGCGATTCAGGGCAGGGACGCGCAGGGTGAGGTCTCCTATACCTTGGAAGCAGCCACCGGACTGACGAGCTTCGACCACCTGAGCCGCTGTAGCCGTTTTCAAGCCACGAGCGTAGTTGAGTCCCAAGCGTAGCGATAAGGAACCGTCCGGCTCATGCTCAACAGTGCAGACAGCACCTGATACTTGAACGTCCACCGGCTTCACTCGCAGGCCGTGACGCTGCGCATCTTTGATCAGGACTGCGGGTGTATAGAAGCCCATCGGCTGATTGTTCAGCATGGCGCAGGTAAACGCAGCAAGGTACCTCACCTTGAAGTAGGCAGAGGCGTAAGCAATCAGCGCGAAGCTGGCCGCGTGCGATTCAGGAAAGCCATACAGCGCAAAGCCCTGAATGCTACCGACAATCATCTCTTGTGTCTCGGGCGCAAGTCCTTTGCGGGTCATGCCTGCACGCAGTTTTTCCATCAGTTCGCCCAGCCGCTGCCAAGAGCGGCGCATTCCCACGGCTTTTCTCAGTTCCTCCGCCTCTGCACCGGAGAACTCACCCACAATCATGGCCATACGCAGAAGCTGCTCCTGGAACAACGGAACCCCAAGCGTGCGCTCCAGCACGGGCTTCAGTTCTTCACACGGATATGTAATGTCTTCTCTTTTCTGGCGGCGACGCATATACGGGTGCATCATTTTGCCGACGATGGGGCCAGGCCGGATGATGGCTACCTGTACGACCAAGTCATAGAACTTGCGGGGAGCATTGCGGGGAATGGATGCCATCTGCGCCCGGCTTTCCACCTGAAACATGCCCACTGTATCTGCTCTGCAGAGCGTGTCCCACACATCCCTTGTCTCTTCCTCACCATGCGGCAGGCTTGCTAAATCGACGGCTTCCCCGTAGTGCTCTGGGATGAGCGTCAGACAATCCTTCATCACGGCCATCATACCTAAACCGAGCAGATCGATTTTCACAAGTCCCAGGTCATTGCAGTCTTCTTTATCCCACTGCACGACGCTTCGGCCCGGCATGGAAGCTCGTTCCAGAGGAACAACGCGGTTTAGCTGCCCTTGGCACACCACCATGCCGCCGGAATGTTGACCAAGATGCCGAGGCAGGTCTTGCATACGTTCACACAACTCAACGTACTTGGCGATCCGCCAGTGCTTGACATCGAAACCAGCATGGCGGAAATTATCGCCTAAGGTTTCGTCCTTTTTCTTCCACTCCCAATGCCCAATAAGACCAGAGAGCCGTCCCGATGTTTCCTGATCAAAGCCAAGCGCCTTACCTACTTCACGAGCAGCGCTCTTACCTCTGTACGTAATGACATTGGCGGTCATGGCTGCCCCCAGTTGTCCGTATCGCTGGTATATGTACTGGATGGCCTTCTCACGCTTGTCTCCAGAGGGCAGATCGAGATCGACATCCGGCCATTCATTGCGATTTTCGTTTAGAAAGCGTTCGAAGAGAAGATCCATCCCGATGGGGTCAATGGCCGTGATTTCAAGTGCGTAGCAGACAACAGAATTGGCGGCACTCCCTCGTCCTTGGATCAGAATGTCATTCTCCTGGCAATGCCGAACGATGTCCCAGACGATCAGGAAGTAACCTGCAAAGCCAAGGTGTTCAATCAACGTCAACTCACGCTCGGCCTGCTTCTTCGCCCGTTCGTGCAGATCAGGCTTACGCATGGGGCCGTAGCGCTTCTCGATGCCCTCGGCCACGCGCTTGTGTAGAAAGCTCTCCATCGGTTCGCTGGTGGGGGTGTCGTACCGGGGAAACTCATATCCCAAATCGTTCAGCTCAAAGGAAAGGCGTTGCGAAGCGACCAGAGTGTTCTCAATGGCTTCTGGAAGGTCTCGGAACAGGTCTCGCATGGCGCGTGCGCTGCGCACCTGACGCTGTGAGTTGGTTTGCAACAAGCGACCAGCCTCATCCAGCGACACGCGATGTCGTACGGATGTGAATACATCCAGCACTTCGCGCTCATACTGCGTGGCATAGCGAACGCCGTTCGTAGCAATGATGGGCAGATGCAGGCTTTCGGCTATGCGAAGTGCTGCCTGATTCCGAACCTCCTCCGCCCGGTCACCGTGGCGTTGCAGCTCGACATAAATGTTCTGCCGGCCAAAGAGGTGTGCGAGTTGTTCAACGCACTGCCGACCCTCGGCCTCACCACCCCTATCGAGAGCGGCAGCCAGCGGTCCCTCGTCCCCTCCCGTCAGGCAAATCAGTCCATCTCGAAATTCGGCCAGATCGTCGACGAAGGCGCAGCCCTCAGCCTTACCGCGTTCCCTCATCTTGAATCGCGTTATGAGCTGGCAGAGGTTCTGGTAGCCAGTGCGTGAAGTGCAAAGCAGAGGGAGGCGCGCAAGTTCTGGAACATGCTGGTGCGGGAGCATCGGGGGAGGAACAAGGCGTTGTCCGAACTCCGCTACAGCAACTTCTGCCCCAATGTGTGCTCTCATACCGTTCTTCTTGGCCGACGTATGGAAACGTGGCGATCCGTAGAACCCGTTGCGGTCGAGCAAAGCAATCGCAGGCAATTCCTGCGTGAAGGCAGCATGTACCAGTGCTTCAGGCTGCGATGCAGCTTCAAGAAAGCTGAAGGCGCTGCTTGCGTGCAGCTCAACGTACTCAGCCCCGTGGTCAATCATAAAGCGCCTCAAGGTGCCAGCTCTTTTGCAGCAAGTTCTGGATGATGACGCAGAACAGCGTTTCTCCATCCTTAGCCGTTGCATGTACGTCCCACTCTTCACGCGACCACACGCTTTCAGACCACCATTCCCCGCTTCGGCGCCAGGGGCCATAGGCTTCAGCAACTGTGAAGTGCTTGCCACAGAAGTAGAAGCCTTTGGGCCTTGCTGCATGCAGATGCAGATGGAGCGGAACTGGCGGCCGCAAGCAGCGCCGCGCTGTACTCGACTTCACGATCCGTTTCTGCGGCCCGCTCTTTGGGACAACGAACCGTTCCATCACAAACCCCTCTGGCCTGTGCGTGTCCTGCACACGTGCATACCCCACGCGGTCCTCACCAACAAGCGCCGCAATCCGTGCCAGCGTCACATCCAGCCGCATCGGTTCAGGCAACGGAGGGCTGAACAATTCTGTCTGTACCTTGCTGCGTTTGCCTGGCTCTGCATGTAGATGGATACCCAGCACAACCGCATCAGGAGGATGCGCTTGCAAGTCAAGCTGAACCAGCTTCAGCAGCACATCTCGCTCGATCAGAGGCAGCGCCGGATTCAGTACACGGATATGCGCTCCGCCGCCATCGAGAGCGAGTTTGATCGTGACGCTCGCCAGTGCCAGCGCATAGGCTCGTGCTCGCCCGATCAGTTGGTCGAGCATGGGGCCGAGCACGAAGAGAAGAGAGTCGAGCCGCTCTTCGGGATGGTCGAACTCCACACATTCTTCCAGAGTCAGGACAGGCTCTTCGGGAACCATCACGTGGGAGCGCTCGCCTCGCGCAAGCTGGCGTAATCTTTTGCCGTCCTGTCCAAGCCTCACAATGAGTTCGACCTCAGGCAACACGGCCAGTTCGCCTAGCGTGCGAATCCCCCACAGATCGAATGTGCTGCGCTGCTCCTCTGTCAGACCAAGTGCAGAAAGAGGAAGCTGAGACAGTACCTCATGCTCCTTTCCGGCGGGGAGCAAGACGGGCCGTCTGGATGCAGAGGTTGCGGCACAAACGGCAGCCTGGAAGTTGGCACTTACGACAACTCTTCCGTGCAGCTTCAGTGCTTCCACCGCTCGCAAGAGAGTCTTTGCAAACTGATCCGCCGGCCCAAACATGCGTTCGGTGCCTGCGATATCCAGCACAACGACAAACGAAGCCGAAGCTGAGGAGGAACCTGGGCAAACCTCCATGCGGGGTGTGAACGTACCCGCCATGTTGAGGAGCGCCCTATGGGCTGTCCCCTCCTCTTTCACCGAGCGGCGCAGCGTAGTCACCTCCGCAAAGCTGTCCAGCTCCGTACAGGTCATGCCGTGCGTGATGCCACGAGCAAGCGCCCTACGATTCGCACTGCAAACCTGCTCCAGCGGCGATTCACCTTCAAGCACGACAACAGGCAAGCGCGCCAGTTCTGGCCGCAACCGTTGACGCGATTGTGTCGGGAACTCCGGTACATGAATACAAGCGTAGAGTGGCGCTGGCAGAGTGTTCATAGCGCCCATGTCGTCTGCGCCTTCCAGGCTCCCGGCCGTTCGCTCTGAGGCGGTTTGCGGATGGGAATCACGTTGTCGGGCGTTCGTTGGAACCGTTGTCTCTCGACTTCGGAATGGAAGTGGATTCCTGTAAGGACGCTGCCTTGCACATCCATAAGACCCGTCTCCATGCGCACCACAAGTGCGGCACTCGATTTTGCGCAGGGATGCTTCGTGAGCAGAAGAAGGCTTGCCCGAGTGCGTTCACAGGCCGCTCTGAAACGGAACCATGAGGCCAATGGGATACGCCAGGATTTCTCCGGTGGTGCACTGCCCAGGTCGAGCACTATCAGGCTGAAGCCGCCAGATTGCAGCAATAGGTCCGTTGCACGCAACGCCTGATCGAGCGGTGCCCACGACCCCCTTTGGGAACGAGAGTATTGATTTGGAGAAGCGGTCTTGGGCTGTGTTCGGTGCGCCAGAGATGAACCGTTGTCTTTCTCCCGCTGGCCGCGATTTTGTGGCTCTGCAGAGCTTGGAGGTTGACCAACATAAGCAACCCGCTCGCCACGACGTGGCGGCAGGCGGTCGGTTGGCACCTGCTCTTCGCGGCTGACGGATGCCTTGGGCAAATACCTGTTCGGAGCGCCCGGCGTCCCGATGGATTTGTCACGCCTGCGTGGTAGAAGAGCGCCGGACCGTGGCTGTGAAGCCAGCAAGGTTTCGATAGCCTGGGGCATGGTCCGGCCTTCAGAACGCGGATGTGGGTTGCCTCCGGCTCCTTGGTGAGGGGGCTGAGTTGCGCGAGAAACGGACAAATCCTGCGTCAGTGCAGACACTACGCGAGATGCCTCTGCTTCTCGCGAGGAGGCATGGCCGCACCGCACCCATAGCAGGGATTGGCAATCGACCCCGCCTCGCGTGGCGCTCTCCGGGTCGAACACATCATCCACATCCACCCAGGCCGCGACATTGCCGCTCTGGATCGCGACCGCCACATACGCCTGAGCAACTGTCGTGCGCCCGGAGCACTCCGCCCCCACCAGTTCCGTGATGGCTCCGATGGGAAGTCCACCCCGCAAGCGTTCGTCCAAGGCGCGTATACCAGATGCCATTTGCTCTGGTTCATTCCTGACCACAGGTGAGAGAGCTGCCGGCGCTCGTTCCGCGAGGATTTCTTCAATCTCACGACGAACAGCGGACGTGTTGTGGCGAATAAGGTTCATTCGCCTTATCTTCGCCTTATCAGCACCCCCCTTGTCAACTCATACGGTACGGATGATTGCTCCTACGCTGGTATGTTGCACATAACAAAAGCGACAGCGCCATGCTCTTGACTAAGAGCTTTTTGCCCCCGGGCTGCTGGCCTTGTCGTGGAGGATTGCATTCGTCCCCGGAGGGCTGGCACAAAAAAGCCACCCTTGCAGGCGGTCAATGTCTATGCGGGTATGAAAGTGGTGGGCAGTGAGGGACTCGAACCCCCGACATCCTGCTTGTAAGGCAGGCGCTCTAACCAACTGAGCTA
>CAXTPR010000080.1:0-7742 GCA_964246235.1 uncultured Acidobacteriaceae bacterium
GAGCGGTGTGGCGTCTGGCATAAGCACATTATCGGTGCGGGATGGATAATCCAGCGGTAGTGACGCAGTTTGAAATTGGCCCGCTTGCGAATTAACCCGCCTGAGCCTGAGAATGGTTCCATGGATGCGAACACACTGGCGAAGTCGATAGTCGATCAAGCGATAGGCGACAAGCCCATCAAAAAGCCAAACCCTCGCGCGTCCATTCGTGGCACGGCGAGGGCTAAGGCTTTGGCCGATCAACCCGAGAGGCTGTCCGCCATCGGTAAGGCTGGTGCTACTGCACGATGGCAGCGTCAGGAGTCGCCACAGGAGTAGCATGGCGTTCCCTAGAGGCTTTGATATGCACCCAAGCCTCTTTCCCTTTCTCTGAGATAATCCAGCCCTTCTCCGAAGGGATGATTTCCCCGCGTTCGCTTTTCATGCCGCTTAGGACCGCTGATACGTTGCTCGCAAAGCTCTTGCCCCCAGATGTGAGCCCGCCTGCACGTAACGCTTCCGCGATCTGTCCAGTTCCCATCGGGGCGATTGCGTCTTCAGAGAGAAGAGCCAAAACAGCCCAGCGCACGCTCATGCCGGAGTAGCGACCATCAGAGGCGAGTAGCAGTGTCGCTTGGCTATCGGGTTGGGGAGCGGATGGCGCATCGGGCATGAGTCGCCGCAATGCAGCAACAGCGGCATCAATCTCGCCCATTCGGAACTGCAACTGATTACGCTGCTTCATCAGGTCGTCCAGAACGGCGCGGTATTGCTCAAGGTTCGCCATGGTTTTCTCTTTCATGGTTGGGCCTTCCGTGGTAGTCTGATGTGGAGGTTGAGGCCCCGCGTATATAGGCGAGGGCCCCTTCCGGCACACCTCATCAGTGCGCTTTACGTGGTATTTTCCTTACCATTGCTGCACCTGTTCTTTCTGTCGGTTTGGGCTTCCGTCCGGCTAGACCTCTGCCCTTACCAAGCTACTTCAGATACTCTATCATACAGGGGATTGCGACAATGCAATCCCCTGTGAACGTTTTGCACAGAAAGTTGCAATACGTATTGAAACTGAGCGGAATGCCTGATACGATATCTTCATGAACTTACTTAGCACAGCAGAGCGCGCCCGCATCATCTCAGCACTGGTAGAGGGCAACAGCATTCGCGCAACGTCGCGGATGACTAGCTTCTCTACCAATACGGTTACGAAGCTGCTTGTGGACATGGGCGAAGCGTGCGGCGCGTATCACGACGCCCACGTTCGCGGCCTCAAGTCCAAGCGCGTGCAGTGCGATGGAAGCCGGTATCGCGCACACGCCTTGGACGGTAGAGGATTTGGTCGCCATCCTGCCTGAGCCTGTGGCGAAGAGGCGCGGCCCATATAAGAAGCGCAGCTAAATACTGCGCTTCTCTCTATGCCTTCGACACTCGTCTGCGATGATTGCCTGTATGCACGCATCCGCAGAAGAACTGCTCCTGTTGCTCAAGAAATGGGAAAGCGAGTCGAAAAGAGTAGTCGCCACTGGGCTGATACAGCCAGCGGATGGCTTCGCGTGTTCATTCAAAGTGTCCGGTTTGGTCCGGCTTGACGAAAAAGCGGCAACATTCTCGGTGGGCGAACTAACCGAGGACAACTTCGCGCTGTGCCATATCTCGTATCGTGGTGTCGGGTATTTGACAGGTACAGATGCGGATTGGAGCTTACACGAGTCGCACGAACTGCATGGAATTCTCGTTGATCCAGCCTTAGTAGAGGATGTTGTGGTTCTTCGCAATCCAGACCTCTCGACTCTTGTACTGTTCGCCCTAATTTCAAACTGAGGCACTACCAATCCAGCCACGTTCTGGACAAATGATGTTAAATAATCAGGTAATGGGACGCTTTTCTCCTCCAGCACCAGACCTCGGACGCCAACTCCGCAGGGGGATGGTTGCCGCCACCCAAGCGAATAGCAGGAGCCGGACGATCTGCGCGGATATCCGGCGCTTTACCGGGCTTCACCATTCCTTGATGCTCTTGCTCTGCGTCGTGTTGGGTCTTGCGGGAGCGGAGGCACGCGCTTCCGTGACGCTGCTGCTGGAAGAACCCTATGGCGACATGGGAAGCATGAATCCAACGGGACATTCGGCGATTTATCTAGACCATGTGTGCGCCGCAACTCCATTGAGTCTCCGGCCGTGCCGGCCAGGCGAGTTGGGAGTGGTGATCAGCCGCTACAACGGCATCGCGCGGCACGACTGGGTGGCGATTCCCCTTGTTCCCTACCTGTACGCGGTGGAGAATGCCGCGGAGATTCCCGTCACAGTGAACCAGAGCGATGTCTTCTCTCTGCGCGATGCATACCGGCGCACGCACCTGCTGAGTGTGGCTCCGAATACGGCCGACGGTCGCGCGCCGAATGGAAACTGGTACCAGTTGGCCGGATCGGCCTTCGACCGGACGATCTACGGCTTCCAGCTCAGGGGCACAGCGGACCAGGATGCGCAGCTGATCGCGCTTTTCAACGATCGCGCGAATTCGGAGCTGTACAACGGCATGTTCCGCAACTGCGCTGATTTCGCCCGCGTGACCATAAACCGCTACTACCCGCATGCGGTTCGTCGCAACTTCATCGCGGACTTCGGGCTCACCACGCCGAAGTCCGTGGCGCGCGCTGTGAGCCACTATGCGGCAAAGCACCCGGAAGTGGACCTACGGACCTTCGTCGTTCCGCAGTTAAGTGGAGACCTGCCGCGCAGCCAGGCGCCTCAAGGGGTCACAGAGGGGTTGATCCGGGAGTATGTACTGCCTATCTTTCTGCTGTCTCCGATCACCACCGGAGCGGTGCTCGCGGCTTACGTGGGGCATGGCCGCTTCGCCGAGCCGAAGAACGCACCGGTCCTCAACCTTCGTCCGGCACTGACGATGGCGGGCGCCGTCACCTGGACAGCCACATTCAGCCCATCGCCGGGGACAGTCCTTGCCAGCGAAGCGGGCGCTCCCGGCCGGTCGCAGGGCTCGTCCGCGCCGAGCACCACGTTGCGCACCGCTCCGGCAAACGGCACGGTCGAATAGAGTCCGCTGGAAGGATTTCAGGACATGTCCTGCCGCGACGGTGCAAGACAGCGTCGTAATATGTTGAGATAACAGAAATATGGATTACCGCGAAAAGCCCCTCGGGAAGACTGTCCGCTTTCTGCTTCCGTCACTCAAGCTGAAGCAACGCTGCTCGGGCGGTGAGACCATCGAGCAGTCGGTCCACGAGTTCCTGGTAGAACGCTTCAACGGCTATACAGCCACCTCCGCCACCGTTTTCGGCTACTGGAAGGACAACGAGGGGACGAATTCGTACGGCGAACATCGCGAGTTTGTCGTGGCTCTCCCCCCGGAGGAAGGCCTTGGAGAGCTGAAAGATTTTCTGGGGCGTACGTCCTTGCTCATGCGCGAGAGCTGCCTGTACTTCGAGGTAGCAGGTGAAGCGGTGCTGCTCTACAGCAGCGAGGATCCGAGTTTTGTCGAGGATCCCTGCGCGGCGCTTACGCTCAACGGCGCTTTCCATGGACGCGGCTAGTTTGCACCTCGGATGAGTCTACGCGCTCTGCGCGGTCCGATCTTCTTCCTCGGCAAAGACCCGGGTAAAGAGGGTATCCACATTTTGGAGCTGCCTGCGGTAATCGAAAATTTCCGACAGCTTTTCGCCAGGCAGTCGGCTAGTGATCTCTGCGTCGGACGCAACAAGCTCACGAAAGCTCCGGTTATTTTCCCAGGCGTTCATGGCATGGCCCTGAACCAGTTTGTACGCCTCCTCCCGGGAGAGTCCTGACTGCGTGAGGTCCAGCAGGAGCTGCCCGCTGTAGATCAGCCCTCCGGTGAGATTGAGGTTTTGCAGCATGCGCTGCGGATAGACCAGCAGGCGATCGATCAGGCCTGCCATCTTGTTGAGCAGATAGTCGGCCAGCGTCGTCGTGTCGGGGAGAATGACGCGCTCCGCGGAGGAGTGAGAAATATCGCGTTCGTGCCAGAGCGGCACATCTTCAAGCGCTACCTGGGCATTGGCGCGCATCACCCGGGCCAGGCCGGATATGTTCTCTGAGATGATGGGGTTGCGCTTGTGCGGCATGGCGCTGGAACCCTTCTGCCCGGCGGAGAAAAACTCCTCCGCCTCACGCACTTCGGTGCGCTGCAGATGACGGATCTCGGTAGCCATCTTGTCCAGGGAAGACGCCAGGATAGCCAGGCTGCAGACGTAGGCCGCATGGCGATCACGCTGCAGTACCTGCGTGGATACGGAGGCGGGCCGCAACCCCAGATCTTGGAGGATCGCTTCTTCATGCTCCGGCCTGAGATGGCCGAAGGTCCCGACAGCACCGGACAGTTTGCCAACACGCAAATCCTCTGCCGCAGCGTCAAACCGCTTGAGATTGCGCCCCATCTCGGCGTACCAGAGCAGCAACTTCATGCCGAAGGTAGTGGGCTCGGCATGAACACCGTGCGTGCGGCCGATGGTCGGCGTGTGCTGGAATTCCAGAGCGCGCCGGCGCAGAATGTCCCGGAGCCGCGCGATACCCGTTCGGATCAGGACTGACGCCTCCCGCAGCGAGAGTGCCTGCGCCGTGTCGACGACGTCTGTAGACGTAAGCCCGAAGTGCAGCCAGCGAGCCGCCGGGCCCACTGTTTCGGCTACCGCGGTGGTAAAAGCGAGAACATCGTGACGCGTTTCCTCTTCGATCTGCCGGATGCGCTCGATCGTAAAGCCGGCGCGGGCGCGGAGCTCTTGTGCTGCATCAATGGGGACGATACCTGCGCGGGCGAGAACATCGGTGGCGGCGAGCTCCACTTTAAGCCAGTTACGAAACTTGTTCTCGTCCGTCCAGATGCGGGCCATCTCAGGCCGTGTGTAGCGGGCAATCACGGAAACTCCTGACCCATGAGTGCACGGGTACTGTTCTTATTATGATCTCGGTCTCCGATCATGGCCGGCCTGTACCGGGTCAAAAAGCAACGAAGCTCGAGACGAATCTGACACCTACCAAATCACAGGAAGGTATCGGCGTACCCATGCCGCATGGCGTCAAGAACAGAGCTGGATTGTGTAGTATGGCAACATCGTTCCGCGACAGAACGAAGGGAGAAAATGGCGTCCCAGGATACACATATATCGCGGGCGCGTCTGAGCGACCTCGCTGAATTCCGCTTTCAACTGCGTACCTTCCTGAGCTTCAGCGAAAGTGCTTCCGAGGCTGTCGGCGTAGCTGCCCAACAGTACCAGTTGATGCAAGTCATTGCGTCGACACCCTCAGGCAGGCAGCCGTCCATCAGCTATTTGGCGGAACGCATGATTCTCCGCCATAACAGCACCGTAGAACTGGTCGACCGGGCCGAGCGTGCGGGTTTGGTGCGGCGTGAAGAGGACGATCGCGACCTCCGCCGATCCCTGGTGCAGCTTACGCCGCATGGAATGGCCATGCTGGAGCTTCTTGTGAAACAACATCTGGCAGAGTTGGAAACACGTGGTGAGGCGATCATCGGCGCGTTGCGCAGGCTGCAACTCGGATCGAATGCGGTGGGGTGAGAGTGGCGGCTCCACGAACACCTGGTACGAACCCGTTACCTACGCGTCTCCTGCTAGGGCTTCGCGACCCCGAAGACCTCGGCCATTTCCGCGTGCAGGAAACCACGCCCAGGACGGTAGGGTTGGATCCACTTCCCATCCAGTACGAATTGCGGAATAGCTCGCTTGCCGGTGTGGCGGATGACCTCATCTGCCGCCCCGGGAACAGACTCAATATCAATCTCCCGGTACGGGATGGAGTGTTTCTCCAGAAAGCGCTTGGCTTCACGGCAGTCGCGGCACCACGAGGCGGAATAGACCAGAAGTTCCATACGTATTCTCTACGATGCACTTCGACGGGACGAAGTCGGGAGAAAACGTTCTCGGAAAGGGGTAGCTCTGCGACTGCTCGAGAAGCGAGACATCTACAGACCTGAGCGCCACAGTCGGGTATCCATCGCGCTTCCCTCTCGCTGAGTCAGACGTAGCGGACAGCTCCTCCGGAATCCATCAAGGCATCATCAGGTGTTCTGCCCGGAGTGAGCTTCCACTTTATTAAGTGGTGTGCCCGGATCGGGTATAATCAGACTTTCACGTCGAGGAGAGTTGGCCGAGAGGCTGAAGGCGGCGGTTTGCTAAACCGTTATAGGACCAAAAGTTCTATCGAGGGTTCGAATCCCTCACTCTCCGCCACTACCATTAAGTTATCTAGAAGCAACAACCTGAGATTGGGAGAAGCGCCCAGATTCCCGCCGAATTGGGCGCTTTTCGTTCCTCTCAACGGGTTCCGGAGAGATTCTACAGCCTCCAGACAGCCAGGTTTGACGCGGGGTTCTCTCCGCCTTCGCGATGGCGCAGCTCTCCGAGAGGCCATCGCAAAGTTCTCTGGAGAGTTTGAATCTGGAGCGATAGGAGTGATGAATTCGAACCCTAAGTAGAGAGAAATCTCTATCGACAGTTCGAATTCTGAATCGGTCCGCCACATAGTCTTGGTCTGCCCGGCTTGATTTGTGCCAATGGATAAGAGACACATTGGACAAGGAGAGCGTATGGGAAGGGGCAAGAAGTATCAGCCTGAGCTTGTGGTGAACCTGCTCAGGCAGATCGAAGTGGCGGTTGCGAACGGCAAGACGACGGCGCAGGCATTGAAGGAAGCGGGGATCGTGGAGCAGACCCACTTCCGCTGGCGCAAGGAGTATGGTGGCCTGCAGGTGGACCAGGCCAAGCGGCTGAAGGAGCTGGAGCAGGAGAACACGAAGCTGAAGCGGCTGGTAGCGAACCTGAGCCTGGAGAAGCTGGTGTTGAAGGACATCGCGGAGGGAAACTTCTAAGCCCTGAGCGACGGCGTTGTGCGGTATCTCATGCTCGGCAGGAGCATGGGATGGGTGAGCGCTGGGCGTGCCGTGTGGTGAATCAGCCGCGCGGCACACAACGCTACCGGCCGGCGCAGCGGGAGGACGAAGAGAAGCTCACCCAGGCAATCGTCGATCTTGCCAGCCAATATGGGCGCTATGGCTACCGCCGAATCACGGCGCTGCTGAAGCGTGCCGGCTGGTCGCTCGGCAAGGACCGCGTGGAGCGCGTCTCCACCCCAGCGACGAAGACCTGTCGCCGGGGACCCCCGTATCTGGCGTCGCGAAGGGCTGAAGGTTCCACAAAAGCAGAAGCCGCGTGGGCGGCTGTGGCTCAACGATGGCTGCCGAAGCTAACGTTCCAGGTGATCCGGCGCACGATTGCAACACTGGCCCAGAAGAAAGGGACAGTGAAGGATGTGCAAGGGATCATGCGGCACTCGCGCGTGGCGACAACGACGGATGTCTACATGCAAGAGTTGCCGGAGGGTGTGCGCGCCACTGTGGACTCAATTCATCGGGAGCTGCAGGGCACGATGAAGAAGCTGGCAGCGCAGGGCAAGATGCGGACGCCAGCCGTAGCCGCACCAGTGGCGTTGGTGAATTGATGGGCAAGTATTCAGTGAGAAAGTCAGCCGAAGCGTGGCGCTTCAGAGAGGAGAAGAGACAACTGACATGGCTTGGCTGCACGGCAGTTTGATGATTGCTGCCAATTTGCTGCCAAACGATTGGATGGGAGTCCGCTAAGTTGTTGAGTTTGCTGGTGGACCTGATCGGGATCGAACCGATGACCCCTTCCATGCCATGGAAAACTGAAAAAGATAAGTCGTTGACGGCAAAGGAGTTATAAACCGGAGGAACCGGCAAAACCGGCCCAATCGGC
>CAXTPR010000081.1:0-6341 GCA_964246235.1 uncultured Acidobacteriaceae bacterium
GTTTGCGTGGGGTCATGGCTCCACTCCCGGCGGCAAGCCCGGCGGGACTGCCCTCTGGGCCGCGGAGGAGGGGAGTGAGGCTGCAGCGGGCGGGGCGGGAAGCTGTCGGTCGGGCGGACGGGCCTCCGTCTGCCAGAAGATAAGGGCGGCGGCGAGGGCATTGGCGACCGTCTGCTGGTAGCCGCCGTCGTTCACGCTCTCCTTGTCGCTGCCGCTGGGAGCAAGCTCGAGCACAAGGGCGGGGCAGGCGAGCGAATCGAGCGGGCGAATGGAGGCGCGGCTCAGGACCAGAGGCACTTCCGCACGATTGAGGGCGGTGCCGAGCTGACGCTGCAGGGCACGGCTGGCGTTGACCCAAGGCGCCTGGGCTCCGAGCCAAGGGACGACGACGGGCTGGAGTTCGACCGGCGCAAGCTCGGAGCTGTAGAGATGCACGCCCTTGCCGGAGCCTGTGGAGTGCAGGAGCAGGCAGGCCACGGGATGAACGTGATTGGCGATGCCGGCGCGGTCGTCGAGAGTGATGGGGGTGCCGCTGTCAGGTGGCGTGGCTGCGTCGGACTCGCGTGTCAGCAGGACGGTAAAGCCGCGGGCGGTGAGCAGCGAGCGCAGCTTGAAGGCGAAGGCAAGGTCGACGTCCTTCTCCTGAAGGGTGTCGGTTATGCGCGAGCCGCCGTCGATGCCGCCGTGCGAGGGATCAAGCACGATGGTGGCGCGGTTGAAAGGGACGGCGGCGGTACCGGCAGCGAAGGTTCGGGTCGGCGACGTTGCCGGACTTGGAGGTTTCGACCCACTTGGCGATTTCGACGTAGAAAGCGGCTTGGCTGCGGAGCCGGCAGGGAAAGAGAGCTTTGGTCGGGTGGCAGTTTGCGGAGGCGTGGCGGTTCCAGGTCCGCCGGACGAGGCGTCCGGGGAAGGTGTTGCCCGGGGACGAATCGCAGAAGGTTTGGGGCGAACGACAGGAGCGGGAGCCTGCGTGTTGTCCGGCACGGGCGTTCCCTGCGATGTGGTTCCTTGCGGCGGGCTCGCTTGCAAGGGCTTGGAAGCGGCCGCCGCGCGCGGTGTGCAGATGGCGCTTGCACCCAGAGCACAGAGGCAGAGCCATGCTTTCAAGACGGATGGGCTTTCCAGAAGAGTCATTTGCAGCGTGAGTCGAGCGGGGTGCAGGGCTCAAAGTTTGAGAGCCTGTCCGCAACCGATTGTACCGGGTGTGGTGCATGGGAGCCGCGTCTACGGATGCGGCGGTAGACTGGAGCGCATGCGGGTGTTCGGGATCGACTGCGGAACGGAGTTGACCGGCTACGGCGTGGTGGAAGCTGAGTGCGGCGCATCCCTGATGAAGCTGCGGCACCTCGACGCGGGCGCAGTGAAGCTGAGCAGGAAAGATCGCACGCCGAGTCGCCTGTTGCAGGTGCACACCGAACTGATTGCGCTGCTGGAGCTCTGGCAGCCGGATACGGTGGCGATCGAAGAGGTGTTTTTTGCCGCGAACGCGAAGAGCGCACTGAAGCTGGGACAGGTGCGCGGCGTGGCGCTGCTGGCCGCGGCGCACTGCGGTTTGCCGGTGGCGGAGTATGCACCGCTGGCGATCAAGAGCGCGGTCGTGGGCTACGGACTGGCGGCGAAAGAGCAGGTGCAGTTCATGGTGACGCGGCTGCTGGAACTGGCCGAGGCACCCAGACCTGCCGACGCGGCCGATGCGCTGGCGATTGCGATATGCCACATTCATCATGCGCAGACCGCAGAGGCGCTACGTCGATGAGATATGTGATGGCGGCGGCGCTGTGGCTCGGGATCGCAGGCTGCCCGGCAAAGGCGCAGGATACAGGGGAGCGCGTTTCCGCATCACCTGACGTGCAGAAGGCCGGGCCTGGGATGCGCCTGGTGTTTGCCTACGAAGGCCGGGAGAGCCTGCCCTCCTGGGAGATCGAGCTGGGGGCGGACCGGAGCGGGTCGTACCGGGAGCTTGCGGAGGGTGCACCAAGCCAGCCGATGCATGTGAGTGAGGCGGTCTGGAAGAAATTGCAGGCGGGAACACGAGCGGTTCGAAACGGGCGTTGCGAAACCAAGCAGAAGGGAATCGCGCAGACTGGGAAGAAAACGTTCTCGATGACCAACGGGGTCGCGCTGAAGAGCTGCAGCTTCAATTTCTCCGATGATGAGTCGCTGAATGTAGCGGGGAGCGCGTTCATCGCGCTGGCGGACACGATGCAGCAGGGGGCGAAGCTGCAGCATGATCTTCGCTTCGCGCGGCTGGCGCTGGATCCGGATATCGATACGCTGCTGGAAGGGGTGACTGCGGGACGTTCGCTGGAGCCGGGAAATATCAGCCCGGTGCTGCAGTCCATTGTGGCCGACGATCATGTGATCGACCGGGTGCGGCGCAAGGCGGCGCGCCTGCTTCAGACGGCCGCGCCGGCAGCCGACAAACCTTTGTAGAGGGCAGCCATGTCCGCCAGGCTGACCGCCTCCGCGCGAACCTGGGGCGCGAGCGCAACGGGCCAGGCGGCTTCGATCTGCTCTGGCGTATAGCCTGCGGTGCGCAGGTTGTTGCCCAGCGTCTTGCGCTTCTGAGCGAAGGTGGAGCGAAGAAAGCGATTGAAGCCGGCGGGATCGACGGCGAGCTCGGCGAAGCGTGGTGCGAAGTCGAGCCGGAGCACTGTGGAAAACACGTCAGGCGGAGGTGAAAATGCGGCCGGCGGCAGGGTGAAGAGCTCGGTGACCTGCGCATGCATCTGGGTAAAGGCGGACAGAGCGCCGTATTCGCCACTGCCCGGAGCCGCAGCGATGCGGTGAGCGACCTCGCGCTGCATCATGACCACGGCGCGGGCGAGCACACCCGTGCGGGCGGCGGCGTACACGTGCAGCAGGATATCGGAGGTGATGTAGTAGGGGAGGTTGCCGATGAGGTCGAGAGACGAGGTGTGAGAGTCGAGAGGCGAGAGGCGTGAGTCAAGTGATACGTGGACCGGTTGCCCGGTTTGCTGCTCTGGAGAGGGCGCGGTGAGGAGGGAGGACAGGTCGGTTTGGAGGATGTCGGCGGTATGGATCGTGACGTGAGGATCGTTGCGGTAACGGAAGGTCAGCTCGCGGGCGAGGGTGGGGTCTAGCTCAATGCAGTGCAGGCGCCGGGCGCGGGCGGCAAGGTGCTCCGTGATAGCGCCGTGACCCGGTCCGACTTCCGCCACGGTGCGCGTGGCGAGATCGCCGAGGGACCCCGCGATGCGCAGGCAGGCGGCGGGATCGATGAGGAAGTTCTGGCCGAGCCTGGGCTTCTTGGGAGACATAGCGGCGAAGCTGGAGACTAGCACGGCGGATCTCCAGGCGGGAATGGCGCTGGGTGCATCTTAGAAGTCGCTGGGGAGTTCGCTGGCAGGGAACAGTTCAGATTTCGGAGGCAGGAACGCAATGGAGTGGACGCCGGGTGGAGACAGCAGCGACTTGGAAGACCGTCGCGGTGAAGGCGGAGGTGGCGGCTTTGGCTTCGGCGGCGGTGGAATCGGGGGCGGAGGCATCGGAATAGTCGGGTTCCTGGTGCTGCTGGTGATCAGCCTGGTCACGGGGCACAATTTCCTGGGCTCTCTTCTGGGCGGGGGTGGCGACAACGTGCCTTCCCAGGGTCAGCCCGGACAATCCATGGACGACAGCGGCGGACGCTACAGCTCAGCAGACCAGCCTTCCGCGCCGGGTGGTCAGCCGAAGGATCGCGACACGCAGTTAATGCTATTCACGCTGAACGATGTACAGAAGTTCTGGCAGGGATACTTCGGGCAGATCGGCAAGCCGTACCAGCATGCCAAGCTGGTGGTTTTTTCAGGCTCCACGTACTCCGGCTGCGGCGGCGCGCAGGCGGCGACGGGGCCGTTCTACTGCCCGGGTGATGGCAAGGTTTACATCGACGAGAGCTTCTGGAACGAGTTGAAACAGTTCGGGGGGAGCACGGCGGATTTTGCGCAGGCGTATGTGATCGCGCACGAGATGGGACATCATGTGCAGGACGAGTTGGGCGTGGAGCGCAAGGTCACAAGTCTGATGCGGAGTGAGCCGGACCAGAAGAACCATCTTTCGGTCGATCTTGAGCTGCAGGCGGACTGCTACGGCGGGGTGTGGGCACACCACGCACAGGAAACCCATATCACCGATCCGGGCGATGTGGATTCCGCGCTGAGCGCGGTGGCAGCGGTGGGCGACGATCATCTCGAGAAGATGAGTGGCCGGGCGGTGAGTCCGGAAAGCTGGACGCATGGCTCCAGCGCGCAGCGGCAGCAGTGGTTCAAAACGGGCTTTACAAGCGGCGACCCGCAACAGTGCAATACGTTCGGCGGCGCTCAGTAGCTACCACCGGCGCGGCGCCAGGGAAATCGCACAGTGTAGACGGGGATGGCGGTCGCGTTTTCCTTGCTTACCGCAAGGAGCCTGCGGCGTCTGAGCCAAGCGGTAGAAGCTTGTGCGGCGCTGCGGGAGAGGCCGGTGTTTTCCGCAAGCTCGGAGTAGCTGATGGCGATCGGCGCTCCGCGGCGGGCCTGCTCTCCTGTAAGCCACAGGTAAACGAGGAATGCGGCGGGCTTACGGTCGTGTCCGGTTAGGTCGCGAAGAAGCGTGTCCAAGATGTAGTCGTCGATGTGAGGCATCGTGCGCTGTACTTCTGAGAAGTATAGTGATGAGCGGGCAATTGTATGCGGGCCCATAGCTGCATATTCTGAGCGGCATGGAGGCTTCTGCATGATTCGTGGGATCAAGTTTGTGAGTGTGCCGGTGCGCGACCAGGATACGACCCTGGCGTTCTGGACAGAGAAGTGCGGGTTGAAGGTGGCGACCGACCAGCCGTTCGGCTCGGGAGTGCGCTGGATCGAGCTGCTGATCCCCGGCGCGGACACCGGGCTGGTGTTGTTCACGATGCCCGGCGACGAGGCGCGCATCGGCACGGCACAGCCGCTGTCGTTTTGGTGCGACGACGTGTTCGCGACCACGGAGGCGATGAAAGCGAAAGGCGTCACGTTCTTCAAGGAGCCGAAGAAAGAGAGCTGGGGCACGAGCGCAATCTTCGAGGACCCCGAGGGCAACAAGTTCGTACTCAGCAGCCGGTAAGCAAGAGTCGCCGGCATGGGAGCGAAAGTGATCCGTTCCGCGATGAGGGTCCAGAGTGAAACAGCAAGCACCAGAACCTACTGCAGGATAGAAAGCACCGGCCTGGCGGCCGCTTGCTCATCCTGCAAGGGCGTCTCGCCTCGAGGTTCGACGAAGAAGCGGACAATCTTCTCGGCGGTGCCCTTATTGACCACGGCCTCCAGCGCGTCAGGATGTTGCACGGCGGCCTGCTTGAGAGCGCGGACGCTGCCGAAGTGTTCCAGCAGGCGCTGGCGGGTGCGGGCGCCGACGCCGGGAATCTCGTCGAGTTCGCTGACGCGATCGCGCATGGCGCGGCGGGTGCGGTGGTAGGTAACGGCGAAGCGATGAGATTCGTCGCGGATCCTCTGGATGACGTGAAGCACGGGGGAGCGGCGGTCCAGAACCACGGGGTCGTCTTCCTGGCCGTGGACATAGATGACTTCCTCACGCTTGGCGATGGAGGCGAGAGGCTGGGTGGTGAGGCCGAGCTCGTTGAGGGCATCGGCGGCGGCGTGTAACTGGCCGAGGCCGCCGTCGATGAGGATGAGCGAAGGAAGGGGCTTGCCGTCGTCCTTGCCGGGCTTTCCCGAGTCTGCATTGGGACCGAAGCGGCGGTAGCGGCGGAGCACGATCTCGCGCATGCTGGCGAAGTCATCCACGCCGGTGACGGTTTTGACCTGGAACTTGCGGTAGTCCGCTTTCTTCATTGCACCCTTCTCCCAGACGACCATGGAGGCCACGGTTTCGGCGCCCTGGATGTGGGAGATGTCGAAGCACTCGATGCGCTCGGGCGGCTCGGCGAGCATGAGGGCATCCTGCAGCGCTTCGGTCATATTGCGGATGCTGGGCTGGAGAACGCGGAAGCGCTGGTCGTAGCTCTGCTTGGCGTTCTGGCAGACGAGATCGACGAGCGATCTCTTTTCGCCGCGCTGCGGGGCCAGGATCTCAATCTTGTGGCCGCTGCGTTCGCGAAGGGCATCCGCGAGGAGCTGACGGTCGGGAAAGTCAACCGGGATGAGGATGGTTCTGGGAACGTAGCTCTGGTCGAGGTAAATCTGCTTGAGCAGGGCGGAGAAGAAGGAGCTGGGGGAGAAGGACGGTGGCTCACCGGTGTTTCCCCCGGCTGCCCGTTCTGAGCTACCCGCTGACGGCCTGGCTTCGGCGCAGCAATCGGCAACGACCTCACTCTGGGGAAGGTCGATCTCAAAGGGCGACGCGAGCGTGGAGTGTTGGTC
>CAXTPR010000082.1:0-6340 GCA_964246235.1 uncultured Acidobacteriaceae bacterium
CGTCGGTCGCGACCGAGTACTCGAACGTGGTGCCGGGCTGGCTGGCGAGCGGCTGCGTGGCAAGCCGGGCGATTGTCTCGGACATGGGCACGCTCAGGTCTATGTTCCAGACGTTCGTGTCCATGTAGGCCTTGTGGACCGGGCCTTCGCCAAACTGCCCATAAACGAGGCCAGCCGTATGCCGTAGCAGGTCCTGCACGGTCGGGTCGCGCTGGGTCGGTTCCAGCGTAGTCACGATGGCGCCGCTGGCGTCGACCCGTTCCGTCAGCACTTGCAGGGAGCGGAGTTGCGGCAGGTAGCGCGAGACCGGCTCGTTCAGCGCAATCCGGCCTTCCTCCGCCAGAAGCATGGCAGCCACGGAGGTCACCGGCTTGGTCATGGAAGCCATCGCGAACACCGTATCGAGCGTCATCGGAGAGCGCGTCACTGGATCTGCAGACCCGATTGCCTTGCTGTAGACCAGTTTGCCGTTGCGGGCGATCAGGACCACGGCTCCGGGAATCTCGTTGCGCTCTACACCAAGCCGGTAGCGGTCTTCCAGCCGCTGTAAGCGTGCCGGAGACAAACCCTGGCTCTCCGGATGCGCGTGCGGAAGAGCGGACCCTGCAAGAGGACCGAGAACTCCTGGATATTCCGCCGATGTACTCATCGTCTTCTGCCTGGCATTCATGGCGCGCTCGTGGGCGCAGTTGAGGTTGGAGGTGTGGTACGACGATCAACGCCATACCCACTGTTGAGCTTTCCCGTGTGGCGGCTATTCCTTCTTCAACGCGAGTATGGCCGTCAGCAGTCGATCCCGTGTGTTCGCCAGCTCCTCGATGGAGCATCCCTCCACCTCTTCCTGTACGCCCGCCACAAGGAGGTCCTTGATCTGCGGCGTAAGCTCGGGCGTGCCCAAATCGTTCCACCACGTTGAAAACGGCACACCAAGATGTTGCATAAAGTGCTCAAGACCGCCTTCCCCGCCGCCCAGGTGGAACAGGAGATTGGGGCCCATCACCGCCCACCTCGGCCCCAGCCCCCAGCACACGATCTCGTCAATGGAAGCCACCGATGCGACCCCCGTCGCGGCGAGCGAAACACACTCCCTCCACAAAGCTGCCTGCAGCCGGTTGGAGACATTCCCTTTCACCTCTTTCAAAAGGTGAACCGGACGCTTGCCCAGATGCTTATAGAACTGCATGGCCGCCTCGACGGCCTCGGCGCTGGTCCGCTTTCCGCCGACTACTTCCACCACCGGCACCAGATGAGGTGGGTTGAACGGATGACCCACCACGCAGCGTTCAGGGTGCCGACACTCCACCTGGATGTCACTCATGCTCAGGCCGGAAGAACTCGTTGCAAGAACGACGTCCGGTGGAGTGAGCCGGTCCAGATCGGCGAACAGCGTGACCTTCTGGTCCAGCCGCTCGGGTCCATTCTCCTGGACCCACTCCGCACCCTGAAGGATGTGTTCCAGATCGTTTGAGAACAGCAGGCGATCGCGAAACGATGGCGGAGCTGCGCCGGCCCGGGCCAGCTCGGTCCACACGCGTTCGATGTAGCTGAAGAGAGTTTCCTCTCCGGCCCTGGTGGGATCGGTCGCAGCCACGTACAAGCCGCGGGACAGGAAGTACGCGGCCCAACTAGCGCCGATCACGCCTGTCCCAACGACCGCCACGCGTTCTATCTGCTTTGTCTGCGACATGATCCCTCAGAGCGCGCTAGAACTCATACCGAAGTGCGAACTGGGCCACTCGCGGGTTCGCGGCTGTGCTGGTGATGGTGCCGAACGAGCCGTTAGAGTACTCCAGCACCGGGTTAGCGAAGATTGGATGGTTGAGCGTGTTGAAGAGATCGGCGCGGAACTGGAAGGCCGAACTCTCACTGAACGAGCGCACAGGAAACCTCTTCGCAAGCGACAGGTCAATGTTGAACTGTCCCGTCCCGTGGATCGTGCCGACGCCCGCGTTGCCGAAGTCCGTAGCGGTCTTATCGCTGCCGATGACCGGCGGCGTAGTGAAGCAGCCCTTGTTGAGATAGCTGTTCACCTTGCTGCTCGTCGAACCCGGGTTCACGAGCTTGTTGATCGTGCAGCTCGCCACGCGCTGCGGACGGTCCTCGGAGATGCCGTACGCGTTGTTGGTATTCGAGTAGGTCGCCGTCAGGTAGGCGCCGGACTGCATGGTCGCGATACCGGCGATGTTCCAGTCGTTCAGTACATACGCCGCGAACGAGTTGCCGCGCTTCAGCGCACGTTCGTTATACGCCGCGGTCACCACCAGGCGCTCGGGCCGGATGAGCTGATCAGGGCCGTACCGCGCACGCTGGCTGAACTGGTCTCCGCTCTGCTCGCCGTTGCCAAGACCGGCGAAGGACGTGCCGGATGTCGTGCCCGGCTCCGTGTTCAGCAGCTTGGACCAGGTGAAGGCCGCCTGGAGCTGCAGACCCGTGGTGTAGCGCCGCGAGAAGGTGGTTTCCAGAGCGTTGTACCACGCGGCTCCGTTTGAATCGAAGACCCGAAACGTGTCAGGGGTGAACCCCGGCTGCGGCTTGCGCAGCGCTACGTTCGCAACCGTGTTCGTGGTGACGCCACGGATGGGATTGCTCGGCGAAGCAAGAGCGGCTTGGTTGAGCGAGAGACTGCCGATTTGATGCAGCTCTCGCGCACCCACATAGGTGACTTCCAGAACGCTCTGGCTCGGCAGTTGCGTTTGCACACCCAGGCTGTACTTGTAGGAACTGGGTGGCCGCAGGCCGGGAGCGATGGAAAAGAGGCTGTTGTCCGTGGTGGGCGAGTAGGGTGTGAACGCCGGTAGCTGCAGTTGCGCGGGAAAGGGGTTGGCATCCGTGGCGTTGCCGTCGGAAGCTCCCAGCAGTTCGTTGAAGATGCCGTACGGCGGCTGCGTGGTGAGCTGGAGATTGATCTGGCCGACAGGTCGCGTGTGGTACAGCCCGGCGCCGCCCCTCAGCAGCACCTTGTCCGAGCCGGGCAGGAGCCACTCGAAGCCTAGGCGCGGGTTGAAAGTGTTCGTTCCGATGCCGTCGAACCCGAAGCCGTTCGGGAGCTGCCGCACACCGCTGGGGATGGTGCCCTTGAAGTTATTCGGCACCACGTAGCCCTGGATGGTGCCCGTGGCGGGCGGATTGGGGTTCAGGCTGGAGGCATAGATGTTGCCGTTCCGACCACCCGCATCGGCTAAATCGCCGATCTTCTCATAGCGAACGCCGAGGTTGAGGGTGAGCCGCGGAGTGATCTTGTAGTTGTCCTGCGCGAAGACGTCTCCTTCGCGGTACCGGTAGTCACGTGCCGTGTTGCCATAGAGATCGATCGATGCGTAGATGTTGCCGATGGGAATGCCCAGCGCCGCCGTTCCGAGCTGCGTGGCATTTTGCCCAAGCAGGAAGTCCGCCCATGTGAGCGTCAGGATCGCCGCTTCCAGGTCGAACCGCTCGAGCTCGTTCTTGCCCTGGTTGTAGCCACCGCCCACGGTCAGCTGGTGTTTGCCACGCGAGTAGAAGAACGTGTCCTTGCCTTCCACGACTTCATTCAGGAAGTTCAGGTTCGACGTGTTGCCAAGCGAAAGCGGACCGATGAGCAGCTCCGGGTTAATGTTGTCAGTAGCCGACGCATTGATGCCCAGATCGGAGTAGGCAAACGCCTGGTCCGCGACATAGCCGGCTGCAGTGCGGAAGAGGCCCACCTCAAACTGGTTAACCGCGCGCGGGCTCACTGTGAAGGTGTAAGTGAGCGAGCCCACGTCGAAGCGGTCCGGCTGGTGCACAGGAAAACCCGCAGTCTGGGTGACCAGGGTGTTGGTCGCATTGCTCAGCGCAGAGAAGTAGCGCAGGGCGAACTTGCTGCGCTGCGAGGCGAGGTAGTCCGCGTTGACCAGGTACTGGTTTTCGCTGAAGGTGCAGGCATCGTTGATGCTCGACTCTCCCTGCGAATCGAACGCCTTGGACGTGTTGACCTGCTGCGGAGTCGGTATCAGGTATTGGCCGTTCGGCAGCTTTCTGTTGAGCAGCGCGATCGCCTGCGGAGCGATGTTGGAGCCATCGGCTTTGATCGCCGGACCAAAGCCGCCGAGCAGGTTCTGGATGTACCCACGCTGGCCTGCGAAGAGCTTGCCGAGACCGGCCGCGGAACGATCGTTGGTGAACGGCGGCGTGAACGCAGTGGAGTGGCATGTAGGCGCAACGCCATTCAGCTGCTTGGTCCCCTGGTAGGAGCCGAACAGAAATACCTTGTCCTTCTTTACCGGACCGCCCAGCGTAAAGCCGTACTGGTTCTGCCGCAACGGCTGGCGCCTTTGGCCCGCGTTCTTGTTGAACCACTCGTTCGCGTTCAGGACTTCATTGCGGAAGTAGTAGAACAGCGCGCCGTGGACCTGGTTGCTTCCGCTCTTGGTCACCACATCGACATCCGCGCCGGCGTTGCGGCCGGAGGTGGCGTCGTACAGTCCGGTCTGCACCTTGAACTGCGAGATCGTGTCAGGGTTGGGAACGGGCGTGCCGGAGGACGCAAGCGGTGTCTGCTCGATGTCGTTCACCGGCAGGCCGTCCAGGTGGAAGTTATTGTCGGTGGCGGTGCCGCCCTGGCTGATGACTCCGCCGCTGCCTGTGCCGCCGCTGCCGCGTCCCAACTCGGCCGCGTTGTTCACATTGGCGCTCACGCCCGTGTTCAAACCAATAATCTGCGTGTAGTTGCGGGTCACCAGCGGCAGGTTTTGGACGAATACGCTGTCCGTCACCAGGCCGAGCGAGCTTTGCTCCGTTTGCAGTTGCGCCTCCTCCGCAGTGATGGTCACGCTTTCCTGCGTGCCGCCCACCTCCAGCCGTAAGCTGAGCGCGCGTGTTTCGGTGACCACCACGGATACGTTGTCAGACACAGTGGTCTTAAAACCCGTCTTCGCCACCGTCACGCGATAGAGGCCCGGCGGCAAGGAAGGCACGAAGAACGCTCCACGCCCGTCAGACTTCGTCACATGCTTCTCATTGGTGGCGAGGCTACTGACGGTGATGGTCGCATCGGGAACTAGGCCACCGGTTGCATCGGTCAACGTTCCATTCACGGCGCCTGTTCCACCGGTTTGCGCCCAAAGGGAGGTACAGGCCAGAAGCAGCAGCGAAAGCACAACCGCTCGACGACCTTTGAAGATTCGACTAACGCGATGGCTGTATCGGACGAAGCTGAACATGCGTACCGCCTCCAGGGATGTTTCGCCGTAGGCTGGTTCTCAAGGCCTCAGGCGTGATCTTTGTACGGGGCGGTAAAGGAGACCGTCCAATACTTCTTTCCTGTCGCGTGATAGCTCTCGCGTATCAAGGTTTGCTGCTTCTGTTCCTCAGTGCTATCTTGCATTCCGTGGAGATGCGGCACCTCAGGTACTTCGTAGCGGTGGCGGAAGAGTTGCACTTCCGCAGGGCAGCGGAGCGGCTCCACATCTCGCAGCCGCCGCTCAGCGAACAGATCAGCCGTCTGGAAGAAGAGCTTGGAACACACCTGCTGGAGCGCGGCCGCGCGCGCAAGGTAAACCTTACTGCCGCTGGTGCGGTGCTCTTGACCGAGGCTCGAAAGATCCTCATCCAGGTGAACAAAGCCACGGAGTCTGTGCAGCGCACGGGCCGCGGCGAAGTAGGGTCGCTACTTGTCAGCATGGCTCCTGCGATGGCCTATGGTGTCGTTCCGCAGATCTTGCGCCAGTTTCGAAAGGCCGTGCCCGATGTGCGTTTGCAATTGACGGAAACGGTGACCGCCCTACAAGAGCAGGCACTGCTCGACGGAACACTCGATGTGGGTTTCTGCTACGGCGCTATCCAGTCGAAAGATCTCGTGGGTGACTGTATCAACAAGGAGCACCTGATTCTTGCAGTACCAAGTCACCACCCACTTGCCAAGAAGAAAAGGGTTCGATTGGGGGCCGTAAAAGGTGAGTTGATGTCGATACCCCGTTCAGTCAGTCCGGGGCTCTATGACATTATCTGGCAGACGTGCCGAGAAGCCGGCCTCACGCCTGAGAGTGTTCAGGAGATAACACAATTCACCAATGCGATCGGATTGGTATCGGTAGGAATGGGAGTCGCGCTGGTTCCCTCGCACATGGCAGGACTCAAGCGGGACGGTGTGAATTACGTAGAACTGGAGGGCAGCACTCCCCAGGTTGAAACACTCATCGTCAGATTGCGAGGGGAGCCGCATCCGACAGCGAAGCGCCTCATTGAGCTCGCCAAAGCTGCGCTGCCGATGCGATGAGTAGCACAACCCGTTCGATTTGAACCGCAAAGATACGCTTAGTCCAGCCGGAAAGACGACCAACGTTGCATGCTGGATCGAACACGCTCCAGTCAGTTCTGACGG
>CAXTPR010000083.1:0-6149 GCA_964246235.1 uncultured Acidobacteriaceae bacterium
CCTCCGGGTAGGTGATGTCGCCCATACCGCGGCGGAGCCCGTCACGCAGGAGCAGGCGCTCGTCGGATACCGCCTCGCGCTCGAAGCCCCGCTCCTTGGCGTAGGTGACCGCCTCTTGGGCTTTACGCGCGGCGTCAGAAACTTGGCTGCGGCCTTGTAGAACTGCCCGTTCTTGGGCAGCCGCAACGACCTTAGCGGCTTGATTTCCATGCGTTGCCGTCACTTTGTAATGGGCAGCCATCACCTCGGCAGTTGAGTGTGCTTCCTTACCATCCCGCGTGCCGTGCGCCGCAATCTGGGCGGCCTCTGGACCCTGGAAACCTGTTTTCTCTAGATACTCACGAATCTGCTGCGAACGTGGGCTGGAGGCGTCCAGATATTCCTGCGTGTAGCCCTTGATCTCGGGCGCGCCGCTGCGTCCGGTTTCCAGCTCGTAACCGAGCTTGCGGAGACGGAACGTCAGCTCAGATTGATAAACGGCGGTCGCGAACTGCTGCGTGTCGAAGAGTGCGCGCTCCTGCAATGCGCGCGTTCCGGCACCGTCGGCGCGCTCTGTCACATTGAAGATCACGGCGTGTGTGTGCAGCTGGGGCGCGGCGTAGCCGTCAACCGGGCGGGCAGTGTCATGCTCGAACTTGGCTGCGATGAACTTGCCGGTTGTCTCCGCTGCGTTGTTCCCACCAATCCGCGCCTGAGTGTACCGCTCTAGTTCCGTGAGGGCGGCCGTGACAGCGTCACGATGCGCCTCCCTTACCCGGTCGTCACCGCCCACCAGCGCAGTTAAAGATACGGACTTGGGCGCTGAAAAGGTAGCGTCCCAACCAGCACGATGCTCGACCGGCTTCACGGTCTTGCCATCCTCGTTATGTACTCCTTCACGGGGCGGTGACGGACCAGCTGCTCTCCAGTAACAGGGTGCTGACCTTCGGAGAGACGGGCAAAGTAGGCTGCATCTATGGGGCCCGACAGACCGAAGGAATCGGCGAGCTTGCCTTGCCACTCGCCAAGGTTACGATCGCCCTTCTGCCAATAGTTCTGGTCCGGAGAGGTGAACTCTTTGGCATGGTACGTCTGTGCCTGGGCTGCTGCGAGCGGTTTGGAAATCGTCAGCATGTCGCACTAAATCTCCCGGCTGTCGAACTGGTCGGTAGCTGGCTGGCCGGTGAGGACTTCCACCGGCACGACCGGTGCGTCGGCCTCAGCGGGCGCTCCCGCTGCAGACTTTCGCGGCTCGGAAGAGCGTGGCTTCCGCCGACTCTGCTGCGCAGGCACGCCGGCGGCTTCTGGCAGGGTTGTGGCCAACAGAGATTTGTCTGGATTAGGGGCAGTCTCGGAGACGTCGACGGGTGCAGCAGGTTCGGGATCGGGTGCCTCTAGCTGCTGCGAAGTCTTCGACACAGATGGACCATCGGGAGCAGCCTCCACCTCCAGCGCGGCAACAACATCGGGATCCTCAGCGAACGTGACTGACTCCGGTAGGTGGGTCTTCGACCCGCCGGAAGACAGCTCTGGCCGACGTGGGCGCAGGGTCAGCGGATCGAAATCCAGCTCGTCATCGTCCACGGCGCGCGGCTCGAACGCAGCGGCCACCGGCCGTACATCGCAGTAAGTGAAGTTGAAGCGGGCTACGTGGTTTCCGAGCTTCAGAAACGCATGCTTGTCGGGCAGGCCGGACACTTCCGAGTCCATCACGAGCGGCTCGGTTTGCCGGTCGATGGTGAAGCTTTTTCCTTCCCGCGTACCGTGTTGGTGCGTCTCACGCATGCGCTCGATCTCGACCTGGCCGATGGCCTTGGAAACCCATTCCGCGGCCTTCGGTTCGGTGGTCTTTAGAAAGATTTTGGTCGCGGGCTGGGACAACATGACTTCGGCCAAGTGGCCGTAGATGGTCTCCAGCTGCGCCTTGCCCTGAAAGCCAAGAATGAGCGGGTTCTTGGATTTGCGGTTCTCGGTGATAGCGGTGTGCAACTGGGGAAGCCGCTGCAGGCTGGCGAGCTCGTCGAGGACGAACCATGCCGGACGTTGATCCGGTTTCGGTGTGTTCAGGAGGCGCAGAACCAAGAGGTCGATCCAAAGCGAATGAAGCGGCCGCAACGCTTCTCGTTCCGTCGCCTGAGACGTGATGAAAATCCAGCCGTCGCGTTTCTCGGCCCACTGCGTGGCACTCCACGTCTTCCCACCGGCCTGCTCTTTCGTCGGGAGCATGCGAAGGCTGTCCGCGATCAAGCCAAGTGAGGCGAGCACGCCGGCTCGCTGCTGCTGAGCGCCGGGCTCAATGATCGACGCGAGCTCCGTTCCCTTCACTCGCGAGTCGATTTCCTTTGGGTTGGACATCCACTCCACGAGCTCTTGCGGTGTCGGGCCGAAGGTCAGCAGGTGCGCAAAGATTTTCTGCGGCGTCTCGGTAAAGAACTCGCCTTTCTTATCCGTGGTGGGCTGGTACAGAGAGGCAGCAATCGCCTTTGCTTCGGCCCTACGGCGGAGCTCTTCGGCCGGTCCCCAGTAGGGGCAGCGCCGGTCGAGCGGGTTCAGGATGATGTCGCCGCGATTGGGATTGTAGAAACGCTGAACGAATTCGCACGCCGGGTCATAGATGATCGCGGATTCAGCGCGCTCCTGAATCTGGAGCAGCATACGGGTAATCAATGTCGTTTTTCCCGATCCCGTTCCGCCGCTGATGATGCCGTTCTTCCGTGCGGCCATAAGCTCGACTACAACATCACGAACTTCTGCTGGCAGACTGCCTGACAAGACCAGTTCATCGGACGTGTACCAGCGGTTGAACTTGCGCACGGTTAGCGTCGGGCCGTTTACCGATGATGGCGCGCCTACAACCGCTACACGGGAGCCGTCCGGCAAACGTGTGTTCAGGATCGGGTTCTGCATCGTGAGGTCCTGGCCAAGAATGCGTGCAATGCGCTCGATAGCCGCCTGTAGGCGGTCGTTCGTGTAGGGCGTCGTGAGCGGAATGTGCTGGACAACTCCGCTCCTGTCCGCAAACACGCCCGTCGTCCCATTGATCATGAGATCGGAGATCGAAGGGTCGAGCAACAGGACGCGCAGTTCCTCGGGAAAGAACGGGAGTATGAGGTCGTAGCTCACCGCGGCGCTCCTGTCGAAGTTGGGAACGGCACATGGGAAGTTTCTGCTGCGGTTCCGGACGGGAGCGGGTCGACGGAGAGCCGGTTCTCGTGGAACTCGGTCACGGTCATCCCCAGCGGATTGATGGTCTCGAACTGCGGGAAGATCTTCGCCTGCTCGTTGACCTGTTTGGGATTCAGATAGTACGTCACCGTCATAGCCCAATGCTCGGTCCTAGGCTGGCGGGAGTTCCGAGCGGAGAAGAGCTTCTCGAGGGTAATGAGTGCCGTACCACGCGCAATGGTGGCGCCCTGGACAGTTTCCTCAGACATCGAAGTGATGGTCACGTTCTTCACGTCTACTTCGCTCTGTTCCACCTGCCCGGCAGCAACCTGCGAGACAAGGTGATTGGCGTTGTCTTCGCTCATCAACTGCGAGGCGAGCGTCTGCGAGAGGAAGTAGTAGTTGAGCGGGTATTTCTTCGCGATGGTGTCGCGGTTGATCGTGTAGCGGTAGTTCGCCCAGTCGGTGAGATACGTTCGGACTTCGCCTTCTCGCGGGCTGTAGTTCAGGTCTGTGTACGCGATGGCCTGCGCTCGTCCCATCTCATCAATCCGGATGTAGCGATTCGCGATTGGTCGATGCGCCAGAGACACGTTCATGCCGATGGATGCGAGCAGGACGGCGGCTCCGCATCCCAGCGCGAAACGGTAGGCTTTCCGCTCAGAGTAGTGAGAAGCGTAGACTTCGTTCCCGATCTCGTCGGTCAGAAGACTCTGCTGTGGGGTAAGTGCGGTATCAGCGGCTATGGTGTGTGCGGACATTGGGAACCTGATTCCTTTCGTTGACAGCTTTTAGGACTACGAAGGCGTATATGAAGCCACAAACGACCACGCCGACAAGGAACAGGGCCAACAGAGGCTTGACGAAGCGTCTAGCAGTCTTTGTTTTGCCGAGTGAAGCACCAGTTCCTAATCCGAGGAGAAAGTTCCACATCTACGCACCTGCCTTTCCCGCAACAGCAATCAACGATCCGACAACGGTAGGGCCTGCTGATGTAAGACCAGCTGCGCCCCCAAAAATCATCTGAGTCATGCTCGGAATGAACAGCATATTGAGTATGAACGCGATGAACACCATGAGAACGGGGACCAGATTGGCTAACCACATTTCAATGGAATAGTTGCCGTTGAAAGTTTGCTGGAGAAAGGTGTTCATAAAACCGCCCCAGACGAAGATGAAAGCGGCTGCTACCGCACGAATCATCGCAAAGCTGATCAGCACGTCGAGGAAGTGGAAGAATTTGGCTCGGAAGGTCTGGGTCATAAGCAGCGGAATGAACACCGGCCCGAAAAGCGCCGTCACCGCGTAAAGGATGAAGGAACTGCAGTTGATTAGGAAGAGGATCGCGGAGGCGAGCCCAAGAACTATCTGAACGACGATGTAGCAGAGGATCTGGACAGAAGCGACCAACGATGGCATTGCGGTCCCGTCCCCGGCTGTTTTCAGCAACTGCAGGAACTGATCGAGGGAACTCTGGTCGAACACAGCGACCATTGCTTGGGCAATGTACGAAAAGAAGTGGTTCAGGCCGAAGCTGGTGCCCGGCAGTGGATTGACCCAGTAGTTCTCCAACAGACAGCAGACGATAAGCCGGAGCAGGAAGCTGGTCAGATCGCCCGCCCTGACCGGCTCGTGGTGCAGCCGGAAGGTCATCGTGGAAGTGTTCCAGTTGATGACCATGCTCAATAGCGTGAACAGGGCTATGCAGCTGAGCTCGATGAGGCCGAACTGCGTGAGCGCACCGCCGTTCGCTGTCGTCAGATTCGTCAAGATGTTCGTGAACTGGTAAAGCCAGTCAACACCGGAGCTTGTCCCGGGAAGTGCTTGCGCCAACGCCGCGATAATTGCCATGTCCGTTCTCGCCTTCAGAGGCCCGCTGCCGTGCTTTGGCAGCGGGCTTTGGAGTTAGGGAATGTAGGTCTGCCAGGTGTTTCCTTCGCCGGCAGCGTTGACGTTGTTAGCGGACCGCTGCTGCTGAACGAAGGCAGCGGTGTTGATGTCCTGAACGGCAGCGTTTCTCTGCTGCATGTTGGCAACCGTCATCTGCGAAGCGAGACACGACTGTAGCGTGCCCTGCGCCTGCGCTTCCGACATCTGCTGTGCGGCAGCGGCGTTCAGCAGGTTCAATTGCTGAACTTCGCTGTTCGAGCCGGTGCCCCCATCGAATTGCAGGGACGACAGCGAGCCATTTGCACTCGCATTCTGGTTCCGGGTCGTCCGGTACTGCCCCACTGCGGTCAGGCACTCGGGCGAGATAGCATCCGAAGTCTCCACCATGGCGAGCGCCGCCCGGTGTGGACTGTTCGGATCGAGAGCCCGAAGGAAGGCCGTAGTGTTGCTATTCATGGTGACGGTCGCGTTCTTCCAGCCGGTCAGGGAAACAGACGGAGCGTTCGAATTCAGCGCGATCCGTATGCCCTCCGTCTCTCCGAACATGCTCGCCACATTCAAGTTCTCCAGCCGGTTCAGCGCCGTCTGCCACTGCGACTTGAAGGAGAAGTGAGTGATGTTGTTCTTCAGCATGGTGTACTGCGTCTGAAGAGTCGTGAGCTGCGAGACCAGACTGGCGTAACTGGTCGGGTCGAAGACGATATCCCCGATCCCGAACAGCGCGAAGCTGGGCGTTGCGGTGAGGAACAAGGCGGCTCCGGTAGCGAGCAGCCATTTGCGACGTTTCGTAGGGTGGAACTTCATGGTGCCTCCTGGTGCGGGTTATAGGGTGGGATCGACGCGATGCTCTGCGTAGGACGGGACGAGGATGTCTCTCCCGACATACACGCGCGCGCGAGCACCTTCCTTGAGCGTGATCACAGGCAATCGGTTGAGAAAGTGGTTGAGGATCTGTTCGCCTTCGGTAGCGGTCTGTTCTGAAATGCCGTTACGGATTTCCGCTGAAGACGAGAGCACACTGCCGTTGCTCCCGATCTGCGCCAGGCCGCCGAGTCCGCCCACTGGAGTGCCCGGCTTGCAATGTGCCAATGGATAAGAGACACATTGGACAGGAG
>CAXTPR010000084.1:0-6001 GCA_964246235.1 uncultured Acidobacteriaceae bacterium
CCGATGATGGTCAGAACGCTGTGCGTCGCCGGAAGAGGAGCCTGGGGGTTCCTGGTGACGTCTTGTGAGAGCACCGCGACATCGGCCAGCATCCCCGGTGCGAGTCGGCCTTTCTTCGTCTCTTGGAACTCTGCAAAGGCCGGCCCGCTGGTCAGGATTGCCAACGCATCATCCGGGGTGATTGCTTGTGGGTTCTTGGGGTCGGTCATCACGCCGAACATCAGCCACGGGTCCATCCCGCCATCGGACCCATAGGCCAGCGGAATGCCCGCGGCTTCGAGTGCCTTCCACGGTCGGCCGGGTCGTGGTTGCGCCACTACGATGCCGAGCTTGTGCGCGCGCGCCATGCGTTCCGGCGTGGTGATGCCGTCGCCATGCTCAAAGCGCACTCGCAGCGGACGCCACGTTTCTGGAGGAGCCAGCTTTTCCATCTCGTCCATGACTTCATCTGTCATGGCGTCGCCCACGATGTGCATCATCAATTGGTCCCTTCCGTTGAGTGCCAGCTTGAGCTGCCGGTCGATGAATGCAACCGAATAATTTGAACGCCCTCGCCATCCTGGCTTATCGGCATAGTCCCTGGTCTGATATGCAAGCTCTTCGATCGGGGTTCCATCCAACACGTACTTCACACCAGCGACACGCACGCGCGGGCTCAGGACCTCTTCACCCGTGCCCAGCTTTTCGCCGACTCGAGCATCTTCAAGAGCCATCGGAAAGCGCATGATTCTGATTCTGAGGGGATCGTCTGGCTGGGCGAAAGTCTTCTCAAGGTAGCTCAAACGCTGGTTGGTGGCCATTACCTGGACAGTCGTAACCCCTTGCGTAAGGCGTCGCTGGGCATAGTCGTGGAACGCTTTGACGGACGGTCCCACGCCTGTCTCATCCGACAGCCCGCGCTTGACCTCGTTAGCCGCCTCTTCTTCCAGCAGCCCGGTCAGATGGCCAGCGGCATCGCGGTCGTAGCGGCCGCCTTCCGGGTCCTTTACTGCATCCGTCAGTCCCAGCTTCGTCAAGCCCCGCGTATTCAGGATGGCTCCGTGTCCCCACCATGACGATACGATGGCGGGGTGGTCTCCGGCGGCCTCATCAAGCGCCTTCCGAGTCTCCGCAGGATGACGGATCACTGCTTCCCCAACCGCTCCGTCGATCCAGGCGCCCGGGGGTGCAGTCAGCGCGGCGGCCTTAACAGCAGCCGCGAGTTCCGCGATCGAGGGCTCGGGGCCGGGCCCGTGAGGGCCATGTCCTGCTGGGAAATGCACTTGCACGCCGAAGCCCGCACCGCCGACATGGTCGTGCGAGTCGTTGATTCCCGGCATGGCCATGCGGCCCTGCAGGTCGATCACCTTCGTCTGCGCACCCGCAGTGACCGCGACGGCAGCATCGCTTCCAGCCAGAACAATTCGTTCACCGCGAATCGAGATAGCTTCCACCCACGGATTATCCTTGTCGCCGGTGAATATGTGCCCATTTCGAAGGACAAGATCGGGCACTACAGCCGGCGTCTGTGCACCTACTGCGGAAGCGATGAAAAGCCCAGTGGCAAACGAGGTAAAGAGGAAGCGAGACATGCGGAATCTCCGGGTCAATGGATCGATTCTATCTACGGTCCCACCGGCATGGGGAGCTTAGCCGCCGTTTGCGCAACGTCAACGCGAATGGCGAGGATCGATCAGCGGTGAACTGCCGTGGTGCGGCTCCAACTGGTGCGCAAGGCTCGTTGGCACAGCTCCCCCGAGGACACGGAACTCACGGATCATGTGCATCTGATCGTAGTAGCCCGCGTTCTGAGCGATCTCAGTCCAGGTCATCGTTCCTGCTGTTGCATCAGATTTCAGCCGAAGAGCTCTTGTAAACCGCGCAACCCGTCGCATGGTTTGGGGGCTCATGCCACCGTAGTCCAAAGCCTTGCGTTCCAGCTGTCGGACGGTTGTATAGAAGCGAAGCCGCCATCCGTGCGGGCAAATGGCTGGATTATGAACGCTGCCCCCAGGGAGCTCCCCGTAATCAGGGTGACACCGGACCGGATACCAGCCGGGCAGACTTCACCTGGTGCATGACCGCCTTAGATTAGGGATTTGACATCCCAGAGACGACGGCGAAGCTGATGGAAGTCAGCGCGAGAGCCATAGAGAGTGGAGAGCGTTACGCAGCACTGACAACAGAATGCCGCTGCGGCAGTGGAAAGAAGGCAGTCGGCGGCGGGCAGGATCTAGCCATGACATCAGGAGGAGTTTTCCACTGACAGCCCAGTCCGGCTCTGCTAGTGTCCGTGCACCCCCTGAAATGAGAGACTTGGTGAGATGAAAGCGAACCCAACGACGACCTGTTTCGACGTTTTCGAGCAATGTGTGCTCGCCGTTCAAGCGGGAGAGCTTATCGAGTCCGTCAGTGCCAAAGATAAGGAATTTCACTTTCAAAACTGGTTCCAGAGACGCATCGAGAATCTCGGCATCCATGTTGAAGGTTCGGGCCGCAACACCTATCCGGATTTCACGCTGGTGGAATACACCGAGGGCTTCGAAATAAAAGGGCTTGCCTGGCCAGGCCGCGAGCGCGACTACGATTCCAACAGCCAAGTTCCGACCGGCCACCACAACGGACGCCAAATCTTCTACGTGTTTGGCCGCTACCCAGCTGACCTCTCTGGCTACACAGACCAAGGCAACGGCCGCAGACAGTATCCCGTTGTAGATCTCGTTATATGCCACGGCGAGTTCTTGAATGCCGACCACGAATACGTTCACAAGAACAGAAGCGTGAAAGGCTTCGGCACGTACGGCGACATTTTGATTCGGGACCGAAAGATGTATGTGGCACCGACGCCGTTTGCGCTCACAGAAGGCACCACCGGATTGATGACGCTCATCGTCCCCAGCTCCTTCGAGGCAGACGAACGGTATGCAGAGGTAGGTAAGCTCATCCGTACTGAGGCCGAGACGCTGGTTATCGGCTACAGTTTTGATCTGCGAAGCAACGAACTCAAGGCGGAGAAGGTCCCCAATCCGAAAAAAGGCACCGCGCATCATTTCACCGCCTACAGGCTCACTTCCCAGGCGCAAAAGCCCGTTTCGATGCTTTCGCGCGCGGCCATCCTTGAAACGGTCAAGGAGATGGAAGAGGAATGAGCAAGCCCCTGACAAAGACCGCCGTGGTGCGAGAGGGGACGGCTCTGGAGCAGGGCTTCCCGATTGTGGAACTCAGCCAGGTAGCGGAGCATGAAAGCTGGCGCAAGGAAGTAAACCGTCCGCTCTACCACATCCATAAATGGTGGGCGACCCGGCTGGGGTCCGTCTTTCGCGCCATCACGCTCGGTGCGTTGAGTGCTAAGAACACCTCGGTTTGGGATGCCTTCTATGAGCGGCACCAGCTAACGGGCAAGGTCGTACTCGATCCGTTTATGGGCAGCGGCACCACGCTAGGCGAGGCGCTAAAGCTAGGCGCAAAGGCTGTCGGGTGCGACATCAACCCGGTGAGCACGTTTCTCGTGCGTCAGGCGCTTGCCCGCGTTCCCGACAGCGAGTTGCGCGCCGCCTTCCATCATTTGGAGCGCACCGTAGCGCCGCAAATAAGGCTTTACTACCAGACGACCGATCCGCTCACGGGTGAGGCGATCCCCGTTCTCTACTTCTTTTGGGTAAAGGTGGTGACGACGCCGGACGGTACGGTGGTTCCGCTGTTCGACCGCTATGTGTTCGCCCAGGACGCGTATCCAAGAAAGAAGCCCAAGGCGCAAATCGTCTGCGCGCACTGCTGGGGAGTGATTCAGGACCGCTATGACTCGACGGACTTAACCTGCCCTCACTGCCACAGCAGCTTCAACCCGCAGAACGGCCCCGCTTCCGGCCAACAGGTGACGACCCGCACCGGTTCATACCGCATCAAGGACCTATTGCCTAAGGACGGTAGTCCCTTTCCGAACCGCCTCTACGCCATAATGGCGCTACGTCCCACCGGCGAGAAGATCTACCTAAAGGCATGCGCGAAAGACCATTTGCTCTACCAAGAGGCGGAGGCCAGACTTGCAAGCGAAGATTTACCGCTGCCGTCCCTCGCCGTACGTCCGGGCCACAACACGAATCAGGCGCGCGGCTATAACTATCTGCACTGGCGTGATTTCTTCAATAGCCGTCAGTTGCTCTGCCATGGGCTTTTGCTTAGGGGCATTCTTTCAATTGAAAACCGCGCGATCCAGGAACAATTGCTATGCCTCTTCTCCAGCAACCTGGAATTCAACAACCTCTTCTGCAGTTTCAAAGGGGAGGGGACGGGCGCAGTGCGCCATATGTTCTCCAATCACATCCTAAAGCCGGAACGGACGCCGCTCGAAAATTCAGTTTGGGGAACGGAAAAAAGCAGCGGGACCTTCTATTCCCTTTTTGAATCGAGGCTCTTGCGCGCGAAGCGCTATCTTGAGGAGCCGTTCGAAGTGGCGCTCAACAAGACTCTCTTAGGAGATAACGGGAAGGCCAGCAAACTCGTGTGCAGCGATCCGATTGACACGCGCTACGTAGCATCGTGGGACGAGCTCGCCGCCGCGAATAGAGGAGCGCTGGTACTCAACGGCGACAGCTCGCATCTTCCGATACCTGACGCTTCCATCGACGCCGTCATCACAGACCCGCCATATTTTGACTTCGTGCATTACAGCGAACTAAGCGACTTTTTCTTCGCGTGGCTATCGCCCGTCCTAAAACAGCGTTACGCTTGGTTTGACAGGAAGGATTCCTCCCACGCGGGCGAGGTGCAACATAAGGAGCCACGCATCTTCGCCCGCCAGTTGACTTCAGTGTTCACCGAATGCAGGCGCGTACTTAAAGAGGATGGCGTTCTTGCCTTCAGCTTTCATCATTCCCGCGAAGAGGGATGGGCCGCCATATACGAGGCGATTACCGAAGCGGGGCTTAAGGTCGTCGCCGCTCATCCGGTGCATGCCGAATTGCGCGGCTCCAGTCCCAAGAATGCAGCTAAGAGTCCAATTAGCCTCGACGCCATACTTGTATGCAGAAAGCGGGGCGCTGTTGAGGCCAGAGTTCCTGGTGACACTGAAATTGTCGAAACGACCAGCGAACTGGCGAAGACGCTCTCATTGGGAGGAATGAATATCTCGCAAGCTGATCGCTTTGTCATCGCCGCTTCACAAACTCTCATAGCGATGTCGGCCAGTGGGGTCCCACATCAGGAAGCAAGACTGCGACTTGAAGCTGTGCATGAGGCTTTGATCACAATGACGAGGCAGAAGATCATCACTCTGACAGATACCGATGTCGTGCAATCTGGACAACGGAACGTGGCGTCACTTATGGAGGCCGGATGAAAGATAGTGCCAGTCTAAACCTGTTTGAGGGGGAGAGCCTTTCATTCGAAGTCGCGGACCTCGATCTCGGGCAGCTTTCGCCGAACTCGGTCATCAATGATAAATACGTGCGCGGTGAGATAAGGATCGTGACTGAGCAAGCGCGCTACCCTCTGAACACAATTGCACAGATGGTGGAGAGCGATTCTTACCAACTCTCCCCTGAATATCAGAGAAGACATCGTTGGAGCCCGGAGAGACAGTCACGGCTAATCGAATCCCTCATCATGAACGTTCCCATCCCACCCGTGTTCCTATATGAATATGATTATTCGCGGTATGAGGTAATGGATGGACTCCAGCGGTTGACCGCAATCCATGATTTCTACAGGGACAAGTTCACGCTCACGGGGCTGGTGCATTGGCGAGAACTGAATGGACGACTCTATTCCAGCCTTCCGGAGAAAGTACGTGAGGGTATCGACAGGCGGTATCTCTCCTCTGTCATTCTGCTAAAAGAGACCGCGAAAGGGGAGGTCGAGGCACTTCGGCTCAAACAGCTGGTGTTTGAACGTCTGAACAGTGGTGGCGAGAAGTTAACGCCTCAAGAATCTCGCAATGCCATTTTCGACGGGCCTCTTAATCGTCTCTGTGACCTGCCCCCGATTTCTCATCCATTCATAACTGGAGTTTCTCAGTTGTGTT
>CAXTPR010000085.1:0-5852 GCA_964246235.1 uncultured Acidobacteriaceae bacterium
CACATCATCAAGCCACAGCAACTCCCTGTACACCCGGCCAACACAGGACGCTTACATACGTGCCGTCAATCAAGTGTACTTCCATCAGAACAGCCTACCGCGCCTCCATTTGCGAACCACGTTTCGTTACGTTTGCGCTGGAGACTGCGTGATTCGGATTGGAAGCTGGTGATCCCCGGAAGAGCAGTGCTAGCAGGCAGCCCGCCCGCCACTCCCCCGCGAAAAAGACACAAGGAAGGCAGCAACTGCAAGGGAAAGAAACCGTCGGCAACAAGTACCGAATGATGTGCGAGTGCGTCCACCCCGTAATCGATATGCAGATTGGCATAGCCGGTGCACTCAACAATCCAGCCACCTGCAACTACTGCTGCCAGACTTCCTCCCAGCATTCGAAAGTCGGGTGAATCTTGAAGAGTTTGCACGTCATCGTTTTGGAAAGAAGATTGTTACAACCTCGGGTCTATGGGTTCACTTTCCAAGGCTAGAACACCGAAAACGCATTCGTGAGTGAGGCGCAGGGGTTCCTTGCGCACGAATCGCTCCAGCGCCTCAATTCCCAGCGCGAACTCGCGGCTTGCCAAAGAGCGTTTTGCTCCGACGTTCCGCGAACGCAACCGTTCGAGGTTTGCGGGGAGAAGATACTCCGGGCCGTAGATGATGCGGAGGTATTCCGCACCTCTGCACTTCATAGCTGGCTGGGTGATTCCACGTCGCCCTTCTGCTATGAAGTTGAGCGGCTTGACGACCATACCTTCTCGACCCTGAGCCGTCATCTGCGTCCACCAAGCAACTGCATCCGCAGTACTTGCCTCATCTTGAAGATCGACGGTCTGGAGGGGCGTTGGCAAAAGTATCTCGGGGTCGGCGGCACAGAGCTTGCCAAGTATCTCCATGTGCCAGGTATGCGGCTTGTCTGTGTGGACAGAGCCTTCACTTGCCAGGACATGGAAAGGTGCAAGTTTGAGATCGGCCAGCGAACTCACCGGCCAGCAGTATCGCCGATAGGCTTGCGTGTACTGCTCTACAGCGTCGAGCCGTTCAGTGGTCTGCGCCGCGAGCGTTTCCAAACCAGGAACACGCAGCATAGCTTTTGCGATTAAGTCTTTCTCAGCTTGCAATGCACGAACGCCAGCATTGCCTACAGGCGCGTACTGCTTCTGGAGCAACTCCTGTGCCTTCGCCGACCAAGGCATTAGCTCGCAGTCGAGGCAGAGCCAGTCCGTTGCGAGTTCGTCCCAAAGCCCCGACTTCTCGACCGCTGACTGTAGACGGACAAGGAACTGTTGTTCCAAAGCCTCGTCAGTGAAGAATCGGCGGCCAGTGCGTGTATAGACGGTTCCAAGCGATGCTTGCACAACTCCGAAGCGCTTCTGCGAAACTGTCTCGTCTTTGCAGAGGACAACGACAGCTCGCGAGCCCATATGCTTCTGTTCGCAGACAACGGTGGTGATGCCTTCCTTGCGGTAGAAGGCGAATGCCTCGTCGGGATGTTCGAGAAGGTTCTCGTGCTTGCTCGTCTCCGTAGGCGACATCGTCGGCGGAAGGTAGATGAACCACTTGGGATCGCTAGCAAAGCGGCTCATGACCTCAAGCGCAGCGATTGCATTTTCCTCTCGAATCGTGATCTTCGGTTTGAGCCTCGTGTCGATGAGACGCTTCCCGACTACATCGGCAAGATCCAGGATGTCGTCCTGGGCGTGTTGCAAATGCCGTTGATTCTCCTGCTTCTCAGGAAGGAATGGGCGGGCAGGCTCGTAGTAGGTTCGGTGCGCTTTGACGGAGATGATCTCTCGTTCGGGATAGCGCAGCGCCGTGAGTTGTCCCCCAAAGACGCAGCCGGTATCCAGATTCACCGTGTTGTTCAGGAAAAGCGGTTCTGGGACGGGCGTGTGTCCATAGACCACGAGGGCTTTACCGCGATAGTCTGCCGCCCAGTTGTATCGAACAGGCAAGCCGAACTCGTCCGTCTCTCCCGTCGTCTCACCGAAGAGTGCGAACTCTCGCACTGCTCCCGACCCGCGACCGTGCATGGACTCCCTTAGGCCAGCGTGGGCGACCACTAGCTTTCCATCATCGAAGACATAGTGGCTAACCAGGCCATCGAGGAACTTGGCGACCTCGACGCGGAACTCATTTGACTCATTCCCGAGTTGTTCCATCGTCTCGGCCAGACCGTGCGTGCGCTTCACGTCTCGGCCACGCAACGCTCGCACGAGTTTCATGTCGTGGTTGCCGGGAACGCAGAACGCTTGCCCAGATTGAACTATGGCAGAGACGAGACGAAGCACCTGCACGGTTTCGGGACCGCGATCCACAAGATCGCCCACGAAGACCAGCTTGCGGTCGCCCGAAGACGAAATCGAATAAATGCCTTCGTTCTGACTCACGGTGTAGCCGAGCTGCGCCAGAAGCTCGACAAGCTCATCGAAGCAGCCATGAACGTCTCCAATGATGTCGAAGGGGCCGTGCTCAGTCTTCTTGTTGTTCCAGAGCGGATGACGTTCGATGGTCACTGCATCAACTTCCTCTGGATTTGAGAGCTTGAAGACGTGGCGGATACCCTCGCGTTCCAGCCCACGCAACGAACGGCGGAGCTGCTGCGACTGGTTGCGAATTACGTGCGGACCAAACTGCCGATCCGGACGGAGCACATTGCGATCCTGGCAGATGCGTTCCGAGAGATCGAAGACTATGGCTTCCGCGAAGAGATGAAACTCCTTAGCCAGAGCGACGAGAGACTTACGAGCCTCCGGCTGGACGTTGGTTGCATCGACTACGGTCAGGCGACCGCGAGCAAGGCGCTTCCGCACGATCTCATGCAGAAGGTCGAAGGCATCACCCGTAGCAGATTGATCGTTCTCGTTATCGGCAACGAGCGCCCTGCAAAAATCAGAAGAAACAACCTCTGTAGACAAAAAGTGCTTGCGGGCGAAAGACAACTTGCCGGAGCCAGAGGGGCCAACCAGGAGGACGAGCGACAGTTCGGGAATGCTGATATTCATACTGCCACCTCCTTCTGAGTGAATACTGCCATCTGAGTTGGAGCGCCACGTTCCGAATCAACCGGGCCGACAGGTTCAAAACGAACCCCATAGCCGAACCGTTCCGCAACTCCACTTGCCCAGTTTTCAAACTCAACACGTTTCCACTCAAAGCGGTGGTCTCCGTGCCGGAACTCGCCCGCCGGAAGCGTCTCAAACACCGCGTTGTATTCCGCGTTCGGTGTGGTCAAGACGACGTGCGTTGGGCGCGCAAACTCAAAGACGATGCGTTCAAAAGTCACAAGACGCGGTGCATCCAAGTGTTCAATGACTTCCACGATGGCTGCCGCTTCAAACCCATTCAGGCGTTGATCGCGGTAGGTGAGCGACCCCTGAATCAACTCGATTCGGCTGCGCTGTCTTTCTGGAAGCTCGTCGAGTCTCAGACGTTCTTTGGCAGTTTCAAGCGAGCGATAGGAGACATCCATGCCAAGGATCGTGTCGAACTGCTTTTCGGATAGGAGCAGCTTGAGCAACTTGCCCTCACCACAACCTAAATCGACGACGCGCTTCGCACCTGTATCCCGGATGGCTGACAACACCGTCTGTAAGCGTTGGTCATGCAGGGAAGGCGTCCGCTCCGCCGCCGTTTCCATCAGCGAGATGTTTTCTATTTCATCGCTTGGAGTGTCCTCTGCCAACAAACGCTCCAGAGCTTCGCGCGTGAGACTGCGCTGACGCTTCAGATAGCGCGAGACGATCAGGTCTTTCTCTGGGTGGGCACCAAGCCAGCCTTCGCCGCGCTTCAGGAGCTTTTCAATCTCGTCTTTGGCCACCCAATAGTGCTTCTCATTGTCCAAGACTGGGATCAGCACATAGAGGTGGGTCAACAAATCCTGTAGTCGCACCGTGCCCGAGATGGTGAGCGAAACGTACGGCGAATCGCCCCATTCAGGGAACTTGTCGTCAAGCTGCGATCCCTTCAGGTCGATCGTATAGCCGAGCGGCTCGAACAAGCGCCTCACCAGATTTTCGCCGCCCCGGGCTGCGATGACTGGTAGATGTGCCGTCAGGGGAATAGCCGTCTCCGCAAGCTCTGGACGATCTTTGCTCCGCCCGCTCATAGCCGTGCTGAAAATGCGGCCTAGGGCAACGCTCAGGAACGAGTTTGCCCCGTAGGGCCGATCATTCACATATTGCTCTAGCTGCCCACCCTCACCCGCAGGTCCGCGACCCCGGACGAGAGCCACCGGGTCAATCTCAACCAGCAGGGCCGCCGTGCAATGGTCCTCCGAGGCGTCGGGATAGAAGACATAGGCTTTGCCGAGCGAAAGCTCTTCCGTTTGAAGGCGGGCCGGATTCTTATGCAACAAATAGCCGAGGTCAGTGGCGGGTTGGTGAGTTGTAGAGATGGTGAGGAGCATCAGGCTTAGTTTAGTTGGTGTTGTACGTCCGCCCTTCCGAGTCCGAGAGCGTTTTGACCTGCTCTTTCTCGTCTGGGATTCTTCTTTCGATCACGAAGGCGGCATTGCAAAGCGGCTGAGCTCTACGGAACCATCCGTTGTAAGCGCCACTTCAAGTACCTGATTCGTCAGGTCGCCCTCTTCACCCAAGTTCGACAAGATCAGATCGAAGAGACGTTTCTGCCTCTCCAGGTTCAGTCCGCCCGGCGCGTCGACGCAGATGAGCCCAGCGTGGAGGGAAAGACCCGCGTAGATTCCATGGCTTCCGGAGTTCTGAGTGGGGCCACGAAAGTCCGTTCCATTGTTCGTGACGAACGTCCAATCTCCTTCGAGAATGGTAGCTTTCAGTTCCCAATCCTTCAGCCCCGTAAGACCCAAGTGATTGATATGTGCGCACACGAATCCCATGGCATTGGCTTGCGCGACCAAGCTCGGACTGAGGTTCTCATCGATCAGCAGCTTCTGCACTTTTTCCTCCTAGATGGAGGCCTCTCGAAGATGTTTCTTCGAGACGGAGATTCTGCTCGCTTCGGGGAGCGATCTCCGCTTTGGCCGACCTCGGAGAGGCCGAGCCTTTGCGTACAGAGAAGCCAAGCGAAACTGTTCCTCGGACAAACGGGGATAAAGCTCTTTGAGTTCGTCCATCGGGGTCTGTTCCTCGATCAAATTCGCCACGTCATAAACCGGAATTCGGGTGCCTCGAATGACCGGAGTTCCCGACAGAATCTCAGGGTTTTCTTCCACCATTTGCTGTGCGTTTTGCAGCTCCTTCAGGCGGCCGTCAACCTCATCCCAAAGATCCCGAATCCCGACCTCAATCGTTCGCGATTCCTGTAGCTTGCAAGACCGCAATTCCGGCCAGGATGGGCAACGGCTCGATCCATCTAGGATCACCCGCTGCCGGGCGTTTGGAGTGAGCCAATCGGAAGTCTCGAACCAAAACGCAATCCAGAGGCAGGCATCCCGCTTAAGGGTGCGAACCGTAGTCGTGCCATAAAGCCTTTCAGGCAAGATCCTGCGGTCGATCGTGCGGTTCACGTCGTCTACTGAAACGCCCGCGACAACGGCAGCTTCAGTAGTTGTGAGAGTCTCGAAAGACATTTCCATACACTCACCTCAGCCAACATTATAATCATTCCCAGGATCGGGAACAATTATGTCACGCCAAGCAGTCCAAGATCGTGATGACTCTGAGAAGCTCTGAAGAGAAGATGTGTGAGCTGGCCCGCCACGACCCAGCTCACCGCCCAAAAGTTTGTGTCAAGTTTGTGTCAAAGGCCGCCGATTGGGCCGGTTTTGCCGGTTCCTCCGGTTTATAACTCCTTTGCCGTCAACAACTTAGCTTTTTCAGTTTTCCATGGCATGGAAGAGGTCATCGGTTCGATCCCGATCAGGTCCACCAAACAAC
>CAXTPR010000086.1:0-5697 GCA_964246235.1 uncultured Acidobacteriaceae bacterium
TTGTCTTCTCGCCCAAACTACCCCTTGCAGTCACGCGGCGGACCATACATTGTCGGTACTGATCCGTGTCGATGAGCGCATTGGCGATTAGTCAATCGTTGGTACACAGCTAAGCACGACGGGTGTTTGCAGATGACGATAAGCTGCAGCTTCCAGGCTGAGAGTCCCGAGACTTGAGAGTTCATCGACGATCATTCCTGTCAGAAAGCGCGGATGGGTGCTGGGCCGGATGACAATTCTGGGCGACCGTTGCCACGCTGTAGATGACACCAGAGAGCAATCAAGCGGTCGGCCGCACGGCGATTGTGCAGGAACGCCACTTTGACGACGTTGAACGCAGGTGGGTTTGCATCCGCCGGCCATCTAAATTAGCAATACCTTTCAGAGGCCAGAGCAATAAGGCTCTAGGCTATGTCACACAACTTGCTTCTTGGATAGTCAAGACACGATCGTTTTGGCCTGTACTAGAAGCCTCTAACGCATCAAGCCGTCTGCTATTCTCAGCGTCGGTGCCGTCAAGGGTCTCCCGGACGCGCAGACACCGGAAACAGCGAGGAGAGCATGAGCGACGATTCGCTAGAAATCGAAGAACGCAAGTTGGCACTCGATGAGAGGCGTCTCGCATTTGAGGTTAGGCAATACGACGATAGCGCTGCTTCGCGCTCCCTAGCAGATGAGAAGGCTCGGGAGGAATTGAATGATCTGAAACGGCCCTTTTATAAGAAGCCAGCGTACTTGACACCTCTGGCGACTATTTGCGCTGTCGTGGCAGGTGGATTGATCACTTTCGGCACAGACGTTTTTAAGAGTAAAATCTCGGACCTGCACTCCCAACTGACCAGCCTCAAAACGAGTGTTTCGAAACAGGAACGCGAGCGTAGTGGCTTGGAGCAGATCAACCGCAATCTGAGCGCAACGCAGGCGTCACTAAAAACAGACAATGATCAACTAAAAAAAGACAGCGTACGACTCGAAAAGGAGAACGCCGCCCGCGAGAAGGATGTCTCTAAGGCCGAAGCTACTATTGCTTCGCTTAGTGAACAGGAGAAGGCCCTTCGAGAGCAGCTGCCGCTGCAGAAGGCCCAAGCTATTCTGGCGCTGATCGATAAGAATCACCCTCCCTATATTCAGTTCGAGCAATCTGAGGAGCCTGACAAAGGCGGCTTCTTTCCCGCGCTGAGCCGTCAGTCTCAAGAATACGTAGATATCGCAAAGTTGATGGAGGATCCGATCTATGGGAAGAGGATCACGTCGTTCGTTGCGGAGCAACATGCCACGTCCACGTACTCTGTTCTAGCAAAGCCCGCTCTTTCACAGCTTTTATACAAAGTCACACTTGATTCGAAATGGAAAAATCAGCTCGAACTGGACGATTTGGCCGCACTGCGCCAGCAATTAGCGCGTGGTGATGACGGCGAGCATCTGGGATATATGGAAGATTGGTACATCTTCGGTCTTTTGAACGGAAGCCTTTGGAACGTCAGTGAGCGTGCGCGACATGCAAGTCAACTGTATGACCAAATCAGAAAGACGATACCAAACATCAATAATTCTGGAGGCTACTATGCGGGACGGCTCCTTTATTGGGATAACGAAGCTCTCGCCGAAGCACCACAGGTGTGGCTTTTCTGTTTACGCACAGCAGTGAAAGAACATGACCTCGGGAAGATCCACCGTATGTCTTTACAGGCATACGCCGTCGAGACCATGAATCAGATCAGTTCAGGAACATTGTACGGAAACCGAATTCCTTCGTTTTGGAACAAAGACACATGTCAGTTGCCGATATCGGTACCGTTATGCCATGACTCTGAAAAGGCAGTTGCTCTTATAGGGGCACGTATAACTTTAGAGCAGGTTCCTGCATATAAAGCGTGGCTCACGGAGCACCCTAAACAGGCTCAGTTCTAGTCTTTAGAGAGAGTAGAGCAGAATATTCGTGGGCTCTCGCCGCTCTATTTCAGGAAGGTTGTAACAGGAGAGTGGTTAGACGATTCTCAGTTGTGACGTGTAGAGGGGAGCTTATGCTGAAAGCTTGGGTGCGGCGGAGTAGGATGGGACCCGCTCACGAATATCGGTCGGCGCATCTCCATGCTTTGCAGTAGGATCACTCAGTCTTCCTTATCAATTACTTAACAATACTCGGAGAGTGGCATGCTGAGTGTTCGCAACCTGAGCGAAGGGTGAATTGGCAGCAATCCGGAAGGAACCAGCCCCCACAGATGCAGCTGTTGTCGGTTGAACCTCTGCGTTCGAAAGCCTCCCAGGTGACTCGTGAAATGCACTGGTATCGAGTCCGCATCTCGTCTTTATGTCGCATCTTCGCAGTAGGATCTCTGGATGCCGCAGGTGTCAGTTATCTGCCACGGTTCGCCTTCTCCTCTCGTGATGAATTGCGGACCGATCGGCAGTTTCGCATGCCCGCCGGGGATATCCAGGACATAGGTTGGCAAGCAGATACCCGAAAGGCTACCTGTAAGAGCTCTCATTAGCCGCTGCCCCTGTTCGATCGAGGTTCTGAAGTGTTTTGTCCCCTTTGCAAGATCGGCTTGGTACAGGTAATACGGCTTCACGCGATTTGCTATCAGCGACCTGAATAGCTCCTTCAAGATTTCCGCGTTGTCGTTCACGCCGCGGAGGAGAACAGATTGACTTATCAGAGGAATACCTGCATCTACAAAGCGGGCAAGGGCGACCTTGACATCTGGAGTAAGTTCCTTAGGGTGATTACAGTGGATGCTTACCCATACGGATTTCGTCTTCCGAAGCCTTTGCACCAGTTCGGCACCGATCCGGTGGGGGGCAACAATAGGAAGCTTTGTGTGAATTCTAGCGTTGCCAACGTGTTCTAAAGCCAAGATTCTGTCAAGGATTGTAGAAAGTCGCTCCGCAGGTAGGAGCAAAGGATCGCCGCCTGAAAGTATGACCTCCCAAACTTCTTTGTGAGATGCGATATACGCTAAAGCTTCTTCAAATGCAGCGTCTGACAAGAAACCTTTTCCGCCGCCAACCAGCTCTCGGCGTACGCAAAACCTGCAGTAGGTCGCACAGACGTTCGAAACGCGTAGCAGGACTCTATCTTCAAACCGATGCTGCAACCCCGGAACTTTCTCGGAAATGATGTCGCCTATTGGGTCGCTGAGTTCTCGTTGAGATACCATCAACTCTTTTGCTGAAGGTAGGTATTGGCGGCTAATCGGATCGTTCGGATCAGCCGGGTTCATCAGATTGAAGCTGTGCTTAGTGATACGTATTTCGAACTGCTCTGCTACACGCCGAAGTTCATTAGGAGTTATTCCATCATGAGTCACAAGGTCATCATGTGGAAGCGCAATTGCGGGGCCTCTCTTAGACTTATTCTCATTGATCTGCACCAGCTGAGATTGGTGATCTGTGCATTCAGTCATTAGCTGTCACTCTTTCTGTATTCAGGGCGTTCTGCTAGCGAGCGACCGCTCGATGTTTCTAAATGGTTCTTCAAGTTTCAGGAACTCGAAGCCTTCCTTTGAGTGGTAACCACTGGCTTTGAAGCCTAAAGTTTCATAAACTTTGCGGAGCTCAGGTTTGTCAGTCTGAACATAGACCGGAGGGAGACTACGTTCTTTGAATGCATCAGGACACAAGCCTTCAAAATGAATTTGTAATGACCGGTTTAAGTGTGCGCTGTAAGAGCCGTTCTCACCTCCGCGAGCCAACGGAACGTCGGTCGAAAGAACCACCGCGAAGAGGATTATCGAACACGGCCTCTCTCCGTAAGAGCAAATCGCTTTTGACAACATGAGACTGTCGTCGCCCATATTGCCGTGCAAGTAATCTTCGGTTCCGTCTTCATCCAAGGGTAACAAGCTCGAATACCCGATTACCTTTGATTTGAAACCCATGTCGTAGTAGACAAGGAAGATGTGCTGGTTCTTCCGTATCAACGCCGCGTTGCGTCTCACAATTGAAGCGTGTTCTGTCCGGAAAGCGCTGAGCTTGTATGCATTGAAGTTGAGATGAGAAATCGTGGGTTCCAAATCCTCGCAACCCCAAGCCACCTTTGGCTCCAACTCTGCAGCTCGGGACGGCAGACCTTGGAGCCAACCAGCCAAATCATGGAGCTCCTCAGGGTTAAATCCATATACCCAAAAGCGAGTCTCATCCTTAAAATAGAACCTTCTGACTGCCAAGATACTAAACACAAGAATAACCGTGATCACATCGATAAACCACACCGACCATTCACTGACCACGAATAACACCCTGAATGATGGATGACGTTCACCCAGATGTAAAACCTGCTCAGATAGGAAGGTCACCGCGTTCGCAGCAAGCAAACCAGCTGTTCGGAGCTCGAAATGTTTCTGAAAAGCCTCTGTCTCAGCAGCGACACGCCGTCTGTTATTGAGCCACAAAGAAAGTTTAGCCCACGACTCCCGGGACCGTTGCGTGAGTGGCGCGTTCATGCAAGTCTCCTCTGATTTCCGCTTGGACCCCTACGGGGATGATATCCAAACGTATTCGGGAGCGCTGCTTCCGTCGTCTTGATCTCTGATTCGTTCCATCTGCAGGTTCGAACCTGACGGGTTCCTACGGTTCTCATGGGTTTTGTTGGATTGCGAGAGGTTGAAATTTAAGGCGCACTCTATCGGCCCCTCCCCTTCCTAAGTCGTTATAGCTGCGCGACTTAGCCGCTCTTAGCGTGATCTAACGCTCGAGCCACCTCAGGGATCACGATACACGTGTTTTCAATAACTTAGTGCAACGAGAGAGTGCTCAAAACAGGAGGACAACCCTCCGAAACACCGATTGGACCCACGCTGATGGACGCGACATCAACGCGGCACGAACGGCAACAGCTGGGAAACGTTGGAACTTAGTTGTCTTCAAGTGGGCCCGGGAACCCGATCCTAACTTGCTTTCGCTGCAAAACTGGACTCGTTCCCATACATCGGACCTTGCTGTGGACCTCAGAAGGCGTCTCGATCTGAACTGCCCTCACAGGACTGCGCTCTGCGGCTGCGGCTGCGGCGGCGTCACGGCTGGACGGCATGATGCTCATGCCTCAAACAGAGACCGCAGAATCGAGGATGTTCGTTCGTGGTTTTCTTCGATGAGTGTGTCGGCGATTTGGCACCAATCGAACCGTTTTCGGCAGGTCTACCTCCGAAAGACAGGATACGCGGCACCGATGTGCCGATGGTTGAAATCTGTCGCTATTGTCGCGTTCGTACTAGGCCCGTGTGCTCGCTATTGCCGATCTTCCCCATGGCGAATTCAACGAGCACAAGGCGCACATTTCTCATGACAACCATCGCTGCTGCAGTGACAGCCACTTCGTCTCTCGCAGAAAACTCCACGACCAAGGATTCCGAAGCTGTGAAACTCTTTCTGCGTAAATGGGACGTAGCCTGGGCAAAACACGATGCCACTGCGATCGCGGCACTGCATACCGACAATGCTGTCACTGTGAATCGGTTCGGTACCGTGGTACGCGGGAAGTCCGATCTTGTAAAGGCATTGGGCTTCCTTCACGGCGCACAGGGTCCCTTTCACAACTCGATCTTTCCTCCGCTTGAGTTGCTGATCGAGCGGACCATTGCTCCGAATGTTCAGATCGTTCAGGCAAAATGGCAGAACCCCGTCATGAGGCCGGACGGAACTGGCGTGCCCGATCTTTTGTGCCGTTGAATGAGTTAGTGTAGCGCAGCTATTTCT
>CAXTPR010000087.1:0-5394 GCA_964246235.1 uncultured Acidobacteriaceae bacterium
ACGTCGAGAGTTCAAGCCCGAGCTTGGCTCTCGGCCTGTTCAGAGCCTGGTTGATCGGTAACGGTTCTCCCCGCCTGGTCATGTGCATGGCAGCCCCTACATCTGCTGCCCGGTTAGAGAACCGATCCAACCGGCGCCCCAGCCCAGCACGCCAGCGCCGAAGAGCGCACCGAAGATGCCGGGAATCGCGTCCTGGAACCTCCCGCTCATCATCCGTATGCCAGCGAAGATCAGGCCACCAAAGCAGATGACGGCACCGGCGTAGATGGCGAACGTCTTGAACGTTCCCATCAGCGTCGTCGCGCCGGAGAAGTCCATCGTGCCCTGCGCGTGAGCCGCAGTAGCGAACGACAGCGCGAGCAGGGCCGGGCCAAGGATGCGACCGGCACGGGCGGCGTGCTGTTTGGACCGAAGGATGGATCGCTGAATTGCGGGTCGAAAAGACGACCGGCTGGAACAGGTTTCCAGCCGGAATGAGTGGCGGGATTGCTTCATGTTTGCACCTCCTGCTGACTTCACTTCGTCAGCGATGAAGCAAACGTAAGGCGCGCCGGAATGCCGCGTCCAATAACTTCCAGGGAGAGCACTATAACCAGAGGGAATAGCGTTTCGATTTTGCTGAGGAAACTCGCGCTTTCGTGTTTTCGAGCTTGTGGAGATCCCGAAAATACTGTCGCTGGATTACTTGATCGCGCTCGAAGGCTGGTCGGCGACGATCCGAACGTCATAAATCGTCGGTTCACCATCGCCCGTTGGGCCAACGAACAGATGGTAGGGGCCGGCCGCTTTCCCATTGAGGAGCATCTTCACGTCCAGAGACAGAACGTCAACCTCAAGAACCGTCTCACCCGTTGCGCTCGCCACGACATCTTTTCCGTCAAGGTCTCGTGTCAGACGCAAAGTGTAGACACCGCTCTGTGCCGTCGAGGGAAGAACGACCTTGAGCTTTAGATTTGACGCCGGCAATACGAAGGTCTGCGTGCGTGCCCTGGGCGGCCCGCCGGGAATCGTGATTTGCACGAAGATCGATGACTGCGGACACCAGTTCATTGTTTTCTGTGGCCGGGGCTGGAATCCCGATCGGTCGTGTGTCAATCGGCGGGTTTTCGAGTGCCGGATTTCCTGACGAAGAATGTCGGGGTGGCCTCGGCTCGAGCCGGGTCGGCTTGTGTGGATCTTCCTGCTTTGGAGCAGGTGTGACAGAGCTATTGTCCTTGGGAGGGGCGAGACCGCCGCGCGGCGGCGTATTGATGGCAATCTGCTGCGGAACTTCGTTGCTGCCGAAGTGATGCCGAAGAGCGAAGGCGCCGCCGGCGACGGCTACCAACAGTCCAGCGGCAACCGCCCACCCGACGAAGCGCCGTTTTGCGGATTGCTTGCTTTCCCAATCCAGCCTGTAGCCGCGGTACTCGGCAAAACACTCTGAACAGTCCGCCATGTGCAGGCGCGCCGGATCGGTTACGGGCAGACGGTTCTCGGCAGCGGCTTTCAGTGTTTCTTCAGGAGGGCAGCCAATGCGCTCCGGGTTTGGATTCTCTTCCAGGAAGAACTGCCGCACGATATCAAGAGAAGGATCAGTCGTTTTCATCGTGCTCCTTCCTTGAGAGCTGAGTGGGTTTGGAACTCAAGATGGCCTGAAGCCGCTCTCGTAAGCGCTGTACGGCTTTCGCCGCCGCGCTGTAACTGATGCCCAAAGCCGATGCTATTCCTTGCGGACTCGTCACATCTTGCTGGAGAAGTATAAAGATTTGGCGGTCTCGTTCGTTGAGCTGACTTCGTAGATCGCGGAAGAGTACCTGACGCTCGATGTATCGGGCGCTTTGAAGCTCTGGCCCTGCCCTTGCGTCCAGTTCCTGATCTGTGCCGACAGACACCTCACGGGAACCGCTACTCCGAAAGTGCTCCCTGATTCTGGATTGCAAAGCGGCGGATGCGTAGCGTCTTGGAGACGCCACCAGAGTTTCTTTCTCAGCCATGTACACGCCAATCTGCTCGGCCCATGTCGCCAGCAAAGAAGAATCGACGTTCGGATAGTCGTGCGCTGCCCGTTGATGAGCCGATTCCACAGCTGCGCGGAGCCCTGGAGCAATGGCTTGGCCCTGTCGGTCAACCAGAAAAAGAAGTGCGTGGCCCATGCGGTTCAGTTTTCGATCCAAAAATCTCAGCCAGAGGGTGTCAAAAACCGCCGTCGAAATCCATCTGTTAAGTAGAGGCTACCAAGAACCGCATGACGACCCAGAAAACCATGGCATTCGCGCACCGCTGTCCAAGCTGTGGCACCGTCGTGCCTGGGCGCGACTTCAACCAAAGGACCGTCGCGACGGGAGTCATCACCTGCCCTCGTTGCGAGGCTTCCGGGCCAATCATCGTGCATATTCTCACCTCGGAGGAGCTTTCCAAGACATGGCTCAAAAACGACCTCAGACTCGTGGAGGCCGCCGTTGCAGTAGCGGAAGAACTGAACTTCTCGCGGGCATCGCGGCGGCTACGTATCTCGCAACCAGCCCTCACTAAGAGAATCGCCGACCTGGAGGGCCGATTTACGCTTACGCTCTTCGAGCGGGACAGCCAGGCCGTCGCCGTAACCGATGCCGGCAGGGCCTTTGTGGAACATGCTCGGTTGGCCATCCTGCATAGCGAACGTGCGGTGCAGTCAGCTCGTGCGGCCCTGGCCAACGCAGAAACGATCCTTCGGGTCGGCAAGACGCCGCACGGAGACCCCTTTTGGTCTCTACCTTGCTTTCCTTGCGCCTGCCGCTGTACCCCCGTCTGAAAGTGGAACTCTCCAGCGGCTATCCTGCAGACCTCCTGCATGGCGTGCTGTCGGGCACGCTCGATCTGGCCCTCGTCACCGACCCCACGGAAAACGCTGCACTGTCCATGATGAAAGTCGCAGAGGAACCCTTCTACGTCGCTCTTTCGGAAGATAACCCTCTTGCAGACTGTGCCGCGTTACATCTGACCGATATAGACGGCTGTCCCAGGGTGCTCTTTGCCAGACCGGCTAATCCTGTCGTGTACGACACGTTGCTCAGGGTAGCGAGTGAACGGGACATACATCCAGGTGAGTTGCATGACGTGCTCGCGCCCGAAGAAGCATATCCCTACATCGCAGACCGGAACGCGCTTGCCCTGCTCACGAAAAATGCGGCTTTGCGAATCGCTCGGGACGGCATTACGATCCGTCCTCTGGCTGAACCTCGGCTCACACATAAGACCTACCTGGCCTGTCGTGCGGACAACGAATCGAAGCCCGTAAGCGAGATGGTACGGGGATTTGGCCGCAAACTGCGTGCGCTACAAGGAAGCTCTTAAACCGTTCCTATGCCTGAGCGGAAGCTCGAAGCCGCTGCATTATGCAGCGGCTTCGTTTTGTTCTGCGACTATGCAGTGCGGGCATTCTGCAAATCGGGCGTTTGAGGCCACGCTATTCCTTTTAGGAATAGTTGAAATACCAGAAGTTATTGGACACGGGACAGTGTGTCCAGCACGATAGGCCAAGCCATGCCGGAAGGCGTGAAGCTCGGAGCCATTCATGCCAAACCACCAAAGATCCCGTGCCCTAGCCGTACAGCCGCAAGAATCACGAGAGAGCCTGCAAAGGCCTCTGACTCCCTCCATGACTACACATGCTGACACCAATACCCCTATAGCTTTCGATCCGCTCCTGACTGCCGAGGATGTGGCGAAGCGCCTGAAGGTCAGCACAGATTGGGTCTGGGATCATTCATCTCGAAAGAAGCCGTTCCTGCCTGTCATCAGAATGGGCGATGGGGCGCTTCGATATCGCCCGAGCGGTATTGAAGCGTTTTATCGATGAGAGGGAACGGCTAAGCGCCATGCGTCGTCGCGCGAACTGATAGACGGCGAGCGCTTGATCCGACGTGTTTGTCCTTGCGCATCAGCTCCGTCGATGGAGGGGCTATGTCTCCCTAACCATCGAATATGGCAGTAAATAGGGCATAGCGCCCATCTTTCCCGCCACAGAACTGAGGAAACTAATGGGTTCTACGCACCAGCGAGGCTATGTCACGCCTCGGGCAAAGCAATGGTACGGATACTACCGCAAGGTAGTGAACGATCCGGCCACCAACGAGCAGAAGACAGTTCGTGTTCCAGTGAGTCTCGGGCTGAAATCCAACATGACGAAGACGGAAGCCCGTCAAGCACTTGAACGCGAAATTACAAAACAACTGGGGCAGCCCGGTTCTCCAACCCGAATCATGAATGACGGTTCGGTCACGTTCGCTTGGTTTGTCGAGAATCGCTTTCTACCGCTCAAGGAAGCGGTTTGGAAAGAGGAGACGGCGAAAACCAAGAAAGTCCTTATCCAGCTTGATCTCGTCGAGCCTTTAGGCGAAATCCCGCTGGCCAACTTCGATAAGTTCAGCTTGCAGCTGCACCTCAACAAACTGGCAAAAACAGGGTCTAAGGATCGCGTCTTGCAAATGCGTGCATACCTTCGGGACATCTTCGCCGAGGCTGTCGATCAGGACTTCCTCGTCAAAGACCCTGCACGCAAAGTGAAGGTGCCTGTTCATCTACGTGCGACAGACACCACTACACTCACTTGGGATCAACTCAGGATGACTCTCTCGAAGCTGAGCCTTCGGGATCGCATCTTGCTTGAGCTCGACATGACGAATGCCCTCCGTCCGAGCGAGTTGTTCGCATTTCGTTGGAAGCGCTTCGACTACCAAGCGTCGACTCTCACCGTGGCGGAGACTGTCTACAAAGGCAGTCTCCGGGACTGGGGGAAGACGAAGAAGAGTCTCGCGGTGATCCATGTTCCGCGAGAGCTGGCTGACGATCTGCACGCATGGCGTCTTGAGTGCGAACAACGTGCTCGGGAAACTGCGGCGAGAGACAAGTCGAGGTCTTCGGTTCTGTCGCAGGATGCCTTTATCTTCGCCAACGAAGCTGGAGGCTTTCTTGACACCGATAACTTTCGCAACCGGGTGTTGCACAAAGTTGCTCGCGAACTGCAGTTGCCCAAACTGACGTTCCAGGTCATTCGCAGAACCATTGCGACTCTGGCACAGAAGAAGGGGACTGTGAAGGACATTCAAGGTGTGCTTCGGCACTCACGCACCGCTACCACCACGGATGTGTACATGCAGGAAATTCCGGAGAGTGTGCAATCGACCATCAACTCCATCAATTTGGAGCTGCGAAAGTCGAGCGCTCAAGGCCGGGAGACACGGAAAAAGGCGGCTTCAACCGGGCTTGTTGTTGGGAGTCGGCGCAAGCCTTCTGCGTCCGTGACACAAGATGACACAAACTTTAGGGAAGAAGGGAGTGCCTCACTTCCTGCATGTGTTTCATTCTAAAGGGGTTGTTTGGTGGACCTGATCGGGATCGAACCGATGACCTCTTCCATGCCATGGAAGCGCG
>CAXTPR010000088.1:0-5282 GCA_964246235.1 uncultured Acidobacteriaceae bacterium
TCAACACAACTGAGAAACTCCAGTTATGAATGGATGAGAAATCGGGGGCAGGTCAGGGTGTTGCGGAGCAGCTTTTCGACTGCGCGGAGGTCTTCCTCGGTGTCGACGCCCACGGTGTCCGCTTCGGCAGGCTCCACGTAGAGAGACAGGCCGTGCTCCAGGAGCCGAAGCTGCTCGAGGCGCTCGGTTTGTTCGAGGTCGCCCGGCGGCAGGGCCGCGAAGCGCTCCAGAGCGGCGTGGCGATACGCGTACAGGCCGAGGTGCTTCCAGTGCTGCACGGGAGGCCCGGGCACGCGGGCTTCACGAACAAAGGGGATAGCCGCCCGGGAGAAGTACAGCGCGCGGCCATCCGCGGCGGTAACGACCTTCACCGCATTCGGGTTGTGCAAGTTTGCGGCGGAGCAGGGAACCTTGAGGGTGGCAACGTCTACGTGCGCGTACCGAAAGGGCCGCAGGATCGCTGCGATGTGGGCGGGCTGGAACAGCGGCTCGTCGGCCTGGATGTTGACGTAGATTCCGGCGGCATGGGTGCGGGACACGGCGTAGAGACGGTCGGTGCCGCTGGGCAGCGACGGATCGGTCATGATGCAGGGCCAGCCGTGGTCCTTGCAGAGTGCCTCGACCTCCGGGGAGTCGACGGCGACGAGGATGTTGTCGAACTGGGGGCAGGCGCGGGCGGCAGCTACAACCCAGGCAAGCATGGGCTGACCGGCGATATCGCGCAGAACCTTGCGGGGAAGGCGCGTCGAGGCGAGCCTGGCGGGGATCACTCCGAGGATTCCGGCGGTCTGCGGAGTGGAGTTCAAGGGCGTAGCGGGAGTCATCGCTCGAGATCCGCGTTCTTGTTTTTACGCCACACACGAACCGCCAGGACGATCACCAGAATCAGGACCAGCGCCAGAATGCCCGCGACAAGATAGAGCCAGTGCAGAAACTGGCTGGCGCTGCATGCGGTGTCAGCGGAATCACACTTTTCCCGCGTGCTGAAGACCGCAGTGACGAGAGCGGTGCCGAGCGGAAAGGAGGAGTACTGCATACAGGAGCAGCTTCGCACGTTTGACCGCTGCGGTGGGGATTTCCTATCATGGAAGGAGCGGCTCTTGTCGCGGTGCATTCGCGAGTCGCGGTTGTGCCGTGCCGGGCGGTCGCTTCGCAGCACCCGGCGGTGTAGCTCAGATGGTTAGAGCGACGGACTCATAACCCGTAGGTCAGTGGTTCGATTCCACTCACCGCCACCAGGCCCCTCCGTAATGATCCATAAAGCTCCATTCACCCGCGAAAAGCGGGTGTTTATGCAATCTGAGGCCACTGAGCTCCAGCGTCTTCCGTTGACATCCTCATGCTTGTGGGCATGGTCCGGCTAGAAGCCCTTGGGGGCATCTCTCTGGGGCAGCATGCCGCTTGCCAGCGTGGCGTCAGGCAACCAGGCGCTTACGTAGCGCGCCGGCGATACCCGCAAGGCCCGTGCCTAGAAGAAGCAGCGCAGACGGTTCCGGAGTGGGAGCAGCCGCTTGCGTCACGGTGACCGTGCCTGTGTTGTCCACGAGGTTGATGCCAGGCGATGTCGACGAGGATGCGATGAAGATGCCGAAGGCAGGATTTGTGGTGAAGGTGGAGATCCCGAGTACGTAATCCGTCGATCCTGACGCAACCGCTGCAACACCGGTTGCCAGTCCGCCGATCAGCAGGTAGCCGCCGGGAAACGCACCGCTGGGTGTGTAATACGTGAAGCCAACCTGAGACGGTACAGCAAACGTATCGGAAAAGGAGTTCACCACCAGGCCGGAAGTTTGGTCTGTGTAGACTACCGTGGGATCAAAGGTGAGCGTGTACGAGCCGCTTGCCGGAACGGAGCCGGATGCGGTGAAGGAAATACTGTACGTGATCGGGCTGGCCTTCGCAGAGGCCGAAAGGAGTGCGAAGGCAAGCAAAGCGACGAATGCGAATCCGAAGCGGCGCATAAGAGTTTCCTGAATGAGGGTTGGAGCCCGGCGGCAAGACTACCACGGCGGGACTGCCTAGCGTGGCACTCGAGTTCCACAGGAAACGTTTCTAGTGGCGAATTTGGTTGTGCTCACCCCACCGGACGCCCGACGGCAGGTCGGTGTATGCGTATTCACGGGGCTCCCAGGGCGAGGCGTATCATTTCCGAAGCGTGGGCGTCTAAAACCCCACGGGTTTTGAATTGTGTTTCGCCGGAGTGAACTGGTCGATGCCAAAGAGCGCCAAGATTTCCCTGCTCGCCTTGTCTGTGGCCCTGGTACTCGGGCTTTTTGTCGGCGTCAATGTGCACGGGGTGCGAACCGTCGCCGCGCAGAGCCAGCAGGAAGGCGCGTACCGGCAGATGAATGTGTATGGCGAAGTGCTGCAGCATGTGCAGAACGACTATGTGGTGGACCCCAACATGCCGTCCGTCACGAACGGTGCGCTGCGCGGGCTGCTGGAGTCGCTGGATGCAGACTCGAGCTACCTGACGGCGGCCGATTACAAGACCTACAAGGCGGATCGCGGCGGCAAGGGGCAAGTGGGGCTCCATGTCTCGAAGCGTTACGGCTACGCGACGGTGGTGTCGGTGGTGCCGGGGAGCCCGGCGGAAAAGGCCGACCTCAGTGACGGGGATATCCTGGAGGCGATTTCCGGGCAGGATACGCGCGACCTTTCGCTGGCGATGATCAAGCTGATGCTGGAGGGTGCGCCGGGCAGCGAGGTCAAGGTGGCGGTCATCCGGCCGCGCAAGACAGATCCGGAAGTGATTACGCTGAACCGGGTGGTCATTTCGGAGCCGCCAGCAACGGAAACACTGTATGAAAACCAGTCGATCCTGGACCTCCAGCCGGCGTCACTGGACCATGAGCACGTAAACGCTGTGGAGAAGCAGCTTAAGGCTTTTGACAAGACTGGCAGTAAGAAGATCCTGCTCGACCTGCGCGACGTTTCGACCGGTGATGTGGCAGAAGGCGTACGGCTGGCGAACTTCTTTCTAAAGAGCGGCACGATTGCGACGCTAGAAGGTCAAAAGGTGCCGAAGCAGACTTTCAGCGCGGAGAGCGCAAAGGCGCTGAACGCGACGTCACCTTTGGTGGTACTGGTCAATCACGGAACGTCCGGTGCCGCTGAGATCGTGGCGGCGGCGGTTGCGGACAACAAGCGCGGCGAGCTGGTGGGCGAGAAGACGTTCGGCGAGGGAGCGCAGCAGAAGACGTTCGAGATGGCGGATGGATCGGCGCTCATTCTTTCGGTGGCAAAGTACAAGTCGCCCTCCGGCAAGACATTCGAGGATGAGGGCGTGACCCCGACGACGGTGGTCACGACGGCGGCACCGGAGCCCGGGGACGACGACAGCGAACCAACGCCCACGACAACGGACACGGCCACGCGCAATGCGCCGAAAGCGCCCAAGGTGAAGCAGACGCGGCCGGACGATCAGTTGAACAAAGCTCTGGACATGCTGAAGGCGAAGACGGCGTAAGCGCAGGCTGCTCAGGTTCAGACTGCCGGCATCGTCGATTCAGGCCCGGCGAGCATGGTAAGGTGGACCTTGCCGTGCCGAGCCTGCTGAACCCGGAAAAGCAGTTCCCCGCGAGGAACCGGGGCCGGGAGGATGGTGCGAACGAGGCGCTCACTCGCAGGCCAACGCTGCTGGAGGCGATAAAGCGGTTTCCGTTCCGGGAACCGGAACCGGGCGACCGGCCGGTGGCGGCGCGGGCTTCGTTTCTGCTCTTGCTGGGAGCATCGTCGCTGTTCGGGGTGATGCTTGGCCTGGTGCTGGTTTATCGCATCAATCTGCCGCAGATGGACGAGCTGGAGCGCTACCGGCCCAGCACGACGACGGACCTGTACGACGTGCACGGCAAGGTTTTCGGATCGTTCGCTTCCGAGCGGCGTGTTGTGGTGCCGTACTCGGAGTTTCCAAAGAGCCTTCACGATGCGATCCTGTCCATAGAGGACAAGGACTTCGAGTCCAACAGCGGCATCAACCTGGTACGCGTGGTGGGTGCGGCGTGGCAGGACATGCACTCCGACCGGCGGGCGCAGGGAGCGTCGACGCTGACGATGCAGTTGGCGCGTAACCTGTTCCTTTCTTCCGAGAAGACGTATGGGCGCAAGATCCAGGAGATCGTGCTGACGCTGCAGATCGAGCGGCACTTCACCAAGCAGCAGATCTTTTCGCTGTATGCCAACCAGATTTATGTGGGGCGCGGCACCTATGGGTTCGAGGCGGCTTCGCAGTACTATTTTTCCAGGCATGTGCGCGACCTCACGCTGCCGCAGGCGGCGCTGCTCGCGGCGCTGCCCAAAGGGCCGGAGGAGTTCTCGCCGGTGCGGCATCCGGAGCGAGCGCTGAAGCGGCGCAATCTGGTGCTCAGCGAGATGGTGGAGGACAAGAGGATTTCAGTCGGGGAAGCGGAGACGGCGAAGGCCGCGCCGCTGGGGCTGAATATCGAGAAGCCGGCCAGCAGCGAAGCACCCTACTTCGTAGAGGAAGTCCGGCGGCAGCTGGAGAAACTTTACGGCACAGAAGAAGTGCACGGCGCGGGGTTGCGTGTGTACACCACGATGGACCTCGACCTGCAACGCTTGGCCACGCAGGCGGTACTGGACGGTACCGCAGCCTACGAGCGCCGGCATGGCTGGAAGGGCACGCTGAAGAACGTGCTGGCAACTGGCACGGACCTGAATACGTATGTGCATCCTGACTGGAACGCACCGATCGTGCCGAACGCGTACTTCCATGCGCTGGTCGTGGAGACTACTCCAACGCGGATGACCGTGCGGATCGGCACACAGACCGCTTCGCTGAGCTACCCGGACTGGGCCTGGACGCAGAAGGTCCGGGCCACGGAGCTGGCGCAGGCGGGCGACATCGTGTATGTGAAGGTGGCGAGCGCAGCGGACGCGGCTGCGCAAGCGGAAGCGGAGGCGAAGGCGCAGAGGGCGGCAGCCAAGGCCGAGGCCGATGCGGTGCAAGCGGCGCTCGATGCGGGATTGCCCGCACCCAGGCACAGGAGCAGATCCCTCGCGGCCGCAGCACCCGCGGGTCCGCACCTGCTCCTGGAGCAGGACAGCGGAGCGCAGGCTTCGTTCATGGCGGTGGATAACTCGGATGGCGAGGTGTTGGCCATGGTGGGTGGCCGGGATTATGCGCTGTCGCAGTTCAACCGGGCCACGCAGGCGCAGCGGCAGGTCGGCTCGTCGTTCAAACCCTACGTGTATACGACCGCACTGGAAGCGGGGATGAAGCCGACGGATACGGTTCTCGATACGCCGACCACGTTCTACAC
>CAXTPR010000089.1:0-5195 GCA_964246235.1 uncultured Acidobacteriaceae bacterium
CCTATGAAAAGGGATTGAAAATGTCCAAAGAGCATGGCAAGCCCGGGATTGCGAAAGACGGGTATACACCACCGCGAACGCCTCCACCTGCTCCACCACAGCCTTTACAGGAGGGCTATGTTCCACCGCGAACACCTCCACCTCCTCCACCAATCCCTAAAAGAAGTAACTCATCGGGAGAGCACTCGCGGTAGCTCGTCCCACCGCGTAGTCCACCGCCGCGAGCGATGCTCTGCCCTGAGTTTCCAGGCCGCGTCCTTCGGCCCGGCGCTCAGGATGCGTCAGTCCCCCGCCCCAGCGTGGCGTTGAGCCGGTCCACTGTCTTCCAGACGCGCTCCCGCCGTTCCCGGTCGAGTTCACTCCACAAAGCTGGCTGCTGGACAGCCTCGGGCAGCAGTTCCGTAATCATCACGCCGCATTTCGCGTATCGAAAGCCATCGCGGAAGAGGTGTTCGCCAAGACGCACGGTGAGAGCGACCACCTCTCCGGTGTCGTTCGTCGTGGCCGGGAATCGGGCCGAGGCACCGTTCGAATAGAACGGATCGTCGTTGAAAGCGTTGGTGTGCATGAAAACAAACAGGTTGTCAGCGGCCACCTTGTATCGGCGCATCTTTTCCGCTGCACGTGTGGCGTAGCTGGCCAGGGCTTCGCGCATCTCCAGCCAGGTCGTGACCGGATGCCCGAAGCTGCGGGTGACGGCGATTCCCTTCCGCGTCGGCTCCACCAATTCCAAAGGCATGCAAGAGATCCCGCGCAGCTCGTAGACCGTGCGGCCACCCGTTACCGTCATCAGCGCCCGAGCATCGTCCGGTTCAAGTGCAGCTAGGTCCGCGGCCGTCTGGATTCCAAGCTTCGCGAGTTTGGCGGCCGAGGCTCCGCCGATCCCCCAGACCTCCTCCACGGGCACAGTGGGCAGCAGCTCCCGGCGAACCGACTCAGAACGCAGATCGCAGACGCCGACGTACTGCGGTCGCTTCTTCGCGATGAAGTTGGCCACCTTCGCCAGCGTCTTCGTTGGAGCGATGCCGACACACGTGGGAATGCCGACCCAGCGGTGGACCCGCTCGCGCAGGGCCCGCGCCAGCGGCTCAACTTCCCTGCTGCTGAACTCGCCCAGGTTCAGAAACTCTCGTCGATGGAGTACGTCTCCACGGTCGGCACCATGGAGTGCAGCGAATCCCCTACACGCCGGGACAGGTCACCGTAGAGGGCGTAATTGGAGCTGAAGACTCGCACGTTCTCACGTTGAATCAGCTCCCGAATCTTGAACTCGGGATCTCCCATTTTTATGCCGAGCAGCTTTGCTTCCGCGCTGCGCGCCACAGCGCAACCATCGTTATTCGAGAGAACGATGACGGGCTTCCCCTCCAGGTCGCGCCGGAAGACACGCTCGCACGAGACGTAGAAGTTGTTGCAGTCGATCAGGCCGAAGACTTCAACCATCGCCGGGCCTACCGCAGGGTGTGGATGGCATGCTTCACCACCCCAAACACGTGTAATTCCTCACCGATGGACACACACAGGGGCTGGTATTTGGGGTTGGCGGGGTCCAGCCACACGCACTCCGGTCCACGCCGCAGCCGCTTCACCGTGTACTCGCCATTGACGGCCACCACGACCACGGAGCCGTTGACCGGCTTCGCAGCACGGTCTACCACCAGGAGATCGCCGTCCAGGATGCCGGCGTCCTTCATCGAGTCGCCATCGACCCGCATCATGAACGTCGCGGCCTTGTTCTCGATCAGGTATTCCGTCAGGTCGAGTGGCGTTTCCAGGTAGTCTTCCGCAGGGCTCGGAAACCCGGCAGGCACTTTTCCATCGAAGTACGGCAAGATCAACGGCCAGCTTGCGGCCCATTCCACGACTTCCAAGCTCATGCGGACTGCCCTCTCCTGAGGTGTATCAGCTTGGGCGAAGGAAAAGCGAAGATCCTTTCTGCACCTTGGTGGGTTTCCGCGTAGCGCAACTGTCTGAGCTTTAGCAATTTAGCCTTTTAGCAGTCTGGCATTCTGTCGTTGTGGCGCGCTACGCTCCGTACCAGCCCGAAGTTCTGCTCAGGAACGAGAGAGAGGCAAAAGGCGCAGCCAATCACTTCCGAGAGGCGCGTTTACCATTACTGAGTCTAGATTTAGAAACCCGGGCGCTTCCGTATCGTGACGACGCCGTCTCAGAGATGGAATTGGACATTAAAGAGGATTCAGCTTGCCAGCACGAATTTTCATATCTCATGTTTCTGCCGACAAAGATCAAGTGGCGCGGCCACTCGCTGACGCCTTGGCGTTGGCTGGTCACGAAGTGTGGTTTGACGAATTCAGTTTAGAGGTCGGAGACGACCTAAGGGAGAGCATAGAGGCCGGTCTTGCTGAGTGCGATGCAGGCGTTGTCATTATCAGCCCCGACTTCCTTGACAGACTCTGGACAAATCGCGAACTGAGCGCCCTCTTCGCTCGCGAGCAGCAATCGAAAAAAATGATCTTGCCGGTCTGGCATCAAATAACGGCAGAAACTCTCCAGAAGAAAGCTCCCATGCTCGCGGGTAGGGTTGCGGTGCGCACGGCAGATGGAATGCCCACGGTTGTGGACCGGTTAAACCGGGCGATAAAGCGTCGAGTGCGGACGATCCAGAGGGCAGATTTAGGATTCGAGACATACCCCTATCGCCTCGTAGTTCGCGTCAGTGGTTTAGACATTCTACGGCGGCTTGAGGATCGATTTACGGTCTCCGCAGGCATTCCTACAGCTTCGATCGTTAGAACCCAGGTCATGGTCAGTGATGACCTTTCATCGGTTCTCGACTATGACAGCTCAGATTCTTTTTTTGAACTCAAGTCGGGAGGCCGCATCGGAATTTCAAACGGCCAAGTCATGGAAGCTGCGAGGACTCTTGTTCCAGACATTCCAGAGCGGTACAAGCCTTACGGCATCGGATTTCCCGAATATAGCTTGATGGATCAAAGCGCCGCCGCTTACGCTCTCGAAAATTTCAGTCCAGAACTGGTCCTAATGCCAAGTCTTGAATCGCTTCAGCACAAGGAACTTGTGCCTTTTCTCCACGCGATTCTTAGTTGCACAGCTTGCGATACCGGTTATTTCTGGGGTGAGGGAGATCTGGGAGTCAGAACGCTACGCCGCTTCCTCAGTGCAGGCGACGAAAAGCTCCTTGTCACAGCGATTTTGACCTATCCGTCAGATGCTCCTCACAACCTTCTGTACTTGGGCTGGGCGTTTGTCAAGATACATCCCAATCCATCCACGCCCGCTGCCGGAGCGATAGTGAACGCCTTCCTCGAACGAGGAGATCAACTTCCTGATCCTCTTGTAAAAGCATTGACAACTATGAGGTAATGATTGGCTCTGTCTTATGGAGCCAGGGGAGATTCAATGCTGAGAGCTCACGCCGAAAACGATCGATTCGGTCCTCACAAGTCGGCATCTCAGCGGTAAGGCGCTTCAGAGCGGCAGATCGCCATCCACAGCGGCCTGTTCGGCAACTCTCAACATCTCGGGCCCGTTGTTCCTCACATTGTTGACCTTGGGACTGGCTTTGTACATCTCCATCGCCTCGGCTTCAAAAGGCCGGAGCAGATCCAGCGGCAAGCGTTCCGTCTCTTCCCTGTCCAGCCAGCGATCGTAGTCTCGCGCGTGGAGGATCACCGGCATCCTCGGATGAGGTATCTGGGCCATCAGTTCGTTCGCTTCCGTGGTCACGATGGCATAGGACTGGAGCCAGTGACCGTCCTTGTCTTTCCAGGCGTCCCAAAGCCCGGCGAACGCGAAGAGACTGTCGTTCCCAAGCTCGATGGCGTATGGCTGCTTTGGGGGCTTCCCCTCCTTCGGCCACTCGATAAAGAAGCTGGCAGGAATCAGGCAGCGCCTCTTCTTGAAGGGCTCGCGCCACGTCGGGGCTTTCGTGATCGTTTCCGATCTCGCGTTGATCGTTGAAAGACCCTTGATGTCATTCAGATGCTTCGTGAAGAACGGCACCAGGCCCCAGCGAGCCAGGATCAGCTCTCGCTCGCCAGTTTCGCGGCTCTGCCGAATGATGGGCTGGTGAGTCGTTGGAGCGATGTTGTAGTCCGCGTCCGGCATTGGCAGATCAGCGGGCGTTGGCGTCGCACGGAAGTGTTCCGCGATTTTCTGTTTGTCGCTGCGCCGCCCGTATCGACCACACATCAGCTCTGCCCTCAGGTTCAGGGTACCGAGCGGTGGGCTTCCGTGTATACAACCCTCTAGTCGTCCAGACCACTAGCGTTCTAGCCGTTTAGTGCTTTGTACGGGGAAGGTCCGCGCCCTTCCCCGGCTCCAGCCGGCGCAGGAGCGACGCCGTCTCGGAGACTCCCCAACCGAACGGGAATACCCCGTAACGCCCCAAGAGCAGGTATGTACGCTGGCGCGTACGAATGCGGAAACCAGACCTGCTGAGGGACTCCGTCCCTAGCGCGCGCAAGAGCCACCTTTATTTTCCGCGCTGCGCTTGTGCAGACCGGCTTTCAGCCGCCCTTCGGGAAAGGAATCCGGCTCTTGCACTTGCCGCCCCTGCTGGCGTGGGCCAGGGCCAAGGCGTGTTTATGAACAAACACAGCCAAACCATTCAAGAGCCAAGTGCCCACCGCTTGCGCCGCTGACAACCTAAGACGCTAGCAGTCTCGCCACCTAACCATTTACCTGAAGGAGAACACCATGATCAACAACCTGAACCGCTCCACCTTTATGGGCCACCTTGGAGCCGACGCGAAGCAGGCGAACGGCACCGCGCCCGTAACCTTTTCCATCGCAGTCTCTTCGCATTGGAACAACGACGCTGGGGAGCGGCAGACCCGCACCGACTGGCAGAACATCGTCGTCTTCGGCAATCTCCGCAAGTACGCCGCCCGGTTGAGGAAGGGCGACCGGGTGTACGTCGAGGCAGAGGCCCGGAACAACAACTACGAACGCAAGGTTGGAACCGAGACAGTGAAGTTCTACGAGACGGAGTTTCTTGCCGCAGCCATCGAGCGGGTGGCGGTCAGGGCCGAAGCGGAAGCCGAGGACTAAGGCGACCAGGAGTTTTAGTGGGGCAGTGCAGGAACACTGCCCCCAATCATCCACGATGCACACACCTATCAGGAGAAGAGCATGTACACCACAGCGATTGCAGAAACAGGATACCGGAACCTCCCCCTTTCCATGCTGGACGAATCCAGCACCAATCCCCG
>CAXTPR010000090.1:0-4799 GCA_964246235.1 uncultured Acidobacteriaceae bacterium
GATCTACACAGACAAACTCTAGACCAAAGCGATGGGGTCGAGGCACCTTGCGCAGATGTGCCTCAGCTCTTTCCCAGGGAACAAGCATTTGTCAAGAAACGCACCACGGTCATGCGAACCCTGACGGCTTTCAGGTTCGACAGGTGAATGACAATGAGACAGCGGCGTGTTTTCCCTAGGTTCGTCGTATCGTTCGCGGTGATGGCGTCAGCTGCTGTCGCCCAAGACACCACCACTCGACCCTGGGTGGGTACGTGGGCAGCGTCGCAGCAGGTTCCCGAGCCACAAAACGAGCTTTCGCCGGCGGACCTGACCGATGCGACTCTACGCCAGACTGTTCATGTATCGCGAGGCGGTTCGGTGCTGCGCGTTCACCTGTCGAACGCCTTCGGTACACGGCCTCTTCGCCTGAACGGTGTACACATTGCACGCCCGACCGCTTCCGGTTCGAGTGCGATCCTGCCGGAATCCGACCGCGCTCTTCTGTTCAACGGTCGCGCGGATGTCACCATCCCACCTGCAGCCGAATACATCTCCGATCCGATCTCATACTCTCTCGCGCCGCTCTCAGACCTCACGATCAGCATGCATATGGAGGCCGAGCCGGGACAGCAGACCGGGCATCCGGGCTCGCGGCAGACCACGTTCTATGCGCACGGCGACTTGACCGGCTCCGCCGATATGCCAGACGCGAAGAAGGTGGAGCACTGGTACATGCTCTCGGGCGTGGATGTGCAGGCATCCTCCAGCGCGTACTCCATTGTTGCGCTAGGCGATTCCATCACAGACGGACATGCCACCACAACGAACGGAAACGATCGCTGGCCGGATGTCCTGGCGCAGCGGTTGCAAGCGAACGACACGACGCGTGATGTGGGCGTGCTCAACCAGGGCATCGGCGGCAATCATCTGCTCACTGACGGGTTGGGACCGAATGTGCTTGCACGCTTTGATCGCGATGTGCTCGCACAGCCGGGTGTCTGCTATGTCATCGTTCTGGAAGGCATCAACGACTTGGGCGGCTTGGGGCGCATGGCGAACGCCACGCCCGCGATGCACGATCAGCTTGTGCAGCGCATGACCGGCGTGTACCAACAGATCATTGCGCGCGCTCACGCGCACGGCATCAAGGTATACGGAGCCACGGTGATGGCCGACGGCGGCTCCGAGTACTACCACCCTGACGCCGCGAGCGAGCACGACCGCCAGCAGGTCAATGCGTGGATTCGCGAGCGCGGACACTTCGACGCCGTGATCGACCTGGACGATGCTACAGCAGACCCGGCGAACAGGCGGGATCTCTTGCCGGCCTATGATTCAGGCGATCATCTGCACCCGGGACCTCCAGGGTATAAAGCCATGGGACAAGCCATTCCGCTGTCTCTATTCCGCGCGACGGCGGGTCCGGCGGCTAAGCGATGACGCGCAGAAAGCGCGCTATCGTTGCAGCAGTCTTTTCATGGTACCCAGAGTCCGATATGCTCCTCAGCGACTCTGCTTTCAGCTTACCGATGGAGGGGCAGGACGAACGACATCTATCGCTTCTTTCCTGCGTTCCGTTGCGCCGCACTCGCGACGGTGTCCCTGATCCGGTGAAGGAGCTACGGACGAAGAGTTCCTGTTCGCCTAAGGATGGATGTTTACCGGTTTTCTTATTTGATTTACCGCCTCGGCGTGCCCAAAGCGCACCTCCCAAGAACAGGGAAAGTTTCTTTGGTAACCGGGAACGATTGACGAGTGAGCAGGAATTCGCTTTTCACTATCAGGACGTAAGTCTTGGGGTGATTAGGCGCCGCCCGACCGCTAAAGGCCTCCGCCTGCAGCGTAGCTTGTTCCGATCTCGTCGGGCGCATGGAAGTACATACAACCTGCGGCAGCACACCCGATTGTCATCGACTCCAGATCCCGGTTTGTGAGAACACCCAGCGCAACATCGTGTGCGATGATCAGGGCTGGTTATGAATTGAACGCGCTCTGCCAGAGCTGTGCAGGTTGTGTAAGCCGGTCCATGACCCTCAAACCAACTCCGGCTCAGGGTAACTCTTCAATCTCTCTGGTGAATGGCAACACAACTTCCGCCACGCAACCCTGGTTTCCTGTGCGGTTGTATAGACGAAGGGAGCCGTGGTGCGCCGCGGCGATCTGCCGTGACAGCGTCAAACCGATTCCTGCGCCCTGCTGCTTGGTGGTGTAAAAAGGCACGAACAAATTGTTCGGGTTGGCCAGGCCCGGGCCGTTGTCGAAAATCTGCAGCACCAAGAGGCCGCTTCCGGTCTTCCAGCGCATCGATATTTCCGGGGCGGCTGTGGGCGCGTCAGGATCGAGGACCGCGTCGGCGGCATTCTTGAGCAGGTTAATCAACAGCTGTTGCAACTGGTCCGGGTCCGCATACACCAGGATGTCCGGCGAAGGCTTAATGTGAACGTGCAGCCGCGACTCCAACGGAATGGTGTTCTCCACGAGCGTGCGCACCTGCACCTCACGAATACGAGGCGGCGGCAGGCGTGAAAGCTCCTGGTACGCCTGCAGGAAGCGATTCAATGAATCCGCGCGGCCCTCGATGACCGACAACCCGTGACGAAAGTCCTCAAGATCCCGCGGTGTGTGCGCCTCCTGCGCAAGCCGCAGCGGGCGCGAGCGCAGCATGGACGCAATCGATTTGATGGGTGTAAGAGAGTTGTTGATCTCGTGTCCCAGCACGCGAATCAATCGCTGCCACGCCAGCCGTTCTTCTTCGCGCAGCGCGGCGGCTACGTCGCTCAGAACGAAGAGTGTATGGGGCACGCCGTACAGGCGAAAGCTTGAACGGCGCACCAGCCATCGCAGGGATGCGCCATCCTGCGTAGCGGCCTCCTGTTCCGGCGGAGACTGAAGCGGGAACGGCACCGCCGAAAAGACAGTCTCGTCTCTGCGCGTCAGGAGCGGGACCAAAGCCAGCTCTTCCGCGGTCAGTCCCAGCGCGGCGTCGCTCTGTAAGCGAAACGCGCGTTCTGCGGCTGCGTTCACCAGACGCAGTTTGTTGTCTGCATCGAAAGCCAGCACGGGGGATTGCATGGAGCGCATCACGCGATCGGCAAGGGTCAGCGCATCCATGGCGGAGTTGCGCTGCCTCTGCAGAGTGCTGGCCAGTGCGTTCACTTCCAGCGCGAGATCGCCCATCGCGTCCCCACGCCGGGCTCCGCGCGCACGAAAGGAATAGTCTTCTTCGCGCAAGGAAGCCACAATGTTCGATAACGTTTGCAGAGGCCTAATGACACCTTCAAAGAAATAGCTGGCCACCAGGCTCCACAGGATTGCCGTGGCGCCCACCGTAGCCACGGTGAGCACGGAGCTGTAGCCGGACACGTGGCAATACCACCACACTGCGACCATTGTCGGTGTCGCGAACGCGGCCACCCATAGGCGTAAACGCCGCTCAAAGCTCAGTCTCCGGCGAGAGCGTCCCAACGGCATGCGCTGCCGAACGACCGGCAACGAGGACGCGTTGTTTGTATCGTCGCGCTTTACCGCGGGTTTTGGCTCAGAGGCCATGCTTTTCCATGCGCCTGTAGAGCGCGCCACGGCTGAGCCCAAGCGCCTCCGCGGCGTGGCTTACATTGCCGCCGGCCCGCGCCAGCGCCTTGCGCACCAGCACCGCTTCCACTTCTTCCAAGCTCATGTCGTCGAGACTCGCGGATCCCGCACGCGCTGGCTGAAGGCCAAGATCTGCCGGAACGATCCTGCTGCCGGCCGCCATCAACACGGCGCGTTCCATCGTATGATCCAGCTCGCGTACATTGCCGGGCCACGCATAGCGCAGCATCAGTTGGAGCGCCGCCGTGTCGAAGCCTTCCAGCTGCCGGCGATAGCGGGCCGCATAGCGAGCCAGAAAGTGCGCCGCCAGCGCCGGGATGTCTTCACGCCGCTCGCGCAGCGCGGGGATGCGAATCTCTACAGTGTTCAAGCGGAAGAATAGATCCTCGCGAAAGCGGCCCGCAGCCGATTCCATGCGCAGATCGGCGTTGGTCGCAGAAAGCATGCGCACATCCACGCTGCGCGTGGAAGAAGAACCCACACGCTCCAGCTCGCCTGTTTCCAGCACACGCAGAAGCTTGGCCTGCTGGCGCACGGGGATGTTGGCGATCTCATCCAGGAAGAGCGTTCCGCCGTGGGCCAGCTCGAAGCGTCCGATCCTGTCCGCACGCGCATCGGTGAACGCGCCTTTCACATGTCCGAACAATTCGCTTTCGAAGGTGCCCTCCGGTAAGGCGCCGGTGTTGACCGCCACCAGGGTGCGGTGAGCGCGTTGGGAAAGGCGATGCAGCGTTTGCGCGACCACTTCCTTGCCAGTGCCGTGCTCGCCGGTGATGAGCACGTTCGCATCGGATGGCGCGATGCGCCGTACCAACTCCAGTACAGGCCGCATGGCGGGTGCGCCTGCGATAAACTCAGGTGCGCCATCCCTGCCGCGCAGCATGTTGTTTTCGGCCTCCAGAAGCTGCGTGCGGCGCTGCGCGTGATACAGCTCAATCTGCGTTTTCACCACGGATAGAAGTCGTGTATTTTCCCAGGGTTTCTGAATGAAGTCGCTCGCTCCGCGGCGCATGGCATCTACCGCCAGGTCGACGTTGGCCCACGCGGTCATCAGGATGACGGGAAGCTTGTCAAAGCTTTGCCGCACTGTATCGAGCAGCCGCAGCCCTTCGGTGCCGCTGGTGGTGTCGCGCGTATAGTTCAGATCCACCAGCAACGCGTCGAAGTCTCGCTGCCGCAGGCATTCCAGCACCATCGCCGGAGAGCGCGCCGCTTCCACGTCATAC
>CAXTPR010000091.1:0-4345 GCA_964246235.1 uncultured Acidobacteriaceae bacterium
AAGCCATCAAGATGTGCCAGCGCGCCGAGACCATCGTCTACACCATCTCCACCAATGTCAGCCCCAGCCGCGACAAGGGCGACGATGTGCTGCAGCAGATCGCAGAGGCCACCGGCGGCCAGGCTTTTTACCCACGCCGCATCGAGGACGTCGCCATTGGTTTCCAGAACATCGAGGAAGAGCTGCGCAGCCAGTACTCGCTGATCTACGTGCCGGCCGACTTCAAGCGCGACGGGTCTTTCCGCACCATCTACCTGCACGCCAGCAACGGCGCCTACAATGTGCGCGCACGGAAGGGCTACTTCGCGCCGCGGCCGGAGTAGACGTTTGCCGGCGTGGCTCGCGCCGCGCACGCCAAGGCGGACTCTTTCCCTCGGCACGCCGCAACCTTCCCAAGGGGGTCTGGGTCTAAGTCTTACAGCGAGGATTCCTCCATGAAGCTGAGCCTGTTTTTTCCCGCTGCCCTCTGTCTGGCAGTCTGCGCCATGGCGCAGGAGCCGACGCTGCCCGGCCATCAGCCGCCCGGCGTCGCTGAAGCCTTCGGCAGCCTGTCCTCGCAGCCGGCCACGCACTCGGCCGTGACCTTTGACCGCGACATGATCCAGGGCTTCTTCCCCGACCCAAAAGCCGTTGCGGCGCTGAACTCGATCACCTTTGAGAACTTTCGGTTTGGCCAGCCGGCCTTCTACATCCCCGAAGAGATGCACGCCCTGGTCGACGCCTATAACGCCGCGGGGTGGCACCACTTGGTCATGAGCAACGTCACCCCGGGGCAGGCCGCCTCGCCGCAGCAGCCCGTCACGGATATGTGGCTGCACTTCAGGGGAGCCGAAATCGATGGCTGCACCGTCTTGATCCGCGCACCGAAGCAGATGTCCGTCATCGAAGTGTCGGGCGTCTTCCGGCCGCTCGACCTGGTTCATCTGGGGGGCCACTTCGGCATCCCCAAGGTTGACCCAAACGCCGTGATGGTGCCCGCTCCCCCGGGCCGCTAGCCGTTGCGGGTTTCCGGCTCAGCGTGGAGAAATCATCCCGATTCTTGCGTATTCTGGAAGCGTGACCCGCCGGACCGCCCTCCTTACGCCACTTCTGCTTTGCCTTGCGGGCTGCCATGGACGTTCGCTACCCACGCCCGCCACGGAGCAGGCACGTGCGGAGCAGCGAGCCGAGCAGAATGCTGTGCTGAACAGTGAGCGCGATCAGCTTAGCGGTATTCCGCCACCCGCCAAGAGCCGTTTCATGTCCGTCCGCGCGCTGGAGTCTTGGGAGAACCCCTGGATCACCGTGCAGCCGGATATGGTGACGCTCCACGTTCTCCTTGCAGATCCGATCCCGCAGGCCGGAGCGGGCGGCATGCTGCGGCCCATCGGTGCGCGCCGGCAGGAGCTGAACGTCGCCCTGGACAAACTCGGCGACGCGGTGTCAGCCATTCCCCAGAGTGCATGGCCCTATGGCCGCGTTATCGCGGTTGAGGAAGCGCACAAGACACCCGCAGCCGGTCTCCCGGCCGTGCGCCGCACCCTGGAAGCCGCAGTGGGCCGACTCAATGATCTGGGTGTCGTAGCGTATGACCTAAGCGAAGGCAGCCTGCGCTAAAGCAGGGCCAGTGAGCGAGATGGGAGCAGGGGCTCGATGGCTTCGGTGTCTTCCACTTGGGTGCATACACGCCAAATGACGAGAACGGCGTTTCCCGATACCTATCATCCGGATGCCAGATGTTGCATCGCTGACGGGGTTCTTGGAGAGCTGACGGATGACTGGGGATGAACCTGAAGTAAAGTGTCAACGTCTAAGACAAGGAATGACTGAAACCCGTCGCGCCTACCGTATTCGTCACTTCACCTTGCTTATCACCCTTGCCGCCGTGATCGCGCCTTTGTGCACTGCTCAGCAGCCGGTCGAGAGGGTGGTGCAGTCGGCAAATACGTTTCTCGCGACCCTAAGTGACGCACAGCGCGCCAAGATCCTCTATGACTTCAACGACCAGGCGCAGCGTGCCCGTTGGTCTAACTTTCCCACAGGGTTTGTGCCGCGCGGCGGCATGAGCCTGAAGCAGATGAGTGCGGCGCAAAGGACAGCGGCTCTCGACCTCATGAAAACGGTACTAAGCTCGCGCGGCTATGAAAAGGTTACCCAGATCCGTATGGCCGATGACGATTTCAAGACGAATGGCTCAAAGCGTGGTCCTCGCGGGGGAGGACCTTCTCCCGGAGGCGGCCCTCCTCCCAACCGCCAGGGCGGCCCGCCTCCATTCGGAGCGGGCCGCCCACAGCGCAACGGTGAGGCTGACGGTGGCCCGCCCCGCCTCGATAGTGACAACATGTTCGGAAGCGATCTGTATTACATCTCCTTTCTTGGGAAGCCCTCGACAGCGTCTCCGTGGATGCTGCAGTTTGGTGGTCACCACCTTGCGCTGAACATCACGGTTGTTGGCAGCAAGGGCATCATGACTCCTTCACTGACCGGGGCGCAGCCGGCAGTCTTCAAGGTGGACGGCAAAACCATTCGTCCGCTTGGCCGCGAGAGTGATGAAGCGCTCACACTGCTTCAGTCGCTCGATGCGAAGCAACGGGCGCAGGCTGTGCTCAGCTACAAGGTTGCCGACCTCGTTCTTGGGCCCGGTCAGGATGGCAAGCAGATCAGCCCGGAAGGTTTGCGGGTATCCACAATGAACGACCGGCAGAAGGCTCTGCTGCTTCAGGTCATCGCAGAGTGGGCCGGCATCATGAATGACACGATGGCTTCCGAGCGTATGGCGCAGCTCAAGCGGGACCTGAACGACACCTGGTTCGCCTGGAGCGGCCCGACCGACCTTCAGGTGGGAACCAACATTAACGCCTACTACCGCATTCAGGGGCCTCATCTCGTTATCGAGTACGCGCCGCAAAGCGACGAGCCCACCAATCACGTTCACACCATCTACCGTGATCCGACCAATGATTACGGGCAGGCAGTTGCCGGTAAGTGAAGAGATGGTTGTCGGCGATCGCACTGCTCGGACTCGTATGCGTGCCAGCCCGGGCTCATCGACTTGACGAGTATCTTCAGGCCACGATTTTCTCCATCGAGCCGGGAAGCCTGCAGGCGACGCTGCGCCTCGCGCCCGGTGTTGCCGTTACGCCGGCTGTCCTTGCGACGATCGACAGCAACCATGATGGCGTGCTCTCAAGCGAGGAACAGTATCGCTATGCCGATGCTGTCCTGGCGGACCTGCAGCTGGAGGAAGACGGCAGAAGGCTGTCGCTGCGCCTTACCTCAGCTTCCCTTCCGAAGGTGGACCTGATGAGGGAAGGTACCGGAGAGATCGAGCTGAAGTTTTCGGCGGATCTTGTAACAGCTATCGGCGAGCATCATCTCCGGTTCACAAATCATCACCTGAGCGGCATCTCCGTATACCTGGTCAACAGCCTCGTTCCTCGAGATGACAACCTTCAGCTGGGAGTGCAGAGCCGTAACCGGAACCAGTCGGTCTACGAGTTAGATTTCACGGAAGCGAACAGCGCACTCCCGCGCGGCCTATACCGGACTGGGTTCTGGAGCGGATTCGGCGCCGCCTTCCGGCTTGGAGCCCGGCACATCGCCGAGGGAACGGATCATCTACTGTTCCTTCTGACCCTGCTCCTGCCGGCGCCACTGCTTGCCTGGGCAGGCCGATGGAGTGGGCGTGCCTCGATCCGCCGCAGCTTGACCCACATGCTGGGTATTGTGACGGCGTTCACGCTTGGGCACTCTCTTACTCTCGCTCTTTCGGGTCTCGGCCTGATTCATCTTCCCGACCGGCCTGTGGAGGTGCTGATTGCCCTTTCCATCCTGGTCTCAGCGATCCATGCCCTGCGTCCGCTCTTCCCTGGACGGGAAGCGGTCGTCGCCGCAATCTTCGGGCTCATTCATGGGCTCGCCTTCGCTTCCGCACTCAATCAGCTCGGAGTCACCGGTTGGTACCGCTTCACCAGCCTGCTTGGTTTCAATCTTGGCATCGAAGCCATGCAACTCGCTGTCATCGCGCTAACCCTGCCTGCTCTCCTTCTGTTGAGCCGCACGGAGTACTACGCCATCTTGCGGGTCAGTGGCGCTGCTTTCGCAGGGATCGCCTCTTGTGCCTGGATCAGCGAACGGTTATTCGATCGACCGAACGCGATCGGGGACGGAGTGGAGAAGCTTGCACACCATGGCGTGGCCCTTTGTGCGGGCTTGTGGGTTTCGAGCGCAGCCGTATGGCTGAGTCGGCCGAGACCCACTGTCGTCGCAAACGGGCCTTTTCCTGCAAGCGGTTTGGTGGATCGGTCTCGCTAATGTATGGTCCGCCGCGTGACTGCAAGGGGTAGTTTGGGCGAGAAGACAAGTC
>CAXTPR010000092.1:0-3491 GCA_964246235.1 uncultured Acidobacteriaceae bacterium
AGAACGGATCGTTGTTGAAGGTGTTGGTGTGCATGAAGACGAACAGGTTGTCGGCGGCCACCTTATATCGGCGCATCTTCTCCGCCGCGCGGGTCGCGTAGCTCGCCAGCGCTTCGCGCATCTCCTGCCAGGTCGTGACCGGGTTTCCAAAGCTCCGGGTAACAGCAATTCCCTTCCGCGTCGGCTCCACCAGTTCCAAGGGCATGCAGGAGACGCCACGCAGCTCGTAAACGGTGCGACCGCCCGTTACCGTCATCAGCGCGCGGGCATCGTCCGGTTCGAGCGCGGCTAGGTCCGCGGCCGTCTGTACTCCAAGCTTCGCGAGCTTGGCGGCCGAGGCTCCACCGATGCCCCAGACCTCCTCCACTGGCACCGTGGGCAGCAGCTCCCGGCGCACTGACTCGGAACGCAGGTCGCAGACGCCGACATACTGCGGCCGTTTCTTCGCGATGAAGTTGGCTAACTTTGCCAGTGTCTTCGTCGGTGCGATTCCAACACACGTCGGGATGCCCACCCACTGCTTGACCCGGTCGCGCAGCTCACGCGCCAGCGGCTCCACTTCCCTGCTGTTGAACTCGCCCAGGTTCAGGAAACTCTCGTCGATGGAGTACGTTTCCACGGTCGGCACCAGCGAATGCAGGGAGTCGCCCACACGCCGGGACAGGTCGCCATAGAGGGCGTAGTTCGAACTGAAGACCCGGACATCCTCACGCCGGATCAGCTCCCGAATCTTGAACTCGGGGTCTCCCATGCGGATTCCAAGAGCTTTTGCTTCTAAGTTATGTGGAATCTGCTTCTCTCATCCGATACCCTTCCGTGGCCATTCCTGGCCAGGAGAGAAGCATGCTGGAGCATGAAGCAGAACGCTGGCTATCAATACAGAAAGACCTTGGACGTGCTCCGAATACCCTGCTTGCCTATCGACGCTCTCTGGAGAGCTACGACAGCTTCTGTCTCACGCTGCAGAAACCTGCTTACGAGGCCAGCAAAGAGGATGTCGCTCTCTTCGTCCGTTGGATGACTGCTTTTCGTCTTCCTGCTAGCAGGAAGACGAAAAGCGAGCGGTCCGGGCTGGCCAATGCTACGGTTCGCCTTCGTCTGACGGCGGTACGGCTTTTCTACGATCACCTGATTGAAGAAGGTTTTCGGGCGGATAATCCAGTCGGGCGAGGCCGTTACACACAGAGCGGTGGTTTCGGAGGCACCCGGGCACGCGCTCTCGTGCCTCGGTTCACCGCCCTGCCCTGGATTCCTGCCGATGCTGAGTGGAGGCACCTTCTCCAGACAGCCAGGTCTGAGCCGCTCCGCAACAGGGTCATGCTTGCGCTGGCCTATGACGCAGGGCTGCGTCGCGAGGAGCTCTGCCTGCTTTCCACGGGAGACATCGATCCGGCACATCGGCTGTTGACCGTTCGGGCAGAGACCACCAAGTCTCGTCGAGGCCGGGTTGTTCCTTATTCGGAAGCGGCCGGCAGCTTGCTTTCCGCCTACCTTACACACCGAAAGACCTTGTCCCGCGCTCGGGGACCGCTGTTTCTCTCGGAGTCCCGTCGCAACACTAGTGCCCCGCTAACCTTCTGGACGTGGTCGAAGGTCGTGCACTCCCTCGCCGAACGTGCCGGTCTGCCGCAGCTAAGCACCCACACCTTCCGGCACCTTTGCCTTACAGACCTCGCACGTGCCGGGTGGGAACTGCACGAGATCGCAAGCTTTGCTGGCCACCGCAACACCAGTACCACCCTGATCTACATCCACCTCAGCGGACGGGAGCTGACCGCAAAGATCGCCAAGGCGGCACTTCACAATGCAAGGATGGCTGAAGCAGCGGAGGTTCTCCAATGATCGATCTCCAAGGCTACGACCGCACGCACTCGCTTTCTGGGAACGAGTTGCACCACATGCAGTTGCTGGTCGCTTGGGCTCAGCGAGGCAATAAGGGATGGCACAAGGAGGCCCGACCAGCCCTTCAGAGACTGCTGCGACCGCTCGAAGACGTTCTAGACCATTTGGGCGCAGTCAACACCGTAAAGCGGAAGTACACCATCCGAACCACCGTCATCTGCTTACTGATACGGGCGATGGTGCGCTATGAGAAGAGCTACTGGGCATTCTCGACCGAGATCTGGTTTGAACTTCTGGGCACCGACTATCACGCTTACATTCGCGTCCATGGCATGACGGCAAATGCTCGACACCAACTCATCGCGGTAGCCTATTTGTTCTGCGGCTTCCGAGAACTTAGCGGCTTAGGCCGGCTCGCTTTCCCGGCGTTAGCCCGAAAGATCTTTGGAACTGAAGCCTTCGACGCCGTGATCGACGAGATGAAGGCTGACCTTCTGAGTTGGGGCTACTCGCGAAAGGGCAACATCGTCGGCCTTCGCTGCGCTCTTGCCGAGGCCATGCTCGCGTCGCGTAGCCTACACCTTACTGACCTCAAAGCTGAAACGCTGGATCGCCTGTACCGGGAGGCTGACGCCAAGATCACCCGGCGTGGTCTCACCATTCTCTCGTATATGCTGGTCCGCCGAGGGCTGCTCCAGAAGCCGCTCGGCCGAGACGGACAGATCGAGAGCCAGAAGAGCATTACGCAACAACGTGTCCTCGATGGTGTTCCAGTCGTCTGGCGTGAATGGTGTGAGAGATGGTTTGCCACAACGACGCTGCAACCAAGCAGCCGCATCGGGGGCTTGTACCGGCTCTTTAACGTCGGTCGATGGCTGGCTCAAAGCGGCTACTCATCCGAACCTGCGGATTGGGACCGCGAAGTCGCCGCAGCTTATGTCGCAGCAGTCGATCGATCCAAGATTGGGCAGTGGTCAACGGCGGCTGGCACTCAACGCTTACAGGCCGGTCAGCCTTTAAAACCCGCTACGAAAGCGGGCGCACTTACTTCGCTTCGACGCTTTTTCCTGGATTGTCAGGAATGGGGTTGGATTCCGGTACGCTTCAATCCCTACCAGGCGCTTGCGACGCCTCGCTCCGTCCGGTGCCTCATCGGTCCAAACCCACGCATCATCCAGGACGACATCTGGGCAAAGCTTTTGTGGGCAGGCCTCAATCTCACCGATAAGGAGCTTTCCAAGCCGAACGACCCTGAGACCCGAGGTGACGGGCATTTCTACCCGGGATTTTGCCGCTTTAGCGGCTCGAGCTCTGGCGGTGGATGGGGGCTGGGCTGAGGTACGAGCCGGGGTTGTGACGGGCCTGGCTGGTGACGCTGCAGGGGGAGCCGGTGCGCTCGTTCGGCGTCACCAGCCAGTTCACGTCTTCAAACAGCAGCTTGTGGCCGAACCGCTTGCCGGCGCCGGAGAGTTGCAGCATCGCCTTCTATTTTCGCATCCGTGACTTGAGGCTCCAACGAAGACAGCAATTGCCATAACCTGATCGTCCGCTCCTCGACTCGACCTTACGTTGGCGGATACCGTGCGATTACTGACGAAAAGCCGACTAATGAGATGGTCCGCCGCTGTAGCCCTCCGCTGCGGCGGAGG
>CAXTPR010000093.1:0-3476 GCA_964246235.1 uncultured Acidobacteriaceae bacterium
TGGATACATAACTCTGACACCCACCCGAACAACGGCCCAGACCACACGCTTACCATTCACCGCGTCCGCACGCTCGATCAGACTGCGCATCTCCGCTTCCGTGAGCGCTCCCTTGTCGGCACGGAACTGGAGGTTCAGGAACAGGCTCCGCAACGCCAGGACTTCGGCCAGGATGACCTCGCTTCCGGCTCCCGCACTTGGCTCCGCTGCCGGTGCCGCCAGCAACACGTCACGTACCCACTCGCTCAGCGTCAGCCCAGCCGCACGCGCACGCTCCTCGAGCACGGCGAACTCCGCCTCGCTCACCTTCGTGCCGACGGATTTGGTGCGCAGCGGCGGCTTCATGCTGCACCGCCTGGGAAGGACTGGAGGGAAGAGGCCGCACGCCGTCCATGTGTCGCTGGGAGGACAACAGGGGACCAGAGACGGGCTAAGGGGTTTGAACTCAAGTGGTTCCCCTACAGCAACCTGCGCTCACTCCAAGAGTAACCGCTCCGGTTAGACGTTTTCTCTTAGCCGCTTGTTTTCAGATAGTTCCCGCACAGCAACTCCAGGTTCCTGTGCAGCATGCATTCCGGGGTGACGTGTCACCCTATTCTTCCGGTGCAGAGCACCGCGTACTTTGCTTCGGGGCAGCTACGGATGCTGAACGTAGCCATGAGGCTGTCGAGACATCCGGGAACCTGGCTGGCCCATTCACTCCAGTCGTGGCCGCCCGGCTTAGTGTGGAACTCGTAGGCGTAATTGCGCTGCTTTAGAAGCGCAACGAATCGGCGAATTGGGGACAGGAGAGGTTCTTGCTCTCCTGCCGTGATGTAGAGATACGGCGTGTTAGCTGATTCAGCCGTTTTGATCAAGATGAAGGGATCGCTACGGGTGCGCGTTTCGCTTCCAGTGGGACCGAAGATTCTGCGGAAGCGCATACTCTGTGACCATCGGCTCCAGTTAAGGTGACGGCTGGGCACATCGATTGCAGGGCTGATCGCGCCTGCAAAAACGAACAAGTCCGGACGAGTGAAGGCCAGTTTGACAGCAGCTAGGCCCCCCATTGAAACGCCTACCACAGCGCGATGCTCTCGACCGGCCAGAACCGGAAGGCGGGACTCGGCGTCTGCAAGCACGTCATGAACGAAGTAGTCTTCGTACCGGTCTTTGGCATCTAGCGCAGCGTTCATGTAGTACGAACAGTCGCCGTCCACCGCGACGAAGATGAGGCCCTTTGCAGCATAGGCACCCACATCCGAGTCGCTCATCCAGTCTCTAAGATTTCCGCCACAGCCGTGCAGCAGATAAACAACGGGGACCTCGTGCCTCCGACGAAGTCCTTTGGCATATAGACCGCATACGTCATGTTGCGGTGGAGAGCCGATGAGTAGAAGCTCACGTCCCTGCTTGCGACTTCTGGGAAGCTGCGGGGACGCGCCGCATCCGTCACCTGTTCACGCTGACAACCCGCGAGCACGGCAAGAGCAGCAAGGGCAACACAGGAAAAACTGAGAACCGCTTTCATCGCGCCGATTTCTGCTTCAGACCGGCCTTACTCCCGTGTCCGGAGTTCTTGTGTGGCCCCACCGGATACGACGGAAGATCAGGAACGAAATAGCTTGCGTGATTGCTAGAAGAAGAACCGCTAAAACACCTGAGCGCCAAGTAATTGGGTACACATGGGCCTGCAAACGCTCTCCATGCTCCCAGAAGACTGGAAGGCTGGAGTAGATCAACATTGCTGCTGTGGCGCCCCACAAGCCCAGACCAACAAGCACCTGGGGTGCGGTCTTCATCGTCTCTTTCATTGCGGGTCTCCTAGCGGATGTCGCACTACCGGTGCCGGGGAAGCGGCCCCGTTCCTTTCTCCATTATTTGGGCTAGCGGTCGGGCTACGGAAGCCCCAGTCGTTCACTGTGACTCTCCCGCCCACGTTCGCGTTAGCTGATGCAGTCTGGCCTGGCTGGCCGTCGTGGGGAAGGGCCGTAACGATTCCAACGTGGCCTTCTTCGTTGCCGTTCTTCCCAGGCCCATGATCTTGTGCAATCACATCGCCGGGCTTGGCATTCGCTAAGGGTTCTGGAGCTGATAGGCCGGTGATCTTGACATTCGGATCGGCGAACTGAGCTGCGGTCGGTATCTTGCCCGTTCCATCGACAACCGGGCGAGTTCCATCTGCGCTCTTTACCGTGTCAGCAACGAACTCATTGCACTTGTCTGAGCCGGGCTTGAAGAGTTGCATATTGCTGACGTTTGTTTTGTTGATATCGTATGAATGACTCCCGTCCTGAGCTTTCGCAGCCGCCGCGATCTTCGCCTGCTTCTCCTGCTCGGTCTCGTGCCCGTCAACATCGACATTGCTCATTGTAGAAGGTGAGGGCTGGTAGGCTAGAGTGGGCGGCTAGAGCCACTTTGTGCAATACCCATTGCACAATTGAGCCTAAAGCACTCGAAGAACGCCATGCCTGACCTCCAGATCATCCCCGTGGGTTATCCCGAGCTCCTCGAGAGCCTCAAGGAACGCATCCGCACCTCCCAGGTGCGGGCGGCCCTGGCTGTCAGCCGGGAGCTGGTGCTGCTGTACTGGTCCATCGGCCGGGACATCCTTGCCCGGCAGAAGCAGGAGGGTTGGGGAGCCAAGGTCGTCGACCGACTCGCCTCCGACCTCCAGACGGAGTTCCCCGGCGTGGAGGGCTTCAGTTCCCGCAATCTGAAGTACATGCGAGCTCTGGCCACAGCCTGGCCGGAGGAGCAAATTGTGCAACAGCTCATTGCACAATTGCCCTGGGGTCATAACGTCCGGGTCCTCGACAAGATCAAGGACCGCTCGACCCGTGAGTGGTACCTCCGCGCGGCTTTGGAATATGGCTGGAGCCAGAACGTTCTGTCGTTCCAGATCGACACCCGTCTCCATGAACGGGAAGGGAAGGCGCTGACCAACTTCAGCCGCACGCTGCCGCCGCCCGGGTCAGACCTGGCCGAGCAGGTTCTCAAGGATCCCTACAACTTCGACTTCCTCACCCTGGCCAAGGACGCTCAGGAACGGGAGATCGAACGCGGCCTGCTGCTACACCTGCGCGATCTTCTCCTCGAACTCGGCCGCGGGTTCGCCTTCGTCGGCAGCCAGGTCCCGCTCACGGTCGGGAACGACACCTTCTACCTGGACCTGCTCTTCTACCATCTCCGCCTCCACTGCTACTTCGTGATCGAGCTGAAGACGGGCAAGTTCAAGCCGGAGTGGGCCGGCAAGCTTGGCTTCTATCTCTCCGCCGTAGACGATCTCTTCCGGACCGAGCCGGACGCGCCAACCATCGGCCTCCTGCTCTGTGAAAGTCACAACAGCGCCGTCGTGGAATACGCGCTTCGGGATGTAGTCAAGCCGATCGGCGTGTCGACGTTCCGGGTGACTCGTGACCTGCCGGCGCCAGTCCGGAGCGAGCTGCCCACGGTCGAAGCTCTGCAGGGAGTCATTGCGAAGCTAAAGGACGATC
>CAXTPR010000094.1:0-3320 GCA_964246235.1 uncultured Acidobacteriaceae bacterium
GACCACCGACCAGTACTACCTCATCGTTTCACTGCTTCCAGAGCCCTACCGCACGATGGTGACCGTGGCGCAGTGCACCGGGTTGCGGGCTGAGGAGGTGCTGGCGCTGGAATGGTCGGACATCAATTTCGAACAACTCACCATGCGGGTGACACGCGCTGTCGTGCATGGGCGCCTGAAGGTGGTCAAAACGGAGTACTCCGAAGACGAGCTCCCGCTTGACCCAGACTTCGCGACGCTCCTTCTCGACTGGCAGCGGAATCAGCCGCGCCACGCTCCGGAAGGTATTCCAACCCGGCTGAGCGGGTTGAACCTACTCTTCCCAAGCCACGTGACGGCTCGTCACTACCACGCGGCACCCGTCCAGCAGGATTTCATCCGGCCGGCTGGGTCTTGTCTGGTGGCTTGCTCGAAGTGCGGAGCTGCGGCTGGTGTCTGGTGCGTGCAGGATTCGCCGACCGCGAACGGAAAGCGCCTCGTCATCCATGACGAGCGCTGGGATGCAGCCGGGAAGTACGCCAGCATCGGCTGGCACACCTTCCGGCACACCTACCGTTCCTGGCTGGACGATACCGGAGCGCCGATGGGAGGGCAGGATTTGAACCTGCGACCTTTGGGTTATGAGTGGGCAAAGAGACGTATTATTAACGAGTTACACGGCGTGATCGGGTGTTCTAAAGCGCCGTAAGTCGTTGAAAGCAGGTTCGTCGATTTCTTATTTGGGGTTGAGATGGGGTTGAGCGGTGGATGAAAGACAATCTTGCGACCCTCTCCCAATCAGTAAATACAAGCCGATATTTCGTCACCAATCTTCCGTCGATGAGCGCATCGGCGATTTGCACTAAGCCGCTATCGCGGCGGGGTTATGGTTCTGTGGCGTTTGGATAGAGTGTTGGGCACCGAAGGAGGTGTCCATGACACAGCTACGCCAACGCATGCAGGAGGATCTCCGGCTACGGAACTTCTCCGAACGCACGGTTCGCCACTACACCCACACCGTTGCCGAGTTCGCAACGTACTTTCACAAGTCCCCTGATCAACTCGGTCCCGAGCATATTCGGACGTTTCTTCTCCATCTACTCAACGAACGGAAGCTTGCCTGGGGAACGATCCAAGGTGCCCGGTCTGCGCTGAAGTTTCTTTATACGCGAACACTGAAGCAGAAGTGGTTTGATCAGGAAGTCATCAAGCCCAAGGTGCGGCGCAAGCTCCCCACAGTCTGGAGCCGTGAGGAAGTCTGTGCCTTGCTCGATGCCGGGATGAACATCAAGCATAGGGCGTTGCTGGCGCTCTACTACAGCGCTGGCCTGCGCTGTCAGGAAGCTCTTGATCTGAAGATCACCGACATCGACAGCCAGCGGATGGTCATCCATGTCCGCGAAGGTAAGGGCAAGTTCCCGCGGCAGGTGATGCTATCGCCGAAGCTGCTCGATATCCTGCGCGCCTACTGGCGCGGGCGCAAGCCCAAGGACTGGCTCTTTCCCGGTAGGCAAGCGGGAGAGCAACTGAAGGCCAACGCGGTGCGTGTTGTCTGCCAGAAGCTGCGCAAGCAGCTAGGCATCAGGAAGGCACTTAGCCCACACGTTCTGCGTCACTCCTTCGCCTCGCATCTTCTGGATGCGGGCACTGATCTGCGCAGCATTCAGCTTTTGCTCGGCCACCGTGATCTGGAGACCACCTCGCGATACCTGCACGTCTCCGAAGCCAGGCTGCATGCCACGCCTAGCCCTCTTGACGATCTACCGATCCGCACTCCAAGCGCTGCTCAGGGAGGGAACAGAACCGCATGACAGGATATCGGCTGGAAGTGGCCGATGTCTTTCACGCTCACCAGAACCAGTTTCTTCAGCGCTGGGGTCATGTAATTTCGGACCAGCAGCGCAAGGTACTGCGCGATATCGGTCGATGCCGAACGGCGGCGCTCGGCACTCATCTCGAACGATGCGATCGCTGCGACTATGAGACGGTCGCTTACGACTCGTGCCGCAACCGGCACTGCCCCAAGTGTCAGTCCTCAGCACGCGATCGCTGGCTCATGAAGCAGGCCTCAAGCCTGCTGCCGGTGCCCTACGTCCATGTGGTCTTCACTGTGCCCGAGCAACTTGCACCACTCGCACTCCGCAAGCAGCGTCTGTTTTACAACCTGCTGTTTCGCGCCGCCTCCGAGACGCTGTTGGAGATCGCCGCCGATCCACGGCATCTCGGGGCACGCATCGGTATGCTGGCCGTGCTGCACACCTGGTCGCAGAGCCTCGGACATCATCCCCACCTGCACTGTCTCGTTCCCGCCGGCGGACTGGCGCTCGATCGCTCCCGCTGGGTCGCGTCAAGACGTAACTTCTTTTTGCCGGTACGCGTGCTCAGCCGCATGTTCCGCGGCAAGCTGCTCGCCTTCCTCGAGCAGAGCTATCGACGCAACCAGCTATGCTTCTCGGGCATGCTCACTGCTCGCTCTGAGCCGCGTGGCTTTCATTCTCTGCTCTCTGCCTTGCGCTGTAAGGAGTGGGTGGTCTACTCCAAGCCTCCCTTTGGCGGTCCCGAACACGTCCTCAAATATCTGGCTCGCTACACTCATCGCGTCGCATCTCCAACGGAAGACTGCTCAGCTTAGATAGCGGACAGGTGCGCTTCCGCTGGCGAGATTCCAAGCACAACAACCGGAGCAGCGTCATGAAGCTCGACGCGGTTGAGTTCATCCGCCGCTTCCTGCTTCACGTCCTGCCCGCGGGATTCGTCAAGATCCGCCACTTCGGCCTGCTCGCCAACCGCAACCGCAGCCAGGCACTCGCCCTGTGCAGGAGCCATCTCCATGCCATCGTCCCGGACAACAGCGCACTGCTGACCGAACCGCAGAAGTCCGCACTCAACCGATCCTGTCCTCAGTGCAAGCGCGGTACGCTGCACCGAGTCCCGCAGCACTTCTCTGGTGAACAACTCAGATCGAACTCGCTGCCTGCACGCACACACGTCGACTCATCCTGAGGATGATCATGCCGACTTCCAAACTCAAACCGATCCGTCGCATCCACCAGCGCTCACTTCGCCAACGCCACCCCTTGGCTTGAATCGGCTCTGCATCACCGCGATGCACGCCGCAGCCTGCTCACCAACACTGCCGCATGCACCCTTGAGCTATCCCGCCGCACTCACCGCCATCTCCTTCGTGCCCAATCGATCCCGTCGGCTTACCTCGAACAGCTTTCAATCCCCATACGTTTACCGCGCTAGCGGCTTAGCGCAAATCGCCGTATCCGCACTGCCTCCGCGCCAGCAGCGCCGACCAGCCAAGATTTTTCGCAGCGGAGCACTGCCGATACGGC
>CAXTPR010000095.1:0-3216 GCA_964246235.1 uncultured Acidobacteriaceae bacterium
TGATCAAGGTCGCCGCCGGGCCCAGCTCGCCTCATGGCGTGCATTCGCGCTCGCAGATCTTCGAGCTCGTTAACGTCTTCCGTGCCCGCGTGGTCGACCTTGCCCCTGAATCCATCATGATGGAGATGACCGGCTCCGCCTCCAAGATCGAAGGCCTCCTCCAGGTCCTCCGGGAGAGCGGCTACGAAGTTCTCGAAGTCTCCCGCACCGGCCGCATGGCCATGCGCCGCGGCCATCACACCAGCCGCGTGCTCAAGGCGCTGGGCACAAGACCCGACCAGCGCGAACAGCCCGACATCGATCCCGACGCCCTTCCCGAGGACGAAACGCTACCCAACCAGTTCGACGAGCACGAGTCGTAGGGTGCCCATGGCCGGTTCTTTGATTTCCCTCAACCTCGAAGTGCCTCAGGAACCGCATGACCTTACCGCGGCACACAGACATTGCACGCGCAATCGGGAGGAGTTGACGCGAAGCTCCCTCTGCGGATGCTTTTATTGTCTCGCCATCTACTCGCCGCAGGACATCACGGAGTGGACAGATGATGGACAGACCGCGATATGCGCGAAGTGCCCCGTCGACTCCGTTGTCGGTTCGGCTTCGGGTCTCCCGATCACCCGCACCTTCCTTGAACAAATGTACGAACGCTGGTTTTGACTTCACTCCATACCTAAAGGAAAGAACCAATGGCCAAGACCTACCACGACGCAGACGCAGACCTCTCCCTCATCCAAGGCAAGAAGGTAGCCATCATCGGCTACGGCTCGCAGGGCCATGCCCACGCGCTCAACCTCAAGGATTCCGGCGTGGAGGTCAAGGTCGGTCTGCGCCCCAGCTCGCCCGGCGTGCAAAAGGCGCAGAACGTCGGCCTCGAAGTGGTCAGCGTCGCCGAAGCCGCGCAGTGGGCCGACACGGTCATGATCCTCGTTCCCGACCAAACCGCCGCCAAAGTCTACAAAGAGGTTGAGCCCGGCCTCACCGCCAACGAAGGCAAGGGCAGCGACGGCCAGGCCAAGACCCTGATGTTTGCGCACGGCTTCAACATCCGCTTCCGCACCATCACGCCGCCCGCGAACGTTGACGTCTCCCTCGTCGCCCCCAAGTCTCCCGGACACCGCGTCCGCGAGGTCTTCACCGAAGGTGGCGGCGTTCCCGGTCTGGTTGCCGTCGAGCAGGACGCGTCCGGCAAGGCGCTGGAGAACGCGCTCAGCTATGCAAAGGGCATCGGCTGCACCCGCGCCGGTGTGCTCCAAACCACCTTCACCGAGGAGACGGAGACCGACCTGTTCGGCGAGCAGGCCGTGCTCTGCGGCGGCACCGCGGCGCTCGTCAAGGCAGGCTTTGAAGTCCTGACGGAGGCCGGCTACCAGCCCGAGCTCGCCTACTTCGAAGTTCTCCACGAGCTCAAGCTCATCGTCGACCTCATGTATCGCGGCGGGCTGGAGTACATGCGCCACTCCATCAGCGACACGGCCGAGTGGGGCGACTATATCGCCGGGCCCCGCATCGTCACGCCAGACGTCAAGAAGGCCATGCAGAGTTTGCTGGCAGACATCCGCGACGGCAGCTTCGCCAAGCGCTTCATCGAAGACCAGAACAGCGGCCGCAAGCAGTTCGAACAGTTCCGCTCGCAGGACCGTGAACACCCCATCGAGAAGGTCGGCGCGGAGCTTCGCGCGGCTATGCCCTTCCTCGATCCCGTCAAGGTGGAGAACGGCGCTGTCGTCAAGGCATGAGCGCATAATGACGAACGCCGCGGTGTGAGTCCCTCAGGGCTCGCGCCGCTGTCTCCATGAGCCGCTGTTTGGCTCAACGTCGCGTTGCGCCCTGGACGCGGTCTCTGCTTGGCGCCAGCTTGCTGTGTTCTTCTCCCCTTGCCTCCCTTGCGGTACTCTCTGTCCTATGGAGACACCCGTCCTGGAAGGCCCCGGCGTTCGCCTTGAACCGCTGACCCTGGATCACCTGCCCGCGCTCGAAGCCGTTGCGTTCGACCCCTCCATCTGGCGCTACATGATCTTCTGGATCAGGACTCCGCAGGAGCTGCGCACATGGGTGGAGCGCGCACTCACGGAACCCGGCACACTCGCGTGGGTCACCGTCCAGCGCGCCCACGAGAACCTGCCCGACCGCGTCGTCGGAGCCACCCGCTTCCTGGACCTGAATCTAACGCACAAGACCGTAGAGATTGGCTTTACCTGGCTCACCGAGCCTATCCGCGGGACCCGCGTCAACGCCGAAGCCAAGCTTCTCCAGCTCACCTACGCCTTTGAGACTCTCGACCTGAACCGGGTCGCCTTCAAGACGCACATTGCCAACCGGCGCTCTCAGGCGGCGCTCAAGTCCATTGGCGCCCACCCTGAAGGCACCTTCCGCAACCACCTCATCATGCCCGACGGCTCGCTCCGCGACAGCACCTGGTTCTCGATCGTCCGCAGCGAATGGCCGGGCGTCAAAGAGCTGCTCAACCATCGCCTCAACGCCCCAGCCTAAGTGGATTTGCGCAGGCGGTCCAGCTCGGGCCATCCTGCGAGATCCGCGAGCGTTGGCACCTTTCAGAGCGACAATGCGATTGAACTGGGGCTCGGCCACCACGAATCGAGGGTATAGGTCGCAGGCTCGCCCTAAATGGCCGCAGCTCCAATCGCCACAAACTGCGGCTTCTCTTCCGCAACCGTCCTCTTAAGCTGCCCGCAAGCTGCATAGATGTCCCGGCCGCGTGGCCGCCGGATGTACGCCGGCATCCCGTCATCGATCAGCATTCGCTGAAACCGCGCCACGTCCGCCGGCTTTGGTTGCACGTAGTCGATCCCCGGCCCCGGGTTCCACACGATCAGATTGACTTTCGCTCGCATCCCCGTCTGCCGAGGATCGAGCAGCGCCAGCACCTCGCGCGCATGCTCCGGCTGATCGTTGATTCCCCCCAGCATCACGTACTCGAACGTCACCCACTCCCGCGTCCGCAGCGGAATCCGCTTGCAGGCATCGAGCAGCTGCGCGATCTTCCACTTGCGCGTGATCGGCATAATCCGCTCCCGCACTTCATCGTTGCTGGCATTCAGGCTCAGCGCCAGCTTGGGCCTGACCGTCTCCGCCGCAAACCGCTCAATACCCGGCAGTATCCCACTGGTCGATACCGTCATGCGCGACTCCGGGATGCCCAAGCCCTCCACCAGCAGCCGCACCGCCTTCATGAACTCGTCGTAGTTCAGGAACGGC
>CAXTPR010000096.1:0-2882 GCA_964246235.1 uncultured Acidobacteriaceae bacterium
CAGGTACCCCCAACCCCTTCACCGGGCTATAGGCGGTGAATCGCGAAAGCGCGAAAACGGACATGCTTAGCTCCGAAGAGCGTCACGTATTGCTGACACAATTGCCGGCAATGCTTTCTGCACTTCGTGTTCCCAGATGCGCATCACACGCCAACCGGATCTTTGTAAGAAGTCACCTTGCAACTTATCTCGCAATTGAGTGGCGGCAATCTTTTCTTTCCACCAACCACTATTTCGTTTTGGAACCTTGAAGTGTAAAGGGCAGCCATGCCAGAAACACCCGTCTACAAATATGCAAAGTTGCTGGCTATTGAAAACTATATCCGCTTCGCACCTGAAGCCAGGAACTGGACGACGGTGCTTTCTGAAGCGTAGGCCGGCTTTGTGCAATTCGCTCCTTAGAGTCTTCTCCGGTTTGAGGTCACCCCCGTAATTCGCTTTCATCGAAGCGCGTACCGCAACGCTGGCGGCTTTCGGAGCTCGCGACCGGATAGAGGAGTGACTCATGGTGTGGGAAGGTCAGAATCAATATCCTGCGGCAATGCATCTGGTCCGCTTGACAGTGCAGGATCTGCGTGTCGCTGAATCGTAAACCCATCAGCCCCGATACGAACTACCAACTCATTCGCATCACTCATAGATAAGTTCAGGTCGGGGAGACGGGTTAAGGGGTCACGAGGAAGAGAATCAAGAGGTGAGCGTACGTATCTTTCGAGAAAGATCGCCATCGTCGGTCCCGCCTGCTTTTCTAGGTGTTTCCAAGCTTCGATGCCTATGTACGCCTCTCCACCTTGATCGATGAATGCTCGCTCTAATGCCTTGAGCTTATCGTTCGGTGTCGGGTCCAGAACAACCAATATAGGTGTGTAGCCACTTCCCTTCGCATCAGCGGGAAACTGCAGTTCTTCTTCCCAGCGCCCTTGGCCAGAAGCTGCAATTGTGACACGCAGCTTCAGTTCATATGCGCGCCGCCCGTCCTCCTTGATGCAGTCGACCTGTCGACCACCTGACCTGCCTTGACGCTTGATCGGGCTCTTCGCGGAGCCGAACGGCACACCGCCAATCGAGAACGCGATGATGGGTTCAAAAAGATAGCCAGTCTCTTGACCCGCGCGGTTATCTAGATCGAAGATCCACTTTCTCCAGTACAGCCAGCCAGCAAGAGTTTCAGAATCGACGCTTCCGAACTGAAGTAGGCTGCGTGGCCCTACTTGATCCATTGTAGGTAGCGGTTGAGCTTGTAGAATCCGTTCGTACTTGAGCCTTGCTTTGTGGAGCTTTGCCAAACAAGCGAAATACGCGTCCACGTCTGGTTTCAGACTCAACGCCTGTTCATAGGTAGCCATGAAATCTGTGTTTTTCACGCGACGTGTTGCAAGTGGGGCTTTACCGAAGAAGGGTGCCGGTGAGGAGGGGAGCGTCGGCAACTGCTCAGAGAAGCCGAGATCTGCCGCTACCACACTGAGAAGATAGGTACAGACCTCATCGTCGAGGCTGACATCAAGTAAGCTGTTTCCTGCTGCGCGGGTCCGCGTCAACGCGGAAAGTTGAACTTTGCTCAACCCCATAAGGAAAAGGTCCGTCCCTTCATCGTCGCGTCATACCGATCCGTAATTAAGTCTGAAATCGTTTTGAGTGCTGGGCTACAGCCCACTGACAGAGTAGGAATGAAGCTAAGCAGCGCGCCACCCGGAGTTGACGTCTTCACGGATCGGAGATCCCGTAACAGCGATGCACCTACTGCTCTCGCAAGTAGAGGAGGAACTGCATTACCTATTAGCTGCATTTGCTCTGCAGCAGTTCCGCAAAAGAGAAAATCGTCACCAAAGGTCTGTAACCGAGCGCACTCCCTAATCGTAAGATTTCTGTCTTCTGTCGGATGTAAGTATTCTGAACGAGCGCCCCCTGTGATCGCCTTCGAGGGTTCGTTCGAACGCAGACGTCTTATTCCTGCTGGCGCTCCGCCCCTCTTCTCAGTAGGCGTTCCGTCAAGTACACGCCTGTTTGCCCGTCGTTTGTAGCTAGGATGATGTAGAACCTCCGGAATGTCTTTCATAGTCATTCCTTCTCTTAAGGCCTGAGCACGTTGGAGATCTACCCCAACTAGAGGTTTATACGAGTGTCCCTGAAGAAGTTCAGGCTCATGTTGGACCGGAGCGGGCAATCCGACCAGCGCTTCAGATAATGTCGGGGTCAGCGGAAGCAGCCGAGATGCAAGTAGAGCACCCGGAGCGCCATAAGCGGTATGTGTTGGTTCAGGAAAGCTGGGGTCCCAGCCCAAACCTCCGATTGCAAGCACCCTTTTGCGATGCTGCGGTACTCCGTAATTTGCTGCGTTTATCTTTCGTAAATGGATTCGGTACCCGACCTCAAGAAGGGGGTCAAGAAGGTCTAACACCCTAGAACCAGACTCACCAGTCAGAAACCCCTCTACATTCTCAAAAACAAACGCCTCGGGCTTGAGTTCCGCGACGATGCGGGCAAATGCGGCAACAAGGCTATTACGCGAGTCTCCGCAACGTCTAGCACCCGCGGAAGAGAATCCTTGACACGGAGGACCACCCGCAATCACGGTTGACTTGGGCAGATCAACAGCTCTGCTCAAATCACATGAAACAGCGTGACGTCCAAGGTTATGCGAGTAGGTTCTCAAAGCAGCTTCGTTAAGCTCGGCGCCATAAACTACATTGAAGCCGCTTTGTCTGAAGCCAAGCGATAATCCACCTGCACCGCAGAACAGGTCCACGAGAGTCGGGCTTGATTCATCGAGCACACCTCATTTTTGCATGTTCCATGTTGTTTGCCGGGTGCCCCACATCTCGCTTCTGAGTGTCAAGTCTCGACACTTGCTTTACATAGTGTCTTGGGACATCCTTTACGGT
>CAXTPR010000097.1:0-2810 GCA_964246235.1 uncultured Acidobacteriaceae bacterium
CTCCTGTCCAATGTGTCTCTTATCCATTGGCACATTGCAAGCCGGGCACTCCAGGGTTGCGTCTCTTCAGTTACTGCAGTCTGTGGACGGCGCGGCTGCAACGTATCGGGATCGAAGCTCATTTCTCCATCCGCAGACTTCCGGGCACAAAGGCCGGCGTTGGTGTGGGCAGGTCGAGGTAGTCGAAGTCGAATCGTGCGACGTTGTTTCCCAGTTTGAGATAAGCGTGGCGGTCATCCAATCCACTGATCTCCGAACCCATCACCAGCGGCTCGATCTGACGGTCAACGGTAAAGTTCTTGCCTGAGCGCGACCCGTCGAACTTGGTCTCCTTCAAGCGCTCGATTTCAACCTTGCCGATGGCTTCCGATATCCACTCGGCCGCCTTTGGCTCCGCCGTCTTCATGAAGATTTTGGTCGCGGGTTGCGAAAGCATGACCTCCGCCAGATGGCCGTAGGTCACTTCAAGCTGAGCCTTGCCTTGGAAGCCGAGCACGAGCGGATTCTTGCTCTTGCGGTTCTCAGTGATGGCGGTATGAAGTTGCGGGAGCTTCTGCAAACTCACCAGTTCGTCGATCACGAACCATACGGGCTTCTGGCCCGACTGCGGTGCGCTGAGCAGGCGCATGACGAGCAAATCAATCCAAAGCGAGTGCAGAGGCCGGAGCGTTTCACGTTCCGGCGGACGCGACGTAATGAAGATCCAACCTTTGCGCTCCTTCGCCCATGTGCGGGCGTTCCAGGTCCGATCCGTCTGATTCTTTTCCGGCAGGAGACGGAAGCATTTAGCTACCAGTCCGAGGGACGCAAGGACACCGGCCCGCTGCGCACCGGCCTTGCGGTCGATGTAGAAAGACATCTCGGTGCCCGCGACCAGCCGCTCCAGGGTGTCGCTGCTCGCCATCCATTCGGCGAGCTCATGAGGCGTCGGGCCTTTCCTTAAAAGATGGGCAAATATCTGGGCCGGTGTCTGGTGGAAGAACTCGTCTTTGACATCGGTTGTCGGCTGGTAGAGGGATGCGGCGATGGCATCCGCTTCGGCATTCGAGGCCATCTCCTGCGCTGGCCCCCAATACGGGCAGCGCTCATCGAGCGGGTTCAGAACGATGTCGCCACGCCCTGGATCGTAGAACCGCTGAAGGTATTCGCAGGCCGGGTCATAGATGATGGCAGAGTCGCCGCGCTCCCGAATCTGTCGCAGGATTTGCATGATGAGCTGCGTCTTGCCCGTGCCGGTAGGTCCCAGGATCAGCATCACCCTGACGCCGTCGACATACACATCCTGAAAGAACGGTGTCCGCGTGCGGGTCTCCAGGACGTTCAAGTACTCGGCGTTCAGGTCTTCGGAATGCGGGTGTCCGACATGCGGAGCGAAGACGGACGAGAGCCGGGCATGATGGTCCTCGGCAAGCCACTGAGGGAAAACATTGAACTTCTGATTGCCGGGGAACATCGCGTAGAACGCCGACAGGCAGCCGAGAGTTTCTTCCACTACTTGGGCCCGCGCGTCCACGAAGATGCGGTGCACGGCGGGGATAACTGAGCGCAACCCCTCACGGGTGTCGGCAGCGACCAACAGGCGGAGCGAATACTCGCCCTGCGCTTTCTTGTCGAGAGCACGGATTACCTCGCTGAGGTCGTCGATGTTGTTGTTCGCCGCCTTCGCTCCGGCTCCGTTTTCGAGAGAGGCCGTGTCGCGGCCACTCATGACCCGGCTGAGAACCCCCACTTTGAAGAACGAGATGAACTTCTCCTGGGCGTCGATCTCTTTGCGGGCTGCCGCTGCCGACTTCACGCGCCATGTGGAGCAAAGAACGCCGTCACAGTCGAGAGCGAGCAACGCAGAGAACTGGCACGGGCGGGATGCCTCGGGCGTGGCCATCAGGGAGAACATCTGGACATGGCGTTTGCCCACCTGGACGTGGTCGCTATGCCACGCGACGGGAGTCTTGACGATCTGGCGATCGACACCTGTATCGGCGCGGAGCTCATCGTCTCCTGCCCACCGCTCCAAATTGAAGAGATAGCTGAAAAACTTGAATGTAGATTTCTTGTCGAGGAGCCTGAGCCCTAGCGAAGACCCGAGGTGACCTTCGAGCAATGTGGCAGTCTTCTCCAGCTCGGAAAGCAGCCTTGCGTTTTCTCCAGCGTTCTCCGCTGGCTTCTTCTCGAAAGCCGTGGCCTTCGCCGGTTCGAACGTCAGGCACCAATGCAGGTCGATGGAACGGAAAGCGGCGTTCTGCTCAAGGAAGGCAAGCCGGTCCGAGGCGAACACCTCAGTGATGGTGTTGCTGTACTTGGCCTGACGTGGCAGATCGTAGCCGGACATCACCCGCGTGTACTGATACAGGCAGGAGCCCTCTGGCAGACCGCGCAGTGCGCCCTCGATGGATCGTACCCGCGCGTCAAGTTCGAGGTCGGTAAGACTTTCTTCGTCAACGCCCGGGAGCTGGAACAGGCATCCGTAGCCTCCGCCCTTCAAGGCGAAGATGTTCGAACTCACGAAGCGGGAGATCGGAACGATGCTGCAAGCCGCTCCCGCTTTTGCGAACCATGGCGTGTGTTTCTGTTGTTCAGTATTTGCGGGGATCATAGTAGGACTTCTGACTGAGGCTCAGGCCCCGTAGTTGAAACATCTTTGGGTGTTTGCGGACGGCCAGCCATGCGCCGCCCGAAAGCATTGGAAAGCTCAAGATCGCGATGATTCGGAACCCAACGAGGAAAACCGTTACGGTCACGAACACAATGGCCATCCACGTCGAGAGTTCAAGCCCGAGCTTGGCTCTCGGCCTGTTCAGAGCCTGGTTGAT
>CAXTPR010000098.1:0-2797 GCA_964246235.1 uncultured Acidobacteriaceae bacterium
GAGGCGATCTGGAACAGATAAAGTTCCTGCTCGGGCACTCGTCGATCCAAACCACAGAACGGTATCTTGGGTCAGAACAGGAGATTGCAACTGCAGTAAACGACCAACTCGGTTTATGATTTGCTGGTCAAGTCGATCGTAGGCACCACACCGATTCACGCTGCAAACCGTAGACTCACAATCTGGGAAAGAACGCGCAAATGCTCCTGACGGACGTAGAAATTGAAAAGGCGAACTTCATCATCCGTGATTACGATGCAGCTTCCTTGAGAGGATGCACATACGAGTTCCGGGTGAGTGACATCGCGTACCGCTACGACTATGACGCTCGAGTTTCACGTCAAGAACGGTCTGATAACCACGTCATAAGGCCCCTTGAGACTGTCACCATCATCACGAAAGAAACGGTATGTTTAGACCGTCTTCATTTCTTATCCCTTTTCTCTAAGGGTTTCCTCTTCTCCTTGGGGATCGTGCCCGTGAGCACGGGAGCTGACCCCGGCTTTGAAGGCAGGCTAGGCATCACGCTCACCAACATGAGCGCGCGTCCAGTGAAGCTTCCAGTAGACACTCGGTTTGTGAAAGGGATCTTCCATCAACTGCTGCACGAGACTGCCAGGCCATATGCCGGCCAGCACGGTGACGCGTCTGTAAGCTGGCCTTATCCTGCCCAATTCCACGAGGAGAACTTCTCACAACGCGAATACATTGCAGATATGAACCGCTTTCTTCCTCGCTCCATAGCAGATGCGGTGGCAGCATCTTTACGTTTTTCCCGGATGCTAACGGGTCTCATCTGGCTGTTCGGAGCATTAGTTGTCATTGACGTCGCTTCCTACTTAGCCAGTCACGTTAATTCCTCAGCCCCCTGGGCGTCTCGAACGGTCGAGACACTCAACGTGGTCGGTGCACTTGCCTCCATGCTCGGTCTCGTTATAGTGGCTATCCAAGAGGTTAGAATCGCGGGTTTACGCAAAGTAAATGAGTGAGCACAATGACAGTGCGGACATCGAAAGGGAGCGCTACAACTTTCCTGCTCGCACCGTCGTGGTTGCTCTGCTGGTTGACTTCCAGAAACGTTTGCTGCTCGTGAGAACGCATCGGCTGCCTCGGCGCTGGCAACCTGTTGGCGGGGGAGTAGATCCCGAGGACGAAGGCCTCCAAAACGCGATCTGTAGGGAGGTGCTAGAGGAGTGTGGAGTGGAGATACCGCCGCAGAACTTCAACCATATTTTTCAAGCTCCATATGATTTCGGCACAGGTAACGTTCACTTCTATAAAGCGCACCTTCCTTCTCACAATGCGTTGGTTATGGATACGACCGAACTGCTGGAGTGGGGCTGGTTCACACTTCAGGAAGCGCTCTCGCTTCCCATGTATCCGGCAACGGAAGCTTGTCTTAGATTGGTGTGTCTACAGCCTGAGCTGTTGTCGGAGTGAACGTTGGACCTGCTCCATCAGACGATTCTGTTCGGCAGTCTGCAAGCGAAGAACCGTGCTGGTCTGGCCCCACTCAGCACCGGCATGCTTGATGGGTCAGGCCTGCCGGATGCTGCTTTCGAGCGTTTCCATGAACTCTATGCCAGTGCCGGTCTGGGATTGGTTTTTGTCGGCGGCGTTGCTGTGGAGCCCGGCGGTCGCGCAAGCTGGAGGAGCCTCTGCCTCGATTCAGACGAGAAGATGGAACGCTTGACAAGAACAGCTGAGTCTATCAACAGACATGGCTCGCTACCTGTCATTCAGCTTATGCACGCGGGACGTCAGACATCTCTGAAAGGCATACCTGTGGCAGCCTCTGCCGTTCCGGGTCTCACAACGTCTCTTGTACCTCGCCGCTTGAGCAGGCGCGATATTAGGGCAACGAGACAGGCATTTGTGACTGCCGCGAAATTGGCGGCAAGAGCATCTTTCCCGATGCTGGAGCTACACGCAGCTCATGGTTACCTGTTGTCAGACTTCCTTTCACCCGCTTTCAACGAAAGAGTAGACGAGTACGGGGGTTCCCTACCGAATCGGCTGCGCTTCGTTTCGGAAGTGATCACTGATATCAAGAACTCGCTCGATCTCCAAGTAGGCATACGGATCAACGGTCTAGAAGACGTTCACCGGGGTCTCCAGGCCGAGGACTTACCCGCGATTGTTCGAGCACTAGAGGAACTGGGGGTTGCGTACATCAGCATCTCAGCAGGTGTGTACAACAAACCTGACATCATCATGCCTGATCGCACTTTGGGAGAAGCGGTGCACCGTCATCTCGGGCGCATTGCGAAAGAGAACTCTTCCGTACCGATTATGCTCGCGGGGAACATAAACAGAATCGCGACTATGCAAGATCTTCTTCGGAGAGAAGAAGCAGATGTGCTGCTTATTGGAAGAGAACTTCTTGCCAACCCTCACCTCGTAGTTCTCGGCGAAGCCGCGGAAGCAGCTACTCATTGCACAATGCGGCGAGTATGCAAATACAACAGCCGCCGTCTGCCTCAAATCTCTTGTCCTCACAATCCGTGGTTGATGTCTACGTTACGATCGGCCGTTAGCAAGTATGGAAGACCTGCAGTCGATTTGATTCAGCTAAAGAACCAGAGCCATAGCGCCTCACAATGCGAAGACGCCGGTGAGACGCTCGCCTAGACCTTCTGAATATTGTTGATTGAATTCACGGGAAGGTGCGTAGGCGAGCGCAATCTCAGGGACCGTACGCACCAAGCGGAAAAGAGCTAGGGCAGAAGTCTTCGGTCCCAGCTGGCGTGCCCGATCTTTTGTGCCGTTGGATGAGTTAGTGTAGCGCAGCTATTTC
>CAXTPR010000099.1:0-2612 GCA_964246235.1 uncultured Acidobacteriaceae bacterium
ACTTGTCTTCTCGCCCAAACTACCCCTTGCAGTCACGCGGCGGACCATACATTGTAAGGACTAATCGTCAGACAAAGCTAACGCCGATCATCTGTTGACCAATGATCCGAGTGCCGACCAGTTCGCCCAGTGGATGCAGTCAACAGGATTTGCGTCGATCCCGGCTTGAGCATCCGAGACGAGAGCATCTGGGACCCAGCAGAAGATCGTGCCGTCTTTGTACCAAACCACGTATCCCAAGGAGGGGCATCTTCCACATCGTAAAAGCTGTGCGAAGAAGCTTCGGCTGCACCATCCGACACGGTTTCCATTCCCTCATAGAGTAGAAGTCTTCCTAGACTCTGCGCCTCCGTTGGCTCAAAAGGTCGAGCTTTAGCTTCACGAAGCCATTCTGATCGCTTTCGCTGGATTGACTCTACCGCTTGCTTGTAGCCTTCGCGTTTCGCTTTGACGAAAGCATCTATCCCGAGTTCGTTGAGCGTTGGAACGCTAAAACTTGTATGCGGGTCGAGCAGCGAACAGCGTAATTTGTCGGTTCCAAACGGATGGAGAGTACACCACGCAGCGGCCTCTCCTAAAGCGCGTATTACCTCACCTGGAGGTTGACGGCCATCACTCGCCTCGGCATGTGAAAGTCCCAGAGAGATCATGCAACCAGCATATCCCGTTGAGAAATGCTTTCGCCACGGCTAGGAGGCCGCCAGTATGGCGAAAAGAACAAAGAAGCCCAAGAGCATCCTCAAACTCCCCGACCTTGATTATTCCAAGTCGGCAGTCCTCAACAGCCTTCCCTCTTTGAACTCGCCGACGGTCGCACGAGCATGCCATCCGCGACTTCATCGACTGGTACACCTCTGAACCACGTCTAGCTTTCAACAAGACAGTAGTGACTCGCTATAGAATCGCCCTGGAGCAGCGCAGCTACTCTCCGTCAACGATCAATCTAAGACTCGCTGCTGTCCGTAGGCTCGCATATGAGGCTTCCGACTGCGGACTGCTCAGTCCAGACCTTGCTGCTGGCATTCGCAGAGTCAAAGGAGCGAAGCGCTTAGGAGTTCGTGTTGGGAATTGGCTCACCGTTGAACAGGGCAGGAAGTTGCTTGCCGTACATTCTGGAAAGCAACTGCGCGACCTGCGCAACCAAGCAGTTATAGCCATGCTCCTCGGCTGTGGTTTACGCCGAGCGGAACTTGTAGCCGTAAAGATCGAGGATCTCGAGCTTCGAGAAGATCACTGGGTGCTTGCAGACCTCGTTGGGAAAGGCCGTCACATGCGGACGATCCCTGTGCCTGGTTGGGTGAAGTCAGTCGTCGATACATGGGCAAATGCAGCGAAGCTACAGGATGGAACGCTCTTCCGCGCTATAGGAAAGGCCGGACGGGTTCAAGGTCGAGGGTTCACGCCGAAGGTATCCTGGTCCATCGTTCGCGAAGCGGCCACGAACTGCGGCATCGGCCTAATCGCTCCGCACGATCTTCGTTGAACCTGTGCCCGCCTTTGCCACCAAGCTGGAGGCGAACTAGAGCAAATTCAATTTCTCCTCGGGCATGTTTCAATCCAAACGACCGAACGTTATCTCGGATGTAAACAGCGGCTTCAGAATGCCGTGAACGACCAGATTGGTTTGGAACCTCAGTCACCCTGAGCGGTGCCACTGCAGTCGACACAGTCGCTATACTCAGTCGATGCGAAAACTCGCGAATATCGAAGAAGCTAACGTATGTACCGCTGTGCGTCTGACTGACAAAGGTCAAAGAGGCAAGGTGGGGGATATTTTTCGCCTTTCGCCCGCTACGGGCGTGTTCGTATGGGCCGACTCATGAAGAAATCAAGTTTCTTCGGTTTGGATTTCGAATTGAACCTCGTTTACGTCTACGAGGTGACAGGCGCAGAGCGCCCTGCGCCCGAGAGATTGATTCGGAACAATCTCATCATTGGACCTGCAGTTGTAAACAATTTGGGTTTTTCGAGGGGCTACTGGCAGATCATAGGTTCGGAACCAGTTAGGGCTGAGGATCTTCTCGATAAGCACTTGTTCATGCGCTTTAGAGGGACTGGAAACCCCGACGACTATGACCTTGTAGATGAAACAGGAACGAGGGTCCGGGTCAGTCATTCTCAGAGTGATCGTCTTCTATCTCAAGCGGGAATAGGCAACTACAACCTGATTGATTGGCAGGTGCAAGAGATCCTCCAGACGCGCGGTGTCATACCCCTCTAAGAGACAGATGTGTTCTTGATCGTAGGGTAACTGCCACTGCATCGCGATCACTCCTGATAAACGCGCTTCTGTTCACTTGAGCACTAGCGGCAGTGGGAGAAGGGGCAGGAGGGGGAGCCTCCTCCTGCCCCTGCTTACTTCCCACAACTGCGTTTCACGTAACGAACCCCAGCGTCACGAGCTCAGCCCCGGAACGCTGATGCTCGGCATGCCGTCACTTCCATGAGATTTCGAACTCTGCCAACCCACACTGTCGTGACGGGGGGGGGACCACGTTGGAGAAGCCTTGGTCTTCTATCTCCTCCGCTGTGTTGATTCGTCTTAGTGGCCCTGACGGTAAGCGTCCTGTGTTGGCCGGGTGTACAGGGAGTTGCTGTGGCTTGATGATGTG
>CAXTPR010000100.1:0-1158 GCA_964246235.1 uncultured Acidobacteriaceae bacterium
TCCGGCAGCAGTTTCTCACTCGCCGAATCTGTCCAGAGCGCTTTGCCGGCAAAATGTCAGCTTGTCGAAGAAGTCCTCGCGCCAGCTTCCTCGACGAACTCTCTGCCTGTCAAGGGCGTCGTAAAGCAGGCCAGTGTGGCGGAGTAAAAGTAGGCCATTTGGAGCCTTGCAAGGGATTGAGATTAGGGGGAGTGTGGCCTCTGGAGCGTAGCGGAAGAGGCCATACTCCCGCGGCGCGTATGCGGGGGTAGCTGGCGGGGGCTCAGCGGGACGGGGCTCGTTTTCGCCTGCTCTGCTTGAGGCGGAAGCTGTCGCCGTTCATCTCGAGGATGTGGACGTGGTGGGTCAGGCGATCGAGCAGCGCGCCGGTGAGCCGCTCGGAGCCGAGGACCTCGGTCCACTCGGCGAAGGGCAGGTTGCTGGTCACCATGGTGGAGCCGCGCTCCTAGCGTTGGCTGAGCATCTCGAAGAGCAGTTCGGCGCCGGTTTTGGACAGCGGCACGAAGCCGAGCTCATCGAGGATGAGCAGATCGTAGCTGGCGATCTGCTTCTGAAAGCGCAGCAGCTTCTTCTCATCGCGGGCCTCGATCAGTTCGCTGACCAGGACGGAGGCGGTAGTGAAGCGGACGCGATGGCCGCCCTGGCATGCGGCGAGACCGAGCGCGAGCGCGATGTGGGTCTTCCACCCCAGCGACGAAGACCTGTCGCTGGGGACCCTGGGTCTTTCCGGTGCCGGAGTTGCCAAGCAGGAGCACGTTCTCCTTGCGCAGCAGGAACTCACAACGGCCAGCTCCAGGACCATGGCCTTGTGGAGCGTGGGCATGGCGAGGAAGTCGAAGCTGTCCAGGCTTTTGGTCACCGGGAACCTGGCCTGCCGGATGCGGCGTTCGGTGGCGCGGCGCTCGCGATCCAGCAGCTCCAACTCAGCCATGCGCAGCAGATAGCGTGGGAAGTCGACATCCTCCACCGCGCACTGCCGCGCAACGCGGTCATATTCGCGCAGCATGGTGGGCAGGCGCAACGTCTTCAGATGATGTTCGAGTAAAAGCTGCGGCGTCTCGATAAGGGGGGAGCGATTCTTCGGTCTCGCTCATGCGGTCGCACCTTCCAGCAGGGCCATATAGTCGGAGGCATGGGTGGTTCGTACTTCGGCCGTCG
>CAXTPR010000100.1:1258-2566 GCA_964246235.1 uncultured Acidobacteriaceae bacterium
CAGCAACGCTGTCCGGTCGCGCTCGAAGCGCTCGGCGATGGTCTCCGTGTGGCCGCGCAGACGGCGCTCCCGCCGCCTGCGGCACTGCTGTTCGAGATGTTCGTTGAATGCGCGAAGCGCGGGATCGGCACCATGAAGTTCCGCCGTGCATACCCGGCCAAGCCCTCCACCTTGCCCTTGTCGTTGCCCTTGGCCGGGCGGCCGAACTTGTCGGCAAAGAGATAAGGGCTCTGCAACTCGGAGAAGGCTCTCGTCTCCGCCGGAAAGGCCGCCACGAAACAATCATCCGAGTGGGGCAGGTCCATCACCAGGTAGTGCGCCTTGCGCTCCACGCCGGCGATCACTACCAGCGCTTCGCCGAAGTCCACCTGCGCCTCGCCCGCGGGATGCGTCAGCGGCACGAACCTCTCCCGACCGCGCAGCGTCGCCGTGCGCACGTAGTCCTTCACGATCGTGTACCCGCCCGCGAACCCGTGCTCTTCGCAAAGCCGATCCAGGATCCGCTTCGCCGTATGCCGCTGCTTGACCGGGCGCTGACGGGCGTCTTCCAGGATGGCGTCGATCACACCCGTCCATGGCCCCAGACGCGGACGCTTCACCGGCTGTTGACGCTGATACCCGGGTGGCACCGAATACCGCAGCATCTTCCGCACCGAATCCCGCGAGATGCCAAACTCTCAAGCCACCGCTCGCTGGCTTCGTCCCTCCACCCGCACCGCACGACGCACACGTCCGTAAAGCTCCACCTTGAACATCCTCCGGTGTCCCATGAACCCCGTCACGTTCGCAACGTTCCATGCAAACCCAATCCGGCGGTGGACTACTTTTACACCGCCACGTACCGCCGCTCACGCGGCGCTACATGGCCTATTTTTGCTCCGGCGTTCTCAGCGTCCCTCGAACCATCCGGAACCTCCAGCGTGCTAACTCCTTGCTACGCCCATCAGGAGCTGCTGGAAAGAATCACCAAATGTACACAAGAACCACTTCTATCCTGCGCTAATACCTGTACGAGACAGAATCTTACTTAGCGGACAACCACGAGGGTTTCGTTGCGAGCATATGGTAGCCGCCCATCGTATTCCACTTCTCGGGCGCGGCGTTCGGTTGCGAGCCCCGGCGCCATTCCGGGGTAGATCGGAAACTCCCCCCGGAAGTGCAGGCCGGGTGGACTCCAGTATCGGGGGAAGGTTAGCATCTGCGCGATCGAAGCAGTGGCTTGTATCAGGGCGGCGCGACTGGTGAGGAGCGTCAGTGCGAAGCGAAGCGGGTCATAAGCGTACTCCGGTGTGAGAAATGGACGGGTAG
>CAXTPR010000101.1:0-2419 GCA_964246235.1 uncultured Acidobacteriaceae bacterium
GCTCGTTGGGCTCATAACCCAAAGGTCGCAGGTTCAAATCCTGCCCCCGCAACCACTTAGCGAAAGTTCCAACCCGGAATAACCCGGTTTAGCAGCGACGCTGATTCGCTGGACCGGGTTTTCGCACGTTTGGACACCTTTTGCCATGGAGTTATGCACTCCTCAAGATTCTGCTGACGACAGCCGCATTCGCCTCGCGCTTGGCTTCCATCAGCGCGTTGCCGTACACGTTCATCGTGGTCGAGATCTGGGCGTGCCGCATCAATTTCTGCTGCACTCCCATCGGTGCTCCCGTGTCATCCAGCCAGGAACGATAGGTATGCCGGAAGGTGTGCCAGCCTACACCGGCATACTTTCCAGCGGCGTCCCACCGCTCATCGTGGATCAGCACCCGCTTGCCGTTCGCTGTCGGCGCATCCTGCACACACCAGACGCCAATCCCTGCCCCGCACTTTGAGCACGGAACAACGCAGGTGCCGGCCGGCCGGATGTAATCCTGCTGGATCGGCGCTGCGTGATAGTGGCGAGCTGTGAGCGGACTTGGGAAGACCAGATTCAACCCGGTATACCGGGTTGAAACACCCTCTGGCGCTTCGCGAAGCTGGAGTCGCCTCCGCTCCAGGAGGAGCGTCGCGAAGTCCGGGTCTAACGGAAGCTCGTCTTCCGAGTACTCCGTTTTGACCGTCTTCACCCGTCCGTGAACCACAGCGCGGGTCACCCGCATGGTGAGCTGCTCGAAGTTGATGTCGGACCACTCCAGCGCCAGCACCTCCTCGGCCCGCAAGCCGGTGCACTGCGCCACGATCACCATCGTGGAGTAGGGCTCGGGAAGCAGTGCAACGATGAGGTAGTACTGGTCAGCGGTCAGCACAATCGGCTTCTTGCGGCGCTTGCTGATGCCCTTGATCTCAACCAGTTCCATGGGATTCCGCTCCCACTCGACCATCTCCCACAGCATGGCCTTCTCATACAGCCGGTGCATGATGGCCTTGATGTGTCCTTTGGTCTTGGGAGCGACGTTCATGGCTTTGAGCCATTCCTGAACTCGCATCGGCTTCACGCGAGTGATGCGAGTGGGACCCCACTCGGCACGGACCCGCTTGATGACGCTGAGGTAGGACAGCACAGTCGAGTAGCTGAGTTCTCCGACCTTGTCGCAGGATTCGCCGGGACGAACCTTCTTGATCTCCAGCAACCGCTCTTCCGCGATGAAGCGGTCGAGCAAAGCGTCGAAGGTCGGCTCAAGGACGGCTAGGGTTGGGTTGTCAGAGTTGAGTTTGAGCACAAAGGCTTCCAGGTGCCGCTCGACCGCGGTCTGCGTCGGAAACTGTTCTGTGCTGAAGTACATGGACTTCTCTTTGCCGGTCTGAGGGTCTGCGTACCGATACTCCCAGGCCGACCGGTTATTGGCTCGCGGCACCCGCCGCAAATAGCCACGTTGGTAGCGTTGCCGAGTGAATTTCAAGAACACCGTTCCTGTCTAGTCACAACGGCGTGATCGGTTGTGTTCGAGTTTATGCCATCTTCCAGCCAGGAATTCAGCGAACTCAGGCGAAAACGCCAGCGTTTTCCTACTTTCAGCGCGGGTACCTGATGCAGCCGTGCCTTGGCTTCCAAGGTCTTCCAGTGCATCCCGAGGATCGCAGCCGCCTCATGCAAATCCAAGAGCGGCTCGAAGACACCGCGCTCCGGCAGCTTGTGGGAAAGGTAAGCATGTCGGTCGCTCGTGGGGCGAGCGGACGCGACCGGCTTCCGGCCAAGCTCCATCCCTCTGAGTCCCGGTTCGCTTTGAGTAGCGAGACCTGCCGCCGACATGCGAGGTTCAGTGGTTGCAGACTCGTCGCCTGTGAGTACATCCGCTTCGTGCCTTCGGTTCGCAAGCATGAGGAAGCTCCATGCTCGAAAGCATTCCCGACAAAGCAGATGCCTGTCCAATGACTCTCCGGGACAGCGTTATGCGTGGGGCGCATAATACGTCCATTCCGCTGAGGCTCGGTGAAGTTCTGCGAGCAGCTTTGATCGTCTGCCGTGCTTTGGGTTTGGAGTTTTGCATCGTCAAAACGCTCGCGCTGCAGCAGGTACAAACATGCAGGTGGTGTGTCTAAATCGTGTAAACAGCGATCCAAGCCGCAGAGCGGATGGATACCACCGTCTCAGAAGTCGAGCGGGCAGCGGGAGCGGGATTATGCAGCGCTTCGTCGATGTTCGGTCTCTTATAGCCATCGTGACTCTCTCAGAAGAGCTGAACTTCACACGCGCTGCGAGGCGCGTTGGAATGAGTCAGTCGGGATTGAGCCGTCTTGTGAGTTCCGTTGAACAGCGGCATCGCCTCAAGCTGTTTGAGCGCAACCACACCAACGTGACGCTCACGGAGGCCGGACGCGCGTTCGTCGAAGAAGCGAAGCTCACTCTGCTGCAC
>CAXTPR010000102.1:0-2405 GCA_964246235.1 uncultured Acidobacteriaceae bacterium
CGCCCATATTGGCTGGCAAGATCGACGTTTGCCTGGGTGAGCTTCTCTTCGTCCTCCCGCTGCGCCGGCCGGTAGCGTTGTGTGCCGCGCGGCTGATTCACCACACGGCACGCCCAGCGCTCACCCATCCCATGCTCCTGCCGAGCATGAGATACCGCACAACGCCGTCGCTCAGGGCTTAGAAGTTTCCCTCCGCGATGTCCTTCAACACCAGCTTCTCCAGGCTCAGGTTCGCTACCAGCCGCTTCAGCTTCGTGTTCTCCTGCTCCAGCTCCTTCAGCCGCTTGGCCTGGTCCACCTGCAGGCCACCATACTCCTTGCGCCAGCGGAAGTGGGTCTGCTCCACGATCCCCGCTTCCTTCAATGCCTGCGCCGTCGTCTTGCCGTTCGCAACCGCCACTTCGATCTGCCTGAGCAGGTTCACCACAAGCTCAGGCTGATACTTCTTGCCCCTTCCCATACGCTCTCCTTGTCCAATGTGTCTCTTATCCATTGGCACAAATCAAGCCGGGCAGACCATGAGCAACCGTTCGTTGTCCACCTGTTTGTTGTGTCCCGCAACCCGCATGAGAGAACAATAAGGCGAAGAGGAGACGAACTCTATGGACGACCAAACTCTACGTTTTGACCTCACGTATGTGCCGGTAGAGGAAGAACAGGCCATATCCGAGTGGACTCAGGAACAGGCTACGTTTCAACAGTTCATCTCGCAGTGGGAGTTGGAAGACATCCCGGCATGCAATGTCGGGATGATGCATCTGATGCGGTTCGCTCAGGCTCACCCCGCCATGTTCGAACTCGTTCAGAAACGGAACTTCACAGGCCCGCCTCAGCCGTTTATCAGAGCCCACAGGTTATGGCAGCGGTTGGCGGATCACTACGCAGGGGTGTGCGGATTGCAATGAGGCTGGTGGTCCAACGCGGGTCTATGAGGGAACTCGCCGGGACACTTCCCTCATTTGAGGGATGCGTACCGGGGCGGGTCACATTACTGTCTCCTCAGCTTTACAAACTCCGAGGAGATTCGTATGCGATTGTTGCTGTTGCTGGCAGTTTTCTCGTTGTGTCTTGCACCTCTCAGCAGTCGTGCGGACACGTTTGCTTACAACTTCACAGTAGACGCAGGCTATGAGAACGCGGGGCAGGGCTTCACCTATATTAGTCCGTTCCTCATCACTTCCGACACAACATTCACCCCGCTAACCTGCTCATACAAAGGTTACGAGAATATGCGCGGGTGTACATCGGTCGAAATCAACCCTGATCCGAATCTTGGACTGATTGGGTTCTTTGACTCTCAAGGTTACACAACTTACTTCACCGACCGCAGTCCTGCCTTCTTTACCGTTGGTACACATGACGAGTACCACACAACTCTCACGATCACACAAATACCATCCATTGCAGCGACGCCTGAACCGTCAAGCCTTGCTCTACTCGGAACGGGTCTCGTCGGTGTAGCAGGGGCTGTTCGCAAACGATTTATGGTCCCCTAGGCGCGAAAACCCCGGCTCAGGCCGGGGTTCTTTGTTCGTGTTCTACGCACCCTTCTTCTGCGCAGCCCAACCTTCTTCTGAGCCGCCGCGATTCTTGCCCGTGCCTCTGGTGACATCGTGCGCTTCTTCGCCGGTGTTGATCCTGACGCGGCGTTCTTCGAACCGGCTGGCCGACCGCATTTCTTCGGTGCGGTCTCACCGGACAAGGTGGGAGCGAATCATCTTCAGGCGTTTGATCTCGGTATCAAGTTCTGACAACATCTTGTTCACGTCAAGGGGCAATGTTAGGTCCTCTCCGAACAGTGTAGACATTCTGCTTGCAAGCGACAAAAAGGGCCACCGTCGAGGTGGTACTCTGCCCGCATACCCCGTCTTCAGGAGAGAACATGCACCGTAGGACCTCTACGTTCATCTTTGCTGCACTGCTTGCAACGCTCGCCGCGCATGCAGATACCATCACAGTTGGATCGGGTAGCGGCGCTCAAAACGTTTTCCCGTTCGGTAGTGGCCAATATTCCGGTGAATATCAACAGGCATACAGTGCAAGTTCCTTCTCAGGCTCGGTGACCATCACTGCACTATCATTCCTCCCATCCCTAGGCTCGATTCCGGCAACTTCATCATCAGCCTATCGACGACTACCAAGTCTCTCAGCGGGCTGAGCAATGCGTATGCGGCTAATTTTGGCACGGATGAGACCCTCTTCTCATCTGGGTACGTCAGTGGAGTGCAAGGCTTCAACGGCACATTCAACTACAATCCCGCACTTGGCAATCTGCTACTCGACGTACAGATCATCTCTTCTACCGGCAGTGCTTATGGCTTCTTGGCAGGCTGCTCGGCAAACACAGCTTGTGGCGTGCCCGATCTTTTGTGCCGTTGAATGAGTTAGTGTAGCGCAGCTATTTC
>CAXTPR010000103.1:0-2089 GCA_964246235.1 uncultured Acidobacteriaceae bacterium
CTCCTGTCCAATGTGTCTCTTATCCATTGGCACATTGCAAGCCGGGCACTCCACCCATCCCGGTTCCCGAACCTGTCAGGCTCGTCATTGAAGCGTGGCGCAAGCTTTGCGCGGACTCTTCGCCCGAGGCGTTGATGTTCCCGACTTTCGGGCGTGGAGACAGGACCGGACAGGCAGTCCCGCGCGACGGGAAGAACTTCCTCCGTTGGCGGATACGGCCTATCTCTCGCAAGCTGGGGATTCCGGATCGGCTTGTCACCTTTCAGGTGATGCGCCGCACGATGGGGACCGACATGCAGAACCACGGAACCCTGAAAGACACGCAGGGTGCGTTACGCCATGCCAGCATCACCACAACGGGCAACGTGTACGTGCAGAGGCTTGACGAGAACGTGGCGCGAGCCGTGAACTCACGGGCAGCGGCGGTACTCGACGGCTTCGTTCCAGCCGAGAATCTGGGGCTCAAAGGGCGAAACATTCGCCACGCGCCGCAGCAACAGGAACAGAGTCAAATCGCAATTTGACGAAGTTTGACGAAGCTCAGAGGAAGGAGGTCTTGCAAGTTGTTGATAAGAATGGCTCCTGAGGTAGGACTCGAACCTACAACCCTTCGGTTAACAGCCGAATAATTCCTTTTGCATACCATCGCATAGGTCTGCACATACATTGATTACAGAAGGCTTCCTGATCACCCCTTCGCACAGCGCCGCATTCACGGGCATGCTGTTCCATCAGCAACAGCCATCGAAACAGCCACCAGCCACGGTATGATATGCGGAGTGGAGATGACGGCGGTTCATGGCGAAACCAGTCAAAGGCGTTTACGAACATCCTGTCGGCAGCAAGATCTGGTGGATCAACTACTACGTGTCGGGCAAACGCAGGCGGGAGAAAGTGGGGCGAAAGTCCGACGCGGTCGCTCTATATCAGACGCGAAAAAGCGACGCCTTGCGCGGTCTAAAGCTCCCCGAATCGGTAAGGAGGCGCAGAGTTCTTTTCGACGAGATCGCGACCGATGCGCTCATCTATTCGAGAGAACACAAGGCTTCATACCCGGGTGACAAATCGACCGTGGCGAAGCTCCTTCCAACATTTGGGAAAGTGCCAATCGAGGACATCACCCCACAGACAATCAAGGCATACCTCGACACTCGCAACGATCTCAAAAAGACAACAATCAACCGTTATCGCGGCACGCTCTCGATGATCTTCCAGGAGGCCATTCGGAATAACAAGGCGAAAACCAATCCTGCTCGCCTCGTTTGTCTTCACAAAGAAAACAATGCGAGGGTTCGATTCATCTCTTATGCCGAAGAGAGCTTGATTCGTTCGGTCATCCGCAAGCGCTGTCCAACACACGAAGCGGAGATGATTCTCGCGTTGGAGACTGGGATGCGCAGGGGCGAGCAATACTCCCTCGAATGGGATCGTGTCGATATCGACCGCCGGCAGATCATTTTGCTGAAGACGAAGAACGGAAGCGCTCGTGTAGTCATTCTCACCGAGGCAGCAACTGAGGCGCTCCGCGAACTGAGAGGGTTTGGAGACGGCTCTTCTGTCTGCGTTACCCGGTACGGAGAGCCGATGATATCGCCTCGTGCTTGGTTCGAGTTGGTGATGGCAGAAGCGGTGAAGCAGGATTCCGCGCTCAAGGATGTCACTTGGCACATCTTTCGGCATACCTATATCTCACGTCTGGTTATGGCTGGCGTCGATCTTAAGACGGTTCAAGAGCTCGCTGGCCACAAAGACATAAAGATGACGATTCGATACGCGCACCTGGCGCCCGCACATAAACTCGCTGCGGTTGATCGTCTAGCTTCGTATCGAGCGGAACAGGAGATTAAGAACGCAGCTTAGACTGAGCCTTTGCTTCAGGGCTATATGCGCTGGCGCCGGTCTTTCGCCCACATGTAAAGATGTCCACTTTCGTTTCACTCCGGTGTCGGTGAGCGCACAGGCGATTCGCACCAATCCAGGAGCGCACTTCCGGGAAGTGCCTTGGCGAGTAGTAAGTCCCGGGCATGCCTAAACCAGCCGCCGCGTGGCAATGACCTTGACACTTATTGCGTCCGCAACTCCACCGACC
>CAXTPR010000104.1:0-2009 GCA_964246235.1 uncultured Acidobacteriaceae bacterium
TCAATTTACGAGAGAACTCCAGCTTCAACTGGTAGAAATTTCCGGGGGCAGGTCATCTGCATCAGGCTTTCTAAAGCGCCAGCTCTCTGCCGCCTATGGGACATTCCGGAGCCAGAACAAGAAGAAATTGAAGGCGGTCAGCCCTCCGAAGCCCGCATACAACACGAAGCTTTTCGAAGGATGGAGGACGTTGAACTGGTGCTCCGCTTTTTTGCCTACCGGCAGAAACACAGGCTGCATAAGGGCACGAGTCTCTCTGACTATCTGGACAGCTACTTGCGCTACGGAAATGCATTTTCCGCTGTGACCTTAGAGGAGTTGGAGAAGCTCTTCTTGGAAACGATCTCAGTCGTCGAAGACACGTTCGGGCCGAAAGCATTTTGGCTATGGCGACGGCGGGGCAAAGAAGCAAGCTGGACCTGGTTAGAGCGCCCAACCCAGACTGTGTACGATCCTTTGATGTTCGTAATAGGGGCGAACATTCAGGCAGCAGACCGACTGCGCAAGAACGCACCAGCAATCCAGGCGGAGCTTCCCGCCTTTTACCAGAGCAACTACGCGGTATTCGAAGGAAGGAATGTAAATCCTAGCGCTCTGCTCGACCGAGAACAGAAGTTTCAGGAGTTTATTGGAGAAATCCTCTCGCGGCCATGAGAACTGCCCTGCATACCTTCGAGGCTGGCATACAGGACCTCGATGACTTTCTCGCCGATGCTGAACGTGAAGGCATCTTGATTGGACTGCTCCTGAGAGAGACAAGTTTGTCAGCACTGGATGAGGAGGAGCAAAAGTTACTTAGGGAGCAATCAGCGTCTCGCACTGACCGCAAGCGTTACATCTATGCCGTTGCAATCGTTTCACTATATGGCGTCTTGGAGCGTTTAGTAGACACGGTCATCGAAAGGTATGTGGCGGTCCTAGCGCAGCACGCGTCGAAGTTTGCCGACTTGCCCGATGCTATACAAAAACATCATACCGCACTGTCGATTGAACTCCTAAAGGCCATCATTGAAGACAGATTCAAGCGTGACACTACACAAGAAGGAGTTATCTCGAATCTGCACTCATGTGCGTCGGGAAGCGCCGAGTTTAAGTTAAACGGACCTGCATTTGTCTTACACCGTGGCAATATCACCCTGGCGAAAATCACATCTTTCTTGACCTCGGTAGGCGTAGACAAGCACTTGAGAAAAGTGCTGCTGACAAACGCGTTTAGCATGTTTCTTGCACAATCCGATCCTGAACGCGATTTGCAGCAGACATCCGATCAAGAACTTAAAACCATTCTTCAACCTATAGATGACCTTGTTGAGAGAAGGAACCAGGTCTCACATGGCGTAATCGATGTGGATGACATCGAAGCCGTTGCGCTTCTTAGAGACCGCTGCAGATTGATAAGGGCATATGGTAATGCTCTCTACGAAATCCTCTTGCAGGAGATTCTTGCCAGTGAATTAACGAAAGACGGCGTCCTGTTTCTCGGGAAACCAATCGCGGTATTCAACAAGTCCATTGCCTGCTTCGAAAGTGACTGCGCGAGGATCGCTGAAGGCGATATCATGGTAGCGAAGGTGACGGACGCCTTACTGCCGTTCCGGTTTGGAAGGATCAGAAGCATCGAGATTGACAAAGTTCGCCATCAGGAAATTAACCTCACGATACTAACTCGGTTCGGCACAGCACTACCTTTCCGTACTCGCCACGACTATGACCATTTTGTGCTTCCGAGAGAGTCGGTCTAGGAATGTTTGCAGATGCTTCTGCTCTCAAAGGTCAGTCGCCTTGCACCTATCCTTAGCGCATCATGCGCGAGATCGAGGAAGCCGCGCCGTCCACCGTGCGGCGGAGACTTGCGGCCCTCTCCAGCCTTTTCAAACATCTTGTCCGGCACCATCACGTTGAGAAGAACCCTGTGTCGGAAGTCGAGCGCCCAGCCATCAACCGCCGCGAGGGCTTGGAGTGCCCGGCTTGCAATGTGCCAATGGATAAGAGACACATTGGACAGGAGA
>CAXTPR010000105.1:0-2008 GCA_964246235.1 uncultured Acidobacteriaceae bacterium
GCGATATAAACGCCGCCACTGAAACACCTGGTTCGCGTTCACTCCGTACTTCAACAGATAAATGGAAACGCAAGACTATCTTGAAATCTTCTGGTGCGAGACTATCCCGTGAATAGTTTGACACATCTGCTTCCATTTTCGTGGACTACGGCGTGCAGCTTGCGTACGAGGACTATTACGTTTGGAATAGTCGCTCGGCAAAATGTGATTGGACATTTGCAGAGGTCTGCGCCAATCGTAGTCAGCAGCAGTATCCGAAGAATCAATAGCGGTTTCACTTGGTAGAAGTACGCCGCACAAGTTGCCGCTTTGAGACTGTGTGACGCTGCTCCGGCTTCAGAGGAGGCACAGTGATGATCGACAGACTACCGGATCAGGGATTGGGAAGAAAGCCTGTACGAAGTGAGCCGTTCGTTCCTGAGCCTTTGCTGGATACCGACCAGGCAGCCGCCATCATGCGGATACATCCAAAGACCCTCCAGCGATATGCGCGGCAAGGAATCGTTCGGGGTTTTCAATTGGGTTCCATGTGGCGTTTCCGAGCCAGCGACATCGATCGATGGATCACTGAGCAGCTTGCAAGCTGAGTTTCCACTAGACCTCTGCCCGACGTAGCGATAGCCTTAAATCAAGCCACCCGTTGCGCCGGAGACCAGGAGTATTTATGGCGAGGCGCACACGGTATCAGCAAGGAAGCGTGCAGCGTAGCAAGCGGCAGAAGGGGCCCGATGTTTGGGTCTTTCGCTGGAGAGAGATCGGGCCGGACGGCAAGAATTTGCAGCGCAAAGCTGTGATCGGCACGACCATAACTCTCCCGTCGGAAGCAGCAGCTCTGAAAGCCGCCAACGCGTTGCGCATCGACGCCAACCAACAAACCCCGCGGGCGGTAAGCTGCCCGAGTACGATAGCCGAACTGATCGGGCACTACCGGTTGAAGGAACTGACCGAAGACGAGCAGGGACGCAAGGCGCACTCGACGCGAGCCGGATACGAATGTTATCTAAACGGCTGGATTCTTCCATGGTGGGGTGACCACCGCTTGGAACAGGTCAAGTCGGTTGCCGTTGAAGAATGGCTAGGCAGTATTCAGCGGGCACGCGGAACGAAGGCGAAGATTCGGAACATCATGAGCGCTCTCTTCAGTCACGCGATGCGATACGAGTGGACGGATAAGAATCCGATCAAGCTTGTGCGCCAGAGCGCGAAGCGGGAGCGTATTCCCGATGTCCTCGAATTGCACGAACTCCAAGCCCTTTTGACGAAGCTCGCCGTGCGGGAGCGGACCTTGGTTCTGCTCGACGCGGCGACGGGCCTTCGGTCAGTGAACTTCTCGCTCTGAAGTGGGATGACATTGATTTCGAGAACCTGGAGATTCGCGTCACCGAGTCTATCTGGCATCAGGTAATGGGTGTCTGCAAAACAGAAGCCTCAGCTAGGCCGGTCCCCATGGACAGATACATGGCCGAGGATCTTCTGCGTTGGAGAAAGACCTGTGCCTATCCGATGGACACCGATTGGGTCTTCGCCAGCCCGACCATGAAGGGCACACAGCCCTATCGGCCGGACAACCTCATGAAGCGGCATATCAAGCCAGCGGCCAAGGCGGCTGGCATCCACAAGAACATCGGTTGGCATACCTTCCGCCATTCCTTCGGCACATTGCTGAAGGCCAGTGGGGAAGACGTGAAGACCGTCCAGGAGCTTTTGCGGCACGCCAACAGCAAGATCACGCTCGACGTTTACACGCAGGCCGTGAACTCGCACAAGCGGGCAGCACAGAGCAAGGTTGTTCAGATGATTGTGCCGAACGTGGGCACAAACGTGGGCACACAGCAGAAACAGGCACGAACGGCACAGAAGCGTAATCGTTGGGCGATTCGCTATTGTGACCTTATTGTGTCTTGATTTGCTTGTCACTGTAGGTTGCCATAGCTTCTAAGTCTTTTAGAATCTATGGCGGGGACGACGGGGCTCGAACCCGCGACCTCTGCCGTGACAGGGCAGCGCT